>NZ_JBXAQU010000024.1:0-138122 GCF_058807535.1 Bradyrhizobium sp. GW821-FHT12B03
GCGGGCGGGTGGGGCGGGGCAGCGGCGGGCGGCGGTGCGGCCGGGCGCGCGGGTGCCGCAGGCGGCGCAGCCGCGGGCGGTCCCTTCGGCGGCTGCTTCGGTTTTCCGTCAGGGCCAGTGTCGTGAGGCTGGGCCTGCGCGACGACGAGCGGCGGCGCGCTTTGCGCATGCGATGCGGCGTTTGCCAATTGCATCGCGGTGAGAGCCGTGCTCGCAAGCAGCACGAAACGAACGTTGGTCATGGTGGTCAACTTCCCCGGAAGGTTCTTTGACGAAGTGTTGGGATGAACGGCTACGCGTTAGGCCGGATTGTGGCGGGCGAAGCGGACGCGGCCCGATTTATTTCTGCATGCAAATCACGTCAGTATGGCGACGTTCATTGCGCATTCAGACGCTGGTTGCAATCGCCTTACATGTGATGGTTGATGATGGTTGATGGTTCGGCTCATCCATGATCTCGCGGCGGCATTGCATCCGTCGCCGGATTCGGTGTGAGCGGCCCGTTCGGTCCGCGCGATGGAATCTCCTCAGGCATGCGGCCCGGCAATTCGTCGGGCCGCGGTGATTCGCCGGGTTCGCGTACCGGCGGCGCGATTTCAGGCTGCGGACTGCCCGGCGGAATTCCTGGCGGCGGCTCGGTCGGTGTGCCGGGCGTCGATGGTGGAATCTCGGGCGGCTCGATCGGCATTACAGCGACACCTTGCGGTTTTCGCCGATATCAGGACGCGTATTCGTCATCGCAGCGGCCGCCATCTTCACATAGGAAATCACCGTTCCCGGCGAATCCCAGAATTCGGCGTCGTCAGGCGTAATCTTAAGCACGCGGATGTTCGGATCTTCCGCGCTGTTCCACCATGCCTTCGCCGGCGTCGAGAACAACTCCTTGATCTTGGCGCGGTCGTTGGAGACCACCGCGGTGCCCGTCAGCGACACATACTTCTGGCTGCTGGCATCTGCGAAAGACAGATTGATCGACGGATTGCGTTCGATCTCCTCATCCTTGTGACGCCGCGCGTCGGTGAGGAAATAGATCGTGTTCGCGCCACGATCCAGAGAAGCGCTCATCGGCCGCGCGCGCAGCTTGTCGCCATCGCGCGTGATCAGCATCGCGAATCCGATCTTCTTCATCAGATCCCAGACGCGATCGGTGTCGCGCGTATTGTCGTTGGCCATACCGTGCTCCTTCTTGCAAGGAACGATAACGGCGTCCGCGGAACGATGTTCCTGTCGGAAGATGGAACCAGTCTATTCCGGCGCGTGGCAGACGGCCTCGATGTTGTGGCCATCGGGGTCCAGCACGAACGCGCCGTAGTAATTCGCATGGTAATGCGGGCGGATTCCGGGCGGGCCGTTGTCACGGCCGCCGGCGGCCATCGCCGCCTTGTAGAAGGCGTCGACCGTGGCGCGGTCCTTGGCGAGAATCGCGATGTGCACCGGCTTGTTCATCGCGCCTTCGGCGCCGAACCAGAGGTCCGGCTTGCCGTTGGCACCGAAGCCTGCGGCCGGAGCGTGACCGGTCTGCTCCGCCGTCACTTCCATGACCAGGCTGTAGTCGAGCGGCGCCAGCGCCTTGGCATAGAACGCCTTCGCGCGCTCATAGTCGGAGACGGAGAAACCCAAATGATCGATCATTGCAAATCTCCCTTGCTCACGGTCAGCGGGACAGGAATGTATTGCTTCGTGTCTTGCGTGCAATCGCAAAGCCGCGCGCGATCATGTCGGCAATGCAATCCTGCTGCCATTCGTTTTGTGACAAATGCTCGATCACCACCGCGCGCGGCCACAACGCTTGCGGCGCGTCACGGAAGAAGCCGATCAGCACGCGGTCCTCGAAGCCTTCGACGTCGATCTTGAGTGCATCGACTTGGCGGACGCCGGCCTCGGCGAGAATGCGCGTCAGCCGCAGCGACGGGACCTTGATGGCTGCAGCGCTGGCGGTGCCGGTGACGACGTGGGTGGCGCCGAGATTGCCGCCGCCGCTCTCGATCATCAGTTCGCCGTCGCTGTCGCCCGCCGCGGCCTGCACCAGGCGGACCTGTGTCGCCTTCGATGCGGCATGGTTGAACGAGAGCCGTCCGAAGGTCAGCGGATGTGGCTCGATCGCGACCACCTTGCCCTGGGTGCCGACCTGCCGTGCCATCACCAGGGCAAAGGTCCCGACATTGGCGCCGACATCGACGAACACGCCGCCCACGGGCGTGTGCTGGCGCAGGAAGTCGAGTTCGTCGAGATTGTAGTCGGGGTTGAACAACGCGCCGCGCTCGGTCGCGCTGCCCTGGTGGTAGAATCGGAACGAGGCGCCCTGATACTGCACGTCGACCGGACCGCCGCGGAGCAGATTGACCAGCCGCGACAGCCAGGGCCGGAAGGCGCCGCGCTTCAGCCCTGACTGTGTCGCGAGGCGAATGATCGCGGCCTGCGCCGCATTCGGCGTAAACGCGCCGAACGGCGCTGACGAAGGAACGTTGTCGGGCGTCAAGCAGGTGGTCCTCGTTGCAGGCGGCGCATGCATAGCCGGTTTTGCCGGGGACTCCAACGTTATGGGAAAAGAATGTAGCCCGGATGGAGCGCAGCGAAATCCGGGGTTCTATCCGAGTGGCGAGACCGCCCCGGATTACGCTGTGCTCCATCCGGGCTACGAGGTCACGCCGCCTTCTTGCGCTGGCGCAGGAATCGCCCGAGCAGCCTTCGCCTGCCCTTGCGCGGGATCAGGTCGATGTCGCTGACGAGTTTTGCGCCGCCCTTGCGGCGCTCCAGCACGATCTTGCGGCTGTGGAAGGCTTCCAGCTCGACGCGGTGCGCGACGCTGACGATGGTCGCCTTCGGCAGCGCGTCGGTGACCATCTTCATCATCTTGTCCTGGCTTTTCTCGTCGAGCGCGGAGGTCGCCTCGTCGAGCACGACGATATCAGGGCTGTGCAGCAGCAACCGCGCGAAGGCGAGGCGCTGCTTCTCGCCGCCGGACAGCGTCTGGTCCCACGGTCCTTCCTCTTCGATCTTCTCCTTGAGATGGTCGAGGCCGACCTTGTGCAGGGCTTCCCCGATCTCCTCGACCGTCCAATCCTCTTCGGCGCCGGGATAGGCGACCGCGCGGCGCAGGGATCCGGAGGGCACATAGGGCCGCTGCGGCAGCATGAACAGCCGCCGGTCGGGATGGAAGTTGACGCTGCCGCCGCCCCACGGCCATAGCCCCGCAATGGCGCGCACCAGCGTGCTCTTGCCGGTGCCGGATTCGCCGGCCACGAGCAGGCGCTCGCCGGGCTCGATCACCACCTCGGTCTCGCCGACCACGGCGGTGCCGTCGTCGAGCGTGACGGAGAGATCCTGCAGCTCCAGCATGGCATCGTTGCGCGTCTCGCCGCGCTTGATGCGGCCGAGGCCGTCGCCCTGCTCGGCGCGCTCGAGGCCGTCGAGCGACATCATCAGCGAGGCGATGCGGCGCGCGCAGGCGTTCCAGTCGGCAAGCCGCGGATAATTGTCGACCAGCCAGCCGAACGCGCTCTGCACGATGGTGAAGGCGGAGGCCGCCTGCATCACCTGTCCGAGCGTCATGCTGCCGTCGAGGAATTTCGGCGCGCAGAGCAAGAGCGGCACGACCGGCGCAACGAGGTTCGACCCTTGCGACACCAGCGTGGTGCGCATGTGCTGGCCGGCCAGTCGCGCCCATTGCCGCAACACCTTGGTGAAGTTGCGGTCGATGCCGTCGCGCTCCTCCTCCTCGCCGCCGAGCAGCGCGATGCTCTCGCCGTTCTCGCGCACGCGCGTCAGCGTATAGCGGAAGTCGGCTTCGGCCTGGTTCTTGTCTTCGGAGACCTGCACGAAGCGGCGGCCGATCACCAGGATCGAGCTCGATGCAATCGCGGCGTAGAGCATCGCGGCGATCACGAGGAAGCCGGGAATGGTGATGGTCGCCCCGCCGAGCACGATCGTGAGCGCGCCGCCGATGGTCCAGAGCACGACGATGAAGGTTGCGGCCGACAACAGGGCCGAGGTGACGCCGGCGAGGAAATCGACCGGCGAGTCGGTCGCGACGCGCAGATCCTCCGCGATCCGGTATTCCGGATTCTGGTGGTCGCCGCCGACGAGGTTGAGCTGGTAGTAGCGGCCGTTCTTCAGCCAGCGCGTCAGCACGCTCGCCGTCAGCCAGGCGCGCCAGCGCCGCTGGATGCCCATGCGCGCAAACACCTGCGCCACGCCGAGCACGATGCTGCCGATCGCGAGCGGAAAGAACGCCGCGGTGAGGTGAAACACGCTCGCGGCATCGCGCTTCTCGATGGCGTCGAAGATCGCGCGATTCCAGACATTGATGCCGTACTGGAAGCCGATGGTGAGGACGATCAGCATGCCGAGGCCGATCGAGAACGGCCAGGCAAGGCGGTCGCCCTTGCGGCCCCAGAAGCCGCGCGCGCTGATCCAGAAGCGGGTCAGCAGATAATCCTTGCGCGCCTGCTCGGCCTCCTCAGCTGACAGCTCGGGATCGGGTTCGAGCATCTCGGGCGGCGGCGGAGCCACTTCCTCGCCCGTCTCGCCCTCGATTTCGATGATGGGCGGCTTCTTGTTCTGTTCGCGCTTCCCGGCCGGTTTCTGCATGGCCGGACAACGCAAGGGAAATCAGTCGGTTCCCTGCGGTTCCGTGACCGGGCTATTCGGCCGCGCCATCGCGCACCCGCCGCAGCCGCGCGGCTCTGTGGAGGATCTGCGAGAGCTCCTCGATCGAATAGGGCTTCTGCACGAGATCGAAACCGTGGCTGCCTTCCTGCGCCAGCGCCTCGCTGTAGCCGGTGGTCAGCACGACCGGCACGCCGATGCCGCGATCGCGGATCGCCCGCGCCAGTTCGAGCCCGGTCATGCCGGGCATGACCACGTCCGAGAACACGACGTCGAAGCGATCCGTATCCACGACCAGTTCGGCGAGCGCGTCGGCGGCATTGTCGACCAGGGTGATGCTGTAGCCGAGCTCGGTGAGGCCATCGGCGGCGAAATTGGCGAGCTCGATATTGTCCTCGACCACCAGCACCGACATGCCGCTGCCGAGCACCGCCGGCGCGGTGTTCGGCGCCTGCTGCCGCGGCAGCAGGTTCGCCGGCACGCGCGGCAGATAGAGCGAGAAGGTGCTGCCCTGGCCGACTTCGCTCGTGACCGTCACCTCGCCGCCGGATTGCCGGGCGAAGCCGAACACCTGGGAAAGGCCAAGACCCGTGCCGTGGCCGACCTGCTTGGTGGTGAAGAACGGCTCGAAGATACGCCCGAGCCGCGCGGCGGGAATGCCGATTCCGGTATCGCTGACGACGACGCTGATGAAGCCATTGCTAACAGGCATGTGGCTGCCCGAGACGTGCGCCAGCGTGTCCGGAACGGTGGTCGCCGCCTCGACCTTGAAGCTGATCCGGCCCTTGCCCTGCATGGCGTCGCGCGCATTGGTGGCCATGTTGATCAGCGCCGTCTCGAACTGGCTGGCATCGGCATTGACCAGGCACGGCTCCGCCGGCAGCCGCATCGCGATCTCGATCGCGGGTCCCAGCAGCGTGGCGAGCATGTCGTGCAGCGACTGCATCCGCTCGCCGACGTCGAACACCTCCGGCTTCAGGGTCTGGCGCCGCGCGAAGGCGAGCAGCTGCGACGTCAGCCTGGCGGCGCGCGCGACCGCATCGGCGATCGCGGTCATGTAGCGCTGTCGCCGCTCTTCCGTCAGTTGCGGCCGGTTCAACAGGTCGACGGAGGCGCGGATCACGGTCAGCAGATTGTTGAAGTCGTGCGCGACGCCGCCGGTGAGCTGGCCCAGCGCTTCCAGGCGCTGGCTGTGCTTGAGCGCCTCCTCGGCCTCGCGCCGCTTGGCGGCCTCGGCCTGAAGATGCTGGGTGCGCCGGAAGGCGAATGCGAGCAGCAGAAACAGCAGCGCGGTCGCGGGAATGCCGAACACGAGATGCTGACCCATGGTGGCGAGCCAGCGCGCGCGGATCGCCGAGGTCTCGAGGCCCGCGCTGACATAGATCGGATATTCGGCGACGCGCCGGTAGCCGATGCGGCGTTCGATCCCGTCCGACGGCCAGGCGATGGTCATGAGCCCGTGCGCGGGGTGAGCGGCGATCTCGCGGCCGACCGGTCCGCCCGGATCGAGCCGGAGGTCGCGGTCGAGCCGCGGAAAATGCGCCAGCACCACGCCGTCGGTGCGACCCATGGCGAAGAAGCTGCCGGGATCGGAGCCGATCCTGGCGTAGAAACTCTCGAAATACTCCGGCAGGACCGAGGCCTGGATCACGCCGATGAAGCTGCCGTCGTCGGAGTCGCGGCGGCGGCTCACGCCGAAGAAGCGGGCGCCCTGGTAGGGCGGCCGCGGCGTCAGGGGCATGCCGATGAAGGTGCTGATGGTCTGGTCGACATGGGCGTAGAAGTAGTCGCGGTCTGCGAAGCTCAGCTCCGGCGGCGGCGAGGCGAGGCTGTTGACCAGCGCCTTGCCGTCCGCATCGAAGATCCAGGCCGATTTGAGCTGCGGCAGCGAATCGGCCAGCCGCTTCAGGCGCCGATGCAGCGTCGGCTCGCGTGGGCGGATGGCCTCGTCCGGGAGGCCGCGCACGACCTCGTTGAGCTCGGAGAGACTGCGGTCGATCGTCTCGAACACCTTGAGCGCGTGCTCATGTGCGACGTCGAGCGTGCGCTCGATCTCCCTGTCGGCGGTATCCCGCGTCGACGTGTAGGAGATCGCGGCGGCGATCGCGAACAGCGCAATCGGCAGCGCCAGGGATGCGGCCATCATCCACTGCAAGAGTCTCAGCGAATTGCGTTGCGCGCCCTGCACAGTCGCTCCGGTCCCTGACCGGAAGCTTAACTGAATTTCTCGCCGGGAAGGAAGCCGCTTATGGCGGGAACCGGTGGTTGTATTCCCCGAGATTCTCGCGCGGCGAGGGGTGGCGAAAGATTCGACTTAAATTGGCGGCGGCGCCAGCATGCCCCGGCCGCCCGGGCCGGGGATCGAAGCATGAATGAGGGTTAGATCTGCCGCTCGACCATCTTGAGCTTCAGCTCGGCGATGGCTTCGGCCGGGTTGAGGCCCTTCGGGCAGGCCTTGGCGCAGTTCATGATGGTGTGGCAGCGGTAGAGCCGGAACGGGTCCTCGAGATTGTCGAGGCGCTCGCCGGTGGCTTCATCGCGCGAATCGGACACCCAGCGGTTGGCCTGGAGCAGGGCTGCGGGGCCGAGATAGCGGTCGCTGTTCCACCAATAGCTCGGGCACGAGGTCGAGCAGCAGGCGCACAGGATGCACTCGTAGAGACCGTCGAGCTTCTCGCGGTCCTCGTGGCTCTGGCGCCATTCCTTCTGCGGCGTCGGCGAGGTCGTCTTCAGCCACGGCTCGACGGAGGCATATTGCGCGTAGAAATTGGTCAGATCGGGGACGAGGTCCTTCACGACGGGCTGGTGCGGCAGCGGGTTGATCTTCACCGCGCCGTCCTTCACGTCGTGCATCGAGCGGGTGCAGGCCAGCGTGTTCTGGCCGTCGATGTTCATGGCGCAGGAGCCGCAGACGCCCTCGCGGCAGGAGCGGCGGAACGTCAGCGACGGGTCGATGTGGTTCTTGATCCAGATCAGGCCGTCCAGCACCATCGGACCGCAATCATGGGTGTCGACGTAATAGGTGTCGACGCTCGGATTCTTGCCGTCGTCCGGATTCCAGCGATAGACGCGAAACTCGCGAACCTCGGTCGCGCCCGCAGGCTTCGGCCAGGTCTTGCCGCCGGTGATCTTGGAGTTCTTCGGAAGTGCGAATTCAACCATTTCGATAAGGCTTTCGCTGTTCGCTCAGTACACGCGCGCTTTCGGCGGGATGTACTGCACGTCGTTGGTCATGGTGTAGTCGTGAACCGGGCGATACTCGATCTTGACCTTGCCGGCATCGTCCAGCCAGGCCAGCGTGTGCTTCATCCAGTTCTTGTCGTCGCGCTCGGAAAAATCCTCGCGGGCGTGGGCGCCGCGGCTCTCGGTGCGGTTGGCGGCCGAGTTCATCGTCACCACCGCCTGCGAGATCAGATTGTCGAACTCCAGCGTCTCGACGAGGTCCGAATTCCACACCAGAGAGCGGTCGGACACGGCGATGTCGGTGATGCCGCTGTGGACCTTCTCGATCAGGCTCTGGCCTTCGCTCAGGATGTCGCCGGTGCGGAACACCGCGCAGTTGTTCTGCATCACGTGCTGCATGCCTTCGCGCAGCTTCGCGGTCGGCGTGCCGCCGGAAGCGTAGCGGTAATGGTCGAGACGGCCGAGCGCGAGCTCCGCGGAGTTCGCCGGCAGCTCGGGCTGCTTGGCATTGGGCGTGAGCTTCTCGGCCAGCCGCAGCGCGGCGGCGCGGCCGAACACCACGAGGTCGATCAGCGAGTTGGAGCCGAGGCGGTTGGCGCCGTGCACGGAGACGCAGGCGGCTTCGCCGATCGCCATCAGGCCGGGGATGATGGCGTTGTCGTCGCCGTCCCGCTTGGTCAGCACCTCGCCGTGATAGTTCGTGGGGATGCCGCCCATGTTGTAGTGCACGGTCGGCACGATCGGGATCGGCTCGCGCGTCACGTCGACATTGGCGAAGATCTTTGCGGATTCGGAAATGCCCGGCAGGCGCTCGGCGAGCACCGCGGGATCGAGATGGTCGAGATGAAGGAAGATGTGGTCCTTCTTCTTGCCGACGCCGCGGCCTTCGCGGATCTCGATGGTCATCGCACGCGAGACGACGTCGCGCGAGGCGAGGTCCTTGGCGGACGGCGCATAACGCTCCATGAAGCGCTCGCCCTCGGAGTTGACGAGATAGCCGCCTTCGCCGCGCGCGCCTTCGGTGACCAGACAGCCCGAGCCGTAGATGCCGGTCGGGTGGAACTGCACGAATTCCATGTCCTGCATCGGCAGGCCGGCGCGCAGCACCATGCCGCCGCCGTCGCCGGTGCAGGTGTGCGCCGAGGTGCAGGAGGCATAGGCGCGGCCGTAGCCGCCGGTCGCCAGAATCACGGTCTGGGCCCGGAAGCGATGCAGCGTGCCGTCGTCGAGCTTCAGCGCGATGACGCCGCGGCAGGTGCCCTGGTCGTCCATGATCAGGTCGATGGCGAAGAACTCGATGAAGAACTCGGCCGCGTGGCGCAGCGACTGGCCGTACATCGTGTGCAGCATGGCGTGACCGGTGCGGTCGGCGGCGGCGCAGGTGCGCTGCGCCTGGCCTTTGCCGTAGTCCATGGTCATGCCGCCGAACGGGCGCTGGTAGATCTTGCCGTCCTCGGTGCGCGAGAACGGCACGCCCCAATGCTCGAGCTCGTAGACCGCGTCGGGCGCGTTGCGCACCATGTATTCGATCGCGTCCTGGTCGCCGAGCCAGTCCGACCCCTTCACGGTGTCGTACATGTGCCAGCGCCAGTCGTCCTTGTGCATGTTGCCGAGCGAGGCGGAGATGCCGCCCTGGGCCGCAACCGTGTGCGAGCGGGTCGGAAACACCTTGGTGATGCAGGCGGTGCGCAGGCCCGCCTCGCTGCAGCCGACCACGGCGCGCAGGCCCGCGCCGCCGGCGCCGACCACGACGACGTCATAGGTGTGGTCTTCGATGGGGTAGGCTTTTCCGTTGGTGGCGGGAGCGCCGTTGCCCTTGCCATTCGTCTCAGCGGCCATGGGTTACACTCCGGAGGAAAGCTTCACGATCGCGTAGGTCGAGGCGAGCGCGACGGCGACCGAGAAGAAATTGTTGAGCATGATCGAGATGAGCTTCAGCTTCTCGTTGTGGATGTAGTCCTCGATCACGACCTGCATGCCGATCTTCATGTGCCAGGTGCTGGCGATGATGAAGAGCAGCATGATGATGGCGATCGGCAGCGAGCCGATGGTCTGCGCCGCGAAGGCCTGGTTGCGGCCGAACAGGATCATGATGACCACGATCACCGGGATCATCAGCAATGTCATCGCGACCGCCGTGAGGCGCTGGCGCCAGAAGTCGGATGTGCCGGAATGGGCGGCGCCGAGATTGCGGACGCGGCCGAGCGGGGTGCGCATGCTGCGCTTCGGCGTATCGGCTGCGCTCATTTCCCACCTCCGATCGCGTAGGCGATGATCCAGATCAGCACCGTCAACGCGATGCCGCCGATCGCTGCGCCCCAGGTCAGGGCCTCGCGCTCGTTGGCCTTGAAGCCGTAGCCGAGGTCCCAGACGAAGTGCCGGATGCCGCTCAGCATATGGTGCATCAGCGCCCAGGTGTAGCCGAACACGATCAGGCGCCCGATGATGCTGCCGGTGAAGGCCTGGACATGGGCATAGGCGGCCGGACCGGACGCCGCTGCCACCAGCCACCAGACCAGCAGCAGGGTTCCGACGTAGAGTGCGATACCGGTGGCGCGATGGACGATGGACAGCGCCATCGTCAGCGTCCAGCGGTAGACTTGCATGTGTGGTGAAAGCGGTCGTTCGATCCGTGCGGTCATGGGCTTTTGATGTTGTATGGCGGCCCAGCAGGGGGCACGCGGGGATCGCGAAAGGTCGGCTCTATTTACGGAGTCGATTTGGCCTGCGCAATCACCAAATCGCCATGAATCGAACCGGTGTTCAGCTCTAGAGCGTTGATGTAACAAGGCCAATCCGGAGCTTGGTATACCAGAGCAATGGTGTGCCGACCAAAAGCAGAATCAAAATTCATCCTTTGCGGCGACGGCGCAGGCGCATTGAAATTACTATTGGAACGGCTCTAAGCCGCCACTGGTCAGTCAGAGTTCGAACCAGTCAGTTCATGAGGCCCAAGCCGGCACGAATGGCCGCCGAGCCAATTCCCAATTTCCGCGATGCGCACCGATTTTTCGCGTGACGGGCGGATATGCGCAGCCTGCATCCCACCCCGACGCAGGATCACCGCCCGAGGGGATCGCTCCCACGCCACCGCTCGACCAGGAAATCGATGAACGCGCGAATCTTCGCCGACCCCTGGCGTGACGGCTGATAGAGCGCATGGAGCGGGGCCGGAGCAGGTTCATGCTCACGCAACAGACGACGCAAGCGCCCCTCGGCAAGCTGCCTTTCCACCTGCCATGACGGCACCCGGACGATGCCGGCGCCGTTCTCTGCGGCGGCGGCGAGCGCGTCGAGGCTGTTGACCCAGAGCCGTCCCGCTATCCGGATTCGCGATCCGTCCTTCGCGTCGCGGCCGAAGCGCCAGGTCGCCGCCCCGGGCGAATCGGAAAAGACCAGGCAATCATGCTGTGCGAGATCGGACGGGCTCTGCGGCTCGCCGCGCCGTACGAGGTAGCCAGGCGAGGCGCAATGAATCATCTGCACCTCCGCGAGTTTCCGCGTCATGAGCTGCGAATCGGGCATGCGCCCGACGCGAAGCGCCAGATGAATGTCCTCCTCGATCAGGTTGACGTTGCGATCGACCAGCAGCAGATCGACAGACAGCGCGGGACAGGCGCGCAGAAAGTCGCCCAGCAATGGTGCGATCAGAAGGCGCCCCATCAATGTCGGCGCACTCACGCGCAGGCGTCCCGACGGCTCGCGCCGGCCTCCCGTCAGCGTCTCCTCGATCTCCTTGACCTCGCCGAGGATCGACTTGGCGCGCTCGTAGAACATGCGGCCGTCGTCCGTGAGCGCCAGCTGCCGCGTCGTCCGCACCAGCAGGCGTGTGCCGAAATGCTGCTCGAGCGCCGAAATCTGCCGGCTCACCGCCGTCAGCGAGCTCGGCAATGATCGCGCCGCCGCGGACAGGCTGCCGGTCTCGACAGCCCGGACAAAGGTCGCCATCGCCGCGAGCTGGTCCATGGCCATCCTTCCGTTTTCAGCAAGACAGTCTGCCTTTCGAGAGAGATAGCGCCAATAATCGCAAGGGTCTACGTTAGCGAAGAGCCAAGCAGTCCGGGATTTCCCATGCCGACACATGTCAGCCTGACGTCGATCAGCCAGCGTCGGGCCGCGCGCAATCTGGAGTGCGTCGCCTCGGATAATCTGCTTCCGTTGCTCGCCTTCTCCCTGATCGGCGTCGTGATCGACGGTCTCGCCGCGCTTGGTGCGTATGGCCGGCACGGTCCGGGATTTGCCGGCCTGCTTCTGATCTTCGCCGCACCCGTCCTCGCCGCTGCTGCGGCCCTCTGCATCGCGCATGCGCTGCCGACGGATCGCCGCGAATGAGTGGTCTCGAGGTTTCTGACGTCGTCGAGCTCGCGCTATTGCTGATCGCAACCGGCGCGCTCTCGGGATTTCTGGCTGGCGTGTTCGGGATCGGCGGCGGCGCAATCCTCGTGCCGGTGTTCTACGAATGCTTCCGCATCGCCGGCGTGCCGCTTGACGTGCGCATGCCGCTTTGCATCGGCACCTCGCTCGCGGTGATCATCCCGACCTCGATCCGTTCGTTCCAGGCGCATTACAAGCGCGGCGCCGTCGACATGGCGATCCTGCGCGTCTGGTGGCTGCCGATCGTGATCGGCGTCGTCTCGGGGAGCGTCGTCGCGCGCTATGCGCCGGAGCGGCTGTTCAAGATCGTGTTCGTCTGCGTCGCCTGGTCAGCGGCGGTGCGGCTGATCTTCGCGCGTGAAGGCTGGAAGCTCGGCGACGACCTGCCGAAAGGGCCCGTGATGCGGATCTACGGCTTCTGCGTCGGCATTTTGTCGACGCTGATGGGCATCGGCGGCGGCCTGTTCTCGAACCTACTGATGACGTTCTACGGCCGTCCCATCCATCAGGCGGTCGCGACCTCGTCAGCGCTGGCGGTGCTGATCTCGATCCCGGGCGCGCTCGGCTACATCTATGCCGGCTGGCCCGCGGCGGCGACCTATCCGGCGGTGGCAGCGCTGCAAGTCCCGTTCGCGCTCGGCTACGTCTCGCTGATCGGTGCCGTGCTGGTGATGCCGATGAGCCTCGTAACGGCGCCGCTCGGCGTGAGAGCTGCGCACGCGATGTCGAAACGCACGCTGGAGGTCGCGTTCGGCTGCTATCTGTTTATTGTTGGCAGCCGATTTGTGATGAGTTTGGTGAGCGGGCAGTAAGCGCCGCAAACTCCGTCATTGCGAGCGCAGCGAAGCAATCCAGAATCGTTCTGCGGCGGCAGTCTGGCTTGCTTCGTCGCAAGGGCTCCTCGCAATGACGAGGAGAGAGCACGACGCGCCTATTTCTTCGCGTAAATATCCTTGTACGTATCCCGCAGCACGTTCTTCTGGACCTTCCCCATCGTATTGCGCGGCAGCTCGTCGACGACGAAGACCCGCTTGGGCATTTTGAATTTGGCCAGTCGTCCGTCGAGCGCCTTCAGCACCGCGGCTTCATTCACCTCAGCGCCCTTGTTGCAGACGAGCACAGCCGTGACGCCTTCGCCGAAATCGGCATGCGGTACGCCGATCACGGCGGACTCGACCACGCCGGGCATGGCGTCGATCTCGCTCTCGATTTCCTTGGGGTAGACGTTGAAGCCGCCGGAGATGACGAGGTCCTTGCCGCGGCCGAGGATGTGGACGTAGCCCTTGTCGTCGATCTTGCCGAGGTCGCCGGTGATGAAGAAGCCGTCGGGGCGGAATTCCGCCTTGGTCTTCTCCGGCATCCGCCAGTAGCCTTTGAATACGTTCGGGCCCTTCACCTCGATCATGCCGATTTCCTCGCGCGGCAGCTCCTTGCCGGTCTCTGGCTCGGTGACGCGCACGGAGACGCCGGGGAGGGGAAACCCGACCGCGCCGGGCACGCGCTCGCCGTCATACGGGTTCGACGTGTTCATGTTCGTCTCGGTCATGCCGTAGCGCTCGAGCACCGCGTGGCCCGTGCGCGCCGACCATTCACGATGGGTCTCGGCCAGCAGCGGCGCGGAGCCGGAGATGAACAGCCGCATGTGCTTTGTGGTCTCGCGCGACAGCGCGGAGTTCTGGAGCAGGCGCGTGTAGAACGTCGGCACGCCCATCAGCACGGTGGCGCGTGCCATCAGCTTGATGATGAGATCAGGATCGAGCTTCGGCAGGAAGATCATCGCCGCCCGCGAAAACAGCGTCACGTTGGTCGCCACGAACAGGCCGTGCGTATGATAGATCGGCAGCGCGTGGATCAGCACGTCCTTGTCGGTGAAGCGCCAGTAGCCGACCAGCGAGAGCGAGTTCGACGCGAGATTGTCGTGCGTGAGCATCGCGCCCTTGGAGCGGCCGGTGGTGCCCGACGTGTAGAGGATCGCGGCGAGATCGTCGTTTGCGCGAGAGACGGTCGCGAATTCGTGGCTCGCCTTCTCGGCCGCGTCCGTCAGCGAACCCTTGCCGTCGGGTCCGAGCGTCTCGACCCTGGCCTTCACCTTGGCGGCGATGGCGCTGAGCCCTTCCGCCTTGGAGGGATCGCAGACCACCAGCGACGGCTCGGCATCGCCGATGAAGTAGTCGAGCTCGTTCAGCGTATAGGCGGTGTTGAGGGGCAGATAGACCGCGCCGGCCCGCACCGTGGCGAGGTAGAGCACGATATTGGCAACGGATTTCTCCACCTGCACCGCGACACGGTCGCCCGGCTTCACGCCGCGCGCGACCAGCAAATTCGCCATTTGCCCGGCCCGTGCGATCAGGTCCCCATAGCTGATATGGGCGCCGTCCTGCGTCTCGATTGCGAGGCGTTTGGGATCGTCCAGGCCGTCGAACAGGCGGGAAAACAAATTGGCGTTGGCAGCTTGGTTCATGCAAGATTTCCTCGACCGCAAGGCTCGTCAGACAAGGCTCGTCAGACAAGGCCGGTCAAAACCGGGGGCTGGATTAGCAAAAACCGCCCCAATGAAGCAACGGAGACAGTTTGCATGTCAAAAAACGGGAAACGCGTGGCCTGGGTCACGGGCGGCGGCAGCGGGATCGGGGAGGCCGGCGCCGAGGCGTTGGCTGCCGACGGCTGGACAGTGGTGGTCTCGGGCCGGCGCCAGTCAGCCCTGGATACCGTGGTCGCGAAGATCACCGGGGCGGGCGGCGCTGCCGAGGCCATCGCGCTGGATGTGTCCAACGCCGCGGAGGCCCAGAAGGCGGCCGATCAGATCGTCGCCAGGCATGGCCGGATCGACCTGCTCGTGAACAATGCCGGCATCAATGTCCCCAAGCGCAGCTGGAAGGACATGGAACTGGATGGCTGGGACAAGCTGGTCCAGGTCAATCTCAACGGCGTGCTCTATTGCATGCGCGCGGTGCTGCCGACGATGCGCAAGCAGCAGGACGGCGCGATCATCAACGTCTCGTCCTGGGCCGGCCGCCACGTTTCGAAGATGCCTGGCCCGGCCTACACCACCACCAAGCATGCGGTGCTGGCGCTGACTCATTCCTTCAACATGGACGAATGCGTCAACGGCCTGCGCGCCTGCTGCCTGATGCCGGGCGAGGTGGCGACGCCGATCCTGAAGCTGCGCCCGGTGGTGCCGAGCGAAGAGGAGCAGGCGAAGATGCTGCAATCCGAAGATCTGGGCCGCACCATCGCGTTCATCGCGTCGATGCCGGCGCGGGTCTGCATCAACGAGCTCTTGATCAGCCCGACGCATAATCGCGGATTCATTCAGACGCCGCATAACAGGGATTAGCCCGGGCGCAACTGCTGCAACGAGCACACTGCCGTAGGGTGGGCAAAGGCGCGAAGCGCCGTGCCCACCATCTCTCTCCATTTGCGTTTGGTGGGCACGCTGCGCTTTGCCCACCCTACGGCACCGTTTGCCTGGCGCGCGCTCATGCACGGCCACGCCGCCCTATAGTTTCACGCATCACAAAGAATTTTTCCCCGAAACCGCATCGCAGACCGTCCCGTAGTTCGGTCCAACGACGCGCTGCTGCTTCACGTCAAACCGCCGCAGCTGCCGTTGTTGCCGCAACTCAAGCGCCGGCCTTGCCGGTCACAATCCAATCGGGAGACTCTCCATGTCGAAGCGTATTGCCTATCTCGCTGCCGCCGCCTTCAGCGCCCTCGCCATCACCGCGACCGTCGTCGCGCCCGTTCGCGCCGAGGAGAAGACCGTCATGGTCGGCGGCGCCGCGATGTTCCCCTCGAAAAACATCGTCCAGAACGCCGTCAACTCCAAGGACCACACCACGCTCGTGGCGGCGGTGAAGGCGGCCGGCCTCGTGCCGACGCTGGAAAGCAAGGGCCCGTTCACGGTGTTCGCGCCGACCAACGCCGCCTTCGGCAAGCTGCCGGCCGGCACCGTCGATACCCTGGTCAAGCCCGAGAACAAGGCGACCCTGACCAAGATCCTCACCTACCATGTCGTGCCCGGCAAGCTCGAGGCGTCCGACCTCACCGACGGCAAGAAGCTGAAGACCGCCGAGGGCGAGGAGCTGACGGTGAAGAAGATGGACGGCAAGACCTGGATCGTCGACGCCAAGGGCGGCACCTCGATGGTGACCATCACCAACGTCAACCAGTCGAACGGCGTCATCCATGTGGTCGACACCGTGCTGATGCCGGCGACCTGACACCGCGGCGTCCTGTTTCATCCCCGACAGGGTGCGACGAAACGGCGAGCCGGGGAGACCCGGCTCGCTTTATTGTGACCACGATAGCCCGCCCGCATCGATTCGATCGTCGGCGGGGCGTAACGAAAACGGAATGCCCGGCGTATAATTCCCGACAGACGATCCAAGGGACGATCCAAGGACGGAACCATCATGGCGAGCCTCACAGTTACCGACGAGCAGGTCAGGGCTACCCCGGCCAAAGTGATCCAGCCGGCCTGGGTCCGTGTCATGCATTGGATCAACGCCCTTGCCATGATCCTGATGATCCTGTCGGGCTGGCAGATCTACAACGCCTCGCCGCTGTTCGGCTTCAGTTTTCCGCGCGACTACACGCTTGGCGGCTGGCTCGGCGGTGGCCTGCTCTGGCACTTCGCGGCGATGTGGCTGTTGATGATCAACGGCCTTGCCTATCTCGTCACCGGCTTCGCCACCGGCCGTTTCCGCAAAAAACTGCTGCCGATCACGCCGGCGGGCGTGCTGCACGACGTCAGGGCGGCCCTGACCTTCAAGCTCGCCCATGACGATCTCACCGTCTACAATTACGTGCAGCGCGTGCTCTATGCCGGCATCATCGTGGTGGGCGTGCTGATCGTGCTGTCGGGCCTCGGGATGTGGAAGCCGGTGCAGCTGCATTGGCTGGTCATGCTGTTCGGCGACTATCCGACCGCGCGCTATGTCCATTTCTTCTGCATGGCTGCAATCTGCGCCTTCCTCGTCATTCACGTCCTGCTCGCGCTGCTGGTGCCCAAGAGCCTGCGCGCGATGATCATTGGCCGCTGATTAGGAGAATTGTCATGGCCAAGCGCTCATTCCTGATCCCCGGCGTCGACAAGCGGCTGCTGATCAAGGACTCCATCAAGACGATGCCTGACGTCACCCGCCGCCGCTTCATCGCGGGCGGCGCCAGCCTCGGCGCGCTGACGCTGCTCACCGGCTGCGACGTGATCGATTCGTCCTCCGCCGAGGAGATGCTGAAGACGGTCTCGAAGTTCAACGACGCGGTGCAAGCCTTCATCTTCAATCCCGACGCGCTGGCGCCGACCTTCTCCGAGAGCGCGATCACCAAGCCGTTTCCGTTCAATGCCTATTACGATCTCGACGACGCGCCCGAGGTGTCGGCCGCAGACTGGAAGCTCGAGGTGCGCGGCCTCGTCGACAACAGGAAGTCTTGGACGCTGGACGAGCTCTATCATTTGCCGCAGGTCACGCAGATCACCCGCCACATCTGCGTCGAGGGCTGGAGCGCGATCGGCAGCTGGACTGGCACGCCGCTCCGCGATTTCCTCAAGCTGATCGGTGCCGACACGCGCGCCAAATATGTCTGGTTCCAGTGCGCCGACAAGGACGGCTACAACTCGCCGCTGGACATGCGCACCGCGCTGCATCCGCAGACGCAGATGACGTTCAAATATGCCGGTGAGATCCTGCCGCGCGCCTATGGTTTTCCGATGAAGATCCGCGTGCCGACAAAACTCGGCTTCAAGAACCCGAAATACGTGGTCTCGATGGAAGTCACCAACGACTACAAGGGCGGCTATTGGGAAGACCAGGGGTATAATTCGTTCAGCGGGAGCTGAAGCGAACTCCGCTCCTGTAGGGTGGGCAAAGCGACTTGTCCGCCGTAGCTCGAAGAGCGAAGGCGGAAGCGTGCCCACGTATTTTTCGCGATCGAGAGAGTTGGTGGGCACGGCGCTACGCGCCTTTGCCCACCCTAGGGTAGCACGTTGCTGGACATGATCGCTGCAGCGGCCCTATTCTGCCAGCCGCATGAGCAATCCAGCGATCAGAATGAACACCAAGAAATGGCTGGTAGCTTCGCTGATCTGCGTTTCGGCGATGTCCGCGTTGGTCGACGGCCTTTTCTTCTGGCGCGGTGTCTACGCGAGGCCCGTCACCGCTACTTTTGCAGATGCCCTGTGGGCGCTCTTGCTCATCATGTGGATCGCGGTGGACCAACGAGATCACCCACAGGTCGAACGACCGTTCGACTATGGCTTTCTCCTTGGGATATTCTGGCCGCCATACCTTCCTTACTATCTGTGGCGCACGAGACGCGGCGCCGGACTATGGATGTTCGCCGGCTTCCTCGGCCTGTTCTCCCTGGGTTTCTTCGTCCAGCTGGCGATATGGGCAGTTCTCGTCATGTTTCAGCGGTGATGGTCATGGTGGGCACGGCGCTACGCGCCTTTGCTCACCCTACGGCACCGATTGCTTGGCCGGCCCCACCTTCCGCTGGCATAGCGCCGCGACTGCCCCCAGCGCCAACAGCGCCGCCGATACATTCAGTGCGTAACTCAAGCTCCCCAGCGCATCCGTGATGGCGCCGACCACGATCGGTCCCAGCGTCTGGCCGACGCCGAACGAGATCGTCATCGCCGCGATCGCGGTCGGCCAGACCTCCGGCGGATAGTTGAAGCGGACGAAGGCGGTGGTGGAGTTGACCACGGCGAAGAAGGCGACGCCGAACACCACCGCCGAGGTCGCAAGCCACGCCGTCGAGTGTCCGAGCATCGGCAGGCCGGCGCCGATTGCGTTGGTGCCGAGGATGATGGCGGTGGCGAGACCGCCGCGGTCGAGCGCGAGCACGCGCCGCCAGACCCAGGGTGTGACGAAGGCGCTGAGGCCGATCAGGCCCCAGAACGCAGCCTGGGCCGTTGCATCTCCGCCGCCGTCACGCACATAGGCGATCATGAAGGTCATGTAGGCGATGTAGCCCGCACCGAACAGGAAGTAGGCCGCCAGATAGATCAGCACGGGCGGAATCGCGAAGGGGGCGTGGCTGGCTTCGCTGAAGCGTGCCCTGCTCTCGATGCGGACCAGGAAGAGCGGCACCGCCATCGCGACGGAGAGCAGCGTCAGCGCCCACCACACGATCCACCATGAGCCTGGGCCGAACCATTGCAGCGTGAACGGCGCGATCAGTCCCGAGGCGAGGATGCCGACACCGGGGCCGGCATAGAACAGGCTCAGCAGGAAATTGGCCCGCTCGGGATATGACTGCGCGATGGTCGCGGCCAGGGCGCCGCCGGCAACGAAGGCGACCGCGGCGCCGATGCCCAGCACCAGCCGTGCCGCGCTGAGCGCGAAAAAATTGCCAGTCAGCGCGCAAGTGGCGAGCGCGGCCAGACAAACCAGGGTTCCGCCGCGGATCGCCGCTGACCAGCCGACGCGCTGGATCAGCCGGGAGGCCACAAGCGCCCCCACGAGGTAGCCGACGGCGTTGATGGTGTTCATGAAACCGGCCGCCGAGTAGGACCAGCCGAGGTCCTCCCGCATGTCGGGCAGCACCAGCGCATAGGCGAAGCGACCGATGCCGAGCCCGACCGTCGCGGCCAGCGACAGGATCAGGATCAGCCGCGCGGGGTGCGCGTCGGGCGGGGGGCTGTCAGGGGCGTGCAACAGGGGTACTCCGGCATCCGCAGTGTGGCAGGCCCCGCCCGCCTTGCACAGCCGCGGCGCGGCAATGGTGTCTTGCCAAGCGCGCAACGCCGCTCTAGCACTCCGGCCGAAATTCGATCTCAGAGGAAACGACCATGGCGACCCACAAATTGCTGCTGCTCCCCGGCGACGGTATCGGCCCCGAGGTGATGGGCGAGGTGAAGCGGCTGATCGACTGGCTCAATTCGGCCGGGATCGCCAAATTCGAGACCGACAGCGGCCTCGTCGGCGGCTCCGCCTATGACGCGCACAAGGTGTCGATCTCCGAGGGCGACATGGCCAAGGCGCTGGCCGCCGACGCCATCATCTTCGGCGCGGTCGGTGGTCCCAAGTGGGATGCCGTTCCTTACGAGGTGCGCCCCGAAGCCGGCCTGCTGCGCCTGCGCAAGGATCTCGCTTTGTTCGCGAACCTGCGTCCGGCGGTGTGCTATCCGGCGCTGGCGGATGCCTCGAGCCTGAAGCGCGAGGCGGTCGAGGGTCTCGACATCATGATCGTGCGCGAGCTCACCGGCGGCGTCTATTTCGGCGAGCCCAAGACCATCACCGATCTCGGCAACGGCCAGAAGCGCGCCATCGATACCCAGGTCTACGACACCTATGAGATCGAGCGCATCGGCCGCGTCGCCTTCGAGCTTGCCCGGAAGCGCAAGAACAAGGTGACGTCGATGGAGAAGCGCAACGTCATGAAGTCGGGCGTGCTCTGGAACGAGGTCATGACCCAGGTCCACAAGCGCGAATACCCCGACGTCACGCTCGAGCATCAGCTCGCCGATTCCGGCGGCATGATGCTGGTGAAATGGCCGAAGCAGTTCGACGTCATCGTCACCGACAATCTGTTCGGCGACATGCTCTCCGACATCGCGGCGATGCTGACCGGCTCGCTCGGCATGCTGCCCTCGGCTTCGCTCGGCGAGGTCGACGTCAAGAGCAAGAAGCGCAAGGCGCTGTACGAGCCGGTGCACGGCTCGGCGCCCGACATCGCCGGCAAGGGCCTCGCCAATCCGATCGCGATGATCTCGTCGTTCGGCATGGCACTGCGCTACTCCTTCGACATGGGCGATCTCGCCGACAAGGTCGATGCGGCGATCGCCGCCGTGCTCGCCAGCGGCCTGCGCACCGCCGACATCAAGTCGGAAGGCACGACAGCCGCCTCGACCACGCAGATGGGCGAAGCGATTTTGAAGGAATTGCAGAAGCTGCACGCGTAAGCGCGGGAGTCGTAGCCCGGATGGAGCGAAGCGAAATCCGGGATTCTCGCCCTGCGGATAGACCTTCCCGGATTGCACTTCGCTCCATCCGGGCTACGGCCCCAAGGAAGCCACCTCATGGACACTGCGCCCCGCCCCAAGATCGCGGAAACTATCGTCCATGAAACGGTGCGCCTGCGCGAGGCGCAGATCGGGCGGCGCTGCGAAATCCTCAGCCATACGCGCATCGAATATGCCTCGCTCGGCGATTATTCCTATCTCGGTGAGAACTGCGATGTCGCCGACGCGGTGATCGGAAAATTTGCCGCCATCGCCAACTCGGTCCGCATCGGCGCGCCCAATCATCCGATGGGCCGGCCGTCGCAGCATCGCTTCACCTATGTCCCCGAATATTACGAAGCGACGGCAACGCGCGACCGCGACTTCTTCGCGGATCGCCGCGGCGACCGCGTCATCGTCGGCAATGATGTCTGGATCGGCCACGCCGCCATCCTGCTGCCGGGCGTTACGGTCGGCGATGGTGCGGTGATCGCCGCAGGCGCGGTCGTCAGCCGCGATGTCGAGCCCTACACGATCGTCGGCGGCGTTCCCGCGCGTCCCATCCGCAAGCGCTTTGACGATTCGGTCGCAGACAGCCTGCGCCGCATCGCCTGGTGGAATTGGCCCGACGAGGTCATCTTCGCGCGCCTCGGCGATTTCCGCTCCGAGGCGATCGAAGAGTTTTGCAGGCGCTACGACCCGGCAGCCAATCCGTGAGGTGGGTGCCCACGCACCTTTTGCGACCATGAAGAGATGGTGGGCACGGCGCTTCGCGCCTTTGCCCACCCTACCGCACCTCGCAAAAACAAAAATGGCCGAGCGTGAGCCCGGCCATTTTGATTCGGGGCGTTGCGCCGCTCAGTACAGCGGGAAATTCTGCGGATAGCCACCGACATCGGCCGGCGTGGCGAGCGGCTGGCGATCGATCGGGCGGTTGAGGTTTTCGCGGGCGAAGGTCGGATAGCCGACGGCCGGCGGGAAGGCATAGTCGGTGAACTTGCGGTCGCCCGGATTGACCTCGGTGCCGCCGTCGAGCCAGGAGCGCTTGCTCACATAGATGCGGGTGCGTCCCTGCTGATAGACCGCGTTGGGACCGCCCGGGCCGTAAACCGGCCGGCCGCGATCGTCATAGCGCTGCTTGGTCTTGGTGTCGGCCGAGGCCGGCGTCGCCAAACCAATGGCAGAGGCCATCGCAACCACGGCGCCCGCCGCAAGCAACGTCGCCAATTTGTTCGCGGCAGAAAATTTCGAGCTCATCACGTCCCCTTCAGGCGGCAAGCCGCCAGTCGATTTCGGCCCATACTAGCCCGGCCGGGGTGGCCGCAACTAGGTCAATTGGGTCACACCAGCTCGGAATAATCGTGCGCGCCGGCAAAAGTTGCATCAATACCAGCCACTTGAGCTTGATGCAGGCGCTTGATGTAAGTCAAAGCGCCCCGCGCAATTGCGCGTTCGCGGCGCCCAGCAGCCAGTCCGGCGAGCCCTGAGCGGCGCAACCCCTGCGCTTGAGCTCGGCGCGGGCGAACAATTCCGCCAGCTTCGGCTCGTTGCCCGAGGTGAGCAGCGTCAGCCGGTTCAGCGTGCAGGCGATCGCAGCGCGCCGGGCGGGCAGCGTATCGCCCTGGCAGGAGAAGCCGGAGATCTGCAGCGCCGGCTCCTCGCTGCGCTTGAGATAGCCGAGGCACGCCTGCGCCGAGCCGGTCGGCCGGAACAGGGCGACCGGGCCGAATTTGGTGTCGATCAGGCCGGCCTGCTCGAGCGGGGTGGCCGCTCCCAGGCCCATCTGGACGGCCAGATCGGCCATGGCAGGGCGCGTCACGTCGAATTCGCCGCCTTCCCGGTAGATTTCGAGCTCGGCCACGGGCCTGTCCGCCTCGCCCGTCCAGCGCATCACGTCCCGGCGGCCACCTTCGGGATGCCGAAGGACGGTATAAGAGGCTGTTTTCTCTGATGAATCGAGCCGGCTGATGGCGAAGGCCGGATGCGAGCGGTCGGCCACGCTCCAACCCGGCTTCTCCGTGGGCTCGTCGTCGCGCATGTCAGGCAGCTGGTCCAGGCCCGCAAGGCCAAGCATGGCAAACAGCACCAGCGCCCCCACATAGGCGAACAGGCGTGCCAGCGTGCCGACCACCTCGTCGGCGAAAGCTGCGAGCGCCAGATGGATCTGGGTGGGGCTAACGGCCGTGCTGGCCTCAGGCGACTGCATCCACGGCCTTCAGGCATGGTCCAACGTTGTCTTGAGGCCGGTTCTCGCATAGAAGCGCTGCTCTTCCTGTTTAAGCGTCAGCTTCGGGAACGGGCTTTTTCATCGGAGAGTGAACGATGGGTTACAAAGTCGCAGTGGTCGGCGCGACCGGCAATGTCGGACGGGAAATGCTCAACATCCTCGACGAGCGCAAATTCCCCGCGGACGAGGTCGTGGCCCTGGCCTCGCGCCGCAGCGTCGGCGTCGAGGTCTCCTATGGCGACCGCACCCTGAAGTGCAAGGCGCTCGAGCATTACGACTTCTCCGACGTCGACATCTGCCTGATGTCGGCGGGCGGCGAGGTGTCGAAGGAATGGTCGCCGAAGATCGGCGCCGCCGGCACGGTCGTGATCGACAATTCCTCGGCCTGGCGCATGGATCCGGACGTGCCGCTGATCGTGCCGGAGGTGAACGCGGATGCGACCGCGGGCTTCAAGACGAAGAACATCATCGCCAACCCGAACTGCTCGACCGCGCAGCTCGTGGTCGCGCTGAAGCCGCTGCACGACAAGGCGACCATCAAGCGCGTCGTGGTCTCGACCTATCAATCGGTGTCGGGCGCCGGCAAGGACGCGATGGATGAATTGTTCTCGCAGACCAAGGCCGTCTACACCAACAGCGAGATCGTCAATAAGAAGTTTCCCGCGCGCATCGCCTTCAACATCATTCCCCAGATCGACGTCTTCATGGAGGACGGCTACACCAAGGAAGAGTGGAAGATGATGATGGAGACCAAGAAGATTCTTGATCCCAAGATCAAGCTCTCCGCGACCTGCGTGCGCGTGCCTGTTTTCGTCGGCCACTCCGAGGCCGTCAACATCGAGTTCGAGAATCCGATCAGCGCCGACGAAGCGCGCAACATCCTGCGCACGGCGCCGGGTTGCCTGGTCATCGACAAGCACGAGCCCGGCGGCTACGCCACGCCGTATGAGGCGGCCGGCGAGGACGCGACCTATATCAGCCGCATCCGCGAGGACGCCACGGTGGAGAACGGTCTCGTGCTGTGGTGCGTGTCCGACAATCTGCGCAAGGGCGCGGCGCTGAACGCGATCCAGATCGCGGAAGTGCTGATCAACCGCAAGCTGATCAGCGCGAAGAAGAAGGCGGCGTAAGACGGGCGAATGGGGAGTAGCGAATGGCGAATGGGGATTTCCATTCGCTACTCGCCATTCGCTACTCGCGCGCGTTCCGGAATTCCTTCGCGACCTTGTCCAGCACGAACAGCGACCCCTCGGCGACGCCGAAATAGGCGCCGTGGGTCTGCATCTGGCCGGCATCGACGGCCTTCTGCACGAACGGGAAGGTCATCAGGTTTTCCAGGCTGCGGAACACCGCGGCCTTCTCGATGCGCTCGACGAACTGCGCCATGGTCTCGCGGTCGCGCTGCTCGACGACCTCGCCCGGCTTGATGAACATCTGCATCCATTTGCCGATGAAGTCGCCGGGCGTGAGCGGCTCGATCTTGTCGACGAAGGCGCGGATGCCGCCGCATTGCGCGTGGCCGAGCACCACGATGTGCTTCACCTTCAGCACCTTCACCGCATATTCCAGCGCCGCCGAGACGCCGTGCGCGTTGCCGTCGGGCTGATACACCGGCACCAGATTGGCGATGTTGCGGACGACGAACAATTCGCCCGGGCCGACGTCGAAGATCACCTCGGGCGAGACGCGGCTGTCGCAGCAGCCGATCACCATCACTTCCGGCGACTGCCCCTTCACCGACAGCTCGCGATAGCGGGTCTGCTCGGTCGGCAGCCGCTGGGTGGCGAAGGCCCTGTAGCCTTCCAGCAAATGCTCTGGGAATGTGATCATGGCCTATGCCTAATCATAGACCGCAGGGGCGAACAAGCCTTTCGAATAGGCAGGCCAGATGCTATCGGCTTCGATCAGAAGAGTGACGAGGAAACCGGAAGGACCATTCGCATGACCCGCCCGCGCCGCAGCCATCTGTTCATGCCCGGCTCCAACCCCCGCGCGCTGGAAAAGGCGCGGAACCTGGCCGCCGACGGCCTGATCCTCGATCTGGAAGACTCGGTTGCTCCTGACGCCAAGGCGGCGGCACGCGACGGCATCGCCGCCGCGATCGCGGCCAAGGGGTTCGGCAAGCGCGAGATCCTGATCCGGACCAACGGTCTCGACACGCCTTGGTGGGCGGATGACGTCGCGATGGCGGCCAAGGCCTCGCCTGACGGCATTCTGGTTCCAAAAGTTTCAAGCGTCGAAGATCTCGACACGATCGGCCGCCGCCTTGCCGAGCTCGGCGCCGCGCCGACCGTGAAGGTCTGGGCCATGATCGAGACCGCGCGCGCCGTGCTGCATGCCGAGGAGCTGGCCGCGGCCGGGCGCGATCCCAAGACGCGCCTCTCCGGTTTCGTGTTCGGCCCGAACGACATTTCGCGCGAGACGCGAATCAAAATGCTGCCGGGCCGCGCCGCGATGATCCCGATGATCACCCATTGCATCCTGGCGACGCGCGCCCATGGCCTCGAAATCCTCGACGGCCCCTACAGCGACATCAACAATTCCGACGGCTTCGCCACCGAATGCGCGCAGGGCCGCGACCTCGGCTTCGACGGCAAGACGCTGATCCATCCCTCGCAGATCGAGGCCTGCAACGCGATCTTCACGCCGCCCGAAGAGGACATCGCGCGGGCGCGAAAGATCATCGCGGCGTTCGAATTGCCGGAGAACGCCTCGCGCGGCGCGATCCGTCTGGATGGCGCGATGGTCGAGCGCCTGCACGCCGACATGGCGCGCCGAACGATCGAGATCGCGGACGCGATCGCCGTGATGAGCAAGGGCTAGTTGCGTCGCCGGAAAAGCGGATAGCTGCTCCATGAAAGTGAAGCGCATCGTCACGAACATCGCCGCAGCTGACGTATCGCTGGCCCGCCGATTCTACCAGGACATCCTCGGGCTGGAGGTCGTCATGGACCAGGGATGGATCGCGACATTCGCGGCCTCATCGAAAATGACACCACAACTGAGCATCGCAAGCGAAGGCGGCTCAGGTACGGCGGTGCCGGATCTTTCGATCGAGGTCGATGACCTGGATGAAGCATTGCGCAGAATGGCGCGAGCCGGCGTCCCATTGGAGTATGGACCTGCGACGGAGCCGTGGGGTGTGCGCAGATTTTACGTGCGCGATCCTTTCGGACGACTGGTCAATATTCTGGCTCACGTGTGACGTTGTCCGCCGTGGTTGACGGTCACTTGGCAGCGAAAACTCCTTCGCCATACCATCAGCGCGGCGCAAGCAGCGCTCATGTGAAGCTCCATTCGGACGGCGCAATTGGAGCCTGATTAGGCACAATGGTGCAGGTCCGCGTCAGCTTCGCGAATTGAGCCCGATCAGATTCTTGAGCCGTTCGACGGCGGCATGGCCGAGATCGGTCCAGTATACTGATGACAGGGGGCCATGTCGGCGGCAAGGATTCACGCCGGCGAGGCCGACGAGGATCGGATCGATTGAATCGTGAGCCGTGAAGCTCTGCGCGCCGATGAGCTTTTGCGTGCAGACGGTGCGGACGAGGGCGTCGCCGCGCACCGTGGTCCCGAGGCTCACGTCCCACAGGCGGGCGGTCCCGTCTCTGGATGCGGTGAGCACGCGCCCGCCGTCGGGACTAAAGACGGCCGTGTTCAGGTTACGGTCATGGCCGTCGATCCCACGAAGAGTCTGGCCGCTCCCGGCATCCCAGATCTGCGCGGTGCGGTCATTCGCGGCCGTGACGATGCGCAATCCGTCAGGGCTGAACGCGGCGCTCGACACCAGGGCGGAGTGGCCGTTGAGCTCGTGCAGCATCCCGCCGGTTTCAACGTTCCATACCCGGGCAAGGCCGGTGGACTCCGCGGTGACGAGACGTTTGCCGTCCGGACTCAACGCCGTGCTCATCACCGACGGCCCGCCAGGGCTTGTGATGTCCCGCACCAGCGCGCCGGTTGTGGCATCCCAGACCCGGGCGTGGTCTTTGGTCCGGTCGGCGATACGCCGACCATCGGCGCTGACGGCGGGAGAGCCAAAGCTGCCGTCGTTGTTTTTCAGCTCGCGCACCAGCGTGCCGCTGAGCGCGTCCCAGATCGCCGCGTGCTTGCTGAAGATCAGGACGACATGCGTATTGGTGCCGTCGGCGATGAACCTCGCACCAAAGATGCCGCTGTCGTTGCGCAGCTCGCCGCGAGGCGCACCTGTGGCGGCATCCCAGATGCGGACGATGTTCTCGGACATCGTCAGGATGAGCGCGTCGTCGGGGCTGAAGACTGCCTGGTCGACCTGGCTGTTGTGGGGCAGCTCACGGATCATCGTCCCACTGGCGGCATCCCAGATGCGGGCCGTCTTGTCGGCCGATGCCGTGATCACGCGTGAGCCGGTCGAGTCGAAGGCGGCGGCCATGACAGGGCCGTCATGATGGAGCGGCCGCGATCCCTCCGACACATCCCAGACGCGTAATGTGCGGTCTGCCGATCCCGAGACGATGCGGCCATCGGCGTCGAATGCGACGCTCGTGACGTCGTCGGCATGTCCCCTGAGTTCGCGCAGCAACTCGCCGCTGGCAATATCCCACAATCGTACGGTCTTGTCCGCTGATGCCGTGGCGAGGGTCGATCCGTCCGCGCTGAACGCAACAGCCTTGACCTCCGCATCATGGCGCAGGAATTCTCCGACGAGCTTGCCGGTGTCTGTCTCCCACACGCGTGCGACCCGGTCGCCCGCGCCGGTGGCGACTCGCGTTCCGTCCGGACTGAACGCAACGGCATGAATGAAGTCCGTGTGTCCGGTCAGCTCGCGCAGCATGGTGCCGCTGTCGGTGTCCCAGATCTGGGCCGTTTCCATTCCAGCGATGATGGCTCGCGTGCCGTCGCGGCCGATCGCCGCGTTCACGACATAGCGAGCCTTGTCCTTGAACTCTCTGATCACCTTGCCGCTGGTGAGGTCCCACAGCTGAGCTTGTCCGAATCCCTTGACCACCAGGGCCCGCGTCCCGTCGGCGACAAACGCTACGCCGGCGAGCGGGCGCGCGATGAAGTTGATGTTGGAGGCAATCTTGATCTCGCCCAATGGCGCGCCGCTGGCGGTATCCCACGAACGCACGACACCAGCCTTGCTGTTCGATGATACCGTGAGGACGCGCCTGCCGTCAGGGCGGAATGCGACGTGACTGACCGCACCGTCATGCTTGAGCTCGTGCAGCAGCTCCCCGCTTCGCGCGTCCCATACCCGGGCAGTCCGGTCCGACGAGCCGCTGACGATGCGCGTGCCGTCGGCACTGATGGCAACGCTGTTGACTGCATCACTGTGTCCTGACTGCACGCGTTGCAGCCGGCTGAGCTGTGCCGCGCCGGCGAGCTTCGCCTCGAGTCCCGCGACCTCGCTGGTCGACCAGCCCAGCGCCACCGGCGAACGCCCCGGGGGTGGCAGGCCCCGCACCGCGATCCGCATGGCCGTGTCGTATTTCTTCTCGGCGATGGCGCGATCTGCCGCGCTCGTCATCACCAGGGTCTCGCGACGATCCGTTTCGCGCTGCTGCCACAGCACGTAGCCAGCGCCGGCAACGACGAGCCCTGCGATGCCGGCGAGCGCCCAGGCGCTTCGTCGCTGGAAACGCCGCGTGCGCGCGATCGCGGCGCGTTCCTTCTCGATCTCGCTGGTCTCGAACAGGCGGCTGGCATGGACATAGGCGCGCTGCAGCTCGGTCGGGTCCGGCGCGCCCTTGGGCGAGGTGAGCAGCCAGGCTTCGGCGTCGGTCAATTCCTCGCCGCGCAGCAACCGGCCTCCGGATGCCGGGCGGCCGGCGCCGTCCCACCTTTGCGCCAGCTCGCCGATGCGCGTGTGCTGGCGGATCCAGGCGATGTCGGTATCGAGGGCAACCGCGAGCGTCGACAGTCCGGCCTCGAAATCATCCTCGTCGCGCAGGAAGATGTAGTTGAGGCGCGCCAGGCGCGGCGGCAGGTCGGCGTCGGCGACGGGCCGATACAGCAGCGGCAGCAGCTTTTTCTGCAAACTCTCGGTTCGTTCGGCTTCCCACGCGCAGACGCGAGATGCGATCAGGTCGGGGCTGACGACGATGCCGATCGCGTCGGCAGACAGGATCAGCCCCTCCAGCCGCTCCTGCCAGGGCTCGCCCGGCAGGATGTCCTTCTTGTCCAGATAGGCTTCGAAGCCGCGCGCGTTGAGGGCGTCGACGAGCCGGTTGGAAAAGACGGAATCCTTGCGGGAATAGGAAATGAAGACGCGGGTCTTCCGGTCGCGGTTGCTCGTCGCGGCGACAGCAGCTTGCGCGGCAATGGCGGCGTCCATGGCATGTCCCTTGCGGAACCAAGCACGCAATGATCGCAAAGGAGGATCATGATAGGCGCGAGGCGAACAAGGTCCAGGTTAGACCGATGCGCCCGGCGCGCATATGAGGTGCTTCACACCTGTCCGCACCTGCGAGTGCCGCCATGGCTGAGCGGGCTAAGCCATTGAAGAAGGTTTGGAAAAACGGCCGGAACAGGCCCGCATCCGGGCCTGTGCAAGAAGCTTGTGACGGGCCGGTCTACAGGACCGGGAGCGCCGGCTTCTGGTTGTCCTGCTGCGCCGAGGTGCTGCGATCGAGCGACTCCAGTGTCGAGGCATTGGCGCAGAAGCCGTGGTAGTTCTCCGCGGCGGTGCCGTCGGCCAGCTCGCGATCGCATTGGCTCTTGTGGCTGCACAGCGAGCAGACCCGTTCCATGTCGCGCAGCAGCAGCGGTTGCGCGCGTCCGAGCCCTTCGGCGCTGATGCCGAGCTCCTCGAGCATCTTCGGCAGTTCGTCGGCGGCATGCTTGCCATGACGGACCAGCTCTTCGAGGTCGTCGGGCGCAATCCTGAGGTCGCTCGCGATCCGGTCGAAATCGGCACGATCGAGCTGCCGAATCTCGTTCAGCTCGCGGCGATGCTTCAGCCAGCTCGCGAAGGAGTCGATGAGATCCTGAACTCTGGGATAAGGCCTGCTTGCGGTGCTCATGCGAGGCTCCGTTTGGGTCGTGGAATTGAGCCGAATAGAGCACAATGATGCAGAGGCGCGTTGCGCTGGATCAAACGGGAAGTGATGTAAGATCGGTCTCGTGTCCCGGACGCGGTGCGGCGTGTCCGCGACGGGTGCAATGTGATCGCGTGTAGGGCGCAAATCCTTCCGCATCGTCATGGCCGGGCTTGACCCGGCCATCCACGCCTTGCTGGACAGCGCGAAGAACGTGGATGCCCGGGACAAGCCCGGGCATGACGACCTCTTTCGACGCTTCTATGCGGTTACCGAAGCAGAGGAGAATTACGCAAACCGCTCCGCCGCCCACGCATACAGGCTGCCCGGGATCGGCTTCTCGCCGCCGCGGCCCTTGGGCGAGATGTGCAGGCCGATGACGTCGGGGTCGGTGACGAAGCCGAGATAGCTCGAGGGATCGAAGAACAATTTTGGCTCGGCGTGCACGGCGTAGAACGATTGCTTCGGCAGCGCGCAGGCGAGTTCGCCGGTGCGGCGCGCGAGCGCGGTCAGCGCGGCCGGCCCGAAGATCGCGACGCGAATGTCGGAGAGGCGGCTGGAGCCGCCGCGCAGGCGGCGCATCATGAAGGTGATGCGATGGCGCACCGACAGCCAGTTCGGCGTCAGCTCTTCCTGCTCCATCAATTCCTCGAAGGCGGCAACGATACCGTGCTCCGCCGGCAGATAGATCACGGAATTGCCGAGCTGGCGCGGCCGCTCCCAGGCGAAATAGGGTTTTGCCGGATCGATCTCGACCGGCTTCAAGAGCAGCACGTCGGCGTCGAGCCAGAGGCCGAGGCCCTTCGCCATCAGCTTCATGCGGAAGAAGTCGCTGAACTGCAGCGTGGTCCAGTCGCGCCAGCTGCCATCCGGCTGCGGCGGCCGCAACCGCTCGGAGAACGCATGCGGCAGGATCGCTTCGGCGTCCGCATTGCCGACGCCCGCGGGCAGGCCGGGAATGGTGTCGAAGCTGTAGACCGTGACCTTGTGGCCGGCCGCAATCTGCGAGCGCAGACAGGTCTGGCGCAGAGCGTCCATCGGGCCGTGCCAGAAGGTGACGATGTCGGGCAGCATGCAGGAACGCTATACGGGAAAACCAAGGCAAAGAAAAAGCCCCGGCATTTCCGGCGCCGGGGCTGAAACGAAAATTAGAGCATGATCCGGAAACGTGTGCAGCGGTTTTCCGGAAAGATCATGCTCGAGAAATATGAGATCAAGCCCAGGCGCGTTCGCGCTTGAGCTTTTCCTCGTAGGTGTCGATCGAGGCCTTCTTCTCCATGGTGAGACCGATGTCGTCGAGGCCGTTGATCAGGCAGTGCTTGCGGAACGGGTCGATCTCGAACTTGACCTTGCCGCCGTCGGGACCGCGAATCTCCTGGTTCGGCAGGTCGATCGTCAGCGTCGCATTGGCGCCGCGCTCGGCGTCGTCGAACAGCTTGTCGAGGTCTTCCTGGGCAACGCGGATCGGCAGAATGCCGTTCTTGAAGCAGTTGTTGTAGAAGATGTCGCCGAACGAGGTCGAGATCACGCAGCGGATGCCGAAATCGAGCAGCGCCCAGGGCGCGTGCTCGCGGCTCGAGCCGCAGCCGAAATTGTCGCCGGCCACCAGCACCTTCGCATTGCGATAGGCGGGCTGGTTGAGGACGAAATCAGGGTTCTCGCTGCCGTCGTCCTTGTAGCGCTGCTCGGAGAAGAGCCCCTTGCCAAGGCCGGTGCGCTTGATGGTCTTGAGGTACTGCTTCGGAATGATCATGTCGGTGTCGACATTGATGATCTTCAGCGGCGCCGCGACGCCTTCCAGCGTGGTGAACTTGTCCATTTCAGGCTTCCCGGTTTTGAAGTCAGGGGAGGGCTGTTTAGCCCGGTTGATACGCGAATCCTAGGCCGGATTCTGCAGGCCCAGGGTTGCAACAGGTTCGTAGTCAGCCTGGCGGAGCCATGCGGTCAGGGGCAAAGTCGGTCGGCAGGCCATCGATGCTCTTCATGTTCTTCAGACCCCAGTATTTTCGCAACTTGTCGACGCCTTGCGCCGTCCAGTAGCGCACGAGGCTGCCGCGTTCTTGTCTGTAGTCGAACAGCGGCACGCCCATACCACACGACGTCTGCACGAGGTCAACCGAGAGGCGTACGATCTGGCGCGCCCCGGCCATGTCGTCGAACCTCGGAATGAGATCGGCGTAATCAGGCGTGCCGCGCATGAGCGAGCGACCCTGGCCATAGAGCCGCAGGATCACCGGATCGCCTTCGAAGGCGCAAAACATGATGGTCAACCGCTTGTCGTCGGATGCGATGAGGTGCGCGCGGGTCTCGCTGCCGCTGCCAGTGCAATCGAGATAGGCGACGTCAGTCTCTCCGAGCACCCGGAACGACGACAGGCCTTTGGGAGACACGTTGATGCGCCCCTTCGGTGGGGCGCTCGCGACGAAGAAGATCCTCTGCCGCTCGATGAAAGCCCTGTGCTCCGGTTCGATCCTGGCGAATTGCCTGCCCATGCCCGTCCGTCCCCTGTTCGCAGCGACGACGCCTCGATCAAGAGCTAGCACGGTATAGATACCCGTTTAAGAACACTCTTTATGCTGGTATAAATACCACCATGAAAAGACCAGACCCGATCGCTCCGGCTCTCTCGCTGAGCGCGTTCCTGCGGGCGCTCCGAGAGCGCCAGTCCCCGGCAGAATTTGGCCTCGCCGCTGGACCGCGACGGCGCACCCCCGGCCTCCGTCGCGAGGAGGTCGCTCAGCTCTGCGGATTGAGCGTCACCTGGTACACCTGGATCGAGCAGGGGCGCGATGTGTCCGTCTCTGCTTCGACACTTGCACGCCTCGCACGCGGATTGCGCCTGTCACGCGCCGAGCGCAGCTATCTGTTCGAAGTTGCGGGCAAACGCGATTCCGAGCGACCGGGCAACAGGGACGATCCGCCGGAGCGGGTGCTGGCCTGTGTCGATGCGATCAATGGCCCTGCCTACATCCTCGATCGCACATGGAGCGCGCGCCGTTGGAATGCGAAAGCGTCCCGGCTGTTTGCAGGATGGCTCGATGCTGACGGCGAAAAAAATCTGCTGCGCTACATCTTCGTCAGGCCTGAGGCTCGAACCCTCATCCTCGACTGGGCGTCCCGCGCACATCGCGTCGTCGCGGAGTTCCGTGCCGCGGTGACGGCCTACTCCGACGATCCGGACATTCGCCGGCTCGTGGAGGAACTGAGAATTGGAAGCCCCGACTTCGAGCGCTGCTGGGAGACACAGGGGGTCTTGGCACGCGAAGGCGGCGAACGTGCGTTCAATCATCCGACCATGGGACTGCTGCACTATCAGCAGGTGTCGCTGTCTCTCGCGGGCTGGCCCGACTATCGCCTGACGATGCTTCTGCCCGCACCGTCAGCGTCTTGACGGGTTCGCGTCCTACTCCGCCTGAGCCTCAATCGCGGCCATATCGTCGTCCGAGAGGCCGAAATGATGGCCGATCTCGTGGATCAGAACGTGGCGGACGATATGGCCGAGGCTCTCGTCGTGCTCGGCCCAGTAGTCCAGGATCGGCCGGCGGTAGAGCCAGACCATGTTGGGCAGCCGCGCCACGTCGCCAAAGCTCTGCTGCGGCAGGCCGACGCCCTGGAACAGGCCGAGCAGGTCGAACTCGCTCTCGCACTCCATCTCGTCCAGGACCTCCTCGGTCGGGAAGTCGTCGACGCGGATGATCACGCCCTCGCACAGCCCGCGAAACTCCGCGGGCAGGCGCTCGAACAAGTCATGGGCCGTCGCTTCCATCTCGGCCAGCGAAGGCGCCTTCAATTCCGTCCACATGCGCCTCTCTTAGCGCGGGTTCCCCGCTGATGCATCTGGCTTTATAGGGATCGGGCGTTGACGTTGCGCGTGAAAACGAGGAGCGTACGACGCATCAAGGGGATGGCTCAGGTCAGTGGTGGTGTGATGCGGGCGGGAACAGCAGGACCGGTTCTACTGTGCATGGGGTTGTTTTCGACGTTTTTTGTCGGCGCCCTAATCCCGGCCCAAGCCCAGACGGCTGGTCCTGACATCCGGCTGGCCCAGGCCGTCCCGCCCGACGCGCCGCCGCCGCGCAAGCGGCCCAGGCTGCGCGTCACGCCCTATTACAGTCCGGACGGCGTCTATCCGCGCTACAATCCGGGGCCCGATGCGGTCCGCGAGTGCAACGCCACCTATGTGCAGGAATACCGGCCCAGCGGCACGGTGATCGTGCCGCATATGAGCTGCTACTGGCGCCGGGGCTGAGGCGCCCTCAATTCCCGCGCAGTGCGCCGATCAGGCCGGCGCCGACGACAGCTGCGGACGCGCCATAGACCAGGATCGTCATCACGAGCTGAGTCAGCGGGCTTGCCGCGCCGGCCTCGACGCCCGGTCCCTGCGCGGCAATCGCCGAGCTCGCACCGAGCGCAAGGCTCGCTGTGATCGCGAGGCGAGATATCCGCATTCCCTTGGAATTCGGCATGACCATCTCCTGCATTCGCTTGACCAGAAGATACGTTCGTCGCTGACGGCCGGTTTGGTGGCGCCTGAAATGTTGCGCCTGATCTCAGGAACTTGTCGCGGGCGCTCGGCATTCATGTCCGGGGCGCATTCATCCATAGCCGATTCAGGCGTGAGGCTCCAGGGTTGAGTCTTTAAGGCTTGGCTCTAGAAGTCTTGGCTCTGGTCCTTGCGTCGTCATGTCCGCTCGGCACGTGCCCTGCAAGAGCGATATGACTGGCGCGGAGGTCGTCATGGTGAAATGGTCTGCATTGGCTGTTCTCGTCGGGCTCGCCGCTGGTTTGCCGCATGCGTCCGCGACGCAGAGAATCACGAAGCCGGATGCTTCGGCAGGACGCGCCGTTTTCGATGTGCGACGACACGCGCGACATGACGATATTGCGCGGCGCTTTGCGCGCGATGATCCGCATTATTACGCACGGCCCGTCTCCTATCGTCCTTATCCCTACGCTGTGCCCGCGCCCTTCGTGATCGGCTATGGCCCGTTTTGGTGACGGCACGTGCGGGCGTCGTTCATTCATGAGGCGTTCACGTCGCTGTCCCTAATTTAATCTTGGGAGCGACCGCAAATGAACAGCCAAATGAACAGCAGCGGCGTGAGACGCTGCGCCGCAATGCCGCTGTCCAGGTTCAGGGAGAATTCCATGCTGAGGATCTTGGGTGTTGGGACGGGCTCGATGCGCTTGCTCGGGCTCGCGGCCGTTGCCGCGTTGATGCTGTCAGGCGGGACTGCGCGCCGTGCCGAGGCGATGACTCCGATCAATCCGACGGCGTTGCCGGCGGCGAAGGCTGCAAGCGACGACCTCGTCACGCAGGTCCGCCACGGCGGCGGGGGGCATGGCGGACATGGTGGTGGTGGACATTTTCACGGCGGCGGCTTCCGCGGTGGCGGCGGACATTTCGGCGGCATCCATGGCGGCGGCTTCCGCGCCGCGCCGGCCTTTCATGGCGGTGGCATTCGCTACGGCGGAATTCACCACCATGGCGGCTATCATCGCTACGGGATCTATCGCCCCCATTACGGCTATCGCCACATCCACCGGCGGCATTATTACGGCGGCTACTATCCCTCCTATCACTATCCGCGCCGCTGCCGGGTCATCTGGACCTATTACGGTCCGCGCCGCATCTGCCGCTGGCATCGCTGGCACCATCCGTACCGCTACTATTGATGATGTGAGTTAACGCGGAGCGTCATGGCCGGGCTTGTCCCGGCCATCCACGTTCTTGGGGTGCGCATAAAGGAAGTTCGTGGATGCCCGGGACGAGCCCGGGCATGACGGAGAAGGTGGCTACAGCCAATCCTTCAGCTTCCATGATGCGGACTTCCACCGCATCAGGTTCTCGAGCTTCCACTGCTTGAACATCGCCGGTGGCCAGCGGCTGAGCTTAGAGGTCTCCTCGACCTCGGGCTTGGCGACGATGCGCAGCGGCGTCGCGCGCCGCCGGTGCTGGCGGGTGGCGTCGCTGATCAGATCGACATATTCAGGCTTGTTGGCCATGAGGTGCGTCCTCGCGAAGCCGTCGCGAGGACGCAATGTGGGCGAAGCCGCTTAACGGCGGTTTGCCGCTTTAGCTCAAATTGCAGGAAGCAGCTTAGCGCCACTCCCTGACGTCGACGAAGTGACCCGCGATCGCGGCCGCCGCCGCCATTGCCGGCGAGACGAGATGCGTGCGGCCCTTGAAGCCCTGGCGGCCCTCGAAGTTGCGGTTCGAGGTCGAGGCGCAACGCTCTTCCGGCTTCAGCTTGTCCGGGTTCATGGCAAGGCACATCGAGCAACCGGGCTCGCGCCATTCGAAGCCGGCCTTGATGAAGATCTTGTCCAGACCCTCGGCTTCGGCCTGCTCCTTCACGAGGCCGGACCCCGGCACGACCATGGCGCTGACATGCGCCGAAACGGACTTGCCTTCCGCGATCTTCGCTGCGGCGCGTAAGTCCTCGATGCGGCCGTTGGTGCAGGAGCCGATGAAGATGCGGTCGAGCTTGATGTCGGTGATCTTCGTGCCTGCGGTCAGGCCCATATATTTCAGCGCGCGGTGCTTGGAGAGACGCTTGGCCTCGTCCGCGATCTTATCAGGATCGGGCACGATGCCGGTCACCGAGATGACGTCCTCGGGGCTGGTGCCCCAGGTCACGATCGGCGGCAGCTTGGCCGCGTCGAGGCGCAGCTCGTTGTCGAAATGCGCGCCGTCGTCGGAGCGCAGGCGCTCCCAGTAGCGCATCGCCGCATCCCAGTCCGCGCCCTTTGGCGCCTTCGGACGGCCGCGCAGGAAGTCGAACGCCTTCTGGTCGGGCGCGACGAGACCGGCGCGGGCGCCGCCTTCGATCGACATGTTGCAGACCGTCATGCGGCCTTCCATGCTGAGCGCGCTGATCGCATCGCCGGCGTATTCCAGCACGTAGCCGGTGCCGCCCGCGGTGCCGATCTCGCCGATGATGGCCAAAATAATATCCTTGCCCGTCACGCCGTCAGGCAATTTGCCGTCGACGGTGACGCGCATGTTCTTCGCCTTCTTCTGGATCAGCGTCTGCGTCGCCAGCACGTGCTCGACTTCCGACGTGCCGATGCCGTGCGCGAGCGCGCCGAACGCGCCATGCGTCGAGGTGTGGCTGTCACCGCAGACGATGGTGGTGCCGGGCAGCGTAAAGCCCTGCTCGGGGCCGATGACGTGGACGACGCCCTGTCGCCGGTCGAACTCGTTGTAATATTCGATGCCGAATTCCTTGGCGTTGTCGGCCAGCGCCTTGATCTGCTCGATGCTCTCAGGATCGGGGTTCGGCTTGGTGCGGTCGGTGGTCGGCACGTTGTGGTCGACGACGGCGAGCGTCTTTTCCGGCGAATGCACCTTGCGCCCGGTGGCGCGCAGGCCTTCGAACGCCTGCGGCGAGGTCACCTCGTGCACCAGATGGCGGTCGATATAGAGCAGGCAGGTGCCGTCGTCGGCTTCGTGCACCAGATGGTCGTTCCAGATCTTGTCGTACAAGGTGGTCGGCTTGGACATGAGCTTGAGCTCCGAAGAATGTGTGTCAGCGAAGAGCGCGGGTGGCGCGCGGGGCAACAAAATCGTCAGCGCAGCTTTTAGGCTGCGCGCGTAAGCTCTGACGTTGCCGAGGTCGCGAAGCGTCCGAAGAACCGGCCAGGCAGCCGCGAGCGATCGTCGATGACGATGCGCTTGATGAGTGCGACGCTGGTCAGATCTGGAACCATTCCAGGAATATATAGCAGGGAGATTTGGAAGCGCGAGGGCTTTGACGCGCACGGCTGACGCAACAAAAAAGCGCGGGGTTGGGCCCCGCGCTCTCTAGAAACTCGCCTGGTGGCGGCGATTACTCGCCGACGGCAGCCGCGCGGTCCTGCTTCTCGACGATGCGGGCCGACTTGCCGCGAAGGTTGCGGAGGTAATAGAGCTTTGCGCGACGCACCTTGCCGCGGCGCACCACCTTGATCGAGTCGATCATCGGCGACATCACCGGGAACACGCGCTCCACGCCCTCGCCGTACGAAATCTTGCGGACGGTGAAGCTCTCGTTGAGGCCACCGCCGGAACGGCCGATGCAGACGCCTTCATAGGCCTGCACGCGGGTGCGGTCGCCTTCGACGACCTTCACGTTGACGATCACGGTGTCGCCGGGTCCGAACTCCGGAATGTCCTTGCCGGCCGACAGCTTGTCGAATTGCTCTTGCTCGAGCTGCTTGATCAGGTTCATGGGTAAATCTCCATCGGCGCGCCCAGCCTTGGAAACGGGGGCTGCGCGAAATTCGTCTATCCAGCCATTGCGGATTTGGCCGCTGCTATAAGGCAAGCCGGAGCGTTTGTCACCCGTCTGTCTTGTTTTTTGGCGTTTTTTGCCGTCCGGCCCGATTCGAGGCCTTCGCGGGGACTTGCGCCCACAAATCCGGCCGCCGGGCCGCCGTCAGGGCCTCGGATTCGGCCCGCCGCCAGGCCGCCACCTTGGCGTGGTCGCCGGAGGTCAGGATCTCAGGGATCGGCACCCCCTCGAACAGCTGCGGGCGGGTGTATTGGGGGTATTCGAGCAGGCCGTCGGAGAAGCTTTCCTCGGTTCCCGAGGCTTCCTTCCCCATCACCCCCGGCAGCAGCCGGACGCAGGCGTCGATCAGGGCCAGGGCTGCGATTTCGCCGCCGGACAGCACGTAATCGCCGATCGAGACCTCCTCGAGGCCCCGGGCGTCGATCACCCGCTGGTCGATCCCCTCGAAGCGCCCGCAGACGATCAGGGGGCCCGGCCCCTTGGCGAGCTCCAGGACCCGGGCCTGGGTCAATGGCCGACCCCTTGGGCTCATCAGCAGGCGTGGCCGCTCGGGGGTGATCTCCGCGGCATCAATCGCAGCCGCCAGAACATCCGCCCGCAGCACCATGCCCGGCCCACCGCCGGCCGGGGTGTCGTCCACGCTGCGGTGGCGGTCGGTGGCGGAGGCCCGGATGTCCCGCGCCTCGATCTGCCAGAGCCCGGAGGCCAACGCCCGGCCGGCGAGGCTCACGCCGAGCGGTCCCGGAAACATCTCCGGAAACAGCGTCAGCACCGTCGCGCGCCAGGGTGAGGGGATGGTCATAGCGCCCTAAGAAATCCGTCGTCCCGGCGAAGGCCGGGACCCATAGCCACCGCAGTTCCTTTTGCGATGATCGGAGCTACTAGCTTAGCCAAAACCACGTGTCGTGGTTATGGGTCCCGGCCTTCGCCGGGACGACTCGTGGGGGGACCTTCGTCTCTATCATCGCCTTCAATTTCCTGCGGCAGCGCGATCACGACGCGGCCGCCGGCGATGTCGACCTCCGGCACCACCGCGTTGGTGAACGGCAGCAGCAGCGACGTGCCCTTCGGCGGCGCGATCTCGATGATGTCGCCGGCGCCGAAATTATGGATCGCGAGCACGCGGCCGAGCGCATCGCCATCCGTGGTGACGGCGGCGAGCCCGATCAGATCGGTGTGGTAATATTCGTCCTCGTCGGTCGCGGGCAGCTTGTCGCGCGCGACGTAGAGCTCGATGCCGTTGAGGCGCTCGGCCTCATCGCGGGTCGTGACGCCCTTGAACGTCGCGACCAGATGATCCTTAGCCTCGCGCGCCGTTGCGACCTCGAACTGGCGCTTGCCGTCCTTGGACAGCAGCGGACCGTAATGCCTGACGGCAAAGGGATCTTCGGTGAAGGTCCATAATTTGACCGCACCGCGCACACCATGCGCGGCGCCGATCCGCGCGACGCAGACCAGCGCCGACATGGTCTAACCTTAACCCTTCGCGGCGGCTTCGGCCTGCGCCTTGCGCTCCTTGCGCGGCACGGCCTTCTCGGGGTTGTTGCGCGCTTCGCGCTTCTTGACGCCGGCGGCGTCGAGGAAACGCGACACGCGGTCCGACGGCTGCGCGCCCTTGGCGAGCCAGGCCTTGACCTTGTCCATGTCGAGCTTCAGGCGGGTCTCGTTGTCCTTCGGCAGCAGCGGGTTGAAATAGCCGAGACGCTCGATGAAGCGGCCATCGCGCGGAAAGCGCGAGTCGGCGACGACGACGTGATAGACGGGACGCTTCTTGGTGCCTGCGCGGGCGAGGCGGATAACGACGGACATTCAGTTCTCCTTCAAAGTACGTTTTGTTCGGTTGATTGGTACTTTCGCGTTGCGCGGGACCGATGCGATCCCGTGCGACGAATTCCTCATTTCTTCTTGCCGGGAAAACCGCCGAGCCCCGGCAGGGTCGGCTTGCCGCTGAGGCCCGTGAGCCCCGGCAAATTCGGCAGGCCCGAGCGAAGACCGGGCGGCAGATCCTTCGGCAGGCTGGGCAGACCCTGTCCGCCACCCGCCTGCATCTTCTCCTGCATCGCCTTCATCTCTTCGGGCGAGGGCATCTTCATGCCGCCGCCAAAACCCATGGCCTGTGCGATGCCGGCGAGCGGGCCGCGCTTGCCCGAACCCATGGCCTTCATCACGTCGGCCATGTTCCGGTGCATCTTCAGGAGCTTGTTGACCTGCTCGACGCTCTGGCCACTGCCGGCGGCGATGCGCTTCTTGCGGCTGGCCTTGAGCAGGTCCGGATGACGGCGCTCGTCGCGCGTCATGGAATCGATGATCGCGACCTGGCGCTTCAAGATCTTGTCGTCGATCCCGGCGGCTGCGATCTGGTTCTTCATCTTGGAGATGCCGGGCATCATGCCCATCAGGCCACTGATGCCGCCCATGTTCGCCATCTGCGACAGCTGCTCGCGCATGTCGTTGAGGTCGAACTGACCCTTGCGCATGCGCTCGGCGGTGCGCGCGGCCTTCTCCGCATCGATATTGGCGGCGGCCCGTTCGACCAGCGACACCACGTCGCCCATGCCGAGGATGCGGCCGGCGATACGATCGGGATGGAAATCCTCCAGGGCATCGGTCTTTTCGCCGGTGCCGATCAGCTTGATCGGCTTGCCGGTGACCGCGCGCATCGACAGCGCCGCGCCGCCGCGGCCGTCGCCGTCCACGCGTGTCAGCACGATGCCGGTGAGGCCGACGCGCTCGTCGAAGGCGCGGGCGAGGTTGACCGCGTCCTGACCGGTGAGGCTGTCGGCGACCAGCAGCACTTCATGCGGATTCGCGGCGGCTTTGATCGCAGCCGCTTCCGCCATCATGTCTTCGTCGAGCGTGGTGCGGCCGGCAGTGTCGAGCAGCACGACGTCGTAGCCGCCGAGCTTGCCGGCTTCCAGCGCGCGCTTTGCGATCTGCGCCGGCTGCTGTCCCGCCACGATCGGCAGGGTCGGAATGTCGAGATCGCGGCCGAGCACGGCCAGCTGCTCCATCGCCGCCGGGCGATAGACGTCGAGCGAGGCCATCAGCACCTTGCGCTTGTCGCGCTGGACCATGCGGCGGGCGAGCTTGGCGGTGGTGGTGGTCTTGCCCGAGCCTTGCAGACCGACCATCATGATCGGCACCGGCGGCACGGAATTGACGTCGATGGTCTGGCCTTCGGCGCCGAGCGTGTTGATCAGCTCGTCATGGACGATCTTGACCACCATCTGGCCTGGCGTGACCGACTTGACGACGGTGGCGCCGATCGCCTGCTCGCGGACGCGTTCGGTGAAGCTGCGGACCACTTCGAGCGCGACGTCGGCCTCCAGCAGCGCGCGGCGCACTTCGCGCATCGCGGCGTCGACGTCCTTTTCGGTCAGCGCACCGCGCCCCGTCAGACGATCGAGAATGCCACCAAGCCGTTCCGACAGATTGTCGAACAATGCACTTGTCCCTTGTCCTGCTCACGCAGGGTTGCCGCGTTCACCACTGTCATGCCCCGGCTTGACCGGGGCATCCAGTACGCCGCGGCGGTTCGGTTCTAGCCGAGCCGTCTCGGAGTACTGGATCCCCCGCCCCAGTGCGCAATTGCGCACAAGGCGGGGCATGACCACTTCCTTGGCAAGCGATCTTCCAAACACCTTTACGCCCGAGGGCGCACAGCGCTGTCGGGCGTTAACCTCCGGCCTCCAGGGCCAGTCGGCGGGTCGAAAAGAAAGCCTTTCCGAGAAAGTGGCGGGGTTAAACGCCGCTCCCGCCCAAAAGTCAAGGAAAGTTAGGGTGCCGGACCGCCTTTGGGAGGGCAAGGTACTGAAAATGTGATCGTTTTGGTGATGGGTTCCTTTTCGGGCGGCCCCGCCCATATAGGCGGTGATGCCTTACCACCCGCACCATCCCTAAAAGCCGCCCGTGCCAGTCACCCGCCGCCGCGTTTTCGGACTGCTTGCCGGGGCCGGCGCCCTGATCGGCGTGCCCTCCCTCTGGATGTCCCGCATGAAAACCTATGACGGCCCGGTCTCCGATCATTTCGACGGTCTGACCTTCTTCGATCCGGATGGCGTGCCGCCAAAATCGTTGCGTGAGGTCCTGCGCTGGCAGTTCAGCGGCAAGCGGCAGCGGGCGACCTGGCCGGACTGGGCCCCGAGCCCCCATGCTGACGCGCCGCCGGAGCGCGTCGAGGGCGACAAGGTGCGGCTCTCCTTCGTCGGCCACGCCAGCTGGCTGATCCAGACCGGCGGCCTCAACATCCTCGTCGATCCCGTCTGGTCCGCGCGGGTCTCGCCCGTCAGCTTCGCCGGGCCGAAGCGACACAACGATCCCGGCATCGCCTTCGAGAAGCTGCCGAAGATCGATGTCGTGCTGGTCTCGCACGGGCACTACGATCACCTTGATATCGCGGCGCTGTCGCGGCTCGCCAAGAATTTCGCCCCGCGCGTGGTGACGCCGCTCGGCAACGACGTCACGATGCGCAGCACCGACGCCTCGATCAAGGCTGAGGCGTTCGACTGGCACGACCGTGTCGAGCTCGGTGGCGGCGTCGCCGTGCATCTGGTCCCCACCCGGCATTGGTCGGCGCGCGGCATGTTCGATCGCAACAAGGCGCTGTGGGCGAGTTTCGTGCTGGAGACGCCGGCCGGGAAAATCTACGTGGTCTGCGATTCCGGCTATGGCGACGGCCGGCATTTCCGCCGCGTCGCCGAGAAGCACGGGAAGCTGCGCCTCGCGATCCTCCCGATCGGCGCCTACGAGCCGCGCTGGTTCATGCGCGACCAGCACATGAATCCGGAAGATGCGGTGAAGGCGCTGGCCGATTGCGGCGCGCAACAAGCGCTCGGGCATCATCACGGCACGTTCCAGCTGACCGATGAAGCGATCGACGCGCCGGCGAAAGCGCTGGTGGAAGCGCTCGATGCCGCAAAGATTCCGCAGGAGCGGTTTGTGGCGATGAAGCCGGGGCAGGTGGTGGAGATTTAGCGGCATTCTCCGCTGTCGTCCCGGCGAAGGCCGGGACCCATACTGCGTGATCTATCGGTGATAACTCGATGGCAGTACCGCGCTGTGATGGACAACGAGCAGTCTTCGCCAAACTACTCGCTGTGGTTATGGGTCCCGGCCTTCGCCGGGACGACACCATTGTTGCCGCGGCAGTGTACCTCTTACGGCCTCTTACTGCCCCGCCTTGATCGCCCAGCTCACATTCACCGTCACCGACAGCGTCTCCTCGCCCGGCGCGACGGCGGCGGAGGCTCTGGCCATCGGTTCGGCGGCCATGCGGCCCTTGAACAGCGGCACCGGAGCGCCGCCTTCGGAGACGCTGAGTGGCGCGCCGAGCGTGACACCCGTGGCCTTGGCGTAGACCTCGGCCTTGCGGCGCGCATCCGCCACCGCCTGCACGCGCGCATCGTCGAGCAGTTTTGACGCCTGCGTCACCTCGAACGAGATGTTGCCGATGTCGTTGGCGCCGGCGCCGACCAGCGTGTCGATGATGCCGGCGACCTTGGTCACGTCGCGAATCTTGACGGTGACGCGGTTGGAGGCGCGGAAGCCGACCACGGGCGTGGCGCCGGTGGATTTGTTCTGGCCGTATTGCGGCTGAAGCGACAAGCGTGAGGTCTGGTAATCCTTCTCGGCGATCCCTGCGCCCTTCAGCGCCGCCAGCACTTTGTTCATCGCGGCGTTGTTGGCGTCGGAGGCTTCCTTCGCCGTCTTGGCGTCATTGGCGACGCCGGCATCGATCTGCGCAAGATCAGGCGCCACGGAAACCGTGGCTTCGCCGCTCACCGAGATCGCGGACGGAAAATCGTCAGCGCGCGCGGGCGCGGCCAGCAGCGTGATGGCAAGGACGGCGGCAAGGGACGTAACAAGGGCAACAGGTTTCTTCATCATTCTCACTTCAGCGGCACGAAAACATTGATCACGAGCTTGTCCTCCGCCGTCTTCAGGGGATCGGTGAGGTACTCCTCGATGAAGGTGTCCTTGGCTTCCAGCCGCTTGTCGTCGAGGTGATTGGTGATCGCCTCATAGGTGTTGTCCATGTTGTCGTAGGAGCCGCGATGGACGAATTTCAGCGCCTTGCCTTCAGGCGATTTGCCGATGCTCATGTCCTTGGGCAGTTTCTGCGGGTCCTGATCGACGGGGATCTCGGCGAGGAAGGTGAAGCCGGTGTCGTCGGTCGAGGTGTAGACGATCATCGAATTGCCGGCGTGCTTGATGCCCTGCTTGTCCAGCAGCGTGTTCAGCGCCTTGAAGGCGTCGACCAGCGTGTCGAAGGCCGAGTCCCAATTGGCGGTGCCCTTGACCATCACGACCTTCCTGGACTCGAGCGTGGTCTCGAGGCCGAAGGGATCGGCGGTCTGCACCGGGGCGGGGGTGGCGGCCGCGGCCGGCGGCGGGGCCGCCGGGCTGGGCGAGGCGCTGGCAGCGGGCGATGGCGATGCTGCGGGAGCCGGTGAGGCGCTGGCCGCAGGCGACGCCGTGGGGGCGGGCGAGGCGCTTGCGGCCGGGGCGGGTGAGGCCGACGGGGCCGGTGAGGGGCTTGTCGAAGAAGGGCTTGCCGAAGCAGCGGGTGCCGGGCTCGGGCTCTGCGCCAGAGCGCCTGACAGCCCAAGCGACAAGGCCGCTGCCGGGATCAGCGCGGCCAGAACAAGACGACGGAAAGTATACATTTTATTCTCCCCAGACCTTGCCCACCAAGGCCTTAACCCGGCCGCGCGTCCCGGTTCGCGCGAACCGCGCCGTTCTAACACGCGAGCGCCGAATTCGTCCCATGACAGATGCGTCATGGCCGCAGACGGCAAATCACTGGCCAAGCGGACAAGGATCGCCATATAAGGCGGGCGAAATTCGGGAATTTTCATGAGCGCGCTGGCCAACCACGCATTTGCCAAGATGAACGGCATCGGCAACGAGATCGTCGTTGTCGACATGCGCGATTCCTCAGGCCCGGTCACGCCGGACGACGCCCGCGCGGTGGCGTCCGCACAGGGCGGCGTGCCCTACGACCAGCTCATGGTGCTGCAGAAGCCGCGGCTTGACGGCACCGAGGCCTTCATCCGCATCTACAACAATGACGGCTCGGAAGCCGGCGCCTGCGGCAACGGCATGCGCTGCGTGGTCCGCCGCATCTTCGAGAAGACCGGCCAGACCACGGCGACCTTCGAGACCGCCGCGGGCCTGCTCAATGCCTGGCAGGGCCCGGCGGCCGATCTCTACACCGTCGACATGGGCGCGCCAAAATTCGGCTGGCAGGACATTCCGCTGGCGGAAGAGTTTCGCGACACCCGCTACATCGAATTGCAGATCGGGCCGATCGACAATCCGATCCTGCATTCGCCGTCAGCGGTGAGTATGGGCAATCCGCATGCGGTGTTCTGGGTCGACGACGTCAACGCCTATGATCTTGGCCGCTTTGGCCCGCTGCTGGAAAACCATCCAATCTTCCCCGAGCGCGCCAACATCACGCTCGCCCATATCGTCGATCGCGATCACATCACGATCCGCACCTGGGAGCGTGGCGCCGGGCTGACCCGGGCCTGTGGCTCGGCGGCCTGCGCCACCGCGGTTGCCGCCGCGCGTCTGAAGCGTGCCGAGCGCAAGGTCGAGATCACGCTGCCCGGCGGCAAGCTCGGCATCGAATGGCGCGAGCGCGACGACCACGTGCTGATGACGGGCACGGCGACCTTCGAATATGAGGGCTCGTTCGATCCGGCGCTGTTCGCGCCGGTCGGGTAATGTCGGTCGACATCGTCACCTTCGGCTGCCGCCTCAACGCCTTCGAGGCCGAGGTGATCCGCAGCAAAGCGGAAGGCGCCGGGCTCTCCGACACCATCGTCATCAACAGCTGCGCCGTCACCAACGAGGCGGTGGCGCAGGCGCGGCAGTCGATCCGCAAATTGAAGCGCGAGCGCCCCGATGCGCGCATCGTCGTCACCGGCTGCGCGGCGCAGACGCAAAGCCAGATGTTCGCCGACATGGCCGAGGTCGATCGCGTCGTCGGCAATGACGACAAGATGCGCAGCGAAGCGTGGCGCGAGACGCGCAACGCTTTCGACCTCGGCGCCGGTGAAAAGATCGCCGTCAGCGACATCATGGCGGTCAGGGAGATGGCGCCGCATCTGATCGACGGCTTTGCCAGCGGCCTGCCGCGCGTGTTCGTGCAGGTGCAGAACGGCTGCGATCATCGCTGCACCTTCTGCATCATTCCCTATGGCCGCGGCAATTCGCGCTCGGTGCCGATGGGCGCGGTGGTCGACCAGGTGCGGACGCTGGCCGAGCGCGGGCATGCCGAGATCGTGCTGACCGGTGTCGATCTCACCAGCTATGGCGCCGATCTGCCGGGCGCGCCGAAGCTGGGCATGCTGACCAGGCAGATCCTGCGGCATGTGCCCGAGCTGAGGCGCCTGCGCATCTCCTCGATCGATTCGATCGAGGCTGATGACGATCTGCTGGATGCCATCGCCGACGATTCACGCCTGATGCCGCATCTGCATCTGTCGCTCCAGTCAGGCGACGACATGATCCTGAAGCGCATGAAGCGGCGGCATGCGCGGAGCGATGCGATCGCGTTCTGCGAACAGGTGCGTCGCCTGCGTCCGGATATCGCCTTCGGCGCCGACATCATCGCGGGCTTCCCGACCGAGACCGAGGCGATGTTTTCGCGATCGCTGGATCTCGTCGAGGATTGCGGCCTCACCTTCCTGCACGTCTTCCCCTATTCACCCCGCCCCGGCACGCCCGCTGCAAAGATGCCGCAGGTTGCTGGGCCGGAGATCAAGGAGCGTGCAAAGCGGCTGCGCGCGGCGGGTGAAGCGGCGTTGCGGCAGCGGATGCAAGCCGAAGTGGGTGCAACGCGCGCGGTGCTGATCGAGAGCGAAGGGCAGGGGCGGACGGAGCATTATCTGCCGGTGGCGATTGCGGGCGAGCGGGTGGGCAGTGTGGTGCCGGTCAGGATCGTCGGCAGCGATGGACAGCGGCTGACTGCTTAGTCTCGTTGCGGTGAGTGACGACGCGCTGTTCCTCCAGCGTCGTCCCGGCGAAGGCCGGGACCCATACCGCGTGATCTATCGGTGATGCGCGGTGCTTGTCCCAACCAAGCAGAGTAACGGACCGTCGTCGTCAAACTGCTCCCTGTGGTTATGGGTCCCGGCCTTCGCCGGGACGACACCGAGGGCGGAGAAGCAGCGCGCCCCAAACAGCCCTACGACGCCCGCACCTGCCAGAACCGCAGCGTGCGCCGGGCATTCTCCGGCGTCATTCTTGCGTAATGGCCCTGCGCTCTGGCGATATCCGCCGGCTTCATCGTGCCCGTTGCAAAACGGCTTTCGAGCACGGCGGCGGTGGTTTCCCAGCTGAGCTGCGCCGCCTTGCACGGTACCAGCAGGCCGTCTTCGCGCAGGCTCTGCATCAGCGGGCGAATCACCTCGACGGTAGATTGCGACAACGCCGCCAGCGCCGCGACGGCTTCCTCATAGCGCCGCTGCCTGGCGAAGCCGAGCAGCGTCGCCTCGTTGAGCTGGCCGGATGCCTTGAGCGCTGCGATGGCGCGCTTGGCGCCTTCGAAGTCGCGGACGCCGGACATCTCGCGCGCGACGCCGACGGTGACGGCGGCGATCGCGCTCTGGATTTCCTCGAACAGATGCGGCGGGGCGCGCGACAACAGGCGCGTGCGCACCGCATCGGTCGCCGAGCGCAGCAATTGGCGGCGCAGCTCCGATGGCAGATCGACGCGAACGCCGACGCTGACGGCGAGCTCCGGATCGCTCTCGGCCTGACCGACGATGATGGCAAAGCCGTTTCCGGAGACGCGCGCGCCCGGATTGGCGGCGAGCCGCCGGCTGACGCTCGGATAGTGGCGCGCCAGCAGCGCGTCGGTGACGATCTCCTTCAGCCACCAGCGGCCGGCGACTGCGAGCAGATGCGGCTCGCCCTTGGATGAGGCAATCTTCACCAGCTCGCCATCGTCGAGGCGGGCGGATTCCTGGAGCACAGGACCGGCGATGCGGATCTCGTCATTGTTGGCGAGCCGGCGGATGACGGAGGGCGGCGCCTGTGCGATCGGCGCGAGCTGCGCGCTGATCTCGGCCAGCGCCACGCGCGCGCCCATGTCGGCCATGGCGCGCAGCTCGATGGTGCCGATCAGGCGCTCGAGCACGTCGTCGAACAGCGCGATCTGCTCGTCGTCGAAGCTTCCGGCGGAGGACAGGAACAGGTCGGTGACGCGCCGGGCCGTTTCCAGGCCCTTTTCCGCCGAACCGAGCCGAATCGCGGATTCGACTTCGGCGATGATCGATAGTTCGGCCGTGGACATGACGCGCAGCTCGTCCTGAGCGGATTGACGGAAGCTTGTTCTAAGCAACCGCTATCATTAGAGACGAGCCCTGAACGTTCCGTAAACCATGGAGCCAGGTGCTCAGATCAGGTTCGACCGCTGCCGCAAAGGCAGTGGGCTCCCTCTCCCGCGTGCGGGAGAGGGCTGGGGAGAGGGTTCTCTCCTCAACGGGACAATCTTCAGGAGGCCAAAGCCCTCACCCGCGCCTTCGGTGCACCTCTCCCGCAAGCGGGAGAGGTGAACGACAGCGGTACCTATTCCCCGTTCCACCCGCAGGCGCGGAGCTTGTCGTGCATGTGGGGCGGAGCCGGCGCCACCACGCGGATCGGCTCCTTGTTCCGGGAGATCGGCACCACGATCTCGCGGGAGTGCAAATGCAGCTTCGGCTCACCGAAGCGCGGGCCGTTGCCATAGATGTTATCGCCGAAGATTGGCCAGCCGGTCGCGGCCGAATGCACCCGCAATTGATGGGTCCGGCCCGTCACCGGTTCCATGGCAAGCCAGGTGAAACCGTCGCCCCGGCCCATCACCTTCCAGTTGGTGACGGCCTTCTGGCCCTCGGGATCGGGCTTCTGCCACCAGCCGCGTTCGGCATTGAGCCGGCCGAGCGGCATATCGATGGTGCCTTCGTCCTCGGCAGGGCCGCCTTCGACCACGGTCCAGTAGGTCTTGCCGATCTTGCCGTGCTTGAACAGCAGGCCGAGCGAAGCGGTCGCCTTGCGGTGGCGGCCGAGGATGAGGCAACCGGAGGTGTCCTTGTCCAGCCGATGGGCCAGCACTGGCGGCCGCGGCAGGCCGAAACACAGTGCGCCGAAGGAGTCTTCCAGATTGGCGCCGCCCTTGGGGCCGCGATGCACCGGCAGGCCGGCCGGCTTGTCGATGACCAGCATGAGCCCGTCGCGATGGAGCACGCGCGCCAAAATCTCGTCGGCGGTCAATTCGGGAACATCGAGCAATTGCAAGACTTTCGGTCAAGACTTTCGTTTAGGGGCGGGAACGGCTAACACACCCCCGCCATGAACGATACCACGTCAGATCCCCCCAAGCTGAGCTGGTGGCGCCGCCTGTCCGACGGGCTGAAGCGCACCTCGTCCTCGCTCGGGACCGCGGTCGCCGACCTCGTCACCAAGCGCAAGCTCGACCGCGCCATGCTCGACGACATCGAGGACGTGCTGCTGCGCGCCGACCTCGGCACCTCCGTCGCGGTGCGGATCGCGGACGCCGTCGGCACCGGGCGCTACGACAAGGCGATCTCGGCGGACGAGGTCAAGGACGTCGTCGCGACCGAGGTCGAGAAGGTGCTGGCGCCGGTGGCCAAGCCGCTCGCGATCGATACGGCCAAGAAGCCGTTCGTCATCCTCGTGGTCGGCGTCAACGGCTCCGGCAAGACCACCACCATCGGAAAGCTCTCGCAGAAATTCGCCTCCGAAGGCCGCAAGGTGATGCTGGCCGCCGGTGACACGTTTCGCGCCGCGGCGATCGAGCAGTTGAAGGTCTGGGGCGAGCGCACGAAGACGCCGGTCATATCAGGCGCGCAGGGCTCGGATTCGGCGAGCCTTGCCTTCAACGCGCTGACGGCTGCGAAGGAGCAGGCCATCGACGTGCTCCTGATCGACACCGCCGGGCGCTTGCAGAACAAGGCCGAGCTGATGAACGAGCTCGAAAAGGTCGTGCGCGTCATTCGCAAGGTGGACGCGACTGCGCCGCATGCGGTGCTGCTCGTGCTCGATGCCACCGTCGGCCAGAACGCGCTGTCGCAGGTCGAAGCCTTCCATCGCACCGCCGGGGTCACCGGCCTGGTGATGACCAAGCTCGACGGCACCGCGCGCGGCGGCATCCTGGTGGCGCTCGCGGAGAAATTCAAACTGCCGGTGCATTTCATCGGCGTCGGCGAAGGCGTCGACGATCTCGCGCCCTTCACCGCGCGCGATTTCGCCCGTGCCATCGCTGGAATCGAAAGCTAGAGAATGGACAAGACCCAGCCGCATCCGCTGTTCAAGCTCGCGACCGAACTCGGTCCGCTGCTCGTGTTCTTCTTCGTGAACGCGAAGTTCAATCTGTTCGCCGCGACCGGTGCCTTCATGGTCGCGATCGTGGCGGCGATGATCGCCTCCTATGTGGTGACGCGCCATATCCCGCTCATGGCGATCGTGACCGGCGTGATCGTGCTGGTGTTCGGCACCCTCACCCTGTTGCTGCACGACGAGACCTTCATCAAGGTCAAGCCGACCATCATCTACAGCCTGTTCGCCGTCATCCTCGGCGGCGGCCTGCTGTTTGGCCGCTCCTTCATCGCCGTCATGTTCGACCAGATGTTCAACCTGACCCCGCAGGGCTGGCGTATCTTGACGCTGCGCTGGGCGCTGTTCTTCGCCGGCATGGCGGTGCTGAACGAGATCATCTGGCGGACCCAAAGCACGGACTTCTGGGTGAACTTCAAGGTGTTTGGCGTGCTGCCGCTGACCGCCATCTTCGGCATGATCCAGATGCCGCTGATCAAGCGTTATCATCTCGAGCCGGTGTCGCTGGAAGCGAGCGAGGCCGAGGCGGGGGATGTGCGCAAGGGGTGACGCCGGCTCCGGCCTGGACCTGCTGGCGGCGGCCACGCCTATTCACGCTGACGTGCACTTGGCGCGTTCTGCCAACTGCTGCCGATCGGATCGCGCGACGAATCCGATAGGCTTCTTCATTGCTCCGTAACCGCAAGCTGGGATTGTTGAGCTCTTAACCTTGCCTGAAGGTCGAGGGCGATAGCCTTTCTCGTGAAGAGATGGTGGCACGCCGGAGGAGCCGGTGGTGAGCGCAAAGCAGGACCATACCGCTGAACACCTGATTCAGTACCTCCGGCAACTCGCTCCGCAGGTCCGGCGCCGTCTGCTTGCCGAACTGGAACGGCTGCATCTCCTCGGCGAGGACATTCCGCATTCCGAGCCATTGATCGCTGCGCTGCGTGCCGAGTTTCGCAACACCGGTCAGAATCACTATCGCGTCGGCAATCCCTCACGCTACTTCTTCGAGCCGCTCGAGCCGGTCCTGGTGGACAGCGCACCGGAGCGGGTCAATTGCGGACAGATCGCCCGTGGATCGCTCGCACCGATCTGGAGCCTCGTGACGGAGCAATTGCTGCGCAGCATGGCCGCCGACTACATCGCCAATGCGACGAAGGCCATCGCTGCCGACAAGCAGCCGGAGGCCCGGCAGATGGCCCAGGCGTTCCAGAAGAAGGTCCTGACCTCTCTCAACGGCCAGCTTGGTTCTGCCGAGGGCGCAGCGAGCATTCGCGATGGGCTGATGGCCTATACCAGCTCGCATGCGACGTTCGACGACCTGAAGAAGATGCTGCGCTACCTCGACATGCAGCGGGAGCTCGAGGATTTTGGCCGTGCGCTTGCGCCGAAGATTGCGCGGCTGGAGAGCGCCAGCCTCGACAAGGCGCTCGGCCTTTTGAGCGCGCTCAACGCCAAGCGCGTCGATGCCGTGCCGTTCGCGCTCACGATCCTCGCAAAGCGCCTGGAAACCCCTTGGGAGCTGCTGTCCGTCGCGACCGCTTCGGCCGGCGACCGGGCTGCTGCGCGCATCGCGGCCACGCCCTTCGCGATTGCGGTTTCGATGGTGCTCGATCAGATCGAGGAGAAGCGCCTCCTCCTGCTTTTCGCGCTCAGGAACAACCGCCCGGTGCGAGCCAAGGAGATCGTCGGCGAGATCTACCGGATCGAGGAGGCGCTGAGATCTCAGATCGAGCTCAAGGGATCCGCTTGGGCCCAGCGCCTGGATGACCTGATGACGGACGTCCAGGCCGCCATCGACGCGGAGATCAACAGCATTCCGGGCGATCACCGGCACTTGACGCACATTCTGGAATCGCCGCGGTTGCGCCCCGACCATTCCTTCAGCCACAAGGTCGGCCATATGTTCGAGAAGGGCTGGGATGTCGTGGCCGGTTTGCTCGCAGGCAACACGGACACAACCAATCGTCGCAATCATTCTTCGTGACCTCAGCCTGCGGAGGAGCTTGTCCGCGCCGTGGTCAGCTTCCCGCCTTCAGCGCCTTCTCCAACTCCGGCATCAGCACCGACTTGAGATTTTGCGGCGTGATCGGGCCGACCAGCTTGTAGACGATGGTGCCTTCGCGCCCGACGACGAAGGTCTCCGGCACGCCATAGACGCCCCATTCAATCGAAGCGCGGCCGTTGGCGTCGACGCCGACACGGCTGAATGGGTTGCCGTAGCGGCCGAGGAAGCGCCGCGCATTGTCGGACGCGTCCTTGTAGTTGATGCCGACCAGCTGGAAGCGCTTGTCCTTGGCGAACTCGGTCAGCAGCGGCGCCTCGTCGTGGCAGGGGACGCACCAGGAGGCCCAGACGTTGACGAGGCTGACCTTGCCCTTGAACGCGGCGGGGTCGAGACCCGGCACCGGCGCGTTGTCGGCCTGCAATCCCTCGAGCGCCGGCAGCGTCGTTTGCGGTGCCGGCCGTCCGATCAGCGCGGAGGGAATCCGCGAGGGGTCGCCGCTGCCGAGCCGGAACCAGAACAGCAGCGCCAACCCGAGGAAGGCAATCAGCGGCAGCACCATCAGGAAGGTGCGGCGCGGCGGGCTCGCCGAGGTCGTGTGCTCGCTCATGGCCGATCCATCGCGCTGCGGCCCGAGCGGCGGGTGATGCCGCTGCGGTCGAGGTCGCGCAGGCGCCGGGTCTGGCTGCGATAGTCGAGCACGATCCAGCCGATCAGGATCGCGACCACGAAGGCGGCCGCGGCATAGGACGTCACGATGAAGGAGGCGTAGGGACCAAGCGACATCGTCATGCGGCCCCGATTTCTTTGGACGCGTTGTCGTGACGCGAACCGGCGCCCATGTCGCTCGAAAACGCGATGCGGCTTGCCTGCATCATCTGCAGCGAGCGGACGCGGCGGCGCAGGATCTCGTTGCGCATCGCAGCCAAATGCAGCGTGACGAACAGCAGCGTGAACGCGATTGCCATCACCAGGAGCGGAATCAGGAACGATTTGTCGAGCGACGAGCCGCCCATGCGCATCACCGAAGCCGGCTGGTGCAGCGTGTTCCACCAGTCGACCGAGAACTTGATGATCGGCAGGTTGATCGCGCCGACCAGCGTCAGCACGGCGGCAGCGCGTGCCGCGCGCGAGGGGTCGTCGACCGCGCGCCACAGCGCCATCAGGCCGAGATACATCAGGAACAGGATCAGCACCGAAGTCAGCCGTGCGTCCCATTCCCAATAGGTGCCCCACATCGGCCGGCCCCACAGCGAGCCCGTCAGCAGCGCGAGGAAGGTGAAGGAGGCGCCGATCGGCGCGGCCGCCTTGGCGGCGACGTCGGCGAGCGGATGCCGCCACACCAGCGTGCCGAGCGAGGCGATGCTCATCACGCCCCACACGAACATCGACAGCCAGGCATTGGGCACGTGGATGAACATGATCTTCACGGTCGCGCCCTGCTGGTAGTCGTCGGGCGCAAGAGCGGCTTGATAGAGGCCGATCGCGAGCAGGATGACGGTCGCACCCGCAAGCCACGGCAGCACCCGCGCCGTCAGCGCGAGGAACCGTGTGGGGTTGGCGAGGTCGATCAGCGTCATGGTATCCTGATAATCACAGGTCGGCACTCACGCAATCAGCATAAAACCGGGCAGCGAAAGTTGATCGGGGTCAAGGTCAGTCGCGCCCAATTCAATCGAGACCGTGCCGCAGGCTCGCTGCCGCCGCGAAGGGACCGATCACGAGGCTGACCAGCGACAGCGCGCACAGGATCGAGAACGGCGCGCCGAACGTCATGGGACCGACGATCACGGCCTGCGAGGCTGCAACTCCGAAGATCAGGACCGGAATCGACAGCGGCAGCACCAGAACCGCCATCAAAAGTCCGCCGCGATGCAGCGTCACCGCCAGCGCGGCGCCGATCATGCCGGTAAAGGTCAGGGCCGGCGTGCCCGCCAGCAGCGTCAGGGCCACCGCGCCGGTCGCGACCATGTCGAGATTGAGCAGCAGGCCGAGCACGGGGGTTGCGACAATCAGCGGCAGGCCGGCGGCCAGCCAATGCGCCAGCGCCTTGGCCGCGCAGGCGAGTTCCAGCGGCGTCCGGCTCATGGTGATCAGGTCGAGTGAGCCGTCCTCATGGTCGGCCATGAACAGCCGGTCCAGCGTCAGCAGGCTCGCCAGCAGCGCGCCGAGCCAGAGAATGGCCGGCCCCAGCCGCGACAGCAGCGCCAGGTCCGGCCCCACCGCGAACGGCATCAGCACCACCACGGTGAGGAAGAACAGCACCCCGATCAGCGCTCCACCGCCGACGCGGAGCGCGATCCGGATGTCCCGGCGGATGATGGCGGACAGGGCGGTCATCGGGGGCTCCCGTCGTGTCCCAAGTGCGGTGCGCTCCCTCCCCCGCTTGCGGGGGAGGGTCGGGGAGAGGGTGTCTCGACAGCGAAGATTCTCCCAGAGGAGAGAACCCTCACCCGCGCCTTCGGCGCGGCCTCTCCCGCAAGCGGAAGAGGCGAGGGAGCCCGCGGCGGCTGCGGCGTCCCGGCTGCGAGAACGGTATCTGGCCGCTTGGAAAGCTGAGGGTCGGGCCGCATCATGCCGTCCCCCCGATCCGCAGCTCTCGCGAATCGATCCCGAGCGGAGCATGGGTCGCGGCGATGATCAGGCCGCCGCGGGCGAGGTGATCACGCATCAGGCCGCCGAACATGTCCTGGCCGGCCACGTCCAGCGCCGTGGTCGGCTCGTCCAGCAGCCAGACCGGGCGGCGCACCGTCAGCAGCCGGGCCAGCGAGAGCCGGCGGCGCTGGCCGGCGGACAGGAAGGCTGCCGGCAGATCGGTGGCGTGGTCGAGCCCGACCGTGGCGAGGCTATCCTGGGCATCAGAACGCTCGCCGCCCAGAAAATCAGCCCAGAATGACAAATTTTCCGCCACGCTCAGCGCCGGCTTGAGGGCATCGCGATGGCCGAGATAGTGGCACTGCTCCGGCAGCGTCAGCTCGGCATCGCCGCCCTCGAGCGCGATTGTCCCGCCGGCCGGAATGAGCAGGCCCGCGATCAGCCGCAGCAGCGACGTCTTGCCGGATCCATTGCGACCGACGACCGCCACGGCTTCGCCGGAGACGGCCTCGAAATCGAGCCCGGCGAACACCTCGCGGCCGCCCCGCACGCATGTGACCCCATGTCCGGAAAGCTGCATCTTGCCTCGTACCAGCCCGCTCAAAGCCAGGCCTCAGGAAATCTTGGGGTAGCGCATGGGAATTTTTGGCTCGCGAATTGCTGCGGCACGATTGTGGCTGTGGCGGCGCGGTTAGAAAGCTTCTATAAGCCCGGAACTACTTGATGCAGCAACTCAACCTGCCCCTGCAAGCGACTCAACCGGATTCGCTGACGGTGTTAAAATACCCTTTGCCGGGTATAACTAACAATTGGGATTTCCTAGCATGACCTCGCTCGACAGCTTCAAATGCAAAAAGACCCTCAAGGTCGGCGCCAAGACCTATGTCTATTACAGCCTGCCCACGGCCGAGAAGAATGGTCTGAAGGGAATTTCGAAACTCCCTTATTCGATGAAGGTCCTGCTCGAGAACCTCCTGCGCAACGAGGACGGCCGCTCGGTCAAGAAGGAGGACATCGTCGCGGTGTCGAAGTGGCTGCGCAAGAAGTCGCTGGAGCATGAGATCGCCTTCCGCCCGGCGCGCGTGCTGATGCAGGATTTCACCGGCGTGCCCGCGGTGGTCGATCTCGCCGCGATGCGCAACGCGATGCAGAAGCTCGGCGGCGATGCCGAGAAGATCAACCCGCTGGTGCCGGTCGATCTCGTCATCGACCACTCCGTGATCGTGAACTTCTTCGGCGACAACAAGGCCTTCGCCAAGAACGTCACCGAGGAATACAAGCAGAACCAGGAGCGCTACGAGTTCCTGAAGTGGGGCCAGGCGGCGTTCTCGAACTTCTCCGTCGTGCCGCCCGGCACCGGCATCTGCCACCAGGTCAATCTCGAATATCTCTCCCAGACGGTCTGGACCAAGAAGGAGAAGATGACGGTCGGCAAGAAGACCGGCACCTTCGAGGTCGCTTACCCGGACTCGCTGGTCGGCACCGACTCCCACACCACCATGGTCAACGGTCTGGCCGTGCTCGGCTGGGGCGTCGGCGGCATCGAGGCGGAAGCCTGCATGCTCGGCCAGCCGCTGTCGATGCTGCTGCCCAACGTCGTCGGCTTCAAGCTGAAGGGCGCGATGAAGGAAGGCGTCACCGCGACCGACCTCGTGCTGACCGTGACGCAGATGTTGCGCAAGCTCGGCGTGGTCGGCAAGTTCGTCGAGTTCTTCGGCCCTGGCCTCGATCATCTCTCCGTCGCCGACAAGGCGACCATCGCCAACATGGCGCCCGAATATGGCGCGACCTGCGGCTTCTTCCCGGTCGACGCCGCTGCAATCGATTACCTCAAGACGTCGGGCCGCGCCGCGCCGCGCGTTGCGCTGGTGCAGGCCTATGCCAAGGCACAAGGGCTGTTCCGCACCGCCAAGTCGGCTGATCCGGTGTTCACCGAGACCCTGACGCTCGACCTCGCCGACGTCGTGCCGTCGATGGCCGGTCCGAAGCGCCCCGAAGGCCGCATCGCGCTGCCCGCGGTCGCCGAAGGCTTCTCGCTCGCGCTCAGCAATGAGTACAAGAAGACCGAAGAGCCGGCCAAGCGCTTTGCCGTCGAAGGCAAGAAGTACGAGATCGGCCATGGCGACGTCGTGATCGCGGCGATCACCTCCTGCACCAACACCTCGAATCCGAGCGTGCTGATCGGCGCCGGGCTGCTGGCCCGCAACGCCGCGGCGAAGGGCCTCAAGGCCAAGCCGTGGGTGAAGACCTCGCTCGCCCCGGGCAGCCAGGTGGTCGCGGCCTATCTCGCCGATTCCGGCCTCCAGGCCGATCTCGACAAGGTCGGCTTCAATCTCGTCGGCTTCGGTTGCACCACCTGCATCGGCAATTCCGGTCCGCTGCCGGAAGAGATCTCGAAGTCGATCAACGACAACGGCATCGTCGCGGCCGCCGTGCTCTCCGGTAACCGCAACTTCGAAGGCCGTGTCTCGCCGGACGTGCAGGCGAACTATCTCGCTTCGCCGCCGCTGGTCGTCGCTCACGCGCTCGCGGGCAGCGTCACCAAGAACCTCGCCGTCGAGCCGATCGGCGAGGGCAAGGACGGCAAGCCGGTGTACCTCAAGGACATCTGGCCGACGACCAAGGAGATCAACGCCTTCATGAAGAAGTTCGTGACCGCGTCGATCTTCAAGAAGAAGTATGCCGACGTGTTCAAGGGCGACACCAACTGGCGCAAGATCAAGACGGTCGAGAGCGAGACCTATCGCTGGAACATGTCTTCGACCTATGTGCAGAACCCGCCCTATTTCGACGGCATGAAGAAGGAGCCGGAGCCGGTCACCGACATCGTCGAGGCGCGCATCCTCGCCATGTTCGGCGACAAGATCACCACCGATCACATCTCGCCGGCCGGTTCGATCAAGCTCACCTCGCCTGCCGGCAAGTATCTCAGCGAGCACCAGGTGCGTCCGGCCGACTTCAACCAGTACGGCACGCGCCGCGGCAACCATGAAGTGATGATGCGCGGCACCTTCGCCAACATCCGCATCAAGAACTTCATGCTGAAGGGCGCGGATGGAAATATTCCGGAAGGCGGTCTCACCAAGCACTGGCCCGACGGCGAGCAGATGTCGATCTACGACGCCGCGATGAAGTACCAGCAGGAGCAGGTGCCGCTGGTGGTGTTCGCCGGTGCCGAATACGGCAACGGCTCCTCGCGCGACTGGGCTGCGAAGGGCACGCGTCTGCTCGGCGTGCGCGCCGTGATCTGCCAGAGCTTCGAGCGCATCCATCGCTCCAACCTGGTCGGTATGGGCGTGCTGCCACTGACCTTCGAGGACGGCACCTCCTGGTCGTCGCTCGGTCTGAAGGGCGACGAGAAGGTCACGCTGCGTGGCCTCGTCGGCGATCTGAAGCCGCGTCAGAAGCTGACCGCGGAGATCGTCTCCGGCGATGGTTCGTTGCAGCGCGTTTCGCTGCTCTGCCGCATCGATACGCTGGACGAGCTCGATTACTACCGCAACGGCGGCATCCTGCACTACGTGCTGCGCAAGCTCGCGGCGTAAGCGCGGATTTGTGAACGGTGGCTCACTGCGAAGTGAGTAGAAGGTTAAACGAAGGCGGCCTATCACAAGGCCGCCTTCACGCGTTTGCGGCATGCTTCGGATGGGCCCGCCCGGCGGAAATTCCAGCCAGGACGGTTGAGTGTGCCGTGCCCCGTAAGACTACGGTGACCATCAGGCGATAAGATTTCCCTTCCCACGAGCTTTGGTGTGCGGCGTTCGACATGACAACAATGACGGCTTCTCATCTGATTTCACGCTGGTCCGGTGCCCTCTGGTCGGGAGCGCTCGGTCTCTGTGCGATCGTCGCCGTCATCCGTCCCGCCGAGGCCGATCCCCGCGCCGTGGTTGAGCTCTTCACCTCGCAGGGCTGCTCGTCCTGCCCGCCCGCCGACCAGATCATCGGCGATCTCTCCAAAGACCCGTCGATCATCGCGCTGAGCATGCCGATCGATTATTGGGATTATCTCGGCTGGAAGGACACGCTGGCGGATTCGCGCTTCTCGGCGCGGCAGCGCGCTTATTCGCGCATGCGCGGCGACCGCGAGGTCTACACGCCGCAGGTCGTGGTCAACGGCTCAACGCATGTCATCGGCAGCGATCGTGCCGGCATCGAGAGCGCGATCGGCAGGACCGACAAAGGCACGGGCGTGATGAGCGTGCCGGTGACGATGTCGCTCTCGGGCAGGCAGATCAACGTATCGGTGGCCGCGAGCAAGGAGCCCGCGATCGCGCACGGCGAAGTCTGGATCTGCTCGATCGCGAGGTCGGTGCCGATCGCGATCAGCCGCGGCGAGAATCGCGGACAGCAGGTCACCTATCACAACGTCGTGCGCAATCTGCTCAAGGTCGGCGACTGGACCGGACGTCCGGAAAGCTGGACGGTGCCGATCGAGAACCTCACGCGCGACGGCGTCGACGGCGCCGTGGTCTATGTCCAGGACGGCAGCCGCGAGAAGCCCGGCCCGATGCTGGGCGCGGCGTACACGTCGCTGCACTGAAGCGCACGCTTCGCATTCTTCCTGATGCGCGGGTCTGGCTCTGTCTCCTCATGGTGAGGAGCGCGCCCCTTGCGCGCGTCTCGAACCATGAGAGGCCCCGCTGATGCCGCTCGGGCCTCGATCCTTCGAGACGCCGCGCAAAGAGCGCGGCCCCTCAGGATGAGGGGAGAGAGTGTGCGCAGTGGTGGAGAGAAGTTCGTCGAGCCGGAAACATCCCGACACAAACAAAAAAGGACCAACTTGCGTTGGCCCTCCTTGTCGCGCGTACAGACCCGATCCTGTTCGACCCCGGGGGGCTGGGGGCTGAGGAATCCGGAACCGAAAGGACCGGGTCAACGCACACAAGTCTTTTCGCAGTGCAGGGCGGCAGGCGCTGGGCGGAAAAGCGGCGAGACTATGATTCCTGCTAACGATCCCGTGACGGTTCGCCGCGACAGAGTTCCACCGTTGCGTGTGCTCCGATTCGCGCGCGATTCGATGGGTTGCACCGAGAGTTCTTAAAGAGCGCCCTCGAGGAGCCCCTTGCGGCGGGGAACGGTTGGCGCAATCATGCAACTGTCATGATCCGCGGTTCCGGGGACGGTCTTCGCGGACGCGATCATGCTGTGCGATGAGGAGGCGCTTCCCATGAGTCTGACGTCGGAGGATGCCGATCCGAGCGAGCAGCGCGCGGCGGCGCGTCCCGCCGCTGCGAATGCGCAGCCGAACCAGGTGACCTTCAACCGGCTCGAGCTGCGCCGAATTCTCAATCTCTACGGCCGCATGGTCGCCGACGGCGAATGGCGCGACTATGCCATCGACTTCCTGAAGGACCGTGCGGTGTTCTCGGTCTATCGCCGCGCCTCGGAAGTGCCGATCTATCGCATCGAGAAGGATCCGCGGCTCGCGCGCAAGCAGGGCATGTACAGCGTGATCTCGGCGACCGGCCTGATCCTGCGCCGCGGCCATGAGCTGGAGCGCGTGCTGCTGGCGATCGATCGCAAGCTGGCGGTGGTGTAGCGGCACGGACGACGCCGTGAAACTGGCAATTGGCGGTGGTTAATCCGCACGAGCGGTGCCGTGGGGTGGGCAAAGGCGCATAGCGCCGTGCCCACGTCTTTTCCCGATCGCGACAAGTCGTGGGCACGCTTCCGCCTTCGCTCTACGAGCTACGGCGGACGAGTCGCTTTGCCACCTGACGAGACCTACTTCTCCGGCACCGTCTTCGCGCCCTCGCCGAGGTCACGCTGCATCATCACCGTGTCCAGCCAGCGGCCGAATTTCAGCCCGACATTGGGATGCGTGCCGATCATCCTGAAGCCACCCTTGGCGTGCACGCCGATCGAGCCGGCATTGGCGGAATCGCCGATCACCGCGATCATCTGGCGGAAGCCGCGCGCCTCGCATTCCGTGATCAGCCGTTCCAGCAGCTTTGAGCCGACGCCGCGGCGGTGGAAAGAGGGATCGAGATAGATCGAGTTCTCGACCGTGAAACGATAGGCCGGCCGCGGCCGGTAGGCGCCGGCATAGGCATAGCCGGCGACGCGACCGTCGATGATGGCGACGAAATAGGGATAACCGCCGTCGACCAGCGTGCGGTAGCGCCGCGTCATCTCGGCGAGGTCAGGCGGTTCCAGCTCGAACGTCGCCGTGCCTTCGCGGACGGCCTGCTGGTAGATCGCGGTGATGGCGGGGAGGTCGGCCTCGGTCGTGGGCCTGATTTCGGGTGTGGACATGGCGCGAAGATTAAAGCCTTCCCGCGGCGGCTGGAAGAGGCCGGCAGCCTCTCCACGTCGTCCATTGCGAGCGCAGCGATGCAATCCAGAAATGCATCCGCGGAGGGGCTCCGGATTGCTTGGTCGCAAGGGCGCCTCGCTATGGAATCCGCGGCGGCCGCCCGCCCAAACAAAAACCCCGGCCTTGCGGCCGGGGTTCGTATCCGTTCTCTCGTCGTGGCGCTTAATCGCGCTGGCCGAGAAGCTGCAACAGCAGCGTGAACAGGTTGATGAAGTTCAGGTACAGCGACAGCGCGCCGGTGATGGCCGCACGCTCTGCGATGTCACCGCCGGCCGACGCGTAGCCGTAGATGTAGTCGTTCTTCAGCCGCTGCGTATCCCAGGCGGTGAGGCCCGCGAACACCAGCACGCCGACCACGGAGATGATGAAACCCATCACTCCGTTGGCCAGGAACATGTTGACGACACTCGCGATGACGATGCCGAACAGGCCCATCATCAGGAACGAGCCCATGCCGGTCATGTCACGCTTGGTGGTGTAGCCGTAGAGGCTCAGCGCGCCGAAGGTGGCCGCGGTGATGAAGAACACCCGCACGATCGAGGTGTGGGTGAACACCAGGAAGATCGAGGACAGCGAGATGCCCATCAGCGCCGCGAATACCCAGAACAGGATCTGGGCGGTCGAGGGGGCCAGACGGTTGATGCCTGCCGAGATCACGAACACCATGGCGAGCGGCGCGAGCATGAACAGCCACTTCAGGGGGCTGACGAACATCGCGTAGCCGAACGGCGTCAGGAACAGCTTGCCGACGCGGACGGCGTCCGCCGTCGGAACGTCGGTCACGGCAGCCATGTAGACGCCGAGCGCGGCCAGGCCGGTGATGGCGAGGCCGATGCTCATGTAATTGTAGACGCGCAGCATATAGGCGCGCAGGCCGGCATCGACCGTCGCGGCGTCAACACGCCCGGCGGCCCTGCCGAAAGGAGAAGCGTAGTTACGGTCTAGGTCCGACATGGTCGAATTCCCGTTGGTTGGTCCGGTCCGGCACGAGGGTCGCCATGCCGCCGGTTCGTCAAACTCTATCTCGGATACCGCTGCCAACCGACTAAATTTTGGCTAACAATCGGGGCTCCGAACCCATTCGATATGTGGGAAACTAACACATTCGCTGCAACCTTCCACGCGCGGCTGAATGTCGCCCTTGGCGGCAATCCTGACGCGAACCTGACGAGCGACGTGGTTAACCGCAGGAATCGCGCGATTTCGCACCCGCGCGGCGGCCCGCTACCTTTTGTCACAAATTCCGCAACACCGTGGCGGGCTTTTTGTTCAACGCCAGGAGCGTGCCGGCGAGCCCGAGCCCGACCGTGACGACCAGGGCGGCCACCACCACGCCGGCCGCGCTGCCGGCCTGCCAGACGAAGCTGAGCGTCATCAGCCGCGTCACGATCATCCAGGCGGCGATGCTGCCGGCGATCACGCCGAACACGGCGGTGGCAAGCCCGATCAGGAGGTATTCGAGCGCATAGGCGCCGAGCAGCCGCAGCCGTGTCGCGCCCAGCGTCTTCAGGATCACCGCATCGTAGACCCGGTGGCGATGGCCGGCGGCGAGCGCCCCGCCGAGCACCAGGATCGCCGAGATCAGCGTCACGGCGCTGGCGCCGCGGATTGCGAGCGCCAGATTGGTTACGACCGAGCCGACCGTCTCCATCACCTCGCGCACGCGCACGCTCGTCACCATCGGGTAGGCGTCGGCGACCTCCTTGATGATCTTGCCGTCGCCCGCAGCAGTGCCGCCGGCCTCGGTCAGCGTTGCGATGTGGGTATGCGGCGCGCCCTTGAAGGCGTTCGGCGAGAACACCAGCACGAAATTGATGCCGAGGCCCTGCCAGTCGATGGTGCGCAGGTTGCTGATCCTCGCCGGGATGTCGCGGCCGAGCACGTTGACCACGACCTCGTCGCCGAGCTTGAGGCCGAGCCCGTCGGCGATCTTCTTCTCCATCGAGACCAGCGGCGGCCCCGAATAGTCGGCGCTCCACCATTCGCCCTCGACCACCTTGGAGCCCTTCGGCAGATCGCCGGTATAGGTGAGGCCGCGGTCGCTCTGCAGCACCCACTCCGAATCGGTGGTGGGCTTGAGCTCCTCGGCGCGCAACCCGCGCGCGGCGACGATGCGGCCGCGCAGCATCGGCACGTCCTCGACCTTGGCGCCGGGTGCGATCTGGCGCAGATAGCCGTCGAACTGCGCCGCCTGCGTGCTCGGAATGTCGATGAAGAAGAACGACGGCGCCTGATCCGGCAGCGCCGCGAGGAACTGCCGGCGCAGATTGCCGTCGATCTGGGTGATGGTGACGAGCACGGCGAGCCCGAGGCCGAGCGACAGCACGACCGAGGGCGTCAGCGCGCCCGGCCGATGGATGTTGGCGATCGCCAGCCGCAGCATCGGCAGCCGCGAGCGCGGCAGCCGCCGCGCGATCGTCATCAGCAGGGCCGCGATGCCGCGCAGCAGCGCGAACACGACGACGGACGATGCCACGAACACCGCGGCAATGCGCTTGTCGAAAGACAATCCGATCACGACCGCGATCAGCAGCGCGACCACGACGCCCATGAACACGAGATAGCCCAGGCGCGGCCGGTGCCATTCGGAGCTGATGGTGTCGCGGAACAGTGCGGCAACCGGCACGTCGTGCACGCGGCCGAGCGGCCACAGGCCGAAGGCGAGCGCGGTCAGGAGGCCATAGACGAAGGACAGCGCGAGCTCGTCGGCGTGCACGGCCGGCACCACCGGCAGCGGCAGCAGCTTGCCGAACAGGCCGACGATGGCGAAGGGCATGGCGGCACCGAGTGCGAGCCCGATCACGGACCCGATCGCCGCCAGCAGGATGACCTGGGCGAGATAGATGCCGAACACGTCGCGGCCGGTGGCGCCGACGGCCTTGAAGGCCGCGATCACCTCGAGCTTGCGGTCGATATGGCTCTTCACCGCGTTGGCGACGCCGACGCCGCCGACCAGCAGCGCGGCGAGGCCGACCAGTGTCAGGAACTGCGTGAAGCGGCTGATGTTGCGCTCGAGCTGCGGCGAGGCGTTGGAGCGGCTGCGGATCTCCCAGCCGGCCTGCGGCGCGGCGTTGCGCGCATCGGCGATGAAGGTTTCGGTGGCGCGCTCGCTGTTGGCGGCGTCGGGCAGCTTCACCCGGTAGACCCAGCGCACCAGGCTGCCGGGCTGGATCAGCCCGGTGGCGCGCAGGCCCGCTTGGCTGATCAGGAAGCGCGGGCCGAAGCCGATGCCGCCGGCGAGCTTGTCGGGTTCGGCCTCGACGGTCGAGCGGATCTGGAAGGTCGCCGAGCCGATGGTGACGCGGTCGCCGGTCTTGAGCGAGAGTCGCGCCAGCAGCGTCGGATCGGCCGCCGCGCCGAACGCGCCGTCACGTTCGGCAAGGATGTCGGACATCGGCAGCTGCGGCGCCAGGGTCAACTGTCCCAGCATCGGATAGGTGTCGTCGACCGCCTTCATCTCGACCAGCGCCAGCTGGCCGCCGGCCGTGCGCGCCATGCCGCGCAGGGTCGCGGCGGTCGAGACGGTGCCGCGCGAGCGCAGGAAGGCGACTTCCTCGGGCTTGGCCTCGCGCTGGAACAGCACGAAGGAGACGTCGCCGCCGAGCAGCGTGCGGCCTTCGCGCGCGAGGCCGTCCGAGAGGCTCGCCGACACCGAGCCGACGCCGGCGATCGCCATCACGCCGAGCGCGATGCAGGCGATGAAGACGTAGAAGCCGCGCAGGCCGCCGCGCAATTCGCGCAGCGCGTAGCGCAGCGACAACGCGGCGGCGTTGGGCCGCGCGAACGGTTCGGCCGCGGCGCTCATGCCGGTGCAGACTGCGTGTCGATGCGCCCGGAGCGCAGGCGGATCACGCGGTCGCAGCGATGCGCGAGCGAGGAATCGTGCGTCACCAGCACCAGCGTCATGCCGCGCTCGGCATGCTTGGTGAACAGCAGGTCGACGATCTGCTTTCCCGTGGTCTCGTCGAGATTGCCGGTCGGCTCGTCGGCAACGAGGATGGCGGGATCGGGCGCCAGTGCGCGGGCCAGCGCAACGCGCTGCTGCTCGCCGCCGGAGAGCTGCGTCGGATAATGATGCAGGCGGTCGCCGAGCCCGACCGATTGCAGCTCCTGCGCCGCGCGCTTCGCGGCGTCGGGATTGCCGGCAAGCTCGAGCGGCACGGCGACATTCTCCAGCGCCGTCATGGTCGGGATCAGATGGAAGGACTGGAAGACGATGCCGACCTGGCGGCCGCGGAAGCGGGCCAGCGCGTCCTCGTCGAGGGCATTGAAAGGCGTGCCTGACACCACCACCTCTCCGCTATCAGGACGCTCCAGCCCCGCCATCACCATCAGCAGCGTGGATTTGCCCGAGCCTGACGGGCCGATCAGGCCAATGGTCTCGCCCGAGCCCACCCGCAGGCTGATATCCTTGAGGATGTGAACGCGTGCCGCCCCCGTACCCAATGAGAGATTGACGTTGGAGATGGCGATGGTGTCCGGCGTGGTGCCGGCGAGCGAAGAGGATTCGATGCGAGTGTCCATGGTCCGGTCATATGGCAACTCCGCTAGCGCGGTCGAGAGGCGTTACGGATTGTTCATGCACATAGCCGTGTTGATGTTCGCCGTGATGACAATCGCGACAACGCCGTCGGCCCAGGCACAGCCGGCTGCCAAACCGGTCAAGCTGGTGGTCCTCGGCGATTCCTTGAGCGCCGGCCTTGGCCTTCCGGCCCAGGAGGCGTTCCCCGCGAAACTTCAAAAAGCCTTGCAGGCCAAAGGCATAGCGATTGACATGACCAATGCCGGGGTGTCCGGCGACACCGCCTCCGGCGGCCGCGACCGGCTCGACTGGTCGGTGCCCGAGGGAACCGAGGGCGTCATCGTCGAACTCGGCGCCAACGACGCGCTGCGCGGCATCGATCCCGACTTGACGCGCACAGCGCTCACCGACATCGTCCAGCGGCTCAAGGCGCGCAAGATCGCGGTGATGCTGTGCGGCATGCTGGCCCCGCCGAATTACGGCGCCGATTACGCCGCGCGCTTCAATTCGATTTATCCGGATCTTGCGAAACGATTCGACGTGCCGCTCTATCCGTTCTTCCTCGACGGCGTCGCGGCCGACGCCAAGCTCAACCAGGCCGACGGCATTCATCCGACCGCGGCCGGCGTCGACATCATCGTCGGCAACATGCTGCCCACGGCGGAGGCATTCCTGCGCAACATAAGCGAGCAACGCCGTTGAAAAGCAGGCAACGCTAACCTTAATTCCCAGGGTTTTCACGGGGTGGCCCGCGCGATGCTTCGCAGAGTCACACAAACGCGATAGGAATCAGGCTACCGGTGATTCGTCGCCGGCTCTAAAATTTGGATATGATCCTTCCCAGGGATCATGCCCAAGCATCGGGAGTGCGAAACGATGCCGCGTTTGTTCACTGGTCTGGAAATCCCGGCCGAGGTCGGCCAGACGCTTTCCAATTTGCGGGGCGGCCTTCCCGGCGCCCGATGGATCGATCCCGAAAATTATCACGTCACCTTGCGCTTCATCGGCGATATCGACGGCATGTCCGCCAACGAGATCGCCTCGATGCTGTTTCGCGTCGATCGCAAGCCGTTCGAGGTGAAGGTGCAAGGCTTGCAGAGTTTTGGTGGTCGCAAGCCGCGCGCGGTGGTCGCGACCATCGCGCCGAGCAAGCCGCTGATGGAATTGCAGGCCGAGCTCGAGCGCTTGATGCAGCGGATCGGCCTCGATCCGGAGGGACGCAAGTTCATCCCGCATGTCACGCTGGCCCGGCTGCACGACGCGACCGACCGCGACGTCGCCGACTATCTCTCGCTGCGCGGCTACTTCCCGAGCAAGGCCTTCATGGCCGAACGCTTCGTGTTGTTCTCGTCCCGCGCATCGACGGGTGGCGGACCGTATGTGGTCGAGGACGCTTACGAGCTGTGTGAGTGAGCTCGCAAGAAGATGGGGCCATATGGCGCGTAGACGCGTAGCGTCTCGGTCAGAATGGCAATCCGTGTTTGTCATAGGCAACAATTTCGTCTGCCGTCTGGTCGACTATCACAGGCAGCTCGCTCCAGCGTCGGCGGATCGCGGCCATATCGTCCAAGAGAGCAGTCTTGCGGTGCTGATTGTCGATCCGGCCAAGCCGCTCCTCGATTGCTCGCTTCGTCGCGATCGCAACGGTCTCGCCGGTGAGTTGCGCCAGCCTCCACGCGAGATGCTCGGTCTCGGAATCCTCGATGCTCAGAGCCATGTCAGGAACCTCAAAGTAGCCGCTTAACCCTCTGATTTTTCAATCATCCGCCCGCACCCACGTGGATGAGGGTAAGCGCATACGCCCCTTGCGCCAATATACCGTTGCAATTTCCGCTCATCTCTGGCGGTAAGGAGCCATGCTCTCGCCCCCCAGTTCCTCATTCCGCGACGCCTACCAGGCCCAGATCGCCGACGGCGCGATCGAGCCCGATGCGGCGCAGGCCGAAGTCGCCGAGGCCTATGCGGCGCTCGACCAGCGGCTCGCAAGCTATAAGCCCGCGCGCAAGCAGGGCCTGCTCAGCCGCCTGTTCAGCAGCGACAAGGACGAGGCGCCGCGCGGGCTCTACATCCATGGCGAGGTCGGCCGCGGCAAGACCATGCTGATGGACCTGTTCTTCCAGCACTCGACCGTCGAGCACAAGCGACGCGCGCATTTCCACGAGTTCATGGCCGATGTGCATGAGCGCATCTACGACTATCGCCAGAGCATCGCGCGCGGCGAGATCGCCGATGGCGACGTCATCGCGCTGACGGCCAATGCGATCTTCGAGGAGAGCTGGCTGCTCTGCTTCGACGAATTCCACGTCACCGACATCGCGGACGCGATGATTCTGGGGCGCCTGTTCGCCAAATTGTTCGAGCTTGGCACCGTGGTGGTCGCAACCTCCAACGTCGCGCCCGACGATCTCTACAAAGGCGGCCTCAACCGTTCGCTGTTCCTGCCCTTCATCAAGCAGATCACCGATCACATGGACGTCGCGCGGCTAGATGCGCGCACCGACTTCCGGCTGGAGAAGCTTCAGGGCGTGCCGATGTGGCTGACGCCGGCCGACGGCGATGCGGACGCAGCGCTCGACCGCGCCTGGTCGCGGATGTCAGGCGGCGCCAAATGCAGGTCGCGCGATATTTCGATCAAGGGCCGCATCCTGCACGTGCCATGCTCGGCCCATGGCGTGGCGCGGTTCTCCTTCGCCGATCTCTGCGAGAAGCCGCTCGGCGCATCCGATTACCTCAGGCTCGCGCACGACTATCACACCATCCTGGTCGACCATATTCCAGTGATGGACTTCTCCCAGCGCAACGCCGCCAAACGCTTCATCACGCTGATCGATACGCTCTATGACAATGCCGTGAAGCTGATGGCGTCGGCGGATGCCAATCCGATCTCGCTGTACCTCGCCCATGAGGGCACCGAGGCCATGGAGTTCAAGCGGACGGCGTCGCGCCTGATCGAAATGAGCTCGGAATCCTATCTGGCGCTGCCTCACGGCCGCAAGGATTCCACCGCCAGCGGCTCCACCAAGGGCCTGGTGGAGACTTAAGTCCTATCACGCTAGCGCTGTCATTCCGGGGCGCGCGTCCGCGCGACCCCGGAATCCCGCGCGACGATCTCGCGATTCCGGTTCGCCCGCGCGATGGCGCGGGCGAACCGGAATGACGGCTTGGCTATGCTGGCCGGATTCTCGGCAAGCCCGACAAATGGGCATCCACCGACTTGAACGGGCGAAGCGAAAGGGATAACCACCCTGTCAGTTTTCCCTCCTTACGTGTCTAAAGGACAGGTTCACATGGCGCGCGACAAGATTGCTTTGATTGGCTCCGGTCAGATCGGCGGAACGCTGGCTCACCTCATCGGCCTGAAAGAACTGGGCGACGTCGTGATGTTCGACATCGCCGAGGGTGTTCCGCAGGGCAAGGCGCTCGACATTGCGCAGTCCTCGCCGGTCGACGGCTTTGACGCCCACTATACCGGCGCGAACTCCTACGAAGCCCTCGACAACGCCAAGGTCTGCATCGTCACCGCCGGCGTGCCGCGCAAGCCCGGCATGAGCCGCGACGACCTCCTCTCCATCAATCTCAAGGTCATGGAGCAGGTCGGCGCCGGCATCAAGAAGTACGCCCCCGACGCCTTCGTCATCTGCATCACCAACCCGCTCGACGCGATGGTGTGGGCGCTGCAGAAGGCCTCCGGCCTGCCGCACAAGAAGGTCGTCGGCATGGCCGGCGTGCTGGATTCGGCGCGCTTCCGCTACTTCCTGGCCGACGAGTTCAACGTCTCGGTCGAGGACGTCACCGCCTTCGTGCTCGGCGGCCATGGCGACACCATGGTGCCGCTGGTGAAGTACTCCACCGTCGCCGGCATTCCGCTGCCCGACCTCGTCAAGATGGGCTGGACCTCGCAGGCGCGCCTCGACGAGATCGTCGACCGCACCCGCAACGGCGGCGCCGAGATCGTCAATCTGCTCAAGACCGGCTCGGCCTTCTACGCGCCGGCCGCGTCCGCGATCGCGATGGCCGAGAGCTATCTGCGCGACAAGAAGCGCGTGCTGCCCAGCGCCGCCTACCTGAACGGCGAATATGGCGTGAAGGACATGTATGTCGGCGTGCCCGTCGTGATCGGCTCCAAGGGCGTCGAGCGCGTCGTCGAGATCGAGCTTGCCGGCAAGGACCGCGAGGCCTTCGACAAGTCGGTCGGCGCCGTACAGGGCCTGGTCGACGCCTGCAAGAAGATCGCACCCGATCTTCTCGGCCGCTAAGGCAAAGCAATTCCCGCCGAAGATCGAAACCCGGTCTTCGGCGGTTTCACTTCCGGACCCCGGCTAACCGGGCGGGGCTCCGGGCTCGCCAGTCCAGAGATCGATGTCAAAGAATCCGGGTTGCAGTTCCTGTGGTATATGGTATGCCAGCCACAAGACTGAGGTGGGCCCTAGAGGTCACCGCCCGCGGGTTCAGGGAGCGACCATATGAATATCCATGAATATCAGGCCAAAGCGCTGCTGCATGAATTCGGCGTTCCGATTTCGCGCGGCGTAGCGGTTCTCAAGGCCTCGGACTCCGATGCCGCCGCAAGACAGCTTCCCGGCCCGGTCTGGGTGGTCAAGAGCCAGATCCATGCCGGCGGCCGCGGCAAGGGCAAGTTCAAGGAGGCGTCCGCGGGGGACAAGGGCGGCGTCCGCATCGCCAAGTCGGTCGAAGAGGTCAACGAATTCGCCAAGCAGATGCTGGGCGCCACGCTGGTGACCGTGCAGACCGGTCCCGCCGGCAAGCAGGTCAACCGTCTTTACATCGAGGACGGATCGAACATCGACAAGGAATTCTACCTCTCGATCCTGGTCGACCGCGAGACCTCGCGCGTCTCCTTCGTGGTGTCGACCGAAGGCGGCGTCAACATCGAGGACGTCGCACACAACACGCCCGAGAAGATCGTCACCTTCTCGGTCGATCCCGCCACCGGCATCATGGGCCATCACGGCCGCACCGTTGCGAAGGCGCTGAACCTGTCGGGCGACCTCGCCAAGCAGGCCGAGAAGCTCACCGCGCAGCTCTACGCCGCCTTCGTCGCCAAGGACATGTCGATGCTGGAGATCAATCCGCTCGTCGTCACCAAGGAGGGCGAGCTCCGCGTGCTCGACGCCAAGGTGTCGTTCGATGACAACGCCCTGTTCCGCCATCCCGAGATCGCGGTGTCGTTGCGCGATCTGACTGAAGAAGACGCCAAGGAAATCGAGGCGTCGAAATACGACCTCAACTACGTCACCCTCGACGGCAACATCGGCTGCATGGTCAACGGCGCCGGACTTGCGATGGCGACGATGGACATCATCAAGCTCTACGGCATGGCGCCGGCGAACTTCCTCGACGTCGGCGGCAGCGCCAGCAAGGAGAAGGTCGCGGCCGCCTTCAAGATCATCACCGCCGATCCCAACGTGAAGGGCATCCTGGTCAACATCTTCGGCGGCATCATGAAGTGCGACGTGATCGCCGAGGGCGTCACGGCGGCGGTTCGTGAAGTCGGCCTCAGCGTGCCCTTGGTGGTCCGCCTTGAAGGCACCAATGTCGAGCTCGGCAAGAAGATCATCAGGGAATCCGGACTGAACGTGGTGCCGGCCGACAATCTCGACGACGCCGCGCAGAAGATCGTGAAGGCCGTCAAGGGAGGCTGAGGCCATGACCCAGGACCATCTCGCCGCATCATCTCCGCTTGCAGAGCACGCGCGTCTTTCCGCGTTCGCCGGCGAATGGGATGGCGAAGAGGTGGTCTTCCCGTCGCGCTGGACGGCGGGCGGGCCGGCGACATCGCGCACCGTCGCGCGCATGGACCTCAACGGATTCTATCTGATCCAGGACAGTGTCCAGATGCGCGACGGCAAGCAGGTCTTCGCCACCCACGGCATCTTCACGTTCGACCGCGACGATCGGACCTACAAATTGTTCTGGTACGACTCGCTCGGCTACACGCCGCCCTCGCCCGCCTCAGGCGGGTGGGTCGGCAAGACCCTGACGCTGGTGCGCGGCTCGCTCCGCGGCAATGCGCGCCACGTCTACGAAATCATCGACGATAATTCCTACTCGTTGAAGATCCAGTTCTCGCCGGACGCGGAAGGCTGGGCCGACGTGCTCACCGGCGTCTACCGCCGCATCCACTGACCTCTCACTCGTTAGTTTCGCGAAAGCAGACCTCATGTCCATCCTGATCGACAAGAACACCAAGGTCATCTGCCAGGGCTTTACCGGCAAGAACGGCACCTTCCATTCGGAGGCCGCGATTGCCTACGGCACCAAGATGGTCGGCGGCACCTCGCCGGGCAAAGGCGGCGCGACGCATCTGGGCCTGCCGGTGTTCGACACCGTGCGCGAGGCGCGTGAGAAGACCGGCGCGGATGCGTCGGTGATCTACGTGCCGCCGCCGGGCGCGGCCGATGCGATTTGCGAAGCCATCGATGCCGAGATCCCGCTGATCGTCTGCATCACCGAGGGCATTCCGGTCATCGACATGGTCCGCGTGAAGCGTTCGCTGGCCGGCTCCAAGTCGCGCCTGATCGGGCCGAACTGCCCGGGCGTCATGACCGCCGGCGAGTGCAAGATCGGCATCATGCCGGCCAACATCTTCAAGACCGGCAGCGTCGGCATCGTCTCCCGCTCGGGCACGCTGACCTATGAAGCCGTGTTCCAGACCTCCCAGGAGGGCCTCGGCCAGACCACCGCGGTCGGCATCGGCGGCGACCCGGTCAAGGGAACCGAGTTCATCGACGTGCTGGAAATGCTGCTCGCCGACCCCAAGACCGAATCGATCATCATGATCGGCGAGATCGGCGGTTCCGCCGAGGAAGACGCCGCCCAGTTCCTCAAGGACGAGGCCAAGCGCGGGCGCAAGAAGCCGATGGTCGGCTTCATCGCCGGCGTCACCGCCCCTCCCGGCCGCCGCATGGGCCATGCCGGCGCGATCATTTCGGGCGGCAAGGGCGATGCCGGTTCCAAGACCGACGCGATGAAATCGGCAGGGATTACAGTGTCGCCGTCTCCCGCCCGCCTCGGCCACACGCTTGCCGAAAAGTTGAAAGGCTAATTCACTTCTTCGTACTTTTCCGGGCGAAGTTTCGCAGCAAATAGGGTAAATGGTGCCAATCGCGCTGGGCCTCTGCCGGGGAGCTCAGCGCCAGCGCCGTTTGTTATGCGCGAACCGAAATCGCCAGGAACTCAAGTATGTCTCGCCAGGACGCGAACGCAGCCTTTGCCCTCTCCTCCTTTTTGCAGGGCACCAACGCCACCTACATCGACGAAATCTACGCCCGCTACGAGAAGGACCCGTCCTCGGTCGACGCCGAGTGGCAGGAGTTCTTCAAGAGCCTGAACGACCAGCCCGCCGACGTCCGGAAGAACGCCGAGGGCCCGTCCTGGGAGCGCGCCAATTGGCCGCTGACCCCGAAGGACGACCTCACCTCCGCCCTCGACGGCAACTGGGCCGAGGTCGAGAAGGCGGTCGGTGCCAAGATCGCTGCCAGGGCGCAGGCCAAGGGAGGCGACAAGGGCGCCGACATTTCTTCCGCCGACCTGCTCCAGGCGACGCGCGACTCCGTCCGCGCGCTGATGCTGATCCGCTCCTACCGCATGCGCGGCCACTTCCACGCCAAGCTCGATCCGCTCGGCATCGAGGCGCCGCGCAACCGCGAAGAGCTCGACCCGCGCACCTACGGCTTCAGCGAAGCCGATTTCGACCGCAAGATCTTCCTCGATCACGTGCTCGGCCTCGAATACGGCAGCCTGCGCGAGATCACCGCGATCTGCGAGCGCACCTACTGCCAGACGCTCGGCGTCGAGTTCATGCACATCAGCAATGCTGCGCAGAAGGCCTGGATCCAGGAGCGCATCGAGGGCCCGGACAAGGAGATCTCGTTCACCCGCGAAGGTCGCAGAGCCATCCTGACGAAGCTGGTCGAGGCCGAGGGCTTCGAGAAGTTCTGCGACACCAAGTTCACCGGCACCAAGCGCTTCGGCCTCGATGGTGCTGAATCGCTGATCCCCGCGCTCGAGCAGATCATCAAGCGCGGCGGCAATCTCGGCGTGAAGGAGATCGTGCTGGGCATGCCGCATCGCGGCCGCCTCAACGTTCTGACCCAGGTGATGGGCAAGGCGCACCGCGCCCTGTTCCACGAATTCAAGGGCGGCTCGGCCAATCCCGACGCGGTCGAAGGCTCCGGCGACGTCAAGTATCACCTCGGCGCCTCCTCGGACCGCGAGTTCGACGGCAACCGCATCCATCTGTCGCTGACCGCCAACCCCTCGCATCTCGAGATCGTCGATCCCGTCGTGCTCGGCAAGGTGCGCGCGAAGCAGGACCAGCACGGCGATCCACCTGACATGCGCATCTCGGTGATGCCGCTCCTGATGCACGGCGACGCCGCGTTCGCCGGCCAGGGCGTGGTCGCGGAATGCTTCGGTCTGTCGGACCTGAAGGGCTACCGCACCGGCGGCTCCGTGCACTTCATCGTCAACAACCAGATCGGCTTCACCACCTATCCGCGTTACTCGCGCTCCTCGCCCTATCCGTCTGACGTGGCGAAGATGATCGACGCGCCGATCTTCCACGTGAACGGCGACGATCCGGAAGCCGTGGTGTTCGCGGCCAAGGTCGCGACCGAGTTCCGGCAGAAATTCCACAAGCCCGTCGTCATCGACATGTTCTGCTACCGCAGGCATGGCCATAACGAAGGCGACGAGCCGGCTTTCACCCAGCCGGTGATGTACAAGAAGATCGCGGCGCATCCGTCCACGCTCGAGCTCTACGCCCGCCGCCTCATCAGCGAAGGCGTGATGACCGAGGGCGAGGTCGACAAGGTCAAGGCCGACTGGCGCGCCCGGCTGGATGCCGAGTTCGAGGCCGGCACCTCCTACAAGCCGAACAAGGCCGACTGGCTCGACGGCAAGTGGGCCGGCTTCAAGATCGCCGACCAGGAAGAGGACGCCCGCCGCGGCGTCACCGGCGTCGACCTGCCTGTTCTCAAGGACATCGGCCGCAAGATCACCAAGGTGCCGGACGGTTTCCGCGTCCACCGCACCATCCAGCGCTTCCTGGAAAACCGCTCCAAGGCGATCGACAGCGGCAACGGCATCGACTGGGCGACCGGCGAGGCGCTGGCGTTCTGCACGCTGCTCCAGGAAAACCACCACGTCCGCCTGTCCGGACAGGATTCGGAGCGCGGCACCTTCTCGCAGCGCCACTCGGTGCTGATCGACCAGGAAGACGAGAGCCGTTACACGCCGTTCAACCATCTCGGCAACGAGCAGGGCCATTACGAGGTCATCAACTCGCTGCTGTCGGAAGAAGCCGTGCTCGGCTTCGAATATGGCTACTCGCTCGCCGAGCCGAACACGCTGACGCTGTGGGAAGCCCAGTTCGGCGACTTCGCCAACGGCGCGCAGGTCGTGTTCGACCAGTTCATCTCCTCGGGCGAACGCAAATGGCTGCGCATGTCCGGCCTCGTCTGCCTCCTGCCGCACGGCTATGAGGGGCAGGGACCGGAGCACTCCTCGGCGCGCCTCGAGCGTTACCTGCAGATGTGCGCGGAAGACAACATGCAGGTGGTCTACCCGACCACGCCGGCGAACTACTTCCACGTGCTGCGCCGCCAGCTGCATCGCGAGATCCGCAAGCCGCTGATCCTGATGACGCCGAAGTCGCTGCTGCGCCACAAGCGGGCGGTGTCGCGTCTGGAAGAGCTTGCGAAGGGAACGACCTTCCATCGCATCCTGTACGATGACGCCCAGATGCTGCCGAACGAGGCGATCAAGCTCGTTCCGGACGAGAAGGTCCGCCGCATCGTGCTCTGCTCCGGCAAGGTCTATTACGACCTCTACGAGGAGCGCGAGAAGCGCGGCATCGACGACATCTACCTGATGCGCGTCGAGCAGCTCTATCCGGTGCCGCTGAAGGCGCTGGTGGCCGAGCTGTCGCGCTTCAAGAAGGCCGAAGTGGTGTGGTGCCAGGAAGAGCCCCGCAACATGGGTGCCTGGCACTTCATCGAGCCCTATCTGGAATGGGTGCTGAACCAGGTGAACGGTGTGAGCCGGCGTCCGCGTTATGTCGGCCGCGCCGCTTCCGCCGCGACCGCCACGGGTCTGATGTCCAAGCATCAGGCTCAGTTGAAGGCGTTCCTGGACGAAGCACTGAGCTGAACTCTTTTGAACTGCGTCATGCCCCGCCTTGTGCGCAATCGCGCACTGGAGCGGGGCATCCAGTACGCCGCGACGTCCGTTGTGAATGCGAACGTCCCGGTTTGCTGGATGGCCTGCTTTTCGCCGGCCGATGACATCTGACAATCACGACCGCATTGGCGATCTCCTTAAGGAAAAGACCATGACTGAAATTCGTGTGCCGACGCTCGGCGAATCCGTCACCGAGGCCACCATCGGCCGCTGGTTCAAGAAGGCCGGCGATCCCGTCGCCGTCGACGAGCCCCTGGTGGAGCTCGAGACCGACAAGGTCACCATCGAAGTCCCGGCGCCCTCAGCCGGCACGCTGAGCGAGATCATCGCCGCCGATGGCGCGACCGTTGCGGTCGGTGCGCTGCTCGGCCAGATCACGGAAGGTGCTGCTGGCGCCGCCAAGCCGGCCGCTGCTCCCGCCAAGCCCGCTGCTGCTCCGGCTGCCGCGGCCGCTGCTGCCGCGCCGGCTCCGGCCGCGAAGGCGCCGCCGGCCGATGCGCCGCTCGCCCCGTCCGTGCGCAAGCTCTCGGCCGAGACCGGCATCGACGCTTCGACCGTTCCCGGCTCCGGCAAGGACGGCCGCGTCACCAAGGGCGACATGCTGGCCGCGATCGAGCGTGCCGCGTCCGCGCCGACCCCGGTCAACCAACCCGCCGCCGCCGTTCAGGTGCGCAGCGCCTCGCCGGCCGATGACGCCGCCCGCGAAGAGCGCGTCAAGATGACCCGGCTGCGCCAGACCATCGCGCGCCGCCTCAAGGACGTGCAGAACACCGCGGCCATGCTCACGACCTTCAACGAGGTCGACATGACCAACGTCATGGCGCTGCGTGCCCACTACAAGGATGCGTTCGAGAAGAAGCACGGCAGCAAGCTCGGCTTCATGGGCTTCTTCACCAAGGCCGTGGTGCAGGCGCTGAAGGACATCCCGGCGGTCAACGCCGAGATCGACGGCACCGACCTGATCTACAAGAACTACTATCACATCGGCGTCGCCGTCGGCACCGACAAGGGCCTTGTCGTGCCCGTGGTGCGCGACTGCGACAACAAGTCGATCGCCGACATCGAGAAGGGCATCGCCGATTTCGGACGCCGCGCCCGTGACGGCCAGCTCAAGATCGACGAGATGCAGGGCGGTACCTTCACCATCACCAATGGCGGCATCTACGGCTCGCTGATGTCGACCCCGATCCTGAACGCGCCGCAGTCCGGCATTCTCGGCATGCACAAGATCCAGGAGCGGCCGATGGTCGTCGGCGGCAAGATCGAGGTTCGCCCGATGATGTATCTGGCGCTGTCCTACGATCACCGCGTCATCGACGGCAAGGAAGCCGTCACCTTCCTGGTTCGCGTCAAGGAGAGCCTGGAAGATCCGGCGCGCCTGGTGCTCGATCTCTAAGGGAGGCGACGATGGGGGAGCCGTCGCTTGCGCATGCGCTCATCTCCTTGGTGCCGCTCCTGCTGACCACCCTTATCTTTTTCTTCTTCGCGATTCCTATCAGTCGCAGGAAGGGTAAGGGGGTCGGCTTCGCGGCCTTGTGCCTGATCCCGTTTCTCACGCCCTTCATCCTGTTCTATTTGATCAGCTTGACGGATAAGTCCGTGCTGGATCGCTTGGCAGCTCTTGAGGGCAAGACGTCGTAGTGCGCTCGAACTCGTGGGGATTGATGTGACCGATAAAGTCGTTGTCATCACCGGCGGTAGCCGCGGCATCGGGCGGGCGACCGCGATCGCGGCGGCCGCGCGCGGCTTCCGTGTCGTGGTCGGCTATGCCGGCAACAAGAAGGCCGCCGACGAGGTGGTCGCCGCCATCGAGGCCAGCAACGGCAAGGCCATCGCGGTGAAATGCGATGTCGCCGAAGAGGGCGACATCCTCGCGCTGTTCAAGGAAGCGGACAAGTTCGGCACGCTGGGCGCGCTGGTCAACAATGGCGGCATCGTCGGCCAGAGCGGCGTGCGTGTCGACGAGATGTCGGCCGAGCGCATCCAGCGCGTGATGGCGGTCAACGTCACCGGCTCGATCCTGTGTGCGCGCGAGGCCGTCAAGCGGATGTCGACCAAGCACGGCGGCAAGGGCGGCGTCATCGTCAATCTGTCATCGGTCGCTGCCAAGCTCGGCGCGCCCAACACCTATGTTGACTACGCGGCGTCCAAGGGCGCGATTGATTCCTTTACCACCGGCCTCGGCTATGAGGTCGCGGGCGAAGGCATTCGCGTCGCGGGCATTCGCCCCGGCCTGATCGACACCGAAATCCACGCGTCCGGCGGTGAGCCCGATCGGCATCATCGCCTGGCCCATATGGTACCGATGAAACGCGTCGGCACCGCCGATGAAATCGCCAACGCCATCGTCTGGCTGATGTCGGATGAGGCCTCTTACGTGACTGCAGCCACTCTCGATGTGTCCGGCGGACGCTGACGCGCCGCGCGGACGCTGACACATCCTCATCACGCTAAACCTACGGGACTTTCTCTCATGGCTACCTACGATCTCGTCGTCATCGGCACCGGACCTGGCGGTTATGTCTGCGCGGTGCGCGCTAGCCAGCTCGGCATGAAAGTCGCGGTGGTCGAAAAGAACGCAACGCTCGGCGGCACCTGCCTCAACGTCGGCTGCATGCCGTCCAAGGCGCTGCTGCACGCCTCCGAGATGTTCGAGGAAGCCGGGCATTCCTTCGCCAAGATGGGCGTGAGCGTTTCGTCGCCGAAGCTCGATCTTCCCGCGATGATGAACTTCAAGCAGCAGGGCATCGACGGCAACGTCAAGGGCGTCGAGTTCCTGATGAAGAAGAACAAGGTCGACGTGCTCAAGGGCACCGGCAAGATCCTCGGTACCGGCAAGGTCGAAGTTTCCGCCGACGGCAAGTCGCAAGTAGTCGAGACCAAGAACATCGTGATCGCCACCGGCTCCGACATCGCGCGCCTCAAGGGCATCGAGATCGACGAGAAGCGCATCGTCTCGTCCACCGGCGCGCTGTCGCTGGACAAGGTCCCCGGCAAGCTCTTGATCGTCGGCGCCGGCGTGATCGGCCTCGAGCTCGGCTCGGTCTGGCACCGTCTCGGCGCCGAAGTCGTCGTCGTCGAATTCCTCGATCGCATCCTGCCCGGCATGGACGGCGAGATCGCCAAGCAATTCCAGCGCATCCTCGAGAAGCAGGGATTTGCGTTCAAGCTCGGCGCCAAGGTCACCGCGGTCGACACCTCAGGCAAGACGCTGAAGGCGACGATCGAGCCCGCCGCCGGCGGCGCTGCGGAGACGCTGGACGCCGACGTCGTGCTCGTCGCCATCGGCCGCGTGCCCTACACCGACGGTCTCGGCCTGAAGGAAGCCGGCGTTGCGCTGGACAATCGCGGCCGCGTGCAGATCGATCCGCATTTCGCCACCAGCCTCAAGGGCGTCTACGCCATCGGCGACGTCGTCGCTGGTCCGATGCTCGCGCACAAGGCCGAGGATGAAGGCGTTGCGGTTGCGGAGATCATCGCAGGGCAGGCCGGCCACGTGAATTACGACGTTATCCCAGGCGTCGTGTATACCACGCCGGAAGTGTCCTCCGTCGGCAAGACCGAGGAGGAACTGAAACAGGCGGGCGTGGCTTATACCGTCGGGAAGTTTCCCTTTACCGCCAATGGCCGCTCCAAGGTCAACCAGACCACTGACGGCTTTGTGAAGATTCTCGCAGATGCGAAGACCGATCGCGTGCTCGGCGTGCACATTATCGGCCGCGAAGCCGGCGAAATGATCCATGAAGCCTGTGTCCTCATGGAGTTTGGCGGCAGTGCGGAGGATCTCGCGCGCACCTGCCACGCGCATCCGACCCGCTCGGAAGCCGTCAAGGAGGCCGCGCTTGCAGTCGGCAAGCGGGCCATCCATATGTAGGCACGCGCCCAGCGCCGAATCGGGCGGGAAACACATGCTGCGCCGCCTTCTTCAACCGGTCTGGGTCCTGCTGGCGATCATCTTCCTGATCGAAGCCTGGCTGTGGGACCATCTCGAACCGATCGTCGCGCGGGTCGTCGCAGCCGTCCCGCTTGCGCGTTTCAAGCAATGGCTGACGGATCGCGTCGACGCGCTGTCGCCGGCGATGACGCTGATCGTGTTCGCGGTCCCCATCATCCCGCTGTTTCCGCTCAAGCTGGTCGGCCTGTGGCTGCTCACGCACGAATACTGGACCAGCGCGGTCTTCACGATCCTGTTCGCAAAGCTGCTCGGCGTCGGCGTCACCGCGTTCGTGTTCGACGTCACGCGCGACAAGCTGATGGAGATGCACTGGTTCGAGCGGCTCTACGCGCTGGTGCTGAAGCTGCGCGCCAGGGCGGCCGAGCTGGTCGATCCCGTCAAGCATCGCATCAAGGAGATCATCGCCGGCAACGGCGAAGGCTGGTCCTCCCGCACGCTCCGCCTCATCCAGCGCTTCCGCAAGAGCGTGCACCAGGCGCGGTGAGCGCTGCTGTCCGAACCTGCGCTTCGCCAAATCCTCCAATGTCGTCCCGGCCTAGTGCGCGATTGCGCACGGGGGCCGGGACCCATAACCACAGGGAGAGGTTTGGCGAAGACTCGTCGTTCGGTACTCCTATCGTCAGCCATCGATGGATCACGCGGTGGGTCCCGGCCTTCGCCGGGACGACGGCTGAGCAAGGTGCCTCACCGCATCAATGCAAATGCAGCAGATGCGGCCACCACAGGCCGAGCGCGGTCATGAGGATGCCGCCCAGCGTCAGGATGCCGGCGACATAGGCCAGCGCGAACATGCCGGTGATGATGGTGGCCGAGGCCAGCACGATGCCGATCTGGAAGGCGGCGGACGCCAGCTCGAAGTGATGATATTTCGCGGTCGCCTCGTCGCGCTCGTGCTCGGCGTGCTTGGCTTTCTCGGCGAGCTGCTCGGTGCCTTCGCCGGTCTCGGGCTCGGAGCGGTAGCGCTGCGCGGTCTTGGTCCAGTCGTCGAGCTGCTTCTGCACCACGGCCTTCATGGCGTCGTCGGTGGTGGCGGCCAGAGCGAGCTTGCCCTGCTCGGCCGCTGTCACCACCACGGTGCGGCGGATGCTCTTGGCCTGGAAGAACGCCCAGAGATTGGCGCCCTCGACGTTCTTGCTGATCGATTCGGTCTGGGCGCCCTTGCCGAGCGTCTCCGAGATCGCCAGGAACAGGGCCAGCACGGCGATCAGAAGTGCGATCTTCTTGTTCGAGCCGGACGCGTGCTCGGCGTGCTCGGCATGCTCCATGCTTTCATGTGCGCTCATAAATCCCTCCTGCCTCGGTTCCGTAACGATTGACCGAACCGCGGGCACCGCGCAAGAGGCATGGAGGTTGTGACGTCAGTGTGTCAGCGCCGCGGATGTGCGCTCGCATAGACTTCCAGCAGCCGCTCGGAATCGATGCCGGTGTAGATCTGCGTGGTCGAGAGCGAGGAATGGCCGAGCAATTCCTGGATCGCGCGCAGATCGCCGCCGCGTGACAACAGATGCGTGGCGAAGGAATGGCGCAGCGCATGCGGCGTCGCGCTGTCGGGCAAGCCGAGCGCGCCGCGCAGCCGCTCCATCGCGAGCTGGATGATCCGCGGGCTCAAGGGGCCGCCGCGCGCGCCCAGGAAGATCGGCCCTTCCGCCGGCAGCGGGTACGGGCACATCGAGACGTATTCCTGCACGAGTTCGAGCACGTTCTGGAGCACCGGCACCATGCGGGTCTTGTTGCCTTTGCCTGTCACGATCAGCACGTCGCCTTCGCCGGGACGCGGCACCTCGCGGCGTTTCAGGCCGAGCGCTTCGGAGATGCGCAGGCCCGAGCCATACAGCAGCGCCATGACGGCGGCGTCGCGCGCCAGAACCCAGGTCTCGCGCTCCTCGCCGGCGCGTTCGTCGGCGTCGGCAAGACGTTTGGCCGAGGCCATCGGCAGCGGCTTCGGCAGGCTCTTGGCGACCTTCGGCGCACGAATGGCCGAGAGCGCGCCGACCTTGCCCTTGCCCTCGCGCTCGAGGAAGCGACCGAACGAGCGCAGGCCCGCCAGCGCGCGCATCAGCGAGCGGCCGGCAATGTCGTCGGCGCGGCGCATCGCCATGAAGGCGCGGATGTCGGTGGCTTCCAGCGCCGCGAAGCGCTTGAGCGTGACGCGTTCGCCCCAATGGGAGCAGAGGAAATCCAGGCACTGCCGCAAGTCGCGGCCGTAAGCTTCCAGCGTCTTCGGCGACAGCCGCCGCTCGGCACCGAGATGCGACAGCCAGCGCGTCATCTCCTGCGCGATCGAGGGATCGGCGCTGGCGAGCTCGATGTGGGGGGCGGCCGCTTTGCTCATGCGCTCTGGACGTGGTGATTCCGCACAGTATATCGCATCACACCCGTTTACTGTTCGCTAAGGCCGCCTCCTGCGGCTAGCCTCAAGCCCCCAGGTTCCGATTCTCTCCCCCATGGATCATTCGTCGCGCAGCACGACCACCCCCGCCAACGCGACCCGCATGGTCGACGTGCTGGTGCCGGTCGCGCTCGACCAGACCTATTCCTACAAGGTGCCGCGCGGAATGGAGCTGAAGGCGGGCGATCTCGTCGGCGTGCCGCTCGGGCCCCGCGAGGTGCTCGCCGTGGTCTGGGCCGAAAACGCCAATCCGGATCCGCGCCTGCACAACCGCCTCAAGGAGGTCGGCGAGAAGCTCGATATCCCGCCGCTCAAGCCGGAGTTGCGCTCGGTCGTGGACTGGGTCGCCAATTACACGCTGAGCCCGCGCGGCATGGTGCTGCGCATGTGCCTGCGGATGGGCGAAAATCTCGGGCCCGAGCGGGTGCGTCCCGGCGTGCGCCTGGTCGGCGATCCCCCCAGGCGGCTGACGCCGGCGCGGCAGCGGCTGATCGAGGTGCTGTCGGACCGGCTGCTGCACGGCAAGTCGGAAGCCGCCAAGGAAGCCGGTGTCTCGGCCGGCGTGATCGACGGGCTCGTCGACGAAGGCACGCTCACGGTCGAGCCGATGCCGCCGCCGCCACCGCCGCCGGCGCCTGATCCGGATTTCGCCCGGCCGGATTTTTCGCCGCTGCAGCGCGCCGGCGTGGATGCGATGCGCGCGCTCGCGGCCAACGGCACCTTCCATGTCGCGCTGCTCGACGGCGTCACCGGCTCGGGCAAGACCGAGGTCTATTTCGAGGCCGTCGCCGAAGCGATCCGCCGCGGCAAGCAGTCGCTGATCCTGATGCCGGAGATCGCGCTCACCGGCCAGTTCCTCGATCGCTTTGCGCAGCGTTTTGGCGTGCGCCCGATCGAGTGGCACTCGGAGCTGACGCCGCGCACCCGCGCGCGCAACTGGGCGGCGATCTCGGAAGGCTCAGCGCCGGTCGTGGTCGGCGCGCGTTCGGCGCTGTTCCTGCCTTACGGCAATCTCGGCCTCATCGTCGTCGATGAGGAGCACGACCAGGCCTACAAGCAGGACGAAGGCGTGCATTACCATGCCCGCGACATGGCGGTGGTGCGCGCGCATATCGCCAAGATTCCGATCGTGCTGGCCTCCGCGACGCCGTCGGTCGAATCCGAGGTCAACGCGCGCAAGAACCGCTATCAGCGCATCGCGCTGCCCTCGCGCTTCGGCGGCCAGCACATGCCGCATATCGAGGCCATCGACATGCGCCGCGAGCCGCCCGCGCGCGGCCGCTTCATCTCGCCGCGCCTGGCCGGCGAGATCAGGACCGCGATCGAGAAGCGCGAGCAGGCGCTGTTGTTCCTCAATCGCCGCGGCTACGCGCCCCTGACGCTGTGCCGCCGCTGCGGCCACCGCTTCGCCTGCACCATCTGCGATGCCTGGCTGGTCGATCACCGCTTCCGCCAGCGCCTCGTCTGTCATCACTGCGGCTTCTCGATGCCGCGCCCGCAGACCTGCCCGCATTGCGCGGCGGAGGAATCGCTGGTCGCCGTCGGGCCCGGCGTCGAGCGCTTGCAGGAAGAAGCCGCGGCACTGTTCCCGGAGGCGCGCACCATGGTGCTGTCGAGCGATCTCATCACCTCGATCGAGACGATGCGCAGCGAGCTCAACGAGATCGCGGAGGGTCGCGTCGACATCATCATCGGCACGCAGCTCGTCGCCAAGGGCCACAACTTCCCGCGGCTCAATCTGGTCGGCGTGGTCGATGCGGATCTGGGCCTGTCCAACGGCGATCCGCGCGCGGCGGAGCGGACCTGGCAATTGCTCAACCAGGTGATCGGCCGTGCCGGACGCGAGCAGGGCCGCGGCGTCGGCTATCTCCAGACCCACCAGCCCGATCATCCCGTGATGAAGGCGCTGATCGCCTGCGACCGCGAGGCCTTCTACGACAGCGAGATCGATCTGCGCGAGAAGACGCTCTATCCGCCGTTCGGGCGCCTTGCGAGCCTGATCATCTCCGCCGGCGACCGCCCGAGCGCGGAAGGTCTTGGGCGAAGACTCGTTGCGCTCGCGCCGCGTGACGAGCGCGTGGTGGTGCTGGGCCCGGCGGAAGCGCCGCTCGCGGTGATCAAGGGCCGCTACCGCTTCCGCATCCTGGTGAAATCGGCGCGCGGTTTCGACCTGTCGGACTATTTGCGCAATTGGCTCGCGGTGTGCCCGAAGCCGAAGGGCAACCAGAAGCTCGAAGTGGATGTCGATCCGCAGAGCTTTTTGTAAGGTCCCACCGCTCTCTCCCCGTCATTGCGAGCGGAGCGAAGCAATCCAGAATCCCTCCGCGCAGGCAGTCTGGATTGCTTCGTCGCTGCGCTCCTCGCAATGACGGGGAGAGAGCCTGCGCTCCACTCTCCTCTCGTGCCCCGGACGCAGCGCAGCGTCTCTTTGACGGTGCGCTGCAGAGCCGGGGCCCATGCCGCAGCGATCCCTGTCGCCTTCTGGGTCCCGGCTCTGCGCAGCAACGCTGGCGCGTTGCAGCTCGTCCGGGACACGAGAGGGACGCTGCCGCAACTGACAGGCCAAACAAAAAAAGCCCGCCGTCCCCCAAAGACGGCGGGCTTATTTCGACGCGTGATGCGCCTTAGGAGACGACTTCCGCCGTGACGCGGCCGACGCCGGCGCCGGTGAGGCCGATGGCGCGGGCAGCGCCCGTGGAGAGGTCGAGCACGCGGCCGCGAATGAACGGGCCACGGTCATTGATGGTGACGATGACGCTCTGGCCGCCATGGGTGACGCGGAGCTTGGTGCCGAACGGCAGCGAACGATGCGCCGCGGTCAGGGCGTTCTGGTTGAAGCGCTGGCCCGAGGCGGTGCGGCTGCCGGACTCGTTGCCGTAATAGGAGGCCATGCCGGAGAAGCTGTGTCCGGAGCCCGACGAGGGCGTCATCGACGCATTGGCGTTGCGCCAGTCCGAGCCGGTGTTGGAGTCGGTCTGGGCGTGGTGGCGATGATGGTGATGCCGATGATGCCTGGATTTGGCGGACGCTTCGGTGGCAGTTCCACCGATAAGAAGAGTTGCGGCAACAAAAGCGATCGCCGTACGCGGCCGGGTCACATTGCCCAGCGTCTTCAAAGACAGCATTTAGTGGTCCCTAAGCTAGTATTGCCACATATGTGGCTAGTGGAGCCCCCATCAGTTTGTGAGCGATTTGGCGTTTCCCTTCGCAATGCGGCATGAATTGGGCAGTAAATCTGTTCTGTGTCGTCATGAAATATCTTGTGACCTGCCGGTATATTCATCCGACATTCCGTAATCTTGCACTTTAACGATTCGTTAATCGAATTATTACTTATGAATACTGTAAAACGAAGTCATCGCTCCCTGCGTTTAGAATTGGGTAAGTATTCGGCGAGCAGGTCTGGCGAGGCGGGATTCACGCCTCAGTGATCCGTGTTCATGGCCGCTATGCGCTGAGGGCAGGAACGAATGGGTGCCGGGCCGACGTCAGGCTCACGGCAATTCCGTGGCGTGGCAGGTCGTCGTGCAAGTCCACGCTCAGGTCGATGTCATCCGTCGTCGTGTGTCGCAACTGCGACGAACTGGCGACAGAACCTGATGCCTTTAATTTGGCGTCATGTTGCACGTGCGCGCCTGCTATGTTAGCAAAGCCGCGATTTTAACGGACCCGGCACCTCCCGTGTCGGCCGAAAATCGAAGTTCCGCTTGAATTCCAAGGGCTTGGATCGCTAGGCGCCGCTTTGTGGCGACGGTTTTTCCCTTGCGAGTTTGACAGCAAAAAGAGCGCGTCTGTGGCTGCAGAAGATACGTCCGTTTCAGGTGTGTCCGGTCGTTATGCAACGGCCTTGTTTGAACTGGCCCGCGACCAGAAAGTGGTCGACGAGGTCAAGGCCGACCTCGACAGGTTCGAGGCCTTGCTGAGCGAGAGCGCCGATCTGAAGCGCCTCGTCCGCAGCCCGGTGTTCGCGGCCGATGCCCAGTCCCGGGCCCTCTCGGCCGTGCTGGACAAGGCCGGTATCGCCGGCATCACCGCCAATTTCCTGAAAGTGCTGACTGCCAACCGCCGCCTGTTCGTGGTGGCCGACGTCATCCGCGCCTACCGCGCCCTCGTCGCCAGGTTCAAGGGCGAGGCGACCGCGGATGTCACGGTGGCGGAAGCGCTTTCTGACAAGAATCTCGACGCCCTCAAGGTTGCCCTGAAGTCGGTGACCGGCAAGGACGTCGCGCTGAACGTGAAAGTCGATCCCTCGATCATCGGTGGCCTCGTCGTCAAGCTGGGCAGCCGCATGGTGGATGGTTCGCTTCGCACCAAACTCAATTCGATCAAGCACGCGATGAAAGAGGCAGGCTGATGGACATCCGCGCCGCGGAAATTTCCGCGATCCTCAAGGACCAGATCAAGAATTTCGGCCAGGAAGCTGAAGTCTCCGAAGTCGGACAGGTGCTGTCCGTCGGCGATGGTATCGCCCGCGTCTACGGTCTGGACAACGTCCAGGCCGGTGAAATGGTCGAGTTCGAGAACGGCACCCGCGGCATGGCGCTGAACCTCGAAACCGACAACGTCGGTGTCGTTATTTTCGGCGCCGACCGCGAGATCAAGGAAGGCCAGACCGTCAAGCGCACCCGCGCCATCGTGGACGCGCCGGTCGGCAAGGGCCTGCTCGGCCGCGTGGTCGACGGTCTCGGCAACCCGATCGACGGCAAGGGCCCGATCCAGGCCGACAAGCGTATGCGCGTCGACGTCAAGGCGCCCGGCATCATTCCGCGCAAGTCGGTGAACGAGCCGATGGCGACCGGCCTCAAGGCGATCGACGCCCTGATCCCGATCGGCCGTGGCCAGCGCGAGCTGATCATCGGCGACCGTCAGACCGGCAAGACCGCGATCGCGCTCGACACCATCCTGAACCAGAAGCCGCTCAACGCGCAGCCCGACGAGAACATCAAGCTGTACTGCGTCTACGTCGCGGTCGGCCAGAAGCGTTCGACCGTCGCCCAGTTCGTGAAGGTGCTGGAAGAGCAGGGCGCGCTCGAATATTCGATCGTCGTCGCCGCCACCGCGTCGGATCCGGCGCCGATGCAGTACATCGCGCCGTTCACCGGCTGCACCATGGGCGAGTATTTCCGCGACAACGGCATGCACGCCGTCATCATCTATGACGATCTGTCCAAGCAGGCCGTCGCCTACCGCCAGATGTCGCTGCTGCTGCGCCGCCCGCCGGGCCGCGAAGCCTATCCCGGCGACGTGTTCTATCTGCACTCCCGCCTGCTCGAGCGCGCGGCGAAGCTGAACAAGGACCAGGGCTCGGGCTCGCTGACGGCGCTGCCGGTCATCGAAACCCAGGCCAATGACGTGTCGGCCTACATCCCGACCAACGTCATCTCGATCACCGACGGTCAGATCTTCCTGGAAACCGACCTGTTCTTCCAGGGCATCCGCCCCGCGGTGAACGTCGGTCTGTCGGTGTCGCGCGTCGGTTCGTCGGCGCAGACCAAGGCCACCAAGAAGGTCGCCGGCAAGATCAAGGGCGAGCTCGCGCAGTACCGCGAAATGGCGGCGTTCGCGCAGTTCGGCTCCGACCTCGACGCCTCGACCCAGCGCCTGCTCAACCGCGGTTCGCGCCTCACCGAGCTGCTGAAGCAGCCGCAGTTCTCGCCGCTGAAGATGGAAGAGCAGGTCTGCGTGATCTGGGCCGGCACCAACGGCTATCTCGATCCGCTGCCGGTCAACAAGGTGCGTGCGTTCGAGGACGGTCTGCTGTCGCTGCTGCGCGGCAAGAACGCCGACATCCTCAATTCGATCCGCGACACTCGCGACCTCACCGACGACACCGCCGCCAAGCTGAAGTCGGTGGTCGAAGGTTTCGCGAAGAGCTTTGCGTAAATACAGAGCCGTCATGGCCGGGCTTGTCCCGGCCATCCACGCCTGACCGCGTGGAGACGAGTACGTGGATGCCCGGGACAAGCCCGGGCATGACGATAAGACAGGGTCGCGGTCGAGCCGCAAGCTGATCGCTGGGGACGAAGAATGGCGTCACTTAAAGACATGCGCGTCCGCATCGCCTCCACCAAGGCGACGCAAAAGATCACCAAGGCCATGCAGATGGTCGCGGCCTCCAAGCTGCGCCGTGCGCAGACCGCGGCGGAAGCTGCGCGTCCCTATGCCGACAAGATGAGCGCGGTGATCTCCAACATCGCCAGCGCCGCGGCGGGCTCGCCCGGCGCGCCGGCGCTGCTGGCCGGCACCGGCAAGGACCAGGTTCACCTGCTGCTGGTCTGCACCGGCGAGCGCGGCCTGTCCGGCGCCTTCAACTCCTCGATCGTGCGTCTCGCCCGCGAGCGCGCCCAGGCGCTGATGGCGCAGGGCAAGGAAGTCAAATTCTTCTGCGTCGGCCGCAAGGGTTACGAGCAGCTCCGTCGCCTGTTCGACAAGCAGATCGTCGAGCATCTCGACCTGCGCAGCGTTCGCCAGCTCGGTTTCGTCAACGCCGAGGACATCGCCAAGAAGGTTCTGGCGCGCTTCGACAACGGCGAGTTCGATGTCTGCACGCTGTTCTATTCCCGCTTCCGCTCGGTGATCGCGCAGATCCCGACTGCCCAGCAGGTCATTCCGCTGGTCGTCGAGGCGGGCGCTGCCGCCAGCACCACGTCCTACGAATACGAGCCGGAAGAGGACGAGATCCTCACGCGTCTTCTGCCGCGCAACCTCGCGGTCCAGATCTTCCGCGCGCTGCTCGAGAACAACGCCTCGTTCTACGGCGCGCAGATGAGCGCGATGGACAACGCGACGCGCAACGCCGGCGAGATGATCCGCAAGCAGACGCTGGTCTACAACCGCACGCGTCAGGCGCAGATCACCAAGGAACTGATCGAAATCATCTCGGGTGCCGAGGCCGTCTGACCAAGGCGCTTCAATACCCGTCAAACGCAACATCCCGGTCAAGCTGACCGCGGTTCAGAAGTTCGGATCGAAGGAGACATTCAATGGCAGCCCAGTCCGGTCGCGTCACCCAGGTCATCGGCGCCGTCGTCGACGTGCAGTTCGAAGGCCACCTGCCGGCCATTCTCAACTCGCTCGAGACCAAGAACGGCGGTAACCGCCTGGTGCTCGAAGTCGCCCAGCATCTCGGTGAATCCACCGTCCGCACCATCGCGATGGACACCACCGAGGGCCTGGTCCGCGGCCAGGAAGTCACCGACACCGGTTCGCCGATCCGCGTTCCCGTCGGCGAAGGTACGCTCGGCCGCATCATCAACGTCATCGGCGAGCCGATCGACGAAGCAGGTCCCGTCAAGTCGGACGGCCTGCGGGCCATCCACCAGGAAGCGCCGTCCTACACCGACCAGTCCACCGAGGCTGAAATTCTCGTCACCGGCATCAAGGTCGTCGACCTTCTGGCTCCCTATGCGAAGGGCGGCAAGATCGGCCTGTTCGGCGGCGCCGGCGTCGGCAAGACCGTGCTGATCCAGGAGCTGATCAACAACGTCGCGAAGGCGCACGGCGGTTACTCCGTGTTCGCCGGCGTCGGCGAGCGGACCCGCGAGGGCAACGATCTCTATCACGAGTTCATCGAGTCCAAGGTCAACGCCGATCCGCACAAACCGGACGAGGGCGTGAAGTCGAAGTGCGCGCTGGTGTTCGGCCAGATGAACGAGCCGCCCGGCGCCCGCGCCCGCGTCGCGCTCACCGGCCTCACCATCGCGGAAGACTTCCGCGACAAGGGCCAGGACGTGCTGTTCTTCGTCGACAACATCTTCCGTTTCACCCAGGCCGGCTCGGAAGTGTCGGCGCTGCTCGGTCGTATTCCTTCGGCGGTGGGTTATCAGCCGACGCTGGCCACCGACATGGGCGCGCTGCAGGAGCGCATCACCACCACGCAGAAGGGTTCGATCACCTCGGTGCAGGCCATCTACGTTCCGGCCGACGACTTGACCGACCCGGCGCCCGCGACCTCGTTCGCGCATCTTGACGCGACCACCACGCTGTCGCGCTCGATCGCCGAAAAGGGCATCTACCCGGCGGTGGACCCGCTCGACTCGACCTCGCGCATGCTCTCCCCGCTGGTCGTCGGCGAGGAGCATTACGCGGTCGCCCGTCAGGTCCAGCAGGTGCTGCAGCGCTACAAGGCGCTCCAGGACATCATCGCCATTCTCGGCATGGACGAGCTTTCGGAAGAGGACAAGCTGACCGTGGCCCGCGCCCGCAAGGTCGAGCGCTTCATGTCGCAGCCGTTCTTCGTCGCCGAAATCTTCACGGGTTCGCCGGGCAAGTTCGTCGACCTCGCCGACACCATCAAGGGCTTCAAGGGCCTGGTGGAAGGCAAGTACGACCACCTGCCGGAAGCCGCCTTCTACATGGTCGGCACCATCGAAGAGGCGGTCGAGAAGGGCAAGAAGCTGGCGGCGGAAGCCGCCTAAGAGGCGAATAGGGAGTAGCGAGTAGAATCTATTCGCCATTCGCTACTCGCCACTCGCCCGTACGCTACTCACCATTCGCAGGTTTCCCATGGCCACCTTCCACTTCGATCTCGTCTCGCCGGAAAAGCTCGCATTCTCGGGTGAGGTCGATCAGGTCGACATCCCCGGCGTCGAGGGTGACTTCGGCGTGCTGGCCGGTCATGCGCCGGTCGTGGCTGCGATCCGGCCCGGCATCCTCACCGTCACCACCGGCGGCAAGCACGAGAAGATCATCGTGCTCGGCGGCCTCGCCGAAGTCTCCGAGAAGGGCCTGACCGTGCTCGCCGACGTCGCCACCTCGATGGCCGAGCTGGACAAGGCCCAGTTCGCCGAGACGGTCGCGGAGATGGAAGAGGGGCTGAAGGAGCACGAAGGCAGCGAGCTCGATCAGGCCATCGAGCGGCTCGACCACTTCAAGAGCATCCAGCAGCAGCTCAGCTCGACGGCTATGCATTAAGCCCCGGGGCATTGCTTCGGGGCTCAAGCCGGACATTGCTGCAGGAAATTCCTGAATAAGTTCAGCGCTCGTCACGGAAGTGGCGGGCGCTGAAACTTTGTTGCACCGCGCCGGAGATAGCGGCATTCTTCGCCCGCGGATTTTGTTCCGGGGGCCGGTCGCAGATGAAACGCAAGATCGCGGCGATTTTCGCAGCCGATATTGCCGGGTATTCGAGGCTGGTCGCGGAAGACGAAGAGGAGACGCTGCGGCGTCTCGTCTCCTATCGCGAAGTCATCGACGATTTCATCGCAAAGGCGAACGGCCGCATCTTCAACACAGCGGGCGATGCCGTGCTCGCGGAATTCCCGAGCGCGGTGGATGCGGTACGCTGCGCGATCGATATCCAGGAATCCCTGCGAACCCGCAACATGGCCTATCCGCCGAGCCGGCAGATGTCGTTCCGCATCGGCATCACCATCGGCGACGTGGTCGAGCGCAACGGCGATCTGCTCGGCGACGGCGTCAACATCGCAGCACGGCTCGAAGGCCTCGCCGAGGTCGGCGGCATCTGCGTCTCGCGTGCCGTGCACGAGCAGGTCGCCAACAAGCTGTCGGTGCAGTTCGCCGACATCGGCGCGCAGGAGGTGAAGAACATCCCGACGCCGGTGCACGCCTACATGGTGGCGATGCGGCGCGAGGACGGCACCTATTCGAAGCCGCAACTGAAGAAGGCCGCTTCCAAGGTGGCCGCGGCACCCGTGTGGATGTGGCCGCTGGTGGTTGCCGTCGTCTCAATCGTCGCCATCGGCGTCACCGGCTTCCTCTACAACACCAAGCTCAAGCAGACGGCGACCGCCGCGGCGACGCCGGCCGCGACACCAGGTGCCGCGCCGAGTCCGACGCCGACCCAGCTCGCAAAGGCGCCGATGATGCCGCCGAACGCCGGCGCGGCGATGGCGCCGATGCCGGCACCGTCGCCATCCGCCTCGCCGATGACGGGCAGGTTTGCTGCGGACAGCGTCCCCTTCGTCAACGAGCGCGTCCGCAGCTACCTCGCCGGCGACTATTCCGCCGCCGGCGACTACAAGGCCTTCGCGCTCAATATCGGCGGCTTCACCGGCTCGGCGTTGAACCAGCCGAACGAGGAGGCCGCGCGCAACGCCGCGCTCGACCAGTGCCAGAAGCGCGCCGATGCCGCGCAATCGCCGCGGCACTGCGAACTCTATGCGGTCGGCAACAATGTGGTCTACACCCGCGGCAAGCCGCCGATGCCGCCGCCTCCGTTCTTCCGGCATGATGCGATGACCGAACGGACCTTCGCGTCGAAGGACTTTCCGATGGTGCGCGATCCGCAGAAGGTCCGGCTCGAGAACATGTTCGTGCCGGCGGCGAAATCCCGGTCGGTCGCGCTCGGCCCGGGCGGGCAATATTTCATGGTGCTGGGCGCATCGTCTGCCGAGGACGCGGCGCGGCGTTCGCTGGAGTCGTGCGGCGCGATCGCCGGCGTCGCCTGCCTTGTCGTCGCGGTCGACGACAATTTCGTCGTGCCGATCCCGACGCTGCTCCGGATCACCGGCTTCTTCAATGCCGCTTCCAACGCGTCGATTGTGGCGGACGCGCGCGGCGAGGTCGTGCGCAAGCTCGCGGACGGCATGGGCTGGAATGCCGTCGCGGTCGGCACCGCAGGCCGCCCCGGTCTCGGCCTGAAGGCCGCGGATGAGCAGACCGCAATCAACTCCGCGCTGGCCGACTGCGCCAGGCGCGACAGCGATTGCCGCGTCATCGCGATCGGCCCGTTCACGGTGGGGCCGACGAATTAGAAGCGGGCTCTGAGCACCTCAGGATGACGGAGCGCATGTGCGATAGCCTTGCGTGCAAGGGCGAGGGACGGTGAGAGCCGCGGCCGCATCACGTCCAAATTCCCGCCGAATTGTCCAATGATTTCAACCCCGCTCTACTGTGCATGGGGTTGTTTTCGCAGTCTCAGTTTGCGAAGGGCGCGAACTGCTTCGCCACGGCCTGATAGACATCGCGGCGGAACGGCACCACGAGATCGGCGACGCGATCGAGGCGCTCCCAGCGCCAGGCGTCGAATTCGGCGGGCTGCCCGTTCTGCGGCGTCAGCGGGTCGATCTCGTCATCCTTGCCAGTGAAGCGCAGTGCGAACCATTTCTGGCGCTGGCCGCGAAACTTCGCCAGCCGGTGCGTCTGCGGTCCGTCATAGGGTGGGAATTCGTAGGTGAGCCAGTCGGTCTCGCCGAGGAATTCGGCGCTGACGACGTTGGTCTCCTCCCAGAGCTCGCGCATCGCCGCATCGCGCAGATCCTCGCCCTCGTCGACGCCGCCCTGCGGCATCTGCCAGTCGAGGCCCGGCAGGATGATCTCGGGGCCGTCGCCCTTGAAGCGGTGGCCGATCAGCACGCGGCCATCGGCATTGAACAGCGCAATCCCGACATTGGGACGATAGGGTTTTTCATGGGTCACGCGTAAATCTTTCATCGTCATTTCCCGGTGCATTAGCACCGAAGCCGGGACGACAATTCGATTTATTGATCCGCGAGCGCGGAAAATTCCTTCACCACGCGCTCGTAGACCGGGCGCTTGAAGGGGATGATCAACCCGGTCAGATTCTTCATCGGTTCCCAGCGCCAGCTGACGAATTCGGCCTTGTGGCCGCCGCCGGGGTTTTCGACATTGATCTCGCTGTCCTTGCCGGTGAAGCGGACCGCGAACCATTTCTGGCGCTGGCCGCGATAGCGGCCCTTCCAGGCGCGCCCTGCGACCGTGCGCGGAATGTCGTAGATCAGCCAGTCCTGGACCTCGCCGAGCCGCTCGACCGAGCGCACGCTGGTCTCCTCGTAGAGCTCGCGCTTGGCGGCCTCCCAGGTGTCCTCGCCGGGATCGACGCCGCCCTGCGGCATCTGCCAGACATGGGTGTCGTCGACATGCTCGATGCCGCCGGCGCGGCGGCCGATGAACACCAGTCCCTTCGTGTTGATCAGCATCACTCCGACGCAGGTCCGGTAGGGCAGATCCTCGTAACGCGCCATTCTGCCAGACCTCTTGCGTGCTCTCGGTAGGGCTTGCGCAGGCCCCGCCGGACCCGTGCCGTACCAATTCGTTGATTTAGCTGGATTTTGATTTCAGCATCGCGGTTGTCAATGGCACCAAGAGAATACCCCGGTCGCTCAATGTCTTGGTCCATGCGCCGATGCGCTCGATCGAGACGGGGAGGGCGGAGGCGGTGCCGATCGCCGCGCCGCGCTCGCGCGCCGCCGATTCGAGCTTGTTCAGGGCGCGGTCGATCTCGGTCGGGGTAGGCACCGCGTCGATGGCGATGTCGCCCTTGCCGAACGGCATCGCCGCGCTCGCGGCCGCCTGGGGCGCGATGCTGCGGGGCGAAGAGCCGTCGTCGAAGAAGCCGAGGCCGCGCTTGGCCGCCTCCCGGATGATCGGCTGCATCGCCGCGTCCGTTGCCACGAAACGGGCGCCCATGAAATTGGCGAGGCCGGCATAGCCCTGCATCCGGCTCAAATGCCAGTACAGGCGGTCCATGTTCTGGTCGGCGCTGAGCGAGGTCAGCAGCGTCTGCGGGCCCGGATCGTTGTCCGGGAAGTCGTAGGGCTCCATCGGGATCTGGAGGAAGATCTCATGGCGCTGGGCGCGGGCCCTTTCGGCGAGCTTTCCTGGATCGGAGCCATAAGGCGTGAAGGCCAGCGTCACCGCGGGCGGCAGCTTCATGATTGCGTCGGTGGTCTTGGCGGCGCCGACGCCGAGCCCGCCGATCACGATCGCGACCACCGGCATCTTGGCGGCCTTGGCGCGGTCGGCGTCCGCCGCGTAGACGTTGAACGGCTTCAAGCCCTCGGCAACCACCGGGATCATGCCGTAGCGCGACTTCTCCAGCAGCTTCGGGTCGATCCCGGCCATGACGGGCGGCGGCGCGGAGGCGGCCGCGTCGCCCTTGTCGGCGGCCTCGCCGCTGCCGATCACCACGTCGCGTCGCGTGCCGGTGGAGCCGTCGATCATGGTGACGGTCTTCTGCTCGCCGGCCTGCTTCGGCGCCTCCTTGGTCTCGTGCTGGCCCTCTTGCTTGCTGTCCTGGCCGTGACCGGAGGCGGCTGGTTTTTCGTCCGTGGCTTTCGGCTCGCGGATCGCGATTCGGGTCATCGGCTCGCCGCCGAGCGGATCCTTGTTGAAGATGGCAAAGCCGGCAAAGGTAACGAGGAACAGGCCGAGCAGCACGGCCAGCGCCTGCATGGCCGTGAACGGCAGCCGCAGCCGGCGTTTCCGGCGCGGCTTGTCCTGTCCGAGCGGGGCGCTCAGATCATCGGCCGTTTCAGTCATGCGCGATCCCGAATCACTGCTGTCGACGATACCACGCCGAGGTCAAGCGGCGGCAGGCCGGGATAGGCCGGGGATGCCGGGAGTTCCACGCAAAAAGGGCGGCTCCGGGAGCCGCCCTTTTCGAGAGATCGTGCGATATGCCGACCTGGTTCGCCGACTCAGTTTGCCGCTTTGGGCTTGTCGGTTGTGGCCTTGGTGTCGCCGCCCGGCGCGGGCGCCGCGGAGGCGCTGTTCTTGATGCCGTGGAGCAGGTCGCCGGCGAGCTTGAGCGCCTTGTCGTCCTTGGCGTCCGGCGGGACATAGGACTGCGAGCCGGTCTTCTCGTCGCCGTCGTTCTTCAGATGGCCGCGCAGCGAAGCCTCGCCCTTGGTGTCGGTGCGCGACTTCAACTCGTCCGGCACGTCCTGGAGCACTTCGATGTCGGGCACGATGCCCTTGGCCTGGATCGATTTGCCCGACGGCGTGTAGTAGCGCGCCGTCGTCAGCCGCAGCGCGCCGTTGCCGGAGCCGAGCGGGATGATGGTTTGCACCGAGCCCTTGCCGAACGAGCGCGTGCCGACGATGGTCGCGCGCTTGTGGTCCTGGAGCGCGCCGGCGACGATTTCGGACGCCGAGGCCGAGCCGCCATTGACCAGCACGATGACCGGCTTGCCCTTGGTGAGGTCGCCGGCATGCGCCGTGCGGCGCTGGGTCTCCTCGGCATTGCGGCCGCGGGTCGACACGATCTCGCCCTTCTCCAGGAAGGAGTCGGAGACCGTCACCGCTTCCTCGAGCAGGCCGCCCGGATTGTTGCGCAGGTCGATGATGTAGCCCTTCAGCTTGTCGCCGATCTGATTGGAGAGGTTGGCGACCTCGCGCTTCAGGCCTTCGGTGGTCTGCTCGTTGAAGGTGGTGATGCGGATATAGCCGATGTCATCGGCCTCGATGCGGGCGCGCACCGAGCGGACGCGGATGTTGTCGCGCACCAGGGTGACGTCGAGCGGATTGTCCTGGCCCTTGCGGATGATCTTGAGCTTGATCTTGGTGTTGACCGGGCCGCGCATCTTCTCGACCGCCTGGTTCAGGGTCAGGCCCTGCACCGCTTCGTCGTCGAGATTGGTGATGATGTCGTTGGCCATGATGCCGGCGCGCGAGGCCGGTGTGTCGTCGATCGGCGAGACAACCTTGATCAGGCCGTCTTCCATCGTGACCTCGATGCCGAGGCCGCCGAACTCACCGCGGGTCTGCACCTGCATGTCGCGGAAGCTCTTGGCGTCCATGTAGCTCGAATGCGGATCGAGGCCGGTGAGCATGCCGCTGATGGCGGATTCGATCAGCTTGGTGTCGTCGGGCTTCTCGACATAGTCGGAGCGCACGCGCTCGAAGACGTCGCCGAACAGATTGAGCTGGCGATAAGTGTCCGCGGTGGCGGCCCGTGCGCTGGAGCCCATGAAGACCGCGCGCGGCTGGGTCACGAACAGCGTCAGCGCCGCACCGGTGGCCGCGCTGAGGAGGATAACTGAAGTCTTGCGCATCATCCGCGAACCTTCTCGCCTTCATTTGCGGCCCACCATGGGCCTGGATCGATTGGAGTGCCGTCTTTGCGGAACTCGACATAGAGCACAGGTTGACTCGCGTTCGTGGCGAGAATGGAGGCGACTTGAGATGTCGACCCCATGGTCGCGACCGGCTCCCCCGTGAGCACAAACTGTCCGATGTTTACCGAAATGCGCTCCATCCCGGCGATCAGGACATGATACCCGCCCCCGGCGTTGAGGATCAAGAGTTGTCCATAGCTGCGGAACGGGCCGGCATAGACCACCCAGCCATCACACGGCGTCGTGACCTGGGAGCCGGGCCGGGTTGCCAGCGAAATACCCTTCTGGACCCCGCCGACCCCGTCGGAACCGCCAAAGTCCCTGATCTTGTTACCGTTAACCGGAAGCGGCAGGAGGCCCTTGGCCGACGCGAAGGCGATCGCCGGACTGGTCCGGGAGCGGTCCTTGAAAGCGGCCGGGCCGGACTTGGCGCTGGCGGCCGCTTTTGCCTCGGCCTGCTTTGCGGCCTCGGCGGCCTTCTCGGCCGCCTTGGCGGCGCTTTGCAGGTCCTGCTCCATCTTGGTGATCAGTCCCTGGAGATCGCCGACCTGCCTTGAAAGCATGATGGCGCGCGAGTTCTCGGCATCGAGATCCTTTTCGCGCGCGGCCTGCTGGCGCTGTCGCTCGTCGACCAGGGCGGCGAGCCGGCTCTGGTCGTTGCGAACCCTGTCGCGGTCGGCGGCGAGCTGGTCGCGTTCGGTGGCGATGTTCTTGCGCAGGGCCACGAGCTCGCCGAGCTCGCCTGCGATCTTTTCGGCGCGGCCGCGCAATTCCGGCACCACGGCGCCGAGCAGCATCGCCGTGCGCAGCGATTGCAGCGCATCTTCGGGACGCACCAAAAGCGCAGGCGGCGTGCGCCGGCCGGCGCGCTGCAATGCCGCCAGCACCTCGACGATGTCGGCGCGGCGCGAATCGAGCGAGGCGCGCATCGCCTGCTCGCGGCCGTTCAGCGTCTTCAGCCGCGCTTCGGCTTCGTCGATCTTGGTCTCGACGGCGCGCACATTGGCGGCGGTGTCGATCAGCTGCTGGTTGAGCTGGGTGCGGTCCTGGCCGAGCGCGGTGATCTCGGCCTTGAGCTTGGCCTGCGCTTCCTCGGCGCTCTTCTTGCTCGCGCGCGCAGCCTCGAGCTCCTGCTCGCGCTGCTTGATCGCATCGGGCGAGACGGCTGCGGTCTGCGGCGGCGCAACTGTCTGACCTTGCGTCTGAGCTTGCGCGAGGCTTGCGCCGGCAACGCTTGCGATCAGCAGCAGGTTGAGGACAGGCGCTCGCATCGCTTTAGGCAAAGGTGCTCGTTGTGGCGCGGATCACGCGCGGTGATAGGGATGGCCGGCCAGGATGGTGGCGGCCCGATAAAGCTGTTCCAGAAGCATGACGCGGACCATTTGGTGCGGCCAGGTCGCAGAGCCGAACGCGATCGCGAGCTTGGCCTTACGGCGTAATTCGGGCGAAAGTCCGTCCGCCCCTCCGATCACGAAGATAGTATGACCGGCGCCCTCGTCGCGCCAGCGGCCGAGATGCCGTGCGAATACGGTGGAATCGAGATTCTGGCCGCGTTCGTCCAGCGCCACCAGGATCGACTTTTCCGGGATATGCGCGCCGATCGCCGCGGCCTCTTCGGCCATCCGCGTCGCGGTGTCGCGCGCGCGGCTCTCCGGAATTTCGTGGATCGACAGTTCGCGGAATCCAAGCTTGCGGCCGGCCTCGTCGAACCGCTCGAAATAGCGGTCGGCAAGCTCCCGTTCGGGGCCCTGCTTCAGCCGGCCCACCGCAATGACAGCAACACGCATGATGTGTTCAGAGTCGTGTTTTCGAGACCGCGCGCATCTCGCGCGCGCACGACGCTAGCATGCGCGTCAGCCGATTCGAAATCGGCTTAGATCGGCCTAGATCGCCTTCGCTGCCCCTGGGCCCTGCGTGTACAATCTCTCGAGATTGTAGAATTCGCGGACTTCGGGTCTGAACACGTGCACGATCACATCGCCGGAATCGATCAGCACCCAGTCGCAATTGGGCAAGCCCTCGACATGGATGTTCTTGATGCCGTTTTCCTTGAGGCTTTTCGTGACGTTTTCCGCGATCGCGCCGACGTGCCGGTTGGCCCGGCCCGTGGTGACGATCATGTAGTCGGAGTACGCCGATTTGCCGCGAAGGTCGATGGTGACCGTCTCTTCCGCCTTCATGTCCTCGAGGCGGGAGAGGATCAGGCTCAGCGTCTTGTCGGCGTCGGGTTGCGCCTCCAAGGCCGCAGCTTTGGTCGATGTTTTACGCGTCGGCTTGGCAACCTTGGGTAAAACAGACTTCGTTGAAGCCGTCTTGGACAATACAGATGTGGCCAGGGACCATTCCTTTCACTGTATCGCGAGAGCCGAATCCGGCCCCCGCTGGTTACACTACATCATGTGGGGTTAAGGGTTTCAATATGCCAGAGAGCCCCAAATCCACACCCCCAAATCCACGCTCCCCCGCACAGTCCGTCTCACTTCGTACCTTTCCAGCTTCCGTCCGGGTTCCGCAGGCCCGTCGAGGACAGGTTCAGCTTCAATCCGGTGAGGAAGACCCAGGCCGGCGCCGGCCGGTCCGCAAGCAACGCTGCCTCATTCTCGGGCAGGCGGTAGCGCGATAACGCCTTGGCGGCCGGAGAGGCGAGGGCACGAAAACTCTGCGGCGGGCGATCGATGACCGCAATCGGCACCTGGCCGGCGATGCGCTGCCAGTCCTGCCAACGGTGGAATTGAGCGAGATTGTCGGCGCCCATGATCCAGACAAAGCGCAGACCGCGGAAGCGGCGGCGCAAGGTGTTGATCGTGTCGATAGTGTAGCGCGTGCGAATGACGGATTCGAGACAGCTCACCTCGATCCTGGGATCGTTGGCGACGTCGCGCGCGGCCTGCATGCGCTCGCCGAGCTCGTGCAGCGCGCCGTTCTCCTTCAGCGGATTGCCTGGCGTCACCAGCCACCACACGCGATCGAGTTGCAATCGCTTCAGCGCGAACTGACTGATCGCGCGATGCGCCTGGTGCGGCGGATTGAACGAGCCGCCGAGCAGGCCGACGCGCATGCCCGGTGTCGAGGGCGGGATCGCTTGCGCCAGGAAACGCGGCACGACGAAATGGTTGCTCAATTGCCCGCGCCTCGCGACGTTGCTTACGGCCGCGTTTGCCCGGTGCCGTGAACGCGATACTTGAAGCTCGTCAGTTGCTCGGCGCCGACAGGGCCGCGGGCGTGAAAGCGGCCGGTGGCGATGCCGATCTCGGCACCGAAGCCGAACTCGCCGCCATCGGCAAACTGCGTCGAGGCGTTGTGCAGCACGATGGCGGAATCGACCTCGCTCAGAAACTTCTTCGCGGCAGCCTCGCTCTCGCTCACGATCGCATCGGTGTGGTGCGAGCCGTGGTTCTGGATATGCGCGATCGCGCCGTCGACGCCGTCCACCACCTTCGCCGCGATGATCGCGTCGAGATATTCGGTGTCCCAATCCTCGTCGTTTGCAGGCTTGACGCGCGTGTCCGTCTTCTGCACGGCGTCGTCGCCGCGCACTTCGCAGCCGGCCTCGATCAGCATCTCGACCAGCGGCTTCAGGTTTTTCGCAGCCGCGGCGCGATCGACCAGCAGCGTCTCGGCTGCACCACAGACGCCGGTGCGGCGCATCTTGGCGTTGAGCACGATCGACTTCGCCATGGCGAGGTCGGCGCTGGCATCGACATAGACGTGGTTGACGCCTTCGAGATGCGCGAACACGGGGACGCGCGCCTCCTGTTCGACGCGCGCGACGAGGCTCTTGCCGCCGCGGGGCACGATGACGTCGATCGCGCCGTTCAAGCCTGACAGCATCATGCCGACCGCCGCGCGGTCGCGCGTCGGCACCAGCGTGATCGCGGCTTCGGGCAGGCCGGCTTCGCGAAGGCCCTGCACCAGGCATTCATGGATGGCGCGGCAGGACCGGAAACTGTCCGAGCCGCCGCGCAGGATCACGGCATTGCCCGCCTTCAGGCACAGCACACCGGCGTCCGCCGCAACGTTTGGCCGGCTCTCAAAAATCACGCCGACGACGCCGAGCGGCACGCGCACGCGTTCGATGGTCATGCCGTTCGGCCGCTGCCAGCTTTCGGTGACGACACCGACCGGATCGGCGATGCCGCGCACGATGCCGATACCCTCGGCCATGGATTCGACGCGCGCCGGCGTCAGCGTCAGGCGGTCGATGAAGGATGCGGTCATGTTGCTCGACGCGCGGGCTTCGGCGACGTCTTCGGCATTGGCGGCAAGAATTACGGCAACGTTGGCGCGGATCGCCCGCTCCATGGCCTCGAGCGCCCGGTTCTTCTGCTCCGGCGGCGCCAGCGCCAGCACGCGCGCGGCAGCGCGGGCACGACTGGCGAGATCGGACATCAGCGCCTGAAGATCGGCATTGCCGTCGACGGCTTTGAGGGGGGCGGCCATGGGGAGTTCAACCTTCTGCTAAGGCAGTGTCCTAGCACGAAAATCCCGCTTTTGCGAAGGGCGGGGAGGGTATGGCAGGGGCCCGGTTCGCGCTGCTGGGTCGGCCAATGGCCTGGCTGTGCCGGAGGCCGGACAGATCCTTGCGAGGCTCTCAAATATCAATAAATATCATTATTTGATAAGGGAGTCGTCCCATGGCGAGCAGCTACAGCATTGGCAAGCATTTCGAGGACCTGATCGACAATCTGGTCGAGAGCGGCCGCTATGCCACCGCAAGCGAGGTCATGCGCGAGGGCCTTCGCCTCGTCGAGGAGCGCGAAGAGCGGCGCAAGGTCAAGCTGGAGGCGCTGCGGGAGGAAATCCAGAAGGGGTTTGACAGCGGGCCGATGGAAGAGGTCGACGACATGTTCGAGCGGATCAAGTCAGAAGGTCGGAAACGCCTGGCGGCCAAGAATGGCAAAAAGACCGCTTAGCTGCTCGATCGCATCGACGCAACATTCGACATGCTTGCTGAGACACCGTTTGCAGGTCGTGAACGAAGCGAATTGCGTACAGGGTTGCGCTGCTTTCCGGTCGGCAACTACCTGATCTTCTACGTCCCAACACCAGACGGCGTCGACGTCATCCGCGTCATGCACGGCCATCAGGATATCGGCGCCGACGACATGCAATAGCCGGCGCTACCCGCCCACCACCAGATCGTCGCGGTGGATCATCTCGGCGCGGCCGCTGATGCCGAGGATGGTCATCACATCAGGGGAGGAGCGGCCCTTGATGCGCTCGGCGTCGTCGGCGTCATAAGCGATCAGGCCGCGGCCGATTTCGCTGGTGTCGGGGCCGCGCACGATCACGGCGTCGCCGCGGGCGAACTGGCCCTCGACCTTGATCACGCCGGCCGGCAGCAGGCTGGCGCCGGCCCGCAGTGCCGTCACCGCGCCGGCGTCGATGGTCAGCGTGCCCTTCGGCTCCAGCGTGCCCGCGATCCAGCGTTTTCGCGAGGTGATGGGATTGGCCGGCGTCAGGAACCAGGTGCAGCGGCCGCCATTGGCGATGGCCTGGAGGGGATGCTCGATCTTGCCCGACGCAATCAGCATGTGCGTGCCGCCTGTCGTTGCGATCTTGGCCGCCTCGACCTTGGTGCGCATGCCGCCGCGCGACAGTTCGGACTCGGCATCGCCGGCCACGGCCTCGATCTCCGAGGAGATGCTGTCGACGACGGGGATGAGCTTTGCGTTCGGGTTGTTCTTCGGCGGGGCGTCGTAGAGCCCGTCGATGTCGGACAGCAGCACCAGCAAATCGGCGCTCGCCATGGTGGCGACGCGCGCGGCGAGGCGGTCATTGTCGCCGTAGCGGATTTCGGTGGTAGCGACCGTGTCGTTCTCGTTGATCACGGGGATCGCGCGCCACTCCAGCAGCTTGCCGATGGTGGAGCGCGCATTGAGATAGCGGCGGCGCTCCTCGGTGTCCTGGAGCGTGACCAGGATCTGGCCGGCGTCGATGCCGTGGGCCCCTAGCACCTCCGACCAGATCCGCGCCAGCGCGATCTGCCCGACGGCGGCAGCGGCCTGGCTCTCTTCCAGCTTCAGCGGACCGCGCGGCAGCTTGAGCCGGCTGCGGCCGAGCGCGATCGAGCCCGAGGACACGACGAGCACGTCGCGGCCCTCGCGGTGCAGCTTGGCCATGTCGTCGGCGAGCGCGGCGAGCCAGGACGCCCGCACCTCGCCCTTGTCGGAATCGACCAGCAGCGCGGAGCCGACCTTGACGACGATGCGGCGGAATTGACTGAGTTCGGGGCTGGCCATGGTGCTAATGGGACGGAATTGCTCGGGAAACGGCGGAGCGACTGGCGGCGCCGATGAGGCTGCTTTTGCAGCAGGACGATGGCCGGCGCAAGGCGGCTGGCCGGGCAATCGGCTAAGGTCGGCCTTGTCTTGCCGGCCAGCCCCGTTCTAATGCCGCCAACCAATAATTGACTGGACGAGGAAACGAATGGATCGCCGCAAATTCATGGCCGGGTGTCTCAGTCTGCCACTGCTGGCACAGGCAGGCGAGGCACAAGCGCAGGCCGGGCTGACAAGAATGATCTTCCCGTTCGCAGCGGGCGCCGGCGGCGACACGCTGTGCCGGCTGATTGCGCAGGAGATGGCCCCGGCGCTGCAACGGACCATCGTGGTCGAGAACCGCACCGGCGGCGACGGCCTGATCGGCATCAAGGCGGTGAAGGGCGCGAGCCCCGACGGCAGCATGGTGCTGGTGACGACGGGCCCCACCATGTATCTGCTGCCGATGGTGGAGACGACGCCAAGCTTCGATACGGCGAAGGATTTCATGCCGGTGTCGCTGCTGGCGCGGTTCGAATTCGCCGTCGTGGTCGGCCCGGCGATCGATGCCACGGATTTCAAGTCATTCGTGGCGTGGCTGAAGGCACATCCGGACAAGACGTCGTTCGGGGTGCCGAGCAACGGCACCATTCCGCATTTCATGGGCTCCAAGCTGGAGAAGGATCTCGGCATTCCCCTGACCCGCGTGCCCTATCGCGGCAGCGCGCCGATCCTCAATGATCTCATTGGCGGCCATCTGTCGTTCGGCATCGTGACGTTGGCGGATGCGCTGCCGCAGCACCGCGCCAAGGGCGTGAAGATCATCGCGGCCTCGAGCGCGGAACGTTCGCCCTTCGCACCCGAGGTCCCGACGTTGAAGGAGAGCGGCATCGATCTCGTTGCGGACGCCTGGTACGGCATGTGGCTTCCCGCCGGCAGCCCGCCGGAATTCGCCAGCAAGCTCGGCGCAGCCGCGAGCGCGGCGCTCGCCAGGCCCGAGGTGAAGGAGAAGCTCACCGCAATCGGCCTGATCCCGGTTGGCAGTAGCGCGGATGGGTTGACGAAAGAGCTCGCGGCGAACACGGCGTTCTGGCAGCCGATCGTGAAGGCGACGGGATACAAGATCGAGAATTAGGTTTTGCTCGCGCCATATACTCCGTCGTCATGGCCGGGCTTGTCCCGGCCATCCACGTGCATCCGCATTTGACGCAAGACGTGGATGCCCGGGTCAAGCCCGGGCATGACGGGGTGAGAGAGCAGCGCTCCGCTTACTCACAGCTTCGCGCGCTGCGCGATGCCGTCCCTGATCGACGCCAGCTCTTTCTCATCCCAGATGCCGATCAAAACGCCGCCCTTCACCTGGAGCTGATTGTCGGCATAGGCCGCGATCTTTTCGCGCGGCGTGGTGATGTGGTCGTTCGGATGCAGCGCCCAGTCGAACAGCTCGGCCTGGAGCCGTGCGATGATGCCGGCACACTCCGGATCGTCGCCGCGATCCAGAAACTCATCGGGATCGGTGTCGAGATCGTACAGCATCGGGCGGAAGCCGGAGGCGTGGATGTATTTCCAGCGGCCGTCGAACACCATGAACAGGCGGCAGCGCTCGATCGGCTGGTTCAGCTTCAGCCGCACGTCCTGCATGGCGTAGTCGTATTCGGAGAACGCCACCTTGCGCCATTCCGGCTTTTCGCCGCGCAGCAGCGGCAGCAATGAACGTCCCTCGAGGATATGGCCCGGCACCTTGCCGCCGAAATAATCGACGAAGGTCGGGGCAAGATCGATACCTTCCACCAGCGCATCGCTGCGCGTGCCGCGCGTCGCGTCGGCCTCCTGCGACGGGTCGATGATAACAAGCGGAATCTTCGCCGACTGCTCGTGGAACAGGTCCTTCTCGCCCATCCAGTGATCGCCGAGATAATCGCCGTGATCGGAGGTGAACACGATCATCGTCGTGTCCAGCAGGCCGCGCTCACCTAAGAATTTCATCAACACGCCCATCTGGTCGTCGATCTGGGTGATCAGGCCCATATAGGTCGGGATCACCTTCTCGCGGGCATCGTCGCGCGCCATGTTGCGGGAGTAGCGCATGTCCATATAGGCGCCGAACACCGGATGCGGATTCTGCCGCTCGCGCTCGGAGCGGATCACCGGGATCATGTCCTCGGTCGAATACATGCTGGCGTAGGGTTCGGGCGCAATGTACGGCCAGTGCGGCTTGATGTAGGACAGATGCAGGCACCACGGCTTCCCGTCGGTCTCGGCCTCGGCGATGAAATCCATCGCGCGCCGCGTCATGTAGGGCGTCTCGGAATGCTCCTCCGGCACCCGCGCGGCCTTGTCGGCGTGCACCAGCAGCCAGCCGTTCTGCAACGAGCCGTCATCGGCGGCGCCTGAATTGGCCCAATGCTCCCACGGGTTCGTGGCTTCAAAGCCGTGCTGGCGCAGATACTCGTCGTATTTCGGGCGCGGCCGTCCGGTCGGGTGCAGGCCGTCGTCGCGTTCATAGGGCTCGAAGCCGCATTCGGCGACATGCACGCCGATCATCGATTCCGGCGGGATGCCGAGCGCCTTCATGCCTTCGATGTCAGGCGCCATGTGGGTCTTGCCGACCAGCACGTTGCGTACGCCGATCTTCTTCAGGTGATCGCCGAGCGTGGGTTCGCCGACGCGGAGCGGCCAGCCGTTCCAGTGCGAGCCGTGCGAGCGCATGTAGCGCCCGGTGTAGAACGACATCCGCGAAGGCCCGCAGATCGGCGACTGCACATAGGCCTTGGTGAACAGTACGCCGCGCCTGGCCATGGCGTCGATGTTGGGCGTCTTCAGCGTGGGATGGCCGGTGCAGCCGAGATAATCATAGCGAAGCTGGTCGCACATGATCCAGAGAACATTCTTCGCGCGCGCCATGCGTCATCCCTGCCGTTTCTTGATTGTTCGATGCTGCGATATTGGAGCGGAGATGACAACCTGCTGGTAATGCGCGAGCCCGTTGCTGCACATTTCAGTGTCGTCCCGGCGAAGGCCGGGACCCATACTCCTCAGCAGAAGTTATGGCGCGAGCCGGCAATGACCAATCTTCGCTCAACCACGTTCGGTGGCTATGGGTCCCGGCCTTCGCCGGGACGACGTTGGGGAGCGTTCAAGCCGACCACGGCTCCGCCTCGGCTGTGCTCTTGGCCTTGCTGGACACCGGGGCCTCGCCGATCACGTCGACAAGGGCGCGCAGCGCTTCCTTCACGCCATCGCCGGTGATGCCTGAGAGCAGCAGCGGCGTCTTCTTGGCGGCGCGCTTGAGCCGGTCCTTCTGCTTCTTGAGCTCATCCGGCTCGACCGCGTCGATCTTGTTCAGCGCCACGATCTCGATCTTGTCGGTGAGCAGGCCGCCATAGGCATTGAGCTCGTTACGCACCGTCTTGTACGCCTTGCCGGCATGCTCGCAGGTCGCATCGACGAGATGCAGCAGCACGCGGCAGCGTTCGACATGGCCGAGGAAGCGGTCGCCGAGGCCCGCGCCTTCATGCGCGCCCTCGATGAGACCTGGAATGTCGGCCAGCACGAATTCGCGGCCGTCGGAATTCACGACGCCGAGCTGCGGATGCAGCGTGGTGAAGGGATAGTCGGCAATCTTCGGCTTGGCCGCGCTGACCTTGGACAGGAAGGTCGACTTGCCGGCATTGGGCAGGCCGACGAGGCCGGCGTCCGCGATCAGCTTCAGCCGCAGCCAGATCCAGCGCTCCTCGCCCACCTGGCCGGGATTGGCGTTGCGCGGCGCGCGGTTGGTCGACGACTTGAAATGGGCATTGCCGAAGCCGCCATTGCCGCCTTCGGCGAGCACGAACTTTTCGCCGACATCAGTGAAGTCGTGGATCAGCGTCTCGCGGTCCTCGTCGAAGATCTGCGTGCCAACAGGCACCTTCAGCACGATGTTCTTGCCGTTGGCGCCGTGACGGTCCGAGCCTGCGCCGTTCTCGCCCTTCTGGGCCTTGAAGTGCTGCTGGTAGCGGTAGTCGATCAGCGTGTTGAGCCCGTCGGCGACCTCGATGACGACATTGCCGCCACGGCCGCCATTGCCGCCGGAGGGGCCGCCGAATTCGATGAACTTCTCGCGGCGGAACGCCACGCAGCCGTTCCCGCCGTCACCGGAGCGGATATAGACCTTTGCTTCGTCAAGGAATTTCATGGGCCATAGGTAGGCCAGCCGGTCCCCTGCGGCAACCCGGATAGACCCGCAAATCGGCCGAATTTCTCTCGATTTCGCCCCTTGCTTAACCCGCGGGCCTTTTCCGGATCAGGAATTTCTGCAGGCCTTCCAGCACCAGCTCCTTGCGCTGGTTGAACACGGTGCTTTCGAGCGTGACCGTGCCGGTCGTCCGCCCCGGCACGAGCTCGGTGACCTCGAGCGCGGGATAGATGGTGTCGTCGGCGAACACGGGCTTGAGGAACCGGCTCGATTGCTCGAGGAAGCCGACCAGGGACTCCTCGACCATGAACGGAAACAGGCCGGCGCCGGGCGCGGTGTGGATCAGGGTCTGGAAGCCGTGGGCGAGCAGATGCGGCATGCCGCGGCTGCGGCAATATTCCACGTCGTAATGCACCGGATGGGTGTCGCCGCTCGCGGTCTGGAACGCCGCGAACACCGCCGAGGTCTGGGTGCGGCTCGGCAGCACGAAGCGCTCGCCGACGACGAAATCCTCAAACCAGCGTTGCGTGGGGATCATGCGGTGCCGGGCTGGATCGAAGTCGGTCATGTCAAAGCTCGCATTGTCGATGAGGCATCTATCGCTACCGCGGCGCGAAGAGTGCGACAATGCGTTCAATTCGTCGTTGGCGGGCTTGTCCGGCGCGCCGACACGATTAAAACGGCGCTCGATGCCCCTCTTCAAGAATCTCTCCGCCTATGACGACCGATCGGCGCGCCTGGCCGGCATCGGGCTCATGGTGCTGTCGATCTTCATGTTCTCGTTCGGCGACGCCATGGGCAAGTTCCTGGTCGGGACCTATTCGGTGGGGCAGCTGCTGTTCCTGCGCGCCTGCGCGGCGCTGTTGCTGCTGCTGCCGATCATGTGGCGGCATCGCCAGGATTTCGTTCGGCTCGAGCGGCCGTGGTTGCAGCTCGTCCGCGTCACGCTGTCGACGCTGGAGGTCGCCGCCTTCTTCATCGCGACGGTCTATCTGCCGCTCGCCGACGTCATCACCTATTATCTCGCCGGTCCCATCTTCGTCACCGCGATGTCGGCGGTCTTCCTGCGCGAGAAGGTCGGCTGGCGGCGCTGGACCGCGATCCTGATCGGCTTCTGCGGCGTCGTGATCGCGCTGCGGCCGTCGGCGCAGACCGTCAGCCTGCCGGCGCTGATCGCGCTCGGCGGCAGTCTTTCTTTCGCGGTCCTGATGCTGATCACGCGCAGCCTGCGCAAGACGCCCGACATCGTGATGGCGTCCTCGCAATTCGTCGGCACGTTCCTGCTGGGCGCGGTGCTGTCGGCGTTTCACTGGGTGTCGCCGACCCCGGGCAGCCTCGTGATCTTCGCACTGGCGGGATGCATCTCGGTGACCGCGCTGTTCTGCGTCAACCGTTCGCTCAAGCTCGCGCCGGCCAGCGTCGTCGTGCCCTACCAATATTCGATGATCGTCTGGGCCGTGATCTTCGGCTTCGTCGTGTTCGGCGACGTGCCGTCGATGGCAACGATCGTCGGCGCGGCCATCATCATCGGCGCCGGGTTCTATATTTATCTGCGTGAGCGGGATCTGGGGCGTGGAGCTGTGGACGTCAATCCGCCGGCGTAGCCACAGTGTCGTCCCGGCGAAGGCCGGGACCCATACCCCCAGGGAGCAGTTTGACGAAGACTCGGAGTGGGAGCCTTCGCAAAATTCGGTTTTGTGGTTATGGGTCCCGGCCTTCGCCGGGACGACAGTAGAGGATGACGCGCGGCCTTTGCCTACCTCACGCGCCTCGCGCTGCTCCAGCTCTTCAGCGACGCCCACACCCCGCGCGAGAGGCGGAAGCAGTCGACCGGCGTCGAGGAGCCGAGCGCCAGGAAGCGGTGCAGCTGGACGCCGCTCCACTGGAAGCCGCACTTTTCCAGCACCTTGCGCGAGGCCGGGTTGGTGACGCGCGCGCCGGCGTAGAGATGCTCGTCCTCGAACGCCTCGAAGAAGAAGTCGATCGCGCCGCGCGCGGCTTCGGTCGCAAAGCCCCGGCCCCAATGCTCGACGCCGAGCCAGTAGCCGAGCTCGGCATTTCCAGGCGTGGAGCAGTCGACGCCGACCATGCCGACCGGCCCGTTGTCGTGCTCGATCAGGAACACGGTCTCGCTGCCGATCGCCGCCGTGGCGCGGATGAATTCGACGGCGTCGTCCTGCGAATAGGGATGCGGCAGGCGCCGCGTGTTCTCGGCGACGCGGCGGTCGTTGGCGAGGAGGGCGATGGTCCTGACGTCGGCGAGGGTCGGCCGCCGCAAGGTCAGCCGTTCGGTGGCGACAACATCAGGTCTCGCCTCAGCCAAGGTCACGCTCGAGAAATCCTGCAACATGTCCGGCTCCGTGAAAGTCACTAAGTGAAAGTGAGCAAGTCAAAGAAAAGGGGAGGCCGGTTTCCCGCCTCCCCCTGGAGCCTTCGATCTCTGTGATCTCTGGACTCCGCCGGTTCGGTCAAGGACCCGGCGGACTCCAAATTGATCCACCGTCTATTCGGCCGCCTCTGCGAGCGGGAGCACCGATACGAAGGTGCGGCCATTGGCTTTGGCCTGGAACGTGACGCGACCCTCGATCTTGGCGAACAGAGTGTGGTCCGTGCCCATGCCGACATTAAGGCCGGGATGCCACGTGGTGCCGCGCTGACGTGCAATGATGTTGCCAGGAATGACAACTTCACCGCCGAACGCCTTGATGCCGAGGCGCTTGCCCTTTGAATCGCGACCGTTGCGCGATGAACCGCCTGCTTTTTTGTGAGCCATGGCTCGTCTCCGAAATCCTGAGTAGGTCTAGATCAATTCCTTGACGGAATCATTTCACAATTTCTCACGCATCAATTCTTGAATTGGCGCGATCAATTTATGCGGCGGCTTCTTCCTTGGCCTCGTCCTTGGCGACCTTCTCCCGCTTCGGACGCGGGCCCTTGGTGGGCTTGGCGCCATCCGTCAGGATCTCGGAGATACGGAGCACCGTGATCTCGTCGCGGTAGCCGCGCTTGCGGCGCGAATTCTTGCGGCGGCGCTTCTTGAACGCGATGACCTTGGGGCCGCGCTTGTGGTCGAGCACCTCGACCGCCACGGACGCACCGGCCACCGTCGGCAGGCCCAGGATCGGCGTGTCGCCGCCGACCACCAGAACCTCGTTCAGCTGCACGATCGTGCCGACTTCGCCTTCGATCTTGCCAACTTCCAGGACATCATCCGGAACGACGCGGTACTGCCGGCCGCCGGTTTTGATGACTGCGAACATCGTTGTTTTCCTTCGTGTTCAATCCCGGCCTCGCGACAATTTGTCGGGGCCGGCTTTTTGTCAGTCGCTACGGGTTTATGCGCGTTTTGTGCGGGCGGGAGTTATCCCTTTGAAAACCCACGCAAAAACAAGCGGCGCGAGAAACGCCCCGCGCCGGTTGTGGGACTTATAGCCGCCGGACGCCGGGAGTCAAGGAAAACTGCCGGAAAAGGCCCGGATTTGAAGGATTTGGCGCCTTCCAGGAGCGGGTCAAGGTCAGGGCAAATCCGCGGCCGGCTTTGCAACCAACGGGTTCCCGCGCCGTTGTCTTGCGGATTTCGCAAGCGGGCAAGGGCACAATGGCAACGGACGAACTGGTCGCGACGACAGGCATCGCGCAGCACGGCGCGGGCCGGCTGCCGTCGGTCGACGTCGACAGCTTCAATATCGAGATCAAGGACGAGGACGGGTTCCTCGGCGACCGCGCCAGCAAGGGCGCGTTCCGCGACATTCTCGAGCGCTGGCGCAAGCCGCTGCGCAAGAGCGGCGAGGATCCGTTCGGCAAGGAGCCGTCGGATGAGATCAGCAAGAAGACGCTGGACGCCATCCTGATCGGCGACGACACCGAGGCCTGGGCGGTGGTGCATAGCGCCATCGAGGATTTCGCCCAGGAGCTCGCCTACGTCACCCGCCGCTTCCTCAAGACCAAGGCCTGGGCCAGGACCGAGCGCATCGTGGTCGGCGGCGGTTTTCGCGATTCCCGGCTCGGCGAGCTCGCGATCGCGCGCACCGAGATCATCCTGAAATCCGAGGATTTCAAGATCGACATGATGCCGATCCGGCATCATCCCGACGAAGCCGGCCTGATCGGCGCGCTGCATCTGGCGCCGTCATGGATCTTCGAGGCCCATGACAGCATCCTCGCCGTCGACATCGGCGGCACCAACATCCGCTGCGGCCTGGTCGAGACGAGCTGGAAGAAGGCAAAGGACCTGTCGAAGGCCAAGGTGGTGACATCCGAGCTGTGGCGTCATGCCGACGACGAGCCGACGCGCGAAGGCGCGGTGAAGCGTCTCACCAAAATGCTCAAGGGCCTGATCACCGAGGCGGAGAAGGAAGGCTTCAAGCTCGCGCCCTTCATCGGCATCGCCTGTCCCGGCGTGATCGACGCGGACGGCGGAATCGAGAAGGGCGCGCAGAACCTGCCGGGCAATTGGGAGAGCAGCAAGTTCAACCTGCCGGCGAGCCTGATCGAGGGCATTCCGGAGATCGGCGGGCACGACACCGCGATCCTGATGCACAATGACGGCGTGGTTCAGGGCCTCTCCGAGGTGCCGTTCATGCAGGACGTCGAGCGCTGGGGCGTGCTCACCATCGGCACCGGCCTCGGCAATGCCCGCTTCACCAACCGCCGCAAGGACAGCGGCAAGGACAAAGATAACGGAAAAGACGGGGATTCCACGGGCAACGGGAAGAAAAAGGGTAAGTCCGACAAGGAGTAACCTTGACTGGTTAGGTTAAGGAACGGATTGCGTTGCGGCGCACAGGGCGCACGCTACGGTCGAATCGTCGCCTCACCTGGCCGGCGAAGCCGCCCTTCCTGGTCAGTTTTCAATGAGCGGCACGGGACCGCCAGTGTTTACCGCGTCTGGCGGTCCCACCCCATTCTTGGGGCGGGCCATCGATATGACAGCTGGGCTGTTGCAGGAGCTCGGCCTGCATGGTTCGAGACGACCGCTTTGGCGGGCTCCTCACCATGAGGGTCTAAAATCTCGCCGCAAAACGCGACCTCATCCTGAGGGCCCGCCGCAGGCGGGCGTCTCGAAGGATAGCCACAGGCACGCTTTCCGCTACGTTCCTCTTCATCTGCGATAGACTTGGGTATTGGGGAGTTCAGCTCCAGCCGATCCGCGCAAAGAACGCCGCGATCTCTGCGGCCGCGTGATCCGGATCTTCCCGATGCGGGAAGTGGCCGACGCCGGGAAACATCTTGAGATCCAGCGCGCTGAAGGTCTCGCCGAGACGATCGGTCCACGCATAGGGAAACAGCGGGTCGTGCTCGGCCCAGCGCACGCAGGTCGGCACATCGATCGGCGGAAGTGGCGGCGCCTCGCCCTTCATCATCGCGATACGACCGGCATGCGCCGCGCGATAATACGCAAAGCCGCCGGCGAGATTGCCGTCCTTGAAAAAGTTGTCGGCGAAGGCGTCGAGCACGTCGTCGAACGCGTCCTTGCGATGCGCCCAGTCTTTCAGGAAGTGGCTGAGATAGAGTCGGCAGCTCTCGCGGCTGGCCCCGACCAGCGAAGGCGCCATCTCCATCTGGTGGAAGGACTGGTACCAGATGTGGTTGAGCCGATCAGGGGCCGCCATGCGCGGCCCGATCCCGGGATAGACGAAATCGAACAAGAACAGCCCCGCGAGCCGCTCCGGCGCCCGCCGCGCCAGAGGCTGCATCACGGCGCCCCCGACGTCATGGCCGACCACGCCGAATCGCTCGATGCCGAGCGCCTCCATCAGCGCCAGCATGTCCGCGGCATGGCCGTCCGCCCCAAAAAGCCCGTCCGGCTTTTCGCTGTCGCCAAAGCCGCGCAGATCGGGTGCGATCAGCATGAACCGGTCGGCCAGCCGCGCCATCACCGGCTCCCAGGTCAGCCAGAATTCCGGCCAACCATGCAGCAAAAGCAGCGGTTTGCCCTGGCCAGCGCGGACCAGGTGGACATCGGCGCCATTGGCCGGGATCGTCAGGTGCTCCATCGCGGTTCCTCCCGGCGGCAAGCGTTTTCAAGCGAACTGGACCCCAATGCGCCCAGGAAAACGCGTCAAAGTAAGAATTGAGCTGGTGCGGGGCTGAAACAGGCGGCGGATTTTCCCCTTTCGCGCCTTGTCTGGCCAGCCATCCTCGCCTATTAACGCCCCCAACCACAGGGGCCCTGCCTCTAATATGGCGCCTTCAGGAGAGGTGGCAGAGTGGTTGAATGCACCGCACTCGAAATGCGGCATAGGTGCAAGCCTATCGGGGGTTCGAATCCCTCCCTCTCCGCCATATCTATGCCAATCCACGATAAGACCGCCCCGGTCTCGCGCTCGTCGTTTACTCGGAGCGAGGAGAAGCGGGAGAAGGCGATTTACACGACCTTGAGACCAAGATGCTCCTCCATCGGTGCAAAATCGCGGTCATCGTGCAGCAGCGTGTGGCGATGTTCGATGCAAAACGTGCCGATGATGATGTCGGCTGTCTTCCGGATCGTGATGCCCAGTTCTCTCAGCTTGCGGTAATTCCGGGCGGCGCGGAGGGCCAGATCGGCATCCAGCAGGGGCACGATCGCGTATTGGCGCAATCCGCGTTCAATCCGCGTGGCATGGGCGTCGTCCCGGGCGCCCTGAAGGATTTCGAGCAGGATGAGATCACCGATCAGGAGCGGCTCCCGTGCAACGGCGTCCTCCAGCTTGTCGGTCGCCGGCGTGCGAAGCCCGCGCAGGTGCGCAATCCAGACTGAGCTATCGACGAGAATCACGGCCGGCGCGGTGGGCGGCCCTGACGCATCTCGCCGAGATCGCCCTCCCAGCCCAATCCCTTGAGGTCCGTCAGCGCCTTCGTCTGTTTGCGCAGCCGGACCAGCAGCCGCAAGCCCTCCTCGACCGTGGCGCGCTTGGTCGCCAGGCCCGTCGCCGTCATGGCTTGGGACAACAACTCATCATCGATTTCAATGTTGGTCCGCATCGTAGCTGGCCCGATTGACTGATGTGTATAGATTGATCACTTTATACACACTCCGGCGCCGGTGCAACACGGGTCCAGATCAGGGATTCCGGCCAGCCTGCGGATCAATGGGAGGCTGTGGCGTAAACAGAGTACCCATCTTCATCGGGCTTCATCGGGCGTGGCCCGCCATCCTCGCCTGTTGACGCCCCTGACCACGGGGGGGCCTGCCCCTCACATGGTGCCTTCAGGAGGCAGAGTGGTCGAACGCACCGCACTCGAAATGCGGCATAGGTGCAAGCCTATCGGAGGTTCGAATCCCTCCCCCTCCGCCATTGTCCGCCGATTTCCCTTGGTGGCCCGATATTCCCGCCGACTGCAGCACGACACCAAGCGGCATAGTGAACCGCCGTTTCCACGCTATGTCTGTCTGAAACGGGCACCGCCCGCGTCATTCCGGCTGTGGATCGGCGCTGCTATCGGTGACGGCATCAATCAGCGTCTCGTAAGATGACGGACCCGGGATCGCGAGCCCGTGTGCCCGATCGAAGGTGCCGAGCGTCTTGCTCCAATATTTCGCGGCGAGCGTCAGATAGTGGACGTCCGGGGCAAATGCCTCGCTGGTCGGACGACGATGATGCCGGTGTAGTGGATTGCCACACTCACTAAGATCGTAACGTGCAACATGGTGCCACACAGAATGCGCGCAGGCGCTGAACGGTGTGTAGACGTAGTTGTAGAAATCAATGCAACCCGCTTCCTCGGCCATCTGACGAACTGACAGGCTCGACCATTTTCCGAGGTCGACGTCGAGCAACCAGCCGATCCGCTGGCTGTCGATCCATCTCTCGCCAGCTTCCAGCAGGGCTACTTCCTGCGGCGTCGGCTCGCGTGCGCCGATCTGCGCGCGGCGATGCTCAAGTTCGAGCTTGGCCTGGCCCAATCCGAACAAAATGAACTTGCGACAGCGCTCGACCGGATCGAGCAGCAGCCACGTCATGTTGATGTAGGCGTCGGCCATCGCGCGCAACAAGATCGGCGCACTGTGACCGGTCCAAAGCATTGGCGCGCGCGCAACGTCTTTGGTGAGCGTCGCCTCGCGCGCGAGCATACCGCCGATCACCTCATGGACGTGGATCTGCGCGAAGTCAGGCGGCCATGCGTTCAGGCGCGCCGCGAGCTCGCGGTCAACGTCCGCACAATAGCTCTCGATAAGCGGCCAGAGTTCGGTGCCTTTTTCATCCTCGCTATCCGTCGACATTTCCGTCATCTCAATTCTCGCACGGTTCGAGTTCTAGGCCCCGGTTCCAGAAGGCGATCGGCCAGCCGGTCCCTGACGCCATCAGATCGAACTCTCCGAACATCTGGTTGAGCGTTGCCCGGATCGAAGCGGCTATCCGCTGTGACTGGTCGGTTTTGGGATAATCCTCGATCCGGGGGAAGTCGGCGAGTGCGAGGCCCGCCGAGACCTTGAGCCGCTCGGCGTCGAATGCGAGCCAAGTCGCCGTTGCCTGGACCATGATAGCGCTCTTCGACGCGCGATCGAACAGCTCCCCGACCAGTTTCTTGAGCGCGCCGAGGTCTTGTGACCAAGGTGGTTCGGTGACCGCGGAGACCAGTTCGCGCATCGGATGTTCAGGATAGTGCGCATGGAGCGGCGCGAGCGGTACGCACAGATCGTCCCGATAGGGTTGGTCTTTCACGATGCCCGCAAGTACGCCGTCCGGCAGAGTCGAGAACTTGCCGGCCGCCGCCCAAATCGTGCGGTTGCGCATCGGATCGCTCGCTCGCACGTCACGCGTGAAGGCGGTGATGATCTCGACGCCGCGACGCGGACCCCAAGCCTTTTGCACAAGCGCAATCCACAGCAGCTCCGGGATCATTATGTTGATCCACGACACTTCGCGCATCGGCCCGAACGCATCGTTGAACGGCGTCACCAGCTTCGATTTGACGCGCTTGTGATCGCCAAGCACCGGCGTGCGCTTGCCCTCGCTCATAGCCACTCCCTCACATCATCATAGCGTTCACTTCCGATTCTGACGAGAGCCGTCGTTCGGCGACAGCGTCCGTCCCTTACGTTGCAGCAGCGGCACTGGGCGTGGGATGGCCGGACCTACCAGCGGCTCTGCGATCAGCCTCGGAAACTGGTCGGCGGGCAGCACCGTTGCAGGGAGGATGGCGAGGCCGAGGCCCGGTGCGGTCATCGCGAGCGCGGTGTTGATCAACGTCACTTTATAAGTTGGATTGAGGTGCTTGCCTTGCATGCCCAGCGCCTGATCGATCTGCATGCAGATTCGCGTCTCGCGACGCATCGTCGTTGCTGTCGAGCAAGACCGAGGCCCGATCGCGTCCGCTCAAATGACTTAGGCGTTACGGCGACAGTGCACCGAATGATGCGGGGCGGCCGACCGTGAGCGCGACTGAGCGGGCGTGCGATGCGCACCACGATCAATCCTCTTCTCCGCCGCCCCCAAACGGATTCAGCATCTTCGCCCCCAGCCCCGCGACATCACGATCGTTGCGCGTCACCAGCGTCAAATCGTGCGTCAACGCGGTTGCCGCGAGCAGGCCATCGATGACCGGGACGGCCCTGATGGCGCTGATGCGCCCCCACTGATCGGACACGGCGTTGTCGACGCCGAGCACGCGTCCATCGAACGCGGCTTCGACGTCGCGCAGCCAGCGTTCGAGCGCCGCCGCCTTGCCCGCATCCCGCGCGCGAGCGAGCTCGATGCCCTTTCGTATCTCGCCAAGCACGAGCGTGCTCAGGAAGATATCCGCATCGGCAATTGACGCATACCAGGCGGACAATTGGACGTCGCAACGCGCGCCCTTGCGGAGTTCGGAAATGATGTTGGTGTCGATCAAATAGCTCACAGGTCGACGTCGCGGCCGGGATCAGGGCTGCGATCGAGCTCGATCCCGTCCAGCGGCGCGGACGCGAGCAGCGCCTTCAGGCTGACATGGGACGGCTCGACAAAGCGTTGCCGAAGCAGCGCGCGCGCATCCGCCTGGCGCGCGGGATCGGACAAGGCCGAAGCCACAAGGCGAACCAGACTCACATCTTCCTTGCGGACGCTGACCTCGACCCGCACGAAGCCCTGGCGCTCCCGACGTGCGCGGTGGCTGGCGACGGGGGATTTTGATTTGCCGGTCATTGCGCATCCATGTTTCCGGAAAGATTACCGGAAATCGCGACGAAGGCAAGCGGCGCTAGGTGGCAATAGGGCGGCTTCGGCGTGGATTTGGACCCATCATCGCGCCGAGTGCGTCGCCCCTGCGTAAGTCATTGATCTTACAGCGGTCGCCTACTGTGCATGGGGTTGTTTTCGACATTTGTGTTGTTGGGGCCCGAGCTACTGCGCACCAATCCCCGCGCTCTCGATCACCCGCTTGGTGCGTGCGGTCTCCTCGACGATGAACGGGATCATCTCGGCCGGCCCCTTGTCGGCGATCGACACCTGGCCGTTGGTGGCGAGGTCGGCGACGATGCCGGGGTCGGCGAGCACCGCGGCCAGCGCCTCGGAGAGCTTGCCCACGATTCTCGGGTCGGTCCCGGCGGGGACCGCGACCCAGGTCGAGCCGACGCTGACGGCGTCGGGGTAGCCGGCCTCGAGCACCGTCGGCGCGTCGGGCAGCGCGGCCAGCCGCGCTGAGCCGGTGGTGCCGAGCACCTTGACCTTGCCGGTGTCGATCAGCGGCCTCAGCACGGCGAGGTAGTCGAACGAGACGTCCAGAATGCCCGACATCATGTCGGTCATCTGGCTCGAGCCCGACTTGTAGGGCACATGGGTCAGCTTGATGTGGGCTGCCGCCTGGAACATCTCGCCGGCGAGGTGCTGGGCGGTGCCGGGGCCGGGGGAGCCGAAATTGACCTTGCCCGGGTTGGCCTTTGCGTAGGCGACGAACTCGGCCAGCGTGTTGTAGGGCGCTGACGCCGTCGCGACGAGGATCTGGTTCGCCGAGCTCACGCCGCGGACGTGCACATAGCTCTTGAGCGGGTCGTAGTTGAGCTTCGTCAGCCCGAGGTTCGGCTGGATCGTCATCGGCCCGCCGGAGGCGTAGAGCACGGTGTAGCCGTCGCCCTGGGCCCGGGCCACGAACTCCGTCCCGATGGTCCCGCCGGCGCCGGGCCGGTTCTCCACCACCACGGGCTGCCCGAGCCGCGTCCGCAGCAGCTCCGCGATCTTGCGCGAGACGAGGTCGGTGACGCCGCCGGCTCCGAACGGCACCACCCAGGTGATCGCGCGGTTCGGCCAAGTGTCCGCGGCGGTCTGGGCCCCCGCAGCGCCCGCCTGCAGAGCCAGCGTCGTCGCGGCGACGAGACACAGCAGCGCTCTCGTCAGCGTTCTTCCGGGGCGACCGCTCAGGCCGCCGCGCGGCCGCGCCAGCAATTCCATGGATGCAAGTCCTCCCCCGTTGCCGCGTGGCCGTTGATGGCCATGTTGACCGAAGGCTACAGACTTGGGTTTCGTCCAACCATGGGCGCAGTCCGAGCATCTCTTTTGCAAAACATGAAAAGATCGCTCGGCGCGCTAGTTTCTCGATCCGGCCTTCACGCGACGCCGGCCGGCTTCTCCAGATCAGCCCAGATCTTCGCAAAGTAATCCTGGAATTGCGGGTCGGTGCGCAATGCCGCCGGATCGCGCTCCGCGCGCGGCAGATCGATCACGTGCCACGCGCGCACGGTGGCCGGCCGTGCGCTCAGCACCAGCACGCGGTCGGCCATCGCGATGGCTTCGCCGATGTCGTGGGTGACGAGGATGGCGCTCTTGCCGCGCTCGGCGATGATGCGGGAGACGTCGGCCTGCATCAGGAGGCGGGTCTGGAAGTCGAGCGCCGAGAACGGCTCGTCGAGCAGGATCACCTCGGGGTCGAAGGCGAGCGTGCGCATGATGGCGACGCGCTGGCGCATGCCGCCGGAGAGCGCGGCCGGTTTGGCGTGCTCGAAGCCGGCGAGGCCGTAAGCCTTGATCAGCTCGAGCGCGATCTCCCGCGCACGCGGCTTTGGGACTTTTCGGATCTCCAGCCCGAGCATGACGTTGTCGAGCACGCTGCGCCACGGCAGCAGCAGATCCTTTTGCAGCATGTAGCCGACATGGCCGGCGGCATCGTCGACGCGGCGTCCCGCCACCTCGACATGGCCGCGGGTCGGCCGCAGCAGGCCGGCAATGGCGTTGAACAGCGTGGACTTGCCGCAGCCGGAGGGACCGACGATCGCCAGCGTCTCGCCGCGGCGGAGCTCGAAATCCACCTTGCGGATCGCCTCGACGGGACGGCCACCGCCATCGAAGGTGACGCCGACATTCTCGGCGCGCAGCACGATCGGCGCGGCCTCAGTGAAGTTCTGCGCGAGCGCGTTCATCGGTCCACCGCCTTCAGGAAGTCGAGCAGCGTGTCGTTGAAGATTTTTGGCGTGACCACGCTGAAGGCGTGCGCGCCCCAATCGACCTCGTGCACCCGCGCGCCGGGAATGACGCTGGCGAGCTCGCGGGTCAGATAGGCCGGCACCAGCGCGTCGTCCTTTGCGGAGGACAGCAGCGTCGGCACGTTGATCTCCTTGAGGCGCCGGCCGCCCGCGAATGCCAGGAACATGTCGATACGCTCATTCATCGTCGCGACCGACGGGAAGTGTTTTAAGATGCGCTCCTCCTCCGCGTCGAGATGCGCGATGTTCTCCGAGATCCATTGCGGCGGATAGAGGAACAGCGGCTGCGCCCGCACATAGGCTTGCGGGCCGGACTGGTTGAGCAGCGCCTTGCGAATCTCGAAGCAGCGCCGCAGGAACGGATCGGCGCGGCCCCAGCCGTTGACCACAGTGAGGCTGCGCAGGCGCCTGGGGTGACGCAGCGCCAGCTCGATGCCGACGATGCCGCCGATGGCGTGACCGACGACATGCGCGGCATCCACGTTCGCATGGTCGAGCACGCCAGCGATGTCGTCGGCCATGCCGGCGATGCTGCGGCTGCCAGCTTCGCTGCGGCCGGTGCCGACGTGATCGTAGAGAATGACCTGGTGGCGCGCGGCGAGCGCGTCGAGTTGCGGGGCCCAGAACGAGCCGCTGCCGCCCATGCCGGCCGAGAGCAGAACCGGCGTGCCGCGCCCGTGAACCTCGTAGTAGATCTCGGCATCCTTGCCGCGTGCAAAAGCCATGACGTCCCAGCGATTGGAGTGTTGTGTTTCGGATCAGGAGAGCAGGCGCCGCTCGATCAGATCGATCGCGCCATACATCAGCAGCGCCACCACCATCAGCGTTGCGATGCCGACCCAGACCGCGTTGAGGTCGTAGAGCACGCCGGCGTAGTAGATCATGTAGCCGAGGCCCTCCTTGGAGGCGATGTACTCGCCGACCACGGCGCCGATCAGCGCGAAGCCGACATTGAGCCGGAACGCCGCGACGATCCACGGCATCGCGCCGGGCACGATGACGGTGCGCCAGGTCTTGACGCGGCTGGCGCCGAGCGAGCGCAGCAGCTTGACCAGATCGGAATCGACCTCCTTGGCGCCCTGCAGCGCGGTGATGACCGCGACGATGAAGGTGATGATCGCCGCGATCGCGATCTTCGAGGACAGGCCGATGCCGAACCAGACGATGATCAGCGGCGCCAGCGCGATCTTCGGCAATCCGTTGAGCGCGACGAGATAGGGCCGCAGCACCGCGGCGCCCGTCGGCACCAGCCACAGTGCGAGCCCGGCGGCACTGCCGAGCACCGTTCCGATCAGGAAGCCGGCGATGGCTTCCCATGCGGTGAGCGCCGCGTCGCGGAGCAGCTCGCCGCTGCCGATCAGCTTGGCACCCTTTGCGATGATGCCGCTCGGCTGGCCGTAGAGATAAACCGCGATCAGCCCGAAGCGGATCGCAAGCTCCCACGCCGCGAGCAGCGCTGCCAGCAGCGCGATCTGCAGCAGCGCGATGCGCAGCGCCGGCGGCAGCTTGAACCGCGCGCCCGTCACCGCGGCCTGGCCGGCGTCGAGCACGGCCACCTCACGGTCTCTTGTGCGCGATCGAGGCGATCTCGACGAGGCAGGCGGGCTTCACCAGGCCGCATTGGATGCAGTAGCGCGCCGGCTTCTCGCCCGGAAAATACTCGGCATAGACCTTGTTGACCGCGGCATAGTTGGCCCAGTCGGTGATGAAGATCGAATTGAAGGTGACGTCGGCAAGGCTCGATCCCGCCGTCTCCAGCACGCGCTTGATGGTCTCGAGGATGTGCCGGGTCTGGCCGGCGGCGTCGCCCTTGTGGACGACATCGTTGTTGGCATCGAAGGCCAGCGTGCCCGACACGTAGATCACGTTGTCGGCCATCATCCCCGGCGAGAACGGAGCGATGGGCGCGGTGGTGCCCGGCGGAATGATGGCGCGGTCGGTCATAGCGAGTCCTCTTTTGCTGGAACGGCTTCGGTCTGGGCAAAGGCGCGGCGGAAGTCGTTCGCACTGGAGACCCAGCCGAAGAATGTCTCGATGTTGAAGACCGAGGCCTTCTGGATGTAGTCGGGCCCGGCCTGGTGCGTCGCGTCCTCCAGCATCACGCCGAAATATTCCAGATGGAAACCGTCGCGCAGCGTCGATTCCACGCAGACATTGGTGGCGATGCCGCAGAACACGAGATTGCGGATGCCGCGGGCGCGCAAAATGCTGTCGAACTGGCTGTTGAAGAAGCCGCTGTAGCGCGTCTTGGGCACGACGATGTCGCCGGGCTTCGGCTGCAACTCGTCGACCAGCGCGTAGTCCCAGCCGCCCTTGGCGAGCAGCTTGCCTTGCAGCTCGGGCCGCTTGCGCATCGTCTTCAATGCGTTCGACTTGTGCCAGTTCGGCGAGCCCGGCCCGCCGGCCTCGACATAGTCGGCGTCCCAGCCGTTCTGGAAGAAGATCACGGGAACGCCAGCGCCGCGCGCGACCGTGAGCACGTCCTGGATGGCCGTGATCGCGGCCTTGGCGCCGGAAATGTCGAAGCCGGCAAGATCAAGATATCCATTCGGCGAGGCATAGGCGTTCTGCATATCGACGACGACAACCGCAGTCTCGTCGACCGCGAGCCGTAGCGGCTCGGGCCGCGCCGGCAGCGTGACATAGCGCTGTTCGCGCGCGGGAGAGGTATTCACTGTCATCACACGAGACCAAACTGCCTGGTCGCCTGTTCGGCAAAGCGGTTGTCGACCATCTGCGCATAGGGAAGCGCGGACTGCACCGCGCCGCCGCCCTGTTCGAGCTGCATCGCGCGGTCCCATTCGTCCACAGAGATGGTCGGGTTGCGCGGGATCGCTGTCTTCGAGCCGAAGAAGTTTTTCGTCGCGCTGGCGACGACCGACGGCGTGACCTTCGGGAAATATTTTTCCGCGACCTCGGTGAAGACGGCATTGTTCTCGTGCATCAGCTTCTGCGCCTCGGCGATGGCGTTGCAGAAGCCCTGCACGGCGGCGGGATTGCTCGCGATGGTCTCTTCCGTCGCCATCGCGGTGGTGAAGCAGAGCGATCCCAGCACGTCGGCAAAGGACAGCACGGGGACGAGACCGAATTGTTCGGCTGCGATGCTGACGTCCCATTCGAAGGCGGTCGCGATATCGGCGCGGCCGTCCTTCACCGCGGCAGCCTGCGCGCCCGGCGGCAGCTCGAGGAAGGTGACGCCGGCCTCCTTCGGATCGAACTTGCCGATGGTCTTGATCGCGTAGGTCGGCACCTGGATCGTCGAAGACGGGAATTTCAACGTGGCGATGGTCTTGCCGCGCAGATCCTCGATCGTCCTGATCTTGCTGTCGGGCCTGGCAATGCCCCACATCGACACGCCGCCGACGATCTTGGCGATGTTCTTGATCTTGCCGCCCTCGCGCACCGCGTTGACCGACATGCCCGGGCTGGTCACGCCGATCTGGCCGCGCCCCGAGAGCAGGATCGGCACCGGCAGCGCGATGCCGCCGGCGGTGGAGAGGTCGGCGTCGAGGCCGTGCTTGGCGAACAGTCTCTTATCGGCCGCCACATAAAGCGAGTTGTACATGCCGAGCCGCAGCGCCTCGGCGATCGCCACCTTGCTGCCGGCCGCGAAGCTGGGGGTGCTGAGGCCGGCCAAGGGCGCCGTGGCGGCTCCGAGGAGAGAATATTTCACGAGGTCGCGTCTGTTGATCACGTCCCAGTCCTTTGACTTGAGAGAACAACGAGTTAGCTCGCCGTCTGCCCAATTGATGGTCATTCCCGGTCTTCGCCCAAAATCCTTGCATTGGAGATTTTCATTAACAATCAGGAATAGAGAGATATATTTATAAGCTATGCTGATAGACCGACTCGACCTGAAACAGCTCCGTGCTTTCGTCCGTGTCGTCGAGACCGGAAGCTTCAGCGCCGCGGCGCGCGCGCTCGGCATGTCGCAATCCGCCGTCAGCCAGGCGGTGCGGCAGCTCGAGGAAAACTTGCGGGTGCGACTGCTCGATCGCACCACGCGAAAGCTCCAGCTCAGCAAGGTCGGCGCGGACTTCATGCCGGGCATCCAGCGCCTGCTCGCCGACCTCGATCGCCAGCTGCAGGATCTCCGCGATTTGCGCGAGCATCGCCGTGGTCACGTCACGGTGGCCTGCGTGCCTTCGGTGGCGCTGCGGCTGATGCCGCGCGTGCTCGCCGCGTTCCAGCGCGAGCATCCGATGGTCGCGGTGACGCTGAAGGAGATTTCACGGCACCAGATCTTCGCCGCGCTGCGCGGCGGCGATGTCGATCTCGGCATTGCCAATGTCCCCGGCGACGATCCCGAACTCGACGCCTCGCGCCTGCTCGTCGACAACTTTGCCCTCGTGATGCGGCGCGATCATCCGCTCAGCGCGCGTGACGCGGTCAGCTGGGCGGAAGCCTCGAAAGCCGGTCTCGTGGTGATGGCATCAGGCACCGGCATCCGGCTCGAGATCGAGCGCAGTGTCGCCGAGCTCGGTCAGGGCATGCCGATCCACGAAGCCGAGCATCCCGCAACGCTACTGGCGCTGGTCGAAGCCGGCGTCGGCGTTGCGCCTTTGCCGAGTCTCGCCTGGCCGGAAGCCGATCACCCCGTGCTCACCTGGCGCAAGCTGGTCGAGCCCGTGATTGAGCGCGAGCTCTATCTGATCTGGCGCATCGGCCGCGATCTCTCGCCGGCCGCGCGCGCACTTCAGCGCGGCATCCTCGCGGGCGCGCAGGCGATCCGCGAACGGAGCCTTGCCGGTTGATCGCGCAGCCACCGACAGGCCGGTGCGTAGTGACCGGTTGAACCTGCTAACGTAGCGGCCCGACCAACAGCATCCCGCCGGCCGGCAGGGAGCGAGGTGTTTCACGACGATGTTCGACAAGACCTACCGGCAGCGGCTCGAAGCTGATCTTTCGCAATGGGAAGCCGACGGCGTGATCGCGCCGGCGGCGGCCGCCTCCATCCGGAATGCGCTTCCCCCGCTCTCGCCCGGCATCAACATCGCCGTGGTCGTCGCCATCGTCGGCGGCCTGCTGATTGCGGCTGCATTCCTCGCTTTCGTCGCGGCGCACTGGACGGAGATCGCGCGGCTGATGCGGTTCGCGATCCTGATCGCCGGCATGGCCGTCGCCGGTGGCCTCGGAGCCTGGTTCGCGGCGACGGGCCGCACCGTTCTCGCCGATCTCTGCGCCAGCATCGGCGCGATCATCTTTGGCGCCGGCATCGCGCTGGTCGGCCAGATGTATCATCTGGGCGATGACTTTGCCGGCGGCATGCTGCTGTGGTCGATCGGCGCGTTTGCCGCGGCCGTGCTGACCGGCTCGCGCGGCGCGCTCGCGGTCGGCCTCGTGGCCGCCTGCATCTGGACCTGCATGCGCGTCTATGACGCGCCGGATGTCCTGCATCTTCCGTTCGTATTGGTCTGGCTCGTCGCCGCCGCTCTTGCGTTCGCGTGGAATTCCCGCGCCGCCGCCCACCTCGTTGCGATCGCCGTGCTGCCATGGTGGATCGCAACATCGCTGCGCTTCGAATTCGATGGGGCCCAGCCGTCATTCGTGCTCGCGAACGGCGCGGCCCTGCTGTTTGGCGCCGGGCTCGCGATTGCGGCTGCGCCGTCGCCGCGGGCGCTGCGGCTCGGGAGCGTCCTGTCGATTTACGGCGCGTTTTCGCTGGCCGTCGTCGCCTTCCTGGAGGTGACGACGGTTGACGACATCATCCGCTTCCGGACCGGCACTGCGTCAGCCCAGCCGATTTGGGCGATCCTGTGCGGGGCTGCGGGTGTGGTCCTCGCTCTCGCCTCCGCCGGCATCACCAGCCGCGCAGGCGAAATCCTTGCAGCCTGCGCGATCGGGCTCGTCCTGATCGCGGCGCCGCTCTGGCCGGCATCCGCGGCCGGCGAGCCATGGTTCGCCTATGCCGCGCTGCTCTGCGCCATGCTCTGCCTCGTCGTCTCCGGCATGCTGGATGACGTGCGTCCGCGCATCGTTGCCGGCTGGCTCGGGATCGCCGGGGTCATCGCAGGGATCACCTGGGCAGTGAAGGGCTCGCTGCTGCGCCGCTCGGCCTTCCTTGCCGCGGCCGGCATCATCGCCGTCGTATTTGCGACCGCGCTCAATCGCGCATTGCCGAGGGCTGCGCGATGACCGAGATGATCGCATCCGTCACAAAGCTCTGGCAGCGCATCCCGAAAGCCGTGCTGTTCGGCACCGCCATCCTGATCCAATGCGTACTGCTGGTCCTGATGGTCGCCGATCGCATGCAGATCCTGCGCGAGGGCCGTGAGGTGACCTTGCAGACGCAGCCGGTCGATCCCCGCGATCTCCTGCGCGGCGATTATGTCGTGCTTCGCTACGACATCTCGCAACTGGCCGCCGGCGCGCTTGCCGGCAAGCCGGCCGCCGAGCGCAATCCCGTTGTGTTCGTCAAGCTGGCGCCAAATGCCAACGGGCTTTACGAGGCCGTCTCGGTGTCCGCCGAGCCTGTCACCGTCACCGCGCCCGAAGTGCTAATCCGCGGCCGCGTCAGCTATTCCTGCGGTTCGACCAGCCGCACCTTCTGCGACAAGCTGACGATCAAATACGGGCTCGAAAGCTATTTCGTGCCCGAAGGCGAGGGCAGGAAGCTCGAGCAGGCCCGCAACCAGCAAAAGTTGCGGGTCGTCGCGGCCGTGCTGCCCTCCGGCCGCGCCGCCATCAAGCGACTGCTGCTCGACGGCGAGCCGGTCTATGAGGAGCCGTTGTACTAGCCCTCGATCGGTTTCGTCTTCAACGCCCGCCGCAGCACGTCCCACACCTCGGGATCGTTCATGTGCGCCACGTTGAAGCGCATGAAGTTCTGCGCCGTCTGCGATGCGCTGAACACATTGCCCGGCGCCAGTACGACATCCTCTTCGAGCGCGGCGCGGGCGACTGCCGTCGCATCCTGTTCGTCCGGGAGACGGCACCACAGGAAGAAGCCGCCGCGTGGCATCAGCCAGGGCTCGATGCCCAGCGCCTGGAGCTTGCGTGACATTTCGCGCCGCGCGCGCGTGAGTCTCTGTCTGAGCTCGTCCATGTGCTTGCGATAGCTGCCGCCGGCCAAAATCCTGGTGATGATGTCGGTCGCGACCGGGCTCGGGCCACCAAAGCTGGTCGCGACCTGGAGATCGACGAGATGCTCGATCCAGTCGGCTCGCCCTGCGATGTAGCCTGAGCGCACCGAGGCCGACAGCGTCTTGGAGAAGCTGCCGATGCGGATCACACGATTCAATCCATCGAGCGCGGACAGGCGCGGCGAGCGTTCCGGCTCGAAGTCGCCAAAGATGTCGTCCTCGATGATGGTCAGGTCGTGCGCGGCGGCCGCGGTCAACAGCCGGTGCGCGGTCTGGAGCGAGATCGTGGCGCCGGTCGGATTGTGCAGCGCTGAATTGGTGATGTAGAGCCGCGGCCGCTCGCTGGCGAGCATCTGCTCGAAGCGCGCGATATCCGGCCCCGACGCCGTGTAGGGCACGCCCACGATCTTCGCCTGATGGGCGCGCAGCAATGCGCGAAAGTTGAAGTAGCAGGGGTCGTCGACCAGCACGGTGTCGCCGGGGCGAAGCAGGAAACGGCAGACGAGGTCGGTGGCCTGTGTGCCCGAGCCCGTCAGCATCAATTGGTCGACCGACGCCTCGATCGCGTCTTCCGCAAGGCGCGTCAGCAGCAGCCGGCGCAGCGCGAGAGAGCCGGAGGTCGAACCGTAATCGGTCAATACCCTCGTGTCGGTGCGCGCAAGCGCGCGGGCGGCGCGGCGCAAGGCCGCTTCCGGCATCCACTCCGGCGGCAGCCAGCCGCAACCGGGCTTGAGCACGCTTTGGTCGGCATCGAGCGATTGCCTGGAGACCCAGAACGGGTCGACGGCACGGTCGCGACGTGGTCCGACCTCGGTCAACGCGAGCGGCGACGTGACGGTCGGCGAGACATAAAAGCCGGAGCCGCGGCGGGGACGGATCAGGCCTTCGGCGGCAAGGCGGTCGTAGGCCTCGACGACGGTAGAGGGCGAAACGCCCATCGTTGCAGCAAGGTTGCGGATCGACGGCAGGCGCTCGCCGGCGCCGAGCGCGCGGCCCGCGACCTTGGCGCGGATCGCGTTCATCACGTCAACGGTCCGGGTGCCGCCCCGGCCCCTCGTCAGCGCGTCGCCGTCCAATGTGTACTGCCTTCCATACCCATACAGTTTGGCCGGATTGTACTGGATTGTGACTGTTCTTGCTACTTGGCAAGGCCGAGTATCGCCGCCCAAGGGAGCGAGGCGGACATGCAAGCGGCGGGCAGCGGCTGGGGCAACGGGCTTCTCGGCGTCATCATCTTCAGCGGCTCGCTGCCGGCGACGCGCGTGGCGGTCGCCGGCTTCTCCGCGCTGTTTCTGACCTCCGCGCGAGCCATCATCGCCGCGCTGATCGGAGCGGCCGTGCTCGGCCTGCTGCGCCAGGCACGGCCAGAGCGCAAAGACCTGGTCTCGCTCACCATCGTCTCCATTGGCGTGGTGGTCGGCTTCCCCCTGCTGACCGCGCTCGCGCTCCAGCACATCACCTCCGCGCATTCGATCGTCTTCATCGGCCTGTTGCCGCTGTCGACCGCGATCTTCGCCGTGCTGCGCGGCGGCGAGCGGCCGCGGCCGCTGTTCTGGCTGTTCGCGATCCTCGGCAGTGCCACGGTGGCCGGCTTTGCCTTCTCCAATGACGGCTCGGCGTCACTCGCCGGCGATTTGCTGATGGTCGCCGCGATCGTGCTGTGCGGGCTCGGCTATGCCGAAGGCGCCGCGTTGTCGCGCCGCCTTGGCGGCTGGCAGGTGATCTCCTGGGCGCTGCTGCTTGCGGTGCCGCTGATGGTGCCGGTCGCGATCTGGAGCTGGCCGTCGACATGGAGCGGCATCGCCACGCCGGCGTGGATCGGGCTCGCCTACGTCTCCATCTTCAGCATGTTCATCGGCTTCATCTTCTGGTACCGGGGCCTTGCGATCGGCGGCATCGCGCGCGTCGGTCAGTTGCAGCAGCTCCAGCCGTTCTTCGGTCTCGCGCTCGCCGGCTTCCTGCTGCACGAGCCGGTCGCCTGGAGCATGATCGCCGCGACCGCGCTCGTTGTCGTCTGCGTCTTCTTCGCGCGGCGGTTTGCCTGAGGCTGCGCGCCTCAGGCCTCCCCCATCACCGGCCGCGTCAGCGCGCTTCGTGCAAACTTCTTCAGCGGCATCGGCTTGCCGAACAGAAAGCCCTGCACGAGGTCGAAGCCGAGCTCGTTCGCGGCGACGAGGTCGGCGCGGCTCTCGACGCCTTCGGCAATGGCGCGCGCGCCGTAGCCCTGCGCCAGCTCGACGATGTGGCGGCACACCGTCCGCTTGAGGCGGTCATTGCCGCTGCCGGTGACGAAGTGACGGTCGGCCTTCAGCTTGATGAAGGGAATCCTGTCCAGATCCATCAGCGACGGCCAGTTGGCGCCGAGATTGTCGATCGACAGGCCGATATTGTGCAGCCGCACTTCGCGCGCGACCTCGGCGAGGAGATCGAGGTCGCGGATCGCCTCCTCGCTGTCGATCTCGATCGTCAGTCCGCCGAAGGCCGGATGCGTCGGCACGCGGCGGCAGAGATCGCGCACCGACTGCGGCTCCTTCAGATACGCGGCCGGCAGGTTGATCGAGAGATCGACCGGACCCTGCTGCTCCAGCAGATAGTGCCAGTCCTGCACGGCGCGTTCGATCACGAACTCCGAGAGGTCGCGCAGATGCGGATCGTGCGCCTCGGGAATGAAATAAGCCGGTGGCACCACGCCCCAGTTCGGATGCCGCATCCGAACCACTGCTTCCGCGCCGCTGCGGATCAGCGTCTTCGCGTCGATCTTGGGCTGGTACCAGAGCTCGAGCCAGCCGGCATGAAGGGCCTCGCCGACATGCACGGCGGGGCTCGGCGCCGGCTCCTCCGGCAGCAGCATCGCGACGCGCTCGCGCAGCGTCTCGGCGGCAAACGGCGTGGTCAGCGGCGGCAGCATCGCAAGGCCATATTCCTCGCCGACCTGCTGCACGGCCCTGACGATGATCGACTCGCGGGCGCCGACGGCGAGAACCTTGCCGTCGAAGGCCTCGCGCACCAGCGTCTCCAGGAATGTCCCGGGCTCGATGCCGTCGGCGGCGATGCCGAGCAGGATCAGGTCCGGCAATTCGCTCGTCAGCACGGCTTGCAGCTCGTCCGCGCTGGCACATTCGCTGGTGACGAAGCCGAGATCCTCCAGCACCTCGGCGAGAAAGGCGCGCAGGTGGCGCTTGCCGTCAGCGACGCAGGCGCGCGGCGTTACCTTTCGCCGTCCGAAGGTCCTGGGCCTTCGTCCGGCGAGTTCGATAATTTCATCGTTCATCGCAAACCACTCCGTTCCGCGACCGGTGTTAGCGACGGGAGCAGTTTCAAATATGGAGGGCTTCAGTCGATCGTTGAATTATCTGGGTAACGTTAAAGCCCTCATCACTTCTAAAATTGTCCGGATCTGAGTGAAGAAGTCTTTAGGTTTGCGCGGGGGTTGCGCGCGGGCGTGCGGCAATCGCGAGGGATTTTCGCGATGCCGGTCTTTCGTCGAGCGCGCGCAGTGTCCTGCAATTGGACGAAGCCGTTCGCGCTTCGCCCAATTGAATAACGGCAGCCTCAATTGGCTGTGGCCTTCTCGTGTTGGGCCATGCCGACCGCCTTGTAGTCGTAGGTCGGATAGAACTCGGTGCGGTAGGGGCCCCACGCGGTGTTCTCGATGACGCGATTGACCTCGCGCAGCCGCGAGGCCGGCAGACGCAGCGTGATCACCTGGCCGATGCCCATCATCACGTACCAGCTGACCACCTCGACGCCGGGCGGCGGGAAGGATTTGTAGTAGCCCTGCTTCTCGAGCTGCGCATTCAGCTCGTTCAACGGGCGGGACTGGTCGTGCTTGAAGAAGACGGTGAGCAGCACTGCGTTGTCGGCGGTCGGAGCGGCGTCGCTTTGCGGCGGGGACGTCTGTGCCATCGTCGTCGATGTGAGCGCCAGCGCGCCCGCAAGCAAAACGGCCACCGTCAATGTCCGTCGGTTCGATCTCATCGCGGATTCCTTCCCAATGCTCATGCAGTGCATTGGAGAATAGGAGCGACAGCTACGGCCGCAGAACTCATTTTCGCGCGATGCGCGCATGTTCCGCTTCCGCTCGTGACGGTTCTGCGACAATGCGCGCGGGCGTGGCGGCGCGACTGTGAAGCACATCACATGTGCATTGCTGCAGCTGCGCTATTGCTGCCGATGGCCGGTGGTGGGCTGTCGAGGGTTACAGCTATGTCGATGCGGCGAATGATGTTTTGGTGGTTCAGATTCGTGCTGTCAGGGCGATTTCTCGATCGCTTCCTGTGCCTGCCGCGCGCGCATTGATGGCGCGCCGGATGTCAGGTCTGCCCGATCAGTTTGCGAAATGCCGCCGCGCCGTCCTGCACGGCGTCGCGTCCCTTCCAGGCCAGATAAGAGAGCTTGCCGCCGAGCGTGTCGTGGCTGCGTAGCCGGCGCGAGCCGAGAATGTGTCCGACATTATCCGGGAAGCGGCTCACCTCGGCGGCCACCAGCGCCGCGATCGCGTCCATCAATTGCTGGAGGCGGAGGCCCCAATCGCAGTGTTCGATGCCGTCGATGCGCACCTTGAGCGCATATTCGGTGTCGTAGATTTCGGCGAGCAGGTCGCGAGCGATCAGCACCCGGTTGTGGCGGAGCGCGATCCTGAGAGCGAGGCGCTTGTCGTCGAGCCGGTCGAGCACCATGGGAACGACGCAGGCATAGGGCGTGGCGGCGACATCAGCCGCGCTCTTGCTGGCGGCGGCCTTGGTGGCAAGGCGCACCAATTGCCAGGACGTCTTCAGCCGCCGCGCCACCAGTGCCAGCGCGAAGGGCAGCGCTTCGGGATGGGCCTTCCTGAAGGCATCGAGCTGCGCGGTGATCTGGGCAACCTGGCCGTCGTCGAATTTCGCGATCTTCTCGGGCAGCTTTTCGTTGAACTTCGGCAGCGCGGCGCCGGCGCGCAGCACATGCTGCATCTTCTTCACGTCGTCGAAGGCGCTGCGCGACGCCGTGTATTGCGCCAGCTTGGCGCGGGCGAACTCGGTGCTCTCCGCCGATGCGAGGGTGTTCTCGAGGACCTTGATGACCTTGGTCTGGAAGGCCGATGCGATCTTCAGCACTTCCTTCGGGTTGTTGGCGGCGACCTGGTCGTTGATCGCCTTGACGTAGTCGCGCGCCATGGTCGGCAGCAGGTCGCGGCAGATCCACTCCCAGATCGGGGTGAGCGTGTTGCGCGAAATCCGTCCCGCATTGGCGTGCTCGGGCGCGCCGTCGATCAGGAGCAGCTCGATCGGTGCGAAGAAGTAGCGCGAGGGGCTGGTGGCGCGCGCCTGGCTCGATCCGTCCTTGCGAAACTCGGCGCGCAAGCGGGCCTGGACGTCGACCGAGCCCGGCATGTCGATACCGCACAGCTCGAGCCGCTCGAGCTCGCTGAGCAGACAGCTGCGCGACAGCGGCGTCAGCCTCTGCAAGAATTCCGACAGCCGATCGATCTCGTTCATGGCACGCAATCTTCCGCAACGATTCCAGCAGGCCGACCGGCCCAATGCATGGAGGCATTTGCGCGCTCTCAATCGTGACCTAGAGAAGCAAGTCGCCGTTAATTTATCCGTAAAATCCGGGGGCCGCGGACGTCCGTCTGGGAGACGGCGATTAACGAGATTTCGGCCGGTTTGCCCAGGATCTGGGCGAAATTCTCAACCCTTGCATGGTCGAGATCAGCTTCGCGCAAGCATAAATTGTGCCGATGTCGATGTTTTAGCGCAAAACCGCCAAAATCACCGTAGTCTTACGGAGCAGAAAGTTAACCACAGATCGGCCCCGGTTCCGCTAAACAAGTCACATGGGGTCACAGAACGATACGGCGACCGATTCGCGGCCGTCGGAATGGTACGAAAGCAGCACCGCTCCAGCTGAAGAGCTCGATTTCGTCCGTCTGAACGCCGCCCGCGCCAAGGCCGCCGACGAAATGGCCGCCGCCATCGCCCGCGAGCTCAACGGCCCCCTGACCGCGCTCCTGCTCTATATGGGCGAGATCAAGCATCACAGCGATCAGCTGGCGCCGGCCGCCGGCGACCGCGCCTATTTGCAGCGGGTGGTGGAGAATGCGCTGACGCAGACCGAGCGCGTTTGCGGCCTGGTCAAGCAGCTTGCCGGTCCCCACAAGATTGGTGCGCCGATCCCGTCCCGGATCGAGGATGTTGAAGCGAAGGCCGCCCGCGCGCCGCAGCCGCAGCCGCAGCGCGTGCCGAGCGCCGAACTCCTGGGCCTGTCGGGCCAGAAGCGGCTCACCAAGCGCGAACGCGAGGTGCTCCGGCTGATCAGCGAGGGCTATTCGAACAAGCAGGGTGCGCTTCGGATGCAGATCAGTCCGCGCACGTTCGAGAGCCACCGCGCCGAGGCGATGCGCAAGCTCGGTGCGCGCAACACCGCGGACCTCGTCCGCGCGGCGCTGCTGCATTCGATCGATTGAGGGGCTTGTGTCGCCGCCAGGCGGTGCGGGGCTGGAGAAGCCCGATCGCGCTCAGAAATAGTCTTCGGAGAAGGGACGCGCGCGCGATGAGGGACGCAGCGGCTTGATCTCTTCCTTCGGCGCGTTCGGGATGATCGTGATGGTCCAGCGGGGAGGCGTGCTCGATTCCTGCTCCAGCACCGAGCGCACGAAGCCGGTCACCGTCGACTCGCCAGCCTTCACCGTCGCCATTCGGCCGTTGAACTGCGCGATGCGGAAGCGACGGACCTCCTTCTGGTCCACAGTCTCGTAAGTGAACATGGAAACCCTCCTGGTTTCCCGCGACTATCGCCACCTATGATTAGCCATCTGTGAAAATCCCAAACCGTAGAAGTACGGCGGGTTTGTCGCGGCTTTTGCTACCGCCGGATGCATCCGGGCCGGCGGCAGGCGCGGCAACGTAAAAGCTGTTGACGGCTAGGCCTGCGGCTCCTGCGCGCGGGCGGCGGCGTAGGCGGCATCCATCCGCGCCAGGAGATCGCGGAATTCGATGTCGCCGAGCGTCTCGGCGGTCTTCTCCAGCCGCAGCGCCAGCGCCGCCAGCCTGACATAGCCGAACGTCCCGGCCGCGCTCTTCAGCGAATGCGCTTCGCGCGCAATCCTGGCGGAGTGCTGCGCCAGCGAGAGCGTGCGAAACAGTTGCAGGCGTGCGGAGGTCTCGCTCCAGAACACGGCGCGCACTTCACCGGCGCCGTCCTCGCCGATCTCGCGCACCAGCGCCGCGTAGGCGCCCGGCTCGCGCGCAGGCTCGGCATCGCGCGGTCCCTGTGCAGGCGCAACTGTCGCTTCAAACATGGCTTTGCCTGCCCCGGTCACGGTTCGTTGTCGCGCGGCGCATCCGGCGCGAGGTGGATCCGTGTCTACGGCATTTGAATTTCAGTTCCGGTAGCGGGACAGCAGGTGTTTGCGGGCCGGCGTTAGCTGCGGGTTTACCAACGCGGCAGCGCCGGTCAGCGCGGCCCGAGCAGCCGGTCGTACTGGGCCTTCACGGTGGCGTAGCATTCGCACGAGGTCTGGCGCAGTCCGTCCAGGTTCAGGATCTGGATGTGCCCGCGGCTGTAGTGGATGAAGTTGGCCTGCTGCAAGGTGTTGGCGACCAGCGACACGCTGTTGCGCCGCGCCCCGATCATCTGCGCCATGGCCTCCTGGGTCAGCAGCAGCCGGTAGTCGCCCGACAAATCGTGGGTGTGCAACAGGCAGCGCGACAGCCGCGATTCCACCGGATGGGCGGCGTTGCAGCCAGCGGTCTGCTGGACCTGCGCGTAGACCGCCAGCCCGTGGCGCGTCAGCAATGTCCGCAGGGTTCCGCTCTGGTCGGCCGCGCTGCGGAGCCGATCGAGGTCCATCACCGACGCGACGCCGGGAACCAGCACGACCGCGGTGTTCAGCGCGCATGCATCGCCCATGGTCGAGAGCGCGCCGAGCAGGCTGTCGCGGCCGATCATGGCGACCTGCACATGCTCGCCCTTGGCGAGCTTCACCACCAGCGAGATGACGCCGCGGTGGGGAAAGAAGGCGCGCTTGAGCGTCTCGCCGGTCTCGACCAGCACGGCCTCGTGCGGCAGCTCGACCGTGCGCAGATACGGGCGGATCAACTCATAATCGTCCGCCGACAGCGCGGACAGGAAACCGTTGGACGGTCGCACCATCGTTTCCAAGACTGCCTCCCGTCCCGCCAGGCAGGGACTTGCAAAACCGGATTTGCTGATCCCGGTACGGGTAAGTTCCATCATGTTCCCGTCGGGATATATTGGCAATTGAGACAAGATGTCCGGGGGTGGGGACGGTTATCCCCTGCGACGTTGTGTGCACCTTGGCATGCAGATCGATTGCTTCGAGCTCTTGTCACCGCCGCGCGCCGAGCAGGCGCGAGTGGGCGGCCTTGACCGCCGAGTGGCAGTCGCAGGACGTCGTCTCCAGCGCGGGCAGGTCGATGATTTCGATCTGCCCGCGGGTATAGCGGATGATGCCGACCCGCTGCAGCGCATGCGCGACGAGGGAAATGGCGTTGCGCCGCACGCCGATCATCTGGGCCAGCGCCTCCTGCGTCAGCGGGAGGATCGCGCTGTCGGACAGGTCGCGGGCCCGCAGGAGCCAGCGCGCCAGCCGTGCCTCGACCGGGTGCAGCGTATTGCAGAGCAACGATTGCTGCGCATGTGCGAGCAGGACCTGCTCATGCCGAACCATCAGACTTCGAAACCGGACGCTTGCGGCCGCGACCGTCCGAAAAGCCGCGATTTCAAGCATGGAAGCCGTGCCCGGGAAGAGCACGACCGCGTCCGCGGGCGCGATGCCGTCGGCCAGTGCCGCGCCGCCGCCCACGACGCTGTCGCGCCCCAGCATCGCAACCTCGATCATTTGTCCTTCGGACAAGCCCAGTGTGATCGAAACGGATCCGCCGTGCGGGAAGTAGACATATCTCAGCGCGGCGCCCGCCTCAGCCAAGACAGATTCCCTGACCATTTCGACGGTCGCGAGATGGGGGCGAAGCAGGTTGAAATCTGCTGCGTCGAGCATTTGCAGCAACTGATTGGGCGGGTGGCCGCTCGCGGTCATGCAGGATCAATTCCGACGCGTTCGATCTACGATCGCCGTCGAACCCATTTCGTCATTCAGTTGTACGGCGATAAAATAATATTGTACAGGTTGTGGCGCTGTCCATATACCCGTTAGGGGGCAGACAGGCTGTCGCATTTGCGGCGGAAATGAGAACTGCGCGCTGATTCGCTTGTGGAGCTTCGCGCCAGTCCTGCCAGGGTGCGCAGGAAAAAGCGGCAAGGGGGCCTCATGAGCCGAAAGCGTAGCGTCCACGCTGCAATCGGACGCCGGTCAACCCATGCAGCCTCGTTTATTGAACGAGTGATCGCCGCAACCGAACATCGCTCCGAATCATGGTGCCGCACGGCCGCAGATTTCGCGTCCGTCGTCGCCGTCCTCTCGGCCCCGCCAATGATATTTGCGATCGTCAATTCTTCGATTCAAACCAGAGGAGAAAGGCGTGCCCCACGGTTCAATTATTGAATCGCCGAAACGGGAAGCTCAAACGGGGACAGAATGTCTGCGCCATATTCTCGTTGTCGACGACGACCCCATGGTGTGCATGGCCATCGAGGTCTATCTCCAGCGAAACCGTTTTCGCGTGACGATCGCCGAAGGGGGTGAAGCAGGACTGCGCGCTCTCGAACACGAACAGTTCGATCTGATGATCATCGACATCTTCATGCCGCACATGCGCGGCTTCGAATCGATCAGGATCTTCCACGAGCGGGCGCCCGCCGTTCCGCTGATCGCGATGTCCGGTTACGCCTTCGCAAATCTGAATTCGCCCGCTCCCGATTTCCTCCGGATGGCGCTCGAGCTCGGCGCGGCGCGCTGTCTGCGCAAGCCGTTCACGCCGCACGCGCTGCTCGCCGCCATCAACGATTGCCTTGCGGAGCACCGTCCCGACGACATTGCCTCGGCGCGCCTGGGTTAGCGCGGCGCCGGCCGTAGTAGCAGCGTGGTAAGCGTTCGTTTACCACGAAGGTGGGCCTTGCGGATTGCGGCAGGGCACGACGCGGCGGTCGCAAGAGCGCCCCCGATGGGGACGGATTGGCCGAGATTTCACGCGGGCCACGCATATCGCCCTTGACGAGCGTCGCTTTTTTGCGCGCCTCGGCTCGCCGTTATCGCCGCGTTTACCTAACGCGTCTGTCCGTCGCGGCGCGGCACCGCTCTTGCCGAAAAGCGTTGCCCGATGCGGCCGAACCGCAAACTTGTCTTCAATATCCGTATTAGCACGGAGGATGAAATTAACGGGACCGTGAAAGGGGTTGTCTAACGATCCAGGCGCGGGCTTCCGTCGATGCCAAGCGTGGCTCAGGCGTCGAAGTCCAGCTCAGTAAGGCGTAGCTCATGGATGATCTGTTGCGGGAGTTCTTGACGGAGACCAGCGAGAGCCTGGACACCGTCGACAATCAGCTGGTGAAG
>NZ_JBXAQU010000025.1:0-120378 GCF_058807535.1 Bradyrhizobium sp. GW821-FHT12B03
ACACCGGCGGAAACTCTCGACCAATTGCTACGAGTGAGCGATACACAGGGTGTTGCGACGAGTGATTGAATCCGCCCAGTTCCTGATGATCAGAGACCGCGCTCATGGATCAAGCCATGTTGGGCGCCTGCTCAACCTGACGGAGTGGGTTCTGGACGAGGTATCGCGGTCGCAATTGTCAGAGCAAGACATCTTCACGCTCATTGTCGCAGTCGTAATGCGCGAGCGCGTGCTCTACATGCCTCTCGCGGCACTGCAGGAATTGCTCTGTCGCTCGGCTTTGCCCCCGATCGTGCTCACGGACGACCTGCCAGTCCAACGGCTGTGGCAGAACTTCGTACAGCGCAGCCGTTACGAGTATAGCGGCACCGCCGAACTCGAGCGGAGTGCGCTGCTGGACTTGGCTCTGGAAGAGCCTGTGGCGGTCAATACCTCGGTGTTACCTCTGTTGCGTCGGTTTGTATCGGAATATCAAGGTCGACTCGCTCTTGAGGCGGCATTGCTCCCGCCCCGCGCATTCAAGCTTCCGCGTGTACTTTCCGAGCGACTACCGGGCCGCCTGGGGTCGCTTGCGCCACTTCTTGCTCGTGCGGACGAAGGGACGCTGCGCGAGCTCCTCGTTGCGTTTTCAGGGAATAGCTCCATTCCACGTGAGGTTGAAGGCGCGAAGCCCGCATTGCTTGCCGCCGGCCTGCGCTGCGCGATGCATCTCGATCGATTCGCCTCGGTTTCGGGCGATGTACTTCGTCCAAAGCCGGCCGAGTTCGCTCCGGACGCTGGCGACGAATCGACGCTTCGCTCCCTAACCGAACTGAGGCATGATCGCCTGACTGATTCACGGGTGCTTCACATCGATGCCCATCCGGCGTCTGCATTTGTTTATCAAGAAGTCCTCGCATGGACGCGCGCGTTCCAGTCGCGGCTTGACGAGTGTTGGGCTGTTCTTGGCGATGTGTATGGAGACGGTCGTTTTGGGTTGAAACTTCGTACGGCTTCCACACCACTCGCGCATCCTGCACGAGCGCGCTTCGACAAAACGCTTCCTTTTGTGCCGCAACTAGCGCGACTGCGAACGGCTTCCAGCGAACTGATTCGACTGCTGACCTCACCCTTATACGGTGACAAACCTGAGGTTGGCGTGCGCGAGTTGCTGCAGAATGCGCTCGATGCGGTGCGCGAGCGCGAACATTGGCCTGAAACGGACGAAGGGGCTACCGAATCTAAATTGGGAGAATGGCATTACGACGTTCTCATAAACTTGATCTCTCCGGGCGATGCTCAGAGCCACGGGTGGCTTGAGATCGTCGACAGCGGCGTTGGCATGACGCCAGAAACGATCAGAGACTATTTTCTTCGGGTCGGTGCGTCCCTGCGCCAGGACGCTGATTGGCTTCAGCGCTTCCCTGCCCAAAGACAGGCTCAGATGCTCCGCTCCGGCCGCTTCGGGATCGGAACGCTCGCAGCTTACCTCCTAGGCAGTGAAGTGCACGTGACGTCGCGCCATGTGACTGAACTCGACGGTATGGGCACGAAGTTTGTTGCCCATCTGTCGGACACACCGATCGAGCTGCAGCGAGTGCCCGCGCCGATCGGCACGTCAATCCGAATCCCGGTGCCAGCGAGCGTGTACAACGCTCTGGCAAGAAAGGATGCGCACGCTAAATGGGATTGGTTCGCGCTCCAATCCCCACGAGTTATGCGCGTCGTTGATGGCAATGCACTCACGTCATTGGTCTCAGTGTCGGAGGAAGATCTGGCGAGGCGGGAGTGGTGCCAACTGTCCTTCGAGGGGCTTGAGCGTGTGTACTGGCGTCCGGCAACGAAGGGCGCACACCAACGGATGTGGTGTAACGGTCTGCTCGTCGAGGACACACAAGAAACGATATTCATGAGGAGATTTTCGACTGGCGGACCGTGCACCTTTGAATGTGCAGACGTAATGGTATTTGACGGTCGTGCCACGTTGCCATTAGCTGTTACTCGCGACCGGCTGGAAGGGCGCGCCCCTTACCACGACCAACTTCTGCGAGATTTTCTCCTTGATCACTGTGCGTGGCTGCTTGCCTGCGCCGCTTCGCCGATGGGTTTGGTCGTGCCTCGTGCACCGATGTGGAAGCACGTTGATGGTATGTCGCCTGGCGATGGCTGGATCGAGGCTCCGCCCTACATTGAAGTTGTAGATGGGCTACTGCCCTGGCGTGAGGCCAATATTGCGGCTTCCGGCATAGCCACTGTCGTTGCTTTCAGTGGGCGCGCGGCCAATTCATTGGATCTGCCGCAGACGGGTCAGGCGCTCGCACCCTTGCATTTCGAAATCTATGGCGGCTTCGGCCCAGAATCACGCGGGTCGGTCGCGACCAGACACATGCGGGATTTTGTTCGCGCGGTAGTTCCAGCGACTTCAGTCCATGTACTGACGAGCATTGTTGACGAAGCATTCAGAGTCGTCGGTATTGCTGACGGGTTTACTTGGCGCAGCAATGACGCGGGAGTTGAGGACGCAAGCACAGGAGTGCGAGTGTCGCTGGCCAGCCAGTTGGCAAAACGATTCGGATCGACGGTCGTTGCCTTCGCCACCGTGGAGCCGGGAGCTAGCTCTAGGCGGGACGCGCTGACGGACATCTGGGAAGAGCTGTGTCTTCCGGCCGTGATTCCGCGGGATTCGGCCGAGCGCGAACGCGTCTGTGGTAAGGCGCTGATGGCGCTGCGCGATCGTGTCAGCCGGCACATTGAGTTGTCCCAGCAGTCCGGGCGAGCGCAAGCATGATCCATGGGCTTTGAAATGGGCATTGCGGAACTCGCACTTCCCGTAAAATAAATCTCGATCCATGACCAGCATCCATCAGAGCAGTAATAAAGCGCGATAAATCTTTTCATTGAAGGACCATTCTTGGTTCCTTCACGCGCTCTTCGGCCGGAACGCGACGACGGATCCGGTCGGCTCTCCCTCGCCCATCGCCGCCTCGATCGCCTTCGCAAGTGCTGCCTGGTCGAACGGTTTTGCCAGGCGCGGCAGGCTGGATCGCGCGTCGCTGGCGAGGTCCGCATATCCCGTGCTGAGGAGAATGACCGTCTCGGGGCGCTCCGCGGCGATGGCGCTGGCAAGCTGCAGGCCGGTCATGCCGGGCATGGCATAGTCGGTCACGACCAGGTCGATGGTGCGCGTGCGGCGGAGCAAAGCCAGCGCCTCGTCGCCCGAACGCGCCTCGACCACGATGTGCCCGAGATCCTCCAGCATCGCGGCCGTGTTCTCGAGCACCAGCAGGTCGTCGTCGACGACGAGCACGGACAGCTGCCGGCCGGCCCGTGCGACGGGGGCCGGAGCCGCCATGCGCAGGTCTGGCACCGCGGTCTCCTCGGCGATCGGCAGCCAGATGTCGGCGGTCGTGCCCTCTCCGGGACGGCTCTTCAAGACGAGCCTGCCGCCGGACTGCTCGGCAAGTCCGTGGACCATCGACAGGCCGAGCCCGGTGCCTTTGCCGACGCCCTTGGTCGTGAAGAACGGTTCCTGGGCATGCCTGAGGATCTCCTCGCTCATGCCGCAGCCGGTGTCGCTCACCGAGAGCGCAACATAGCCGCTGCCCGAAAGCCCGCCTTCGCCCTGCTCCTCGCGCGCGGCGATGGTGATCAGGCCGCCGTCCGGCATTGCATCGCGCGCGTTGACCGCGAGGTTGAGGATCGCCAGTTCGAGCTGGTTCGCGTCGACCTTCACCTTCGGCAGATGCATCGGGAAGCGCGTCTCGACATCAATTCCGGCCTCGAATTTCAGCAATGACGCCATGCCGCGCACCAGCTCGCGGACGTCCACGACCGCCGGCCGCAGATCCTGCTTGCGCGCGAATGCGAGCATGCGCTGGGTCAGGGAGGCGCCGCGCACCGCGCCCTGCATCGCGTTCTCCACCAGGCGCTGGATTTTCGGATCGTCCGTCGGCAGTCGCTTCTTCAGAAGCTCGAGGCTGCCGAGAACGGCTGCGAGCAGGTTGTTGAAGTCGTGGGCGACGCCGCCGGTGAGCTGGCCGATGGTCTCCATCTTCTGCGACATCATCAGCGCTTCGCGCGCGCGATCCAGTGCTTCCTGCGCCCGTCGCCGTTCGCTGACGTCGCGCACGATGTTGGCAAAGCCGGCGATGGCGCCGCTGTCGTTGCGGACCGCGACGATCGTCGCCTCCGCCCAGAAGCGGCTGCCGTCCTTGCGCACCCGCCAGCCTTCGATGGCGGACTTCCCGTCCCGCTCGGCTTCGACGAGCGCGCGCGCGGGTGCTCCGGCCGCACAATCTTCCTCGGTGTGAAAAATGGCGTAGCTCGTCCCGACGATGTCGTCGCCATGGCCCATCAGCCGGCGCGCGCCGAGATTCCAGTTGCCCACGCGCCCGTCCGGATCGAGCATGAAGATCGCGTGGTCGACGATACCCTCGACGAGCAGCCGAAAGCGTTCTTCGCTGCGCCTCAGGACGTCGGTCTCGCGTTGGGCGCGCTCCGCCGATGCCCGGTCATAGACGGCAGCCGCGATCCCGATGCTCAGGATCATGATGGTGATGCCGGCGAGCAGGAACGCCAGCGGCGCCTGACCGACGCCGGGATGTCCCGCCTGCCGGGCCATGATGCCCGTCGGCAGGAACATGGCGCCTTCCATCGCGGAATAGTGCATGCCCGAGACCGCGAGGCCCATCACCAGGCCCGCGAACAGCCGCTGGACCGCGTTGGTGTTGCGAAAGGCGAGCCAGAGCGCCACGATCGAGGCGGTGATCGCGATCAGGATCGAGACCACGACCCAGCGGGGATCATATTGGATGAGGGCCGCCATCCGCATCGCGGCCATGCCGGTATAGTGCATGCCGGAGATGCCAAGTCCCATCGCGAAGCCGGATGCGAGCAGCGCCTGCGGGCGTCGTCCGACGACGGCAAAGGCGGCAGCGGCGACGACAATCGGAATGACCAGGGAGAGCAGAGTCAGGATTGGATCGTAGGAGATCTCGATTCCAGGCAGGCTGAAGGCCAGCATGCCGACGAAATGCATCGACCAGATGCCGCCGCCCATGGCGATCGCCGCGGCGACCAGCCAGGATCGACGTGCCCGTCCTGAAGCAGCCCGCATGCGGGTCGCCAGGTCCAGCGCTGTATAGGAGGCGAGGGCCGCGATCAGAATCGATAACGCGACCAGAACGGGATCGTGAAACGCCGCATGATGATGCATTTCGGCCAACGCTAGCCGAGCTTGCGTTCGGGCTTACGCATGAAGTCCTCCCCGACACCGAAATCGTCCGCGACACCAGAGTGAGCGCCGCAGGCGTCCACGAAGTTCGAATCGACCGTCATGGTGCACGCAATCGTGCGTTGCCGCCACTCTCTTGCCGCCACCCTCGTGGGGTCATCGGGGCGATCCCGCGGGAACCGTCCGTCATGCCGGCAGCAGACCGGCCGCGCGGTAGCTGTCGATCAAGGCGTCGTAGAGCGGGAGATCCGAGCGGCTCCGCGCAAGGAGCTGGGCGCCGGCGATGGCGGCGAAGATCGCGCGGGCGCGCGGTTCGCTCTCCCCGGGGCCGGCCAGCGCCGCGGCGGACAGGACCTTGCCCAGCCAGGCGATATTCACATCGGCAAAGGCCTGCACCTCCCGCTTCACCGCGTCCGGCAGGTCGTCATGCTCGGCAGCCATGAAGCTGCACAGGCACATGCGGTTGCCGTTCTCGAGCGCCTTGCGAAAGATTTCGGGATAGCGGTGCAGGCAGCGCCGGGGATCCGGGGTTTCGACCAGCATGGCGTCGAGCGCCGCTGCGGTGTCTTCCCAATAGCGTCTGGCGACTGCGGCGCCGAGATCGGCCTTGCTCGGGAAATGATAGTGGATGCTTGCGGCCTTGATACCGACCTCGGCGGCGAGATCGCGGAAGTTCAGGCCGCCATAGCCGTGCGCCTGTGCGGTGCGTCTGGCGGCCGCCATGATGGCTTCCCGCGCGCTGGAACTCATGTCGGCGCCTCACCGCTTCGTTATCTACCAAGTGACAGATAGGCTTTGACTGCACGATTTGGAAGGTTATGGTTATCTACCAAGTGGCAGGTAGATAAACAGAGAGGTTCCGCGATGAAGATCCATGACTGGGCCACCGGCCCTTACCCGGCCCGCGTCCGTATCGCCATTGCCGAGAAGAATCTGCGGCCGCGCATCACCTTCGTGTCGGTCAATCTGTGGAAGGGCGAGCACAAGACACCCGAGTTCCTCGCCAAGAACTACTCAGGCACGCTGCCGGTGCTCGAGCTCGAGGACGGCACATTCATCAGCGAATGCACCGCCATCACCGAATATCTCGACGCGCTCGACGGCGCGCCCGTGCTCACCGGCAGGACGCCGCGCGAAAAGGGCATGATCCACATGATGAACAAGCGCGCCGAGCTGGAGCTGCTCGACGCGATCAGTGTGTACTTTCATCACGCAACGCCGGGGCTTGGGCCCGAGGTCGAGATCTATCAGAACGCCGAATGGGGCTTGCGTCAGCGCGACAAGGCCTTCAGGGGCATGCACTACTTCGACGGCATTCTGAAGAAGCAACCGTTCGTCGCCGGCGAGGCCTTCTCGATGGCCGACATCGCGGTCATCGGCGGCCTGATCTTTGCGGAGCTGCTGAAGCTGCCGGTGCCCGCGGAGTGCGAGGCCCTTCGCGCCTGGTACGTCAGGATGCAGGAACGACCCAGCGTCAGGAACCGGGTGACGATGTCGGAGCCGGCCAAAGCGTCGGCGTGACATCGGCGCTGCGCCACCGGCCCGCCCTACGATGGTTGATCTGAAACAATGATCATCTTCAGCACAAGTGGTAGTGAGTCGTAGCTCACGACGCAGCGCTCCCCAGGCTGGTCGAGGCGATCTTCGCGTGCTGGAATCCGAGGGCTCAATGGGACGACTCCTGAATATCGTGACGCCGCTGCATACTGCGACCAAGCGCGACTACATGGGCCGCATGAACGACGACAAGATCGGCTGCTCGCTGAAGGCGCGGGAATACGAGGCCGATTACTGGGATGGCGACCGCCGCTTCGGCTATGGCGGCTACCGCTTCATCGAGGGGCGCTGGGCGCCGGTCGCCAAGGCGCTGATCGAGACCTATGGCCTGACGAATGAGTCCAGCGTGCTCGACGTCGGCTGCGGCAAGGGCTTCCTGCTGTACGAGATGCAGAAGATCCTGCCGGGCCTGAAGGTCACGGGCTTCGATATCTCCAAGCACGGTCTGGCGAATTCGCATGAGCAGGTGAGGCCGTATCTGTTCAATTATCGCGCCCAGGACGTCTATCCCTATGGCGACGGCAGCTTCGACCTCGTCATCTCGCTCGGCACCCTGCACAATCTCAGGCTCTATGAGCTCGATGCCGCGCTCAAGGAGATCGAGCGGGTCGGCAAGAACAAATACGTCATGGTCGAGGGCTACCGGACCGTTGCCGAACTGCACAACCTCGAATGCTGGGCGCTGACGGCGGAGTCCATTCTGCACACCTCCGAATGGATCTGGCTGTACGGAAAGCTTGGTTACACCGGCGATTACGAATTCATCTATTTCGAGTGACCGGGCGCGGCTCATGGATATCAAGACCGCCAAGGCGGCGATTCTCGTCGAATCGGGCAAGCCGCTGATCGTCGACGAGTTTGCCTTGCCTGACAGGCTCGAGCACGGCCAGGTGCTTGCGCACGTGCACACGTCGAGCATCTGCGGCGCACAGATCAACGAGATCGACGCCGTCAAGGGCGTCGACAAGTTCCTGCCGCACCTTCTGGGGCACGAAGCGCTGGCGACCATCGTCGAGACCGGCCCCGGCGTCGTCTCCTGCAAGCGGGGCGACACCGTCGTCATGCATTGGCGGCCGGGCAAGGGCGTCCAGTCCAATACGCCGGTCTATTCCTGGCGCGGCAGGCGTCTCAACGCGGGCTGGGTCACCACCTTCAACGAATATGCCGTGGTGTCAGAAAATCGCGTCACGCCCGTTCCCTCTTCGATCGATCGCACGAGCGCGCCGCTGCTCGGCTGCGCAGTGACGACCGCGCTCGGCGTCGTCAACAACGATGCACAGATCGCCATCGGCGAAGCCGTCGTCGTGTTCGGCGTCGGCGGCGTCGGGCTGAACATCGTGCAGTTCGCTGCCATGGTCGGCGCCCATCCGGTCATTGCGATCGACCGTCTCGACAACAAGCTGGAGATGGCGAGGCAGTTCGGCGCCACCCACACCATCAACTCCGAGGCGGTGAAGGATGTCGCCGCCGCGGTTCGGTCCATCACGGGGGCCGACGGACCCGACAAGGTGGTCGAGACCACCGGCGTCAGGAACTTGATCGAGCTCGCCTACGAGGTCACCGCCAAGAAGGGCCGCTGCATCCTTGTCGGTGTTCCCCGCGAGAAGGTCGAGATCTACACGCTGCCGCTGCACTTCGATAAGGTGCTGAAGGGCTCGGAAGGCGGGCAATGCCAACCGGCGCGCGATATCCCGCGCCTCGTTCGCCTCGACGAGGCCGGCAAGGTCAGTTACCGCGGGATCGTGACCCACCAGTTCGCGCTCGATGACATCAACGAGGCGCTGGATTTGATGCGCAGCGGCGAGTCGGGGCGGATCCTGCTCAACATCAGCTGAGCGCTGCGGCTTCCGGCTGAAGTCAATCGCGACCTCAAGTCGCGCCATCGCAGAATGCGTCAACGCATCGGAGCCTCTCGCGTGCGATCACGTCGTGGCGCGCGGCCTGCACCTCGAGGATGCCGTGGTCGCCCGCGGACGAACGGTTGTCCTGCGCCGGCGTTCTGGCCCGTCAGTCTACGGAAGCCGAATTAACCATAAAATAATGCCGGCCGATTAAGCTTCCCGCCGCCTGATTGCGGCTCGTGGGGCTTGGTCCGCTCACCCGAAAACGTCTGTCATTCAGAATGGGGACAGTTCGCCAACATGCTCAAGCTCAATCGCATTGGTTACAAACTTGGCGCCGTAGGCCTGTTCGGCATTCTCCTTTCGGGAGCCATGGTCGCCAACCAGATGGTCTCGGAGGCGACCATCAATTCAGCCCAGCACCGCGCCAGCCTGCAGCAGACGATCGCCGATCACACCCTTCAAGCAAACATTGGCTTGCGGGGCATGGAGCTGGCGGTCCGCGATATCAGGCAGTCGAAGAATCCGTCGGAGCTGGAGAAGGGTCTGGGCGACCTCAACGCCGCCTTTACCGCCGTGAGCAGGGAACTCGACGTTGCGATCGGCAATGTCGCCAATCCGCCCGACAAGGACCGGCTGCAGAAAATCAGATCCCTTGCCGCCGAATACGACAACCAGGCCGCGGACATCGGAAAGACCCAGCTCAGGATCTTCGAGATCACCAAGAGGCGGAACGACCGCTCCGCCGAGTGGACCAAGACGTTTGAAGACCTGCTGCTGTCGTCGGCGCTGATACGCGCGGCAAACCGGACCGACGTCGAAAAGGTTCTGAACGAAGCCGATTCAATGTTCAATTCGGTTCGTTCGGCGACCTGGCAATTGATCGCAACCGGCGACGAGAGCCAGAAGAACGTGATCGACAATCGTACCGGCGGACTGGATGACACGCTGGACAGTGCCAGGAGCATCGTCAGCGACGCGGGACTTCTCGCCACCATCGGTTCGCTCGCGACCATCGTGAAGAAATTTTCCGCAGCGACTCACGAGGCGATTCAGGCGGAAGCCGGCAAGAAACAGCTCGTCGAGGTCAAGGCACTGCCGGTTGCGAACCAGATCCTGGAGTTGATGCGAACGGCAGTCGACGTCGCCGAAAAGGGCGCCGGAGAAGCCAAGGCGCAGGCCGCGGCCGAGCTCGGCCAGGCGAACCGTCTGAGTTTCGTCATGGCCATCATCATGATGCTGTCGCTCATCGGTTCGGTGATCTTTACCTTCGTCGGCGTTTCAAGGCCCCTGACTCGCCTGAGTGGCGCACTCGGCAAGATGGCGGGCGGCGAGTTGACGATCGAAATCCCCGGCGCAAATCGCGGCGACGAAGTCGGCGATGTCGCCAAGACGGTCGTCGTCATCCGCGAGAATGCCGAACGGAGAGCGCGGGATGAAGCCGATGCCAAGGCGGATCAGGACAAGCGCGCCGTGGGGCAGCGCAAGGCCGACATGATCAAGCTCGCCGACACCTTCGAAACCGCCGTGGGCGAGATCGTCGAAACCGTGTCGTCGGCAGCGACCAGACTGGAAGCTTCCGCCTCGACGCTGAGCTCGACCGCCGAGCGTGCACAGGGCCTCACCACGATGGTCGCCGCCGCGTCCGGGGAAGCGTCCACGAATGTGCAGTCGGTCGCCGCCGCTACCGAGGAAATGGCGTCATCCGTCACCGAGATCAGCCGCCAGGTGCAGCAATCGGCGCGAATGGCCACCGATGCGGTCGGCCAGGCCCGCATCACCAACGAGCGGGTCAGCGAGCTGTCGAAGGCGGCAGGCCGCATCGGGGACGTCGTCGAGCTGATCAATACGATCGCGGGCCAGACCAATCTGCTGGCGCTGAACGCCACCATCGAGGCGGCGCGTGCCGGCGAGGCCGGCCGCGGCTTCGCGGTCGTGGCGTCGGAAGTGAAGGCGCTCGCCGAGCAGACCGCGAAAGCCACCGGCGAAATCGGCCAGCAGATCGCGGGCATTCAGACCGCGACGCAAGAATCGGTCGGAGCCATTCAGGACATCAGCAGAACCATCGAAAAGCTGTCGGAGATCTCATCGACGATCGCTTCCGCGGTGGAGGAGCAGGGCGCGGCGACCCAGGAAATCTCCCGCAACGTGCAGCAGGCTTCGCACGGCACCCAGCAGGTTTCCGCCAACATCACCGACGTGCAGCGTGGCGCTTCCGAAACCGGCTCGGCCTGTTCGCAGGTGCTGTCTGCGGCGCGGTCGCTGTCCGGCGACAGCAATCGGCTCAAGCTCGAAGTCGGCAAATTCCTGGACTCGGTCCGGGCGGCCTGAGGGGGCGCAGCCCGAGGTGCCGAAGCACCTCGGATCATCCGCGTAAACCTTCACGCCGTGGCGAGCGCCGGCTGCACCGGCCGCCGGCCGATCATCAGCGACAGCACGGCCGCAACGACGCCGGTTGCGCCCGCGATCATGAAGGCCTGCAGATAATCCCCCTGCGCCGAGCGCATGAAGCCGGCGAAGACAGTGGCGCTGGCCGCCCCTAACTGATGGCCGGCGACCACCCAGCCGAAGATCAGCGGCGCGTTCTTGTCGCCGAACGTCTCGTTGGCGATGCGCACGGTCGGCGGCACGGTCGCGATCCAGTCGAGCCCGTAGAACGCTGCGAACACCGTCAGGCTGACCAGGGAGAAGTCGGAGTAGGGCAGGTAGATCAGCGAGAGCCCGCGCAGGCCGTAATAGAAGAACAGCAGCTTGCGCGGATCGAAACGGTCGGTGAGCCAGCCCGACAGCGTGGTCCCGAACAGGTCGAAGAACCCCATCAATGCGAGCAGGCCCGCGGCCTGCACCTCGAAGATGCCGTGGTCGCCGCAGAACGCGATCAGGTGAGTGCCGACGAGGCCGTTGGTGGTGAAGCCGCAGATGAAGAAGGTCGCGAACAGGAACCAGAAGGTCGGCGTCTTCGCCGCGCGGACGAGGTTGCTGATCGCCGCGACGAACGGATTGCCCTGCGCCTGCGCCGCCGGCTGATCCTCATGCGGGCTGCCGTAGGAGCGCAGGCCGATCGAGGCGGGCCGCTCCGGCACCAGAACGTACACCAGCGGAATCAGCGCCGCGCAGCAGGCGGCCACCGTCAGCACCACCGGCCTCCAGCCGCCCCATTCGACCAGCGCGGCAAGGCCCGGCATGAAGATGAGCGTGCCGGTGGCGGTGCTCGCGGTCAAAAGTCCCATGACGAGACCGCGATTGCTGGTGAACCAGCGGTTGACGATGGTGGCGCCGAGCACGTTGGCGACCGCGCCCGAGCCGATCCCGGAGAGCAGCCCCCAGGTCAGGAACAATTGCCATGGCGCGGTCATGAAATAGCTCGCAGCCGTCGATGCCGACATCAGCGCCAGCGCAGCCAGCACCGTTCGGCGGATGCCGAAGCGCTGCATCACGGCGGCGGCGAAGGGACCGGCGAGGCCATAGAGGAAGATGCCGACCGCTGCCGACGACGAGATCACGCTGACGTCCCAGCCGAAGGCCTTTTGCAGCGGCAGCATCAGCACGCCCGGCGTCGCGCGCAGGCCGGCGGCGGCGAGCAGCGCCAGGAAAATCACGGCGACGACCACGAAGGCGTAGTTCGGACCGAACGGCCGCCTTGAGACGGCGGCGGATTGAACGGAGGCAGGTTGAACGGAGGAAGGGGGCATGTTACTTACCGGTACGTATTGCGATGCGGCATTCGTACGTACCGGTCAGTAACATTGTCAAGCCCATCTGGAAGGCAGCGAAACCGATGAAGAAGAAAGTCGAAGCGCCGGCGGATCCGCCGCTCCGGGCCGCCGACCGGATCCGCGCCTCCGCCAGCGAGCTGTTCTACCGCGAGGGCATCCGCGCCGTCGGCGTCGACGAGGTGGTGGACCGGGCCGGCGTGACCAAGCCCAGCCTCTATCGCAGCTTCGCCTCCAAGGACGATCTCGCCGCCGCCTATTTGCGCGACTACGATCTGAGCTTCTGGGAGAATTTCGAGCGCCCCGGCGGCAAATCCTACGCCAACGCCCGCGACCATGTGCTCGCCTATATCGGCGAGCTATCGTCGCGCGCCGTGCGCAAGGGCTATCGCGGCTGCGGCCTCAGCAACGCCGCGGTGGAATATCCCTCGCGCGACAATCCGGCCCGCCAGGTCGCCGAAGCCCACAAGAAAGTCTTTCGCAAGCGCCTGCGCGAACTCGCCGCCGCCATGGGCGCGCGCCAGCCGGCCGTGCTCGGCGATGCGCTCTTGCTGCTGATCGAAGGCATCTACGTCACCGGCCAGCAATCGGAAGACGGCCCGGCGCAGTCGGCGCTTGCGGCGGCGCAGATGTTGATTGATGCGGGTGTGAAGGCGGGGTGAGAGTGGCTGGATAGCAGATCAGGCCGCCGATAACCGCACGCGGAACTTGCTGCCGGTCGCTTCGGCGTAACGCAAGAGTGTCTTCGTGCTCGGCAGCGTTTGCCCGCTCTCGAGTCGGGCAATCGTCCACTGGCTGGTGCCCATTCGGGCAGCCAATTCGGACTGCGAGAAACCAGCCCGCAAGCGTGCCCTGAGCAGCTCAGCGGCGATCTCGAATTCCGGAGCGAGCGCGTCATACTCGGCCTTGACCTTTGGGTTGGCCAGAAGGCGAGCCTTGAGCTTCTCGAACGGGATTGTCATGTAACTTCCTTTCAATTGGGCACAATCGCCCCACGACAAGATCAGCCGGCTGTTCGAACGGGATCGTCATGTGATCTCATTGGCTCTCCGTAACGCGAGCTCGATTTCGGCGCGTGGAGTCTCTTGCGTCTTCGTTCTGAACGCGCGTACGACGACGACTCTTCGGCCGATCGCGCAAGTTCCGTTGAACAGCCTTCGTCGGCTGCGGCGCGCCGTTTTTGCTGATTTGCCTCTCGCCGACGACAGGCGGAACACGTACAGCAGTGTCGTCTCACCGCCACCCCAGCGCCGGCGCGACGTGGGTCAAGATCGCCTCGATCGCATGCGCACAATAGGCGACGCCGAGCTGGTTCGGGATCGTCAGCAGCAGCGTATCCGCCTCCGCGATCGCCTCGTCCTGCCGCAGCTGCTCGATCAGCACATCGGGCTCGGCGGCATAGGAGCGGCCGAAGATCGCGCGCGTTTGCGGATCGATGAAGCCGATCTGGTCTTCGCCACCGCGCTCGCCGCCGAAATAGGCGCGGTCGCGATCATTCATCAGCGCAAAAATGCTGCGGCTGACCGACACACGGGGCTCGCGGGCGTGGCCGGCTTCCTTCCATGCGGCGCGATAGCTGCGGATCTGGGCGGCCTGCTGCACGTGAAAGGCTTCGCCGGTCTCGTCGTTCTTCAGCGTCGAGCTCTGCAAATTCATGCCGTGCTTCGCCGCCCACACGGCGGTCGCGTTCGAGCCTGCGCCCCACCAGATCCGTTCGCGCAAGCCCTGCGCATGCGGCTCGAGGCGCAGCAGCCCCGGCGGATTCGGAAACATCGGCTGCGGATTGGGTTTTGCAAAACCCTCGCCGCGCAGGAGGTCGAGAAACACCTCGGCATGGCGCCGGCCCATGTCGGCGTCGCTCTGGCCCTCGGCCGGCTGGTAGCCAAAATAGCGCCAGCCGTCGATCACCTGCTCCGGCGAGCCGCGGCTGATGCCGAGCTGGAGCCGCCCGCCGGCGATGAGATCGGCGCTGCCGGCATCCTCCACCATGTAGAGCGGGTTCTCGTAGCGCATGTCGATCACGGCTGTGCCGATCTCGATTGTGCTGGTCCTGGCGCCGACGGCCGCCAGCAGCGGAAAGGGCGAGGCAAGCTGCCGCGCGAAATGATGCACACGGAAATAGGCGCCGTCCGCGCCGAGTTGTTCCGCCGCAACGGCAAGCTCGATCGATTGCAGCAGCGTGTCGCTCGCCGAGCGGGTCTGCGATTGCGGCGAGGGCGTCCAGTGGCCGAAGGACAGGAATCCGATTTTTTTCATGGGCGGTATCTATGGAGGATCTGGCGAGATTAGTCTTCTGACATTTGGGCGAGCTGGAAGTTCGGGTTTACAATTGGCCATAGTGCCCTCGACACCACCTGAGGCCAGATCATGGCTCGCACAGTTCGGAAATCCGGAGTGAAAGAGGTCCCGCTCTCCGAGATCAAGGACGATTTGTCTCGCTACCTTCGTGAGGCCGAGACGCAGGAGATCGTCATCACGCGTCACGGCAAGCCGGCCGGCGAGCTAATTGGATCTGAATCGGAGTACGACTGTTCCGACTACCGATTGGAGTACGATCCTCGTTTCCTGCAACGCGTTGAACAGGCACGAAGCAGCCTGCGCGGGCCGCGGCGTGAAGCTTGAGGATATCGATACGGAGTAGCGCCGGGGCTTGCTCGTCCCATACGCCCGACGATGCCATCATGCCCCTGTTTTGCCCGACGGGTCAAGCGAAATTGCGGTTTTTCGGAAATGTCACGTTGGAACGATGAGCTGAAGGCGATGACGGCCGATCCCGAGCGCGTTGCGCTTTAAGTCTTTGATTTCGCTATCCCCGGCTACTGTGCATGGGGTTGTTTTCGACATTCTTGTTGTGGCGGGCACCAACGGACCCTGGTCGCCATGATGATTTGTCACGGTGACGGCCCCGCGCGCGAGGGGCACATTCGGTCAGGGCGACCGTATGGATTTTTCGTCCTGTGGCGCGGTGCCCGTTTTCATCCGTTCATTTTCAGGAGGCGCACCATGCAGGTTTATAACGTGGTCAGGTTCAAGGTGAAGCCGGGTGAGGAAGCCGCCTTCCTCGACGCGCACCGCAACGGCAAGGCCAAATGGCCGGGCCTGGAGCACGGCGTCATCATCAAGACCGGCGAGCAGACGTTCTGCCTGATCGGCACCTGGTCCAGCCAGGACGCGATGGTCGCGGCGCGGCCCGCGATGATCAAGACACTCGATGGTTTCCGCTCGGTGCTCGAGGACCAGGGTGGCGGACGCGGCGTGACGGACGCCGTGTCGGGGACGGTGGTGCTCGATCTCTAGGAGGCGGGCGGCCCGCTACTTCATCACCCGCAGGCCCTTGGTCGTGAACCGCTGCGTCTTGTCGCCGGGGCGCACGGGTCGCCGTGTGCCGGCGGCCTTGCCGGTGCCGGGCGGCTGGTGCGCGGGGACGAGCTGGTCGGGGCGGGAGCCGATCAGGTCGGCGCGGCCCATCGCCTTCAGCGCCTCGCGCAGCACCGGCCAATTGTCGGGATCGTGGTAGCGCAGGAAGGCCTTGTGCAGGCGGCGCTGGCGCAGGCCCTTGATCGCCTCGACCTTGTCGCTGCCGCCGCGGCGCACGCCGCGCAAGGGATTGACGCCGGTGTGGTACATCGCGGTGGCCGTCGCCATCGGCGAGGGCAGGAACGTCTGCACCTGGTCGGCGCGGTAGCGGTTCTTCTTGAGCCAGAGCGCGAGGTTCATCATGTCCTCGTCGGTCGTGCCCGGATGCGCCGCGATGAAATAGGGGATCAGGTAATATTTCTTGCCGGCCTGCTCGGCCGCGGCATCGAACATCCGCTTGAACTGGTTGTAGGCGCCGATGCCGGGCTTCATCATCTTGTCGAGCGGGCCGCGCTCGGTATGTTCGGGCGCGATCTTCAGATAGCCGCCGACGTGATGGGTGACGAGCTCCTTGATGTATTCGGGGCTCTCGACCGCAAGGTCGTAGCGCACGCCGGAGGCGACCATCACCTTCTTGATGCCCTTGGTCTCGCGCACCTTGCGATAGAGCCGGATCAGATCGTCATGCGAGGTGTTGAGGTTCGGGCAGATCTCCGGGAAGACGCAGGATGGCCGCCGGCACGCCGCCTCGACCTTCGGGTCCTTGCACGCCATCCGGTACATGTTGGCGGTGGGGCCGCCGATGTCGGAGATCACGCCGGTGAAGCCCGGCGTCTTGTCGCGGATCTTTTCGATCTCGCGCAGGATCGAGCCTTCCGAGCGGTTCTGGATGATGCGGCCTTCATGCTCGGTGATCGAGCAGAAGGTGCAGCCGCCGAAACAGCCGCGCATGATCGTCACCGAGAACTTGATCATGTCCCAGGCGGGAATCTTCGCGTCGCCATAGGACGGATGCGGGGCGCGCGCGTAAGGCAGGTCGTAGACCGCGTCCATCTCGTCGCTGGTCAGCGGGATCGGCGGCGGGTTGAGCCAGAGATCGCGGTCGCCATGACGCTGCACCAGCGGCCGCGCATTGCCGGGATTGCTCTCCCGGTGCAGCACGCGTGACGCGCGGGCATAGGCTTCCTTGTCCTGCTCGACCTGCTCGAGCGCCGGCAGCCGGATCACGGTCAGGCCCTTCGTCCGCGAAGCGCCTTCATCGGCGGAATCGAGGTCGTCGGCGTGCAGCTCCGAATAGTCCTCCGGCACGCGGCGGAACAGCGCGACGCCCCTGATGTCGTCGAGCTCGCGCGGCGTCTCGCCGGCGGCCAGGCGCTGTGCGACCTCGACGACGGCACGCTCGGCATTGCCGTAGAGCAAGAGGTCCGCCTTGGCGTCGGCCAGCACCGAGCGGCGCACCTTGTCGGACCAGTAGTCGTAATGCGCGATCCGGCGCAGCGAGGCCTCGATGCCGCCGAGCACGACCGGCACGTCCTTGAACGCCTCGCGGCAGCGCTGGGCATAGACGATGGTGCAGCGGTCCGGCCGCTTGCCGCCTTCGCCGCCCGCCGTATAGGCATCGTCGCTGCGGATGCGGCGGTCCGCGGTGTAGCGGTTCACCATGGAGTCCATGTTGCCGCCGGTGACGCCGAAGAACACCCTTGGCTTGCCGAGCGCCTTGAAGGGCTCGGCCGAGTGCCAGTCCGGCTGCGCGATGATGCCGACCCGAAAACCTTGCGCCTCCAGCAGCCGGCCGATGATCGCCATGCCGAAGCTCGGATGGTCGACATAGGCGTCCCCGGTCACCAGCACGATGTCGCAGGCATCCCAGCCGAGCGCGTCCATCTCGACGCGGCTCATGGGGAGGAACGGCGCCGGCTTGCGCGGGCGCGCCTGGGCCATCAGGGGCTTTTCGGCGATGATGATCTGGGTGTCCATGCGCATACGCATAGGACTCCGGGGCCGCGAATACAACCGATCGATGGGCTGTCCCCTCCGATTCCGGTTCCCGCGTGGCGCGCAATTCGGCAGCGCCAATCGCGCGCGGGGCTGCGTCGCCGGACTGTGACACGATCCACATACGGGCCGATACGCGCCGCGTCATCCTCCCATCCGTTGCAAGGGAGAGATCCATGTTTCTGTTCGATGCGCTGCTGATCCTGGCGATGTTGTTTTTCCTGCTTCTGCCGATCACTGATCGCAGGACGGTGCGGATGAGGCTCTGCATGCTTTGCGCGCTGCTGGCGGTGTTCTCGGTCTCCGTCACCCGCGCCCCTGTTGTGTCGGTGTCGCTCACGAGCATCGCCTCAGCCCCCGAAACACCGCGCGCGCCGCGCATGCTCTTCAGCGAGCCGTCGTCCGGGCTCTCACCGCGGCCGGCATCGGATCTGCGATTGCTTCATGGGCAAGGAAATTTCTGACGGCGGTCAGCCTGCGCCAATAGTTCCATCGGCCCCGCGCCGTGGTTCATTTGAAGGAACCAACCTCGCCCGCGAACATTCTGATCTAGGCACCGGCGCGCGCTCTGCTCGCGCGGCTCGGACGATCCCGGCGCCAGTGCCCGCAACCGGATTTTTGCCTTGACGCTCGCTTCGGGGTGATGGGGGACTTGTGAGTACGGTCATAGAGAACCTGCTGGCGCGGAAGCAGAAACTCGTGGAGGAGCTCGAGAAGGCGCAAGCCGTCGAGGACCGCGACAGGATCGAGCAGCAGCTCGAGCAGGTCAACACCGCGCTGGACTTCCTGGACAGGCCGGGTCCGAACGACGGGCGGTAGAAGAGCTCAGCCCACCTTCGCCTCGACTTTCAAGGCTCGGGCGTAGACCACGCCCGAATTGGTGATGTGCGTGGTCATCAGCGCTTCGAACGCGGCATGCTCGCCGCGCGCGAACAGATCGAGCAGTGCGCGGTGCTCGTCGAATGACGTGCGGGTGCGCACGTCGATCGGCGAGGTCAAATTGGTGCGCAGCGCCGCGACGCGGCTGGCTGCGAGCTGGTAGGCTTCGACGAGGTAGCGGTTGCCGCAATGGGTGAACAGCGCCTCGTGGAAGGCGGCATCGGCCCGGCCATAGGCGATGTTGTCCCTCGCCTCGACCGCGGGCTCCATCGCCGCGATCGCGTCGGTCATGGCCGCGACCGCACCGTTGCGATCGTGATCGAACGCGAGCCCGGCGGCCTTGGGCTCCAGCGCGATCCTGAAAGTGCAGAGCGCAGTGATGTCCTCGTCGCTCGGCGTGAAGACAAAGCTGCCGACCTGCGGGCGGATCACCACGAGGCCCTGCGCCTGCAACTGGCCCATCGCCTCGCGCACCGGCGTGCGGCTGACGCCGAAGGAATTCGCCACCATCTCCTCGGAGATCGCAGCGCCGAGCGCGAATTCGCCGTCGATGATCGCCTGGCGCAGCCGCTGCATCACCCGCTGCGACAGCGATTTCGGCGTATCGAGCTTCAGCGATCGCATGGCTGCTCTCAGATCACCTTGCCGGGATTGAGCAGATGATCGGGATCGAGCGCGGCCTTCAGCGTCCGCATCAGCGCGATCTCGGGCTCGCTCCGGGCATGGCCCAGCCACTTCTTCTTCAGCGTGCCGATGCCGTGCTCGGCGGAGACGCTGCCGCCCATCTCGCGCACGAGACCGTAGATGATCGCGTCCATCTCCTCCTTCGGCTGCTGCGCGACGGCGAGCCCGGTGACCCAGGAGACGAGGTGCAGATTGCCGTCGCCGATATGGCCGTAATAGACGCTCTCGCAGCCCTTGATGCCGGAGGCCAACGCTGCCTTGCAGCGCGTGGCGAACTCGTCCATCCGCGCCACGGCGAGGCCGATGTCGTAGGAGATGTGCGGGCCCAGCACCTGGCCGAACTCGGCGCAGATGTCGCGTACGCGCCAGAAGGCCTGCGTCTGCGCCAGCGATTGCGCCACGGCGGCGTCGGCCAGCAGCCCGCGCTCCATCAGCTCTTCGAGCCAGCTTTGGAAGCGCGGCGCATCGACACTCTCGTCAGTCCCCTGCGCTTCCACCAGCACGTAAAGACCGTGACCCGCGGCGACCGGCGGCTTCACGCCGGCGCGTGTGGTGATCACGTCCCAATAATCCGGCCACATCACCTCGAACGCCGACAGCAGCGGGCCGAGCCCGCTGCGTGCGGCCCCGAGCAAGTCGATCACCGCCGCGTAATCCTTCAGCGCGCAGAGCGCCGCCATGGTCGAGCGCGGCTTCGGGAACAGCTTCAGCACCACGCGGGTGATGATGCCGAGCGTGCCTTCCGAGCCGATGAAGAGATGCTTCAAATCGTAGCCCGCATTGTTCTTCATCAGCTTGTTGAGATTGGTGATGATGGTGCCGTCAGGCAGAACCACCTCGAGGCCGAGCACCAGCTCGCGCGTCATGCCGTAGCGGATCACGCGGTTGCCGCCGGCATTGGTGGAGAGATTGCCGCCGATCGCGCAGGAGCCGCGCGAGCCGAGATCGAGCGGAAAGAAGAAGCCGGCTTCATCCGCGGCCTTCTGGATCGTCTCCAGCGGCGTGCCTGATTTCACCGTCATCGTCATCGAGGCGCGATCGATCTCCTCGATGCCGGTCATGCGCTCCAGCGAGATCGCGACCCAGCCCGCTTCAGGCGAGGCGCCGCGGCACAGTCCGGTCAATCCGCCCTGCGGCACGAACGGCAGGTGCGCCTGCCGGCAGGTCGTAACCGCATCGGCCACGCCCTGCGCGTCGAGCGGACGGATCACCGCGCGCGGCGTCTGCGGCAGGCTCGCGCTCCAGTCGTTGCAATTGCGCGCCGGCACATCCGCGCCGATCAGCACGGCGGCCGCGCCGAGCTTGTCGCGCAAGGCGCCGAGCAATTGGTCGGGACGCTCCGCGGGGGTCACCATGTCCATGCAAGACCTCCTCAAAAATCCGGCCGCGACTGTCGCGCGCCTGCTGCGACAGGGATTTGCGTCCTTCTTGTATGTAAGGTACAAGGTAGAAAGTAAAGCAAAAACATGGCTCCGTTAGGCGAAAAAGATCGTTATGGATCAGTGACTTAGCGTGAGACCGCAGCAAAGGGTGGTGTGATGACGGAGGCAATTGGCGGGTTCTGGGTGGCGTCGGCGACACCGCTGGCGACCGACGGCAGCGTGGATTCTGCAAAGCTTGCGGCGCACGCCAAGCAGCTCTTCGCCAAAGGCGTCGATGGTGTCGTGCTGTTCGGCACCACCGGCGAGGGAACCTCGTTCAATGTCACCGAACGCGTCGCGACCATCGAGGCCATGCTCAAGGCCGGCGTTGCGCCGGAACGTATCGGAATCGGCGGCGGCTTTCCCGCCATCAGCGACAGCATCGCGTTGACGCGCGCCGTGCTCGGCCTCGGCCTGCGCCATGTGCTGCTGTTGCCGCCCTACTTCGATCGCAGCGTCACGCCCGAGGGTATCGAGGATGCCTTCGCGGCAATCATCGACGGCGTCGCCGACGATCGCCTGTGCGCCTATCTCTATCACATCCCGCAGATCTCCGGCGTCGCGATCCCGACTACGGTCGCCGCAAGCTTGCGCAAGCGTTACGGTAAGCTGGTTGCGGGCCTGAAAGACTCCAGTGGCGATTTCAAGCAGTTCCAGGCATTCCGCGCAGCCGCGCCGGAGCTTGCCATCACCGTCGGCAATGAAACCGACATCGCCCGCGCGATCGCCGGCGGCGGAGCCGGCACTATTTGCGGCATGGCCAATATCGCGCCGGAACTGGTCAAGGCGATGATCGACGGCAAGGATGTCGAAGTGCGCATGCAAGCCGCGGTCGACATCGTGGTGAAGTCACCATCCTTCCTCCCAACGCTCAAGGCGATCCTCGCGGCGCAGACCGGCGATGCAGGCTGGCTCCGTGTGCGCCCGCCGCTGCGCGCCCTGGCTGATGGGACGGCGCTCAAGCAGAAGCTGGACGAGTTGACGACTCCCGCCATCGCCTAGGCCGCCCTTCATTCGAGGCAATCGTCCGAGGTGGGGGCTGACATCGTGCGGACCGCCACGAGTGCGGCCGCAAAGCCGGCCGCGGCACCGACCCCGAGCGCCCAGCGTGGGCCCAGATTGTCCGCCACCCATCCGACGATCGGTGCACCGATGGGCGTGCCGCCAAGCGCCACCCCGAGGCGCAACGCCATCACGCGTCCCCTCATCCTCGGTTCGGTCGAGAGTTGCATCAGGCTGTTCGACGTATTGGTGACCGTGAGGGCGGCCACGCCGATCACGACCAGCGCGCCCGCGAACAGCCAGTAGCTGGGTGCAAGCGCGGCCAGCGTGCAGCCCGCCCCAAAAGTCGCGGCCCCCAGCAGCAGCGAGACGAACCGCGGCTCGGCGCGCCCCGCGGCCAGCAATGCGCCGGAGATGGTGCCGATCGCCATCGTCGACGACAGCAGGCCAAAGCCGCGCGCATCGGTGTGGAAAACGGTGACCGCCATGGTCGAGATGAAGATCGGGAAGTTCAGCCCGAACGTGCCGATCAGGAACAGCATGATCATGATCGCCCTGAGATCCGCGCGCGCCCAGACGTAGCGAAAGCCCTCGGTCATGCCGCCCTTGGCCCGCTGAGCCCGCGCGTTTGGGCGAAGCTCCGAGGCGCGCAGCAGAGAGAGTGAGCCAAGCACCGCCATGAAGGATGCGGCGTTGATCAGGAACGCCCATCCGGTGCCGATCGAGGCGATGACGATCCCGGCGATTGCGGGCCCGATCATCCGTGCGGCGTTGAAAGACGTCGAGTTCAGCGCGATGGCGTTGGAGAGGTCGCCGTCGCCGACGAGCTCGGCCACGAATGTCTGGCGCACCGGGGCGTCGAAGGCGGCGGCACAGCCGAACAGGAAGGCGAATACGTAGACGTGCCAGAGCTCTACCTTGCCAGTGACGGTGAGAAGACCAAGGACCAGGGCCAGCACGCCCATCGTCGCCTGCGTCGCGATCAGAAGCCGTCGTTGGTTGAAATGGTCGGCCGCGAAACCCGTCCACGGCATCAGCAGAAGCTGCGGTCCGAACTGGAGCGCCATCACTACGCCGACAGCCGACGCATTGTGCCGTGTGAGCTCGGTGAGAACGAGCCAGTCCTGGGCGGCGCGCTGCATCCACGTTCCGGTATTGGACACCAGCGCGCCCGCAGCCCAGACGCGGTAATTGAAGTTGCGCAGTGAGCGAAACGTGCCCGCGGCCGGCACGCTCACGAACCTGTCGGCGTGTTGCCGCCGTGGAACCGGCCGAAGTGTCGCGCGCAAAACAGGCTGAGGAGCAGGGCGCCAAGTCCGAGCGCGCCGACGTCGCGCGTGTCCATCAGGGCAAACTCCCCGACACGACAGACGAGGAGATATCCGACGATCACGTTGAAGAAGCCCCAGAACACGTTGACCGTCGACGAGGATAGCCCTTCTCCGCGCGGCTGCGCGAATGGGCTTTGGAACGGCTCGCCTCGCAGGCCGCTGACGAGATGCGGAATGGCGTTCGTCAGAAAGGCGCCGCCAAAGAAATAGGAAACCAGGTGAAGCCAATTCATGCCTGCGCGCTCCGTGTTGCCAGCAAGTCGATGATCGCTTGCGTCGAGCCGCTCTCGCCGAGCCGCGGAAAGACGCTTGCGATGCTGTAGTCGTGCGCCTCGCGACGCGGATCGGTCATCGCATCGGTGGCAAGGGTGACGTTGAAGCCCGCCTCGTAGGCCTGGCGCGCGGTGGACTCGACGCCGGTGCCGGTGGCGACGCCCGCAATGACGACCTGCGTGACGCCGCGCGATCGCAACTGGCTTTCGAGATCGGTGCTGGCGAATGCGCCCCATGTCCGCTTGGTCACGGCGATATCGCCGGGCTGTTGATCGAGCTCCGGAATGAGAGCGGTCCATCCGTCGGGAAACGGTCCGCCGGCACGCGGCCGCTCGGTGCGGCCCGGCGCTCCACCATCGACGTTGACCAGCGCGACCGGCAGGCGATGCCGCCGAAACGCAGCAGCCAGCGTGCTGGCACGCTCCACGACGTCGCCCACGGCATGGACGGAAGATGAGCCGACGATGCCGCGTTGCAGGTCAACGACAATGAGGGCAGTGATCGGGTCGAGCGTTGTGAGAGCCATGATGATGTCCTGTCCGCAAACGCAAGTTCCACGCCGCGGATGCTGCGGGGCCGCATCAATCGTCGACCAGTCGCTTGAGCAAGGCGACGGCGGCGGCCAGTTCGTCCTGCTCCCGCAATGAAAGCCGCGCCGAAATGGTGCGCGAGAGCCAGTCCTGACGGGCGGCGCGGCCGACCCGGATCCGGTCGCGGCACGCCTTGGTGAGCGACAGGATGGTCTGACGGCCGTCTTCCGGATCGGGGGCGCCGTTGACCAGGCCCGCGTCCAGAAGGACAGCGACCGCGGTGCTCATCGATTGCGGGCGCATCTTTTCCGATCGCGCCAGGCTCGACACCGTCGCGGGGCCATCCTTTTCCAGGCGCAGCAGCACGGATACCTGGGACGGCGTCAGTTCCTCGGGGCCTGTCTGCTCGCGAAGCCGGCGCTTCAGCTTCCCGACCAGCGAACGAAGGTCTTCTGCGAGCGCTCCGGCGCGCGCGGATGGGCGTTGGTCTGCGGAACTGATCATGCCGAACCGAGTATAGATATACAGGTAGTCTGTAAAGATTAACTGTACAGTTCGTCTGAACAAAAAGACGTGAGCGGGGAGCATCGCTTGCCGCAATCACGGCACGGACAAATCGTGGGAGATGCTGCGCGCCGCGGAATGATTGTGCGACAAGGCGTCGCGTCGCCGCGGGCCCGTTGACGCTGCCGCGCCGCCAGCGACACGTGGTCGGCATCGACAATGTGCAGACCTGCTCATTTTACAGGAGTTCCACTTGCGACACCCGATTCGTGCTCACGGAAGCATCGCAATCCGAGTCGACTCGTCGTCATGCAGCCGCGACCGCAATTAGAACGATTCAACACTAGAGCGATTCAAATCGTCGGTATGTTCTCTTCGTTCACAGCGGCTGCTAGACGCGCCAGCTTCAATGCTGTGTCTGACTTGGAAGTGAATCGAAAGTGCGTGCCTTTATGGATGGCCAGCGCGTCAGCGGCCACCGAACTCGTGCCGGCGGAAGCCGTGCAGGTCTTCTCATCGGAGCAGCCGTGCTGCTCGCCGAATGCCCCTCCAGCACGACGACCGCACAGGCGCAATCGGCGCTGCCGCCGGTGACGGTGGAGGCGCCGGCGCAGCGGCCGAGGCCGGCGCGCGCATCGGAGCAGTCTTCACGCCGCACGCAGACCGCCGCGCGCCGCCAGCCCAGCCGCAATCCCGCACCCGCAGCACCGACGCCGTCGGAGCGCGCCGCGGCTGAAGCCGCCGCACAGCAAGCCGCCAAGCTCGGCTACCGCGCGATGCCGAGCGCGACCACGCTGCGCAGTGGTGCCTCGCCGCTCAATACCTCGCAGGCGGTCAACGTCGTGCCCGAACAGGTGTTGAAGGACCAGCTCCCGCGCAACATCGACGATGCGCTCATCAATGTCTCCGGCATCACCCAGACCAACACGCTTGCCGGCAGCCAGGACGCGGTGATCCGCCGCGGCTTCGGCGACAACCGCGACGGCTCGATCATGCGCAATGGCATGCCGCTGGTGCAGGGCCGTAGCTTCAATCCCGCGGTCGAAAGCGTCGAGGTGCTGAAGGGACCGGCCTCGCTGCTCTACGGCATCATGGACCCCGGCGGCATCGTCAACACCATCAGCAAGCGGCCCGAGCTCTATCAGCACGGCTCGGTCACGCTGCTCGGCTCCGCTTTCAGTGCCTCCAAAACCGGTGCTGACGGCCTGCTCGATGTCACTGGTCCGATCGGCGACCAGGGCCTTGCCTATCGCTTCATCGGCTACGGCGTTAGCGAGGATTACTGGCGCAATTTCGGCCGTCACCGCGAGATGCTGGTGGCGCCGTCACTGGCCTGGTACGGCCAGGATACCACGGTGCAGCTCAACTACGAGCACCGCGAGTTCATCTATCCGTTCGATCGCGGTACAGCGTTCAATCCGGTGACGAAAGCTCCGCTGGCGGTTCCCGCAACTCGCCGGCTCGACGAGCCCTTCAACAACACATGGGGCACGTCGGATCTGATCCAAGCGTCGGTCGAGCATCGCTTCAATCAGGACTGGAAGCTCTACGCCGGCTACAGCTATAATACCGAAACCTTCAGCGCCAACCAGCTCCGCATCACCGGCATCAACTTCACGACCGGCGCCGAGACGCGCAGCAATGATGGCACGGGGAGTTCGCTCAGCAATGTCAGCTACGGAACTTCCTACATTTCCGGCGGCTTCTGGCTGGGCAACATGCGCAATGACGTCGTGTTCGGTGGCGACGGTCAGTATCGCACCATCTACCGAGACACTTTGATCCGGCAGTCAACTCCGGCCTTCAATGTCTACAACCCCGTCTACGGGTTGATCGGGCCGGGGACGACGCCGTCAAATTCCGACAGTGCCCAGACCGACAAGCTCGGCCAGTGGTCGCTGTTCTTCCAGGACACGTTGCATCTCACCGAACGCTTCGCGCTGGTCGGCGGTGTGCGCTACATGGACTACGACCAGATCGCCGGTCGCGGGAAACCTTTCGTCACCAACACCAATGTGTCCCAGGACAAGGTGCTTCCGCTTGGCGGCGCCATTTTCAAGCTCACCGACGAAATCTCGCTCTATGCGAGCTACACCCAATCGCTGAAGCCGAATTCGACCATTGCGCCGATCGGCGTCGTGATCGACTCCAATGTCGCGCCGGAAGAAGGCGTGTCATACGAAACTGGCGTCAAGTTCGATCTGAACAAGCGTATCTCCGGCACGCTGGCGCTCTACGACCTGGACAAGAAGAACGTACAGACGACGAAGACGAACAGTGCAGGCGTAGTGGAACTCCACACCGTTGGCCGCGCCCGCTCGCGTGGCGTCGAGTTGGACGTCACCGGCAGGCTCACCGACAGCTGGGCGCTGATTGGCAGCTATGGCTATACTGACGCTCGCGTGACGGCATCCGAGGATCTGACGTTGCTCGGCAAGAAGCTCCAGAACGTCGCCCTGAACACCGCATCGCTCTATCTGGTCTACGACTTCGGCACCGCATTGCCCGGCCAGCTTCGCCTCGGCGGCGGCGCGCGCTATGTCGGCGACCGCCCCGGCGATTCGACCAATACCTTCTTCTTGCCGTCCTACGTGGTCGCCGATATTTTTGCGACCTATGAGACGAAATACCAGAACACGCCGGTGATCTATCAGTTCAACGTCAAGAATCTGTTCGACACCGTCTACTATCCCTCCGCCGTCAACAATCTGAACGTCGCGATCGGCGACGCGCGCCGGGTGTCGCTGTCGGCAACGGTGAAGTTCTAGCGATGGCCGTGCGGCACACCCACGCTGGTTTGCCGATCGGGCCGATCATGAAGGCCGACTGCGATGAGTAGGGCAGGGCAGACCATCAAGTCCGTCCTGCTCCAGGTCCATTCCATCGCGGGCCTCGTGCTCGCGCTGCTGATCGCCCTGATCGCGCTGACCGGCGCGATCATGAGTTTCGAGGACGAGATCGTCGATCATCTCAACGCCGGCATCATGCGGGTTGCACTGCGTCAGACGCCAGCGCTGATGCCGGACGAACTGGTGGCTCGGTTGAAGGCGGGGCAGGACCTCGGCAAGGTTTCGGCCGTCATGCTGTCGAGCGACCCCGCTGCCGCCGTGCGCGTCCGTTTCGCGCGCGACGAGCAGGGCACGCGGCCGAATTCGCTCTATGTCGATCCCTATGACGCGCACGTGCTCGGTGCGCCGCGCGGCGAAGAGTTTTTCGCGACCGTCCGCAAGCTGCATCGCTGGCTGCTCATCCCCGGCGATGCCAAGGGATGGGGCCGCCAGATCACCGGCGTCGCCGCGCTCGGGCTGATCGTCATGCTGGTCTCGGGCCTTGTGCTGCGCTGGCCGCGTCGTGGGGGCAGCGTGAAGATATGGCTGAAGCCCAATCTCGGGCTCAGCGGACGCGGGCTGCACCGGTCGCTGCATGCCGTCATCGGCACCTGGGTCCTTCCGGTCTATCTGGTGATGACGCTCACCGGACTCTGGTATTCGTTCGACTGGTACAAGGACGGCGTCGTCTGGCTGCTGTCGCGTCCAGAGGTCACTGCTGCGAAGATGCAGCCCAAGATGCCTGCAAAGACGTCGCGCGCATCCGCCGGATCTGACTCGGTCCAGCCGGTCGGATTCGATCAGGCATGGACGACGTTCCGGCGCGAGGAGGGTGACCGCTTCTCCAGGGCCTTGCTGACGCTCCCGGCCGGACAGGGTACGGCGATCCGGATCCGTTCGTGGGGGAAGGACGCGACGCTCGATACCACGCGCGACGAATTCCGCATCGATGCGGTGACCGGCCAGCTGGTGTCCGCGGAGCGCTATGCCGACAAGACGTTCGGCGAGAAGATCATCGCAAACCTGCTCGACATCCACCGCGGCGCCGTCCTGGGCTGGCCCGGCAAGCTCGTGTTCATGATGGCCGCGGCGCTGATGCCGCTGTTCGCGGTCACCGGCATCCTGCTCTATCTATCGCGTCGCAGGTTGCGGCGCCCGGTACGGCCGCCGCTCGGGCGACTCGTTCCGGGCGAGTGATTGCAAACGGCCCGGCCGACGGCCCATTGCGCTCGGCAGTCCATCACAGCGGTTGCAGACAAGCTTATGCCGCGGCGACAAGAAACGCTTGTCGGCGGCTTCGCGAAATGGCATCGATTCAGATGGTGCACGCTGAAGTGGTGGGGCCTGATGGCGCGATCCGAACGAGACGAGCTTGAAGAAACAGCATTACCGGCAGTCCTCGTGAGGCGTAGCGACTTGCCCGTGCCGCTCACTCATCCGGCGCGAAGTTTCTTTGGCGGACTTCCCAGGCTTCCACCGCAGTTCGAGTGGCCTGTGGCTGACGTCACGGCGGACGTGACGCCAGAGACTGTGGCTCTCACCTTCGTCGCCCAGATCGACTTGGCCGAAGTGCCTGGTGCCGGTTGGTCGCCGCTTCCGAAGCAGGGCACACTCTATTTCTTCTGCAGCTCGGTGTTTGTTGGTGTAGGGCATCCACCTTGCCGCGTCCTCTATAGTCCGACCGATGGCGGTGCGTATCCAGACCGTGCTCCACCACCAAATCTCATGCCATTGGCGGGTGCTGGTGGAGACGCTCAGGTCAGGTGGCTCGATCCCGCGCTCGATTTTCATTCCAAGGTCGAATTCAAGTACCCGCTTTCATTCCTGCCATTCCGTGACTTTTACTTCGACGGGGATCCCACTGGAGGCGAACTCATGATCGAAGAATTGTGCAAGGCGTTGGGTCCGGGTGAGCCGCAGCAAAGTGATCTGCTTGAGTTCCGGGCAGTGGCCGAATACGAGAAAGACGAGGATTGGCCCTTCAACTGGCTCTTGATCACCTATGTGGTCCGCTCAATCTTGCTGCATGCTCAGCGCGATCTGACCCCTGGAACCTATTACACGCCGCCCACCGGCGACGCGGGTGCGGAATTGAAGCGCTTACGCGCCGGCGCGATCGGTTGGCTGGAACGTTGCCGAGCACTGACACCAATGGACGGCGTCGATCCCGAGGTAAAAACGGCCTTCAGATCTTGGTGGATCGATGTCATGCGGGCCTATGAGAAGATGAAGGAACAGGTTGCCACATATCCGTTCATTTTGGGGGCGGATCTGGGGCATGTCATCAACCACACGATCCGTTGCATGGCGACCCAGGATGACGATGCGTCCGAGGATGCTCCTCTCCGCTATGTTGCGAATCTTGAGCGGCAGAACCACTGGAAGACGCCAACCGTGAAAGACGGGCAACGCCGGCATTTTGAAACGGCACTTCATCAGATGCTGGGATATGGCAGTGGTCCGCAAGATGCGACGGAGGTGCATCTTGAAGACATGTTGTTGCTCCAGGTGCAAGGCGATCCTGCCTTTTTCAATTGGCATTCCAACACCGGGTGTGCGCTTCATTTCTGGATCGACCGGGATGCACTCACCCAACTCGATTTTTCGCGCGTTACTGCCACATATGAATGCGACTAGGGCGATGCCCGCGCAGTAGGGCGACGGCGCTGTTGCCAGGTATGACTAGTCAACGCCGCGACAATGGTTCAAAAGCTTCTGGTCCCCTCAAGGTTTCCGCCATGAAGCTTCCGACCGTCACTCCCGCCGATATCCGCCGCGCGCTGCTGCTGCGCGAGGAGATTGCACTGCTCGATCTCAGATACGAGGCCGCCTTCGCCACCGGCCATCCCCTGTTCGCGGCGAACATGGCCGCGGACCGGATCGCAATCGAGGCCGAGGTCAGACTGCCGCGCAAGGACGTGGCGGTCGTGCTGTATGATGACGGTGAGGGGCTTGTTGCGCTGGGCGCCGAGCGGCTTGCAGCTCTCGGCTATACCAATATCAGTGCGCTCGAAGGCGATCTGAAGGCCTGGCGCGCTGCCGGCTATCAGGTGTTCGAGGACGTCAACTCCTATTCGAAAGCGTTCGGTGAGCTGGTCGAGTCGCGGCGGCACACGCCCTCGTTCAGCGCCGACGAGGTTGCGAAACTCATCGCGGACAAGGCCAACATCGCCATCCTCGACGTCCGCCGCTTCGACGAATACGCGACCATGAACATTCCGGGCTCGGTCAGCGTGCCCGGCGCGGAGCTGGTGCTGCGGGCAGGCCAGGCCGCGCCCGATCCCGACACCACCATCATCGTCAATTGCGCCGGGCGTACGCGCTCGATCATCGGCACCCAGTCGCTGATCAATGCCGGCGTGCCAAACAAGGTGCGGGCACTGCGCAACGGCACCATCGGCTGGACGCTGGCGCGGCATGCGCTCAACCACGGCGCCGACCGGCGCGGCGCGATCGGGCCGTTCAAAGGCGGTCCGGCCAATGCCCGCGACGTCGCCTATCGCGCCGGTGTGCGCCACATTGGGGCGCGCGAAGCCGCCGCGCTTGCGGCGGATGTCGACCGCACGCTCTACCGCTTCGACGTGCGCGAGGCGGAAGAATATGCGGCCGGTCATCTCCCGGGCTTCCGGCACTATCCGGGCGGTCAGCTCGTGCAGGAGACCGACATGGCCGCGCCCGTGCGCGGCGCGCGGATTCTCCTGACCGACGACAAGGGCGTCCGCGCCGACATGACGGCATCCTGGCTCGCGCAGATGGGTTGGGAGGTCCATGTGCTCGAGGGCGGCTATGACGGCGCGCTCGAGGTCGGTCCGCCGCTCGTGCTGCCCAGACCCGATCCGGCCCACCGCTACCGCCGGCCCTACGAAGGTACCGACGTCGCCGAACGCGCGATGCAAGCCTATCTCGATTGGGAATACGGCCTCGTCGAGCAGCTCCGTCTCGACGGCACGCACGGGTTTTATGTGATTTGACGGGGCTGATGGCGTCATAGCGCCTATCCTCGCGCCATCTTGTTCCCGTATCCGACCCCTATTGTGCTGGGCCTCCCCCGCGGTCTATGAGACGCGGCAAAGCCGCCACTGATGGAGATTCTATGCCAGCCCCAGGCCAAAACCCTGAGCGGAGCGCGAAGGCGCTGCTGCTCGAAGGCGTCAACGACAGCGCCATGGACCTGTTCCGGAGCGCGGGCTTCACCAATGTCGAGCGGCTCACCAAGGCGCTGGACGGCGAGCACCTGCGACAGGCCCTCAAGGGCGTGTCGTTGCTCGGCATCCGCTCGCGCACCCAGATCACCGATGAGGTGCTGGCGGCCGCCGATCAGCTCCTTGCCGTCGGCTGCTTCAGCGTCGGCACCAACCAGGTGGATCTGCTGGCGGCGCGCAAGCGCGGCATTCCCGTCTTCAACGCGCCGTTCTCCAACACGCGCAGCGTCGCCGAGCTCGTGATCGGCGAGATCGTGATGCTGCTGCGGCAGATTTTTCCGCGCTCCGTGTCCGCCCATGACGGAGGCTGGGACAAGTCCGCGACCGGCAGCCGCGAGGTGCGCGGCCGCACCCTCGGCATCATCGGCTACGGCAATATCGGCTCGCAGCTCTCGACTCTTGCTGAGGCGATGGGCATGCGCGTGATCTATTACGACCGCACCGACAAGCTTCGCCACGGCAACACCGAGCCGGTCGAGAAGCTGGAGGAGTTGCTGGCGCAGAGCGACGTCGTCAGCCTGCATGTGCCGGAGACGCCGGAGACCGCGGGCATGATCGGCGAGAAGGAGCTGCGGGCGATGAAGCCGGGCTCGTTCCTGATCAACAACAGCCGCGGCACCGTGGTCGATCTCGACGCGCTGGCTCGCGCCTTGCGCGACGGCCATCTCGCCGGTGCGGCGATCGACGTGTTTCCGGTCGAGCCGTCGTCGAATTCCGATCGCTTCAAGAGCCCGGTGCAGGGCCTCGGCAACGTCATCCTCACCCCGCATATCGGCGGCTCGACCGAGGAGGCGCAGGAGCGCATCGGCGGCGAGGTCGCGCGCAAGCTGGTCGACTATTTCATCACGGGATCGACCATGGGCGCGGTGAACTTCCCGGAGGTGCAGTTGCACTTGCGGCCCTCCGGCGCGCGTTTCAGCCACGTCCATCGCAACGTGCCGGGCATGCTGCGGCGGCTGAACGAAGTCTTCCTCCAGCGCGACATCAACATCGCCGCGCAATATCTGGAGACCGCCGGCGACCTCGGCTACGTCGTGCTCGACGCGGACCTTGCGGGCCAGGATTCAGGCACGCTGCTCCAGCAAATCCGCGCCCTCGACGGCACAATCGGCGCGCGGCTGGTATTCGAACACTAGAGCTTTTGTTGACGCCCGGCGCACGGTCGCATTGAATGCGGCCGTGGACTGAAAACGATAACAACGAAAGCCGGGTGGAAACGATGGCGCGAATTGAAGCGAAGCTGTGCCTGCTGCTCGCAGGCCTGGTGACGGCACTGGCAGGCGTGCGCGCCGCAACCGCGACGACGTTGATCGAGGACGCCGACACGGTCTGCAAAGGTCTCGCCGGCGGGGCCGATGCCGTGAAAATCGATTCCACGACCTTGCAGGCGCCTTCGCCGCTGGCTGTTGCAGAACGCGGGCCGACGCCATCGGGGCGCATCACGCCGGCCAATCCCGGCTTTTGCAAGGTGCTCGGACATATCGATCCCGTCGATCCCAAGGCGCCGCCGATCAAATTCCAGGTCAACCTTCCCGTCGAATGGAACGGACGGTCGGTGCAATATGGCGGCGGCGGGTTCAACGGCGTGCTGATCACGGGTCTTGCGCTGCCGCCGGCCTATCCGTTCGACAAGCCGTCGCCGCTTGCCCGTGGCTTCGTCACCTACGGCACCGATTCCGGTCACGAGACCAAGCCGGGCGAGCCGCCGCAGGTGTTCGCGCTCAACGACGAGGCCTTCGAGAACTTTGCCCATCGCGCCTACAAGAAGGTGCGCGACGCTGCCGTCGCGCTGATGGAGCGCGCCTACGGCAGGAAGCCGGAGAAGATGTATTTCATGGGCTCGTCCGAGGGGGGCCGCGAGGGCCTGACCATGGCGCAGCGCTACCCCGATGGTTTCGACGGCATCTTCGCCCGCGTGCCCGTGATCAACTGGGTCGGCCTCCAGCATGCCGGCACCCGCTCGGGGCTTGCGACCATGGGTGACGGCTGGATCAATCCGGCACAGGTGAAGCTCGTCGGCGACGCGGTGCGTGCCGCGTGCGACAAGGCAGACGGCTCCGACGACGCGCTGGTGCAGGATCCCGTCGCCTGCAAGGCGTCATTCAAGGTCGAGACGCTGCGCTGCGAGGCCGGCAAGACGGGCGACCAGTGTCTCACCGACACACAGATCAAGGCCGTGAACACGCTGCACGCGACCTACAAATTCCCGTTTCCGCTCGCCAATGGTCTCGACGACTATCCGGGTTGGGGCGTTTCGGGTGAGGATACGCCCGCGGTTGGCCCGACCGGCGGCTGGACGGCGTGGTGGCTCGGCACCGCGCCGCCGGCGCAACCGCCCGCACCGAACAACGGAATCGCGTGGATCTACGGTGCCGGCGGCATCCAATATGTGTTTGCGCGCGATCCCAAGCTCGACGTCACCACCTACAAGGTGGAGGACCACAAGGCGCGGTTGCTCGAAGTCTCCAGCCTGATGGATTCGACCGATCCCGATCTCAGCCGTTTTCGCGGGCGCGGCGGCCGGCTGATCATGCTCGAGCACATGGCCGACTACGCGCAGAGTCCCTATGCCGGCATCCGCTATTTCGAAAGCGTCGAGCGCAAGCTCGGCAAGGCGGAGACCGCGGAGTTCGCGCGGCTCTACACCGCGCCCGGCGTCGATCATGTCGGCTCCGGCGCGCCCGCCAATGTCGACATGCTGAGCGCGCTGGTCGACTGGGTCGAGAAAGGCAAGGCGCCCGGCGATCTGGAAGTCACCGAGCAGAAGGTCGAAGCGCCGTCGTTTGCGGTGGCGCGAGCGCTGCCGTTGTGCCGCTGGCCGTCCTGGCCGCACTACAAGAGCGGCCCGGTGGCGGAGGCCGCAAGCTTTACCTGCGCGCCGTAAGGTCATGCGAGCAGGGCGCCGTGGTGGTGGGTTTACCCCGCCGCCATCGCCTGTGCGCCGCCAAGCAACCGCGCATTGAGCCGGCCGCCGGAGAACAGCATGTCGTCGAGCGCCTCGTCGATGTCGGCTGACACGACGGAATTGCCCCCGTCGCGCGCGAGGCTGGCCTGCGCCAGCCGTCGCATCAATTCCTTGATGAACGCGCAGCTTGTGCCCTCGCTGCGTCGCGCAGCCTCCGCGACGACGGCGTCCTCGATCGGCAATCCCTTGCCGTAGAGCCGAACCAGCTTGCCGCGGCCGGTTTCATCAGGAAGGGGCACTTCGATGGCCTGATCGATGCGGCCGGGGCGGCCGGCGAGGGCGCCTTCGAGGTCCTCCGGCCGGTTGGTGGTCAGCACGAACAGGATGTCCGCATCCGCTTTCAGCCCGTCCATTTCGTTGAGCAACTTGTTCAGCATGGATTCTTCGCACGGCCCCATGTCGTCCCGGTCGCGGGCGATGAGATCGACATCCTCGATCACGACCATCGACGGTTGCAGCAGCCGTGCCAGGCTCATATAGGCGCCGAGCAGGCCGATTTGCTCGGCGGTGATGATCAGCGTCGTATGCCCGGGCAAATGTGTTGCAAGATAGCGGATCGTGTGGGTCTTGCCGGTTCCGGGCGGTCCGTAAAGCAAGATGCCCTTGCGGGTCGACTGGCCAAGCCGCCGCAATTGATCGCGAATGCCCACGAAATTCAGCACGTTGCGATCGAGCAGCCGCAGGGTCTGCTCCGGCAGGATCACCTCGTTGCGCGCGACTTCAGGCAATCGATGCACGGTGATGCCGCGCGAGCGTCCGCGATAGTCGGAGTCGGCATCGAGCGACAGGATCCTGCCGCGATAGGTCCGCGCGGTTTGCACGGCCTCTTCCAGTTCACCGAAGCATTGCTGGACGAGCGCTGCGCCCGCGGTGCCTGACGGCACCAGGATCTCGATCCGAATTCCGGGCTCGCGGCTGTACTCACGGTGTGCGCACAGCAGAACCGCATAGCGGAGACCATCCTGCTCGCACAGCCATAGTCCGTTATCCAGACACTTGACCGGGCTCTTCTCGCCGACGTCGACGTCGGAATACTGCAGCGGGGCAATCGCGACCGCATAGCGGCCCTCCTTGAGGAGCCGCGAAATCGACAGCGTTTCGTAGCGCTGCTCTTCGTTCAGTCCGAACAACCGGATGGCCTTGCCGAAGAGCCGATCGACCGCTGCCTGGACATCGACCCGCATGTGGCCGGGAAATTGGCGGATCGTGGTCACGAGTTTGCTGCGTGAGGTGCTGGCAAAGTGCCAATCCAGAACGTCGCAAGCAAAGTCGAAATCTTCTTCCTGTCCGCTTGGGGGCTCGTCCGATGCACGCATGCATTCGCTGCACAGCCAGACGGTGCGATTGCCAATCCGAACGGCCGTCTGTCCCTCGGGCTTGCCACAGAGTTCGCAAGACGTCTTGATCGCCTCAAGCGTGACCTGCAATCGGTGGCCGGCCGAGCCGATGGATTGTTGCGCAGATTTGAAAAGGGCTTCGGCGACGGATTGCGGATAAGGTCCGCAAACTGCCTTTTCCTTCTGCTCGATCTGAGTGATCAGCGCGGTCGCTTCACGCTCCGATTTGCCGAAAACCTGACGGAGCAGATCCACCACGAATTGGTCCGGCGTATCGTCGTCATTATGAATGACGAGCTGAGCCGGCTGGTTTTCGCTACGCATACTATTCATCACGAAAGGTCTCCGGAACAATCTATGATTGAATAGAACAAATAAGGAACATAAAAGAACGCGGCCGTCAAGCGTGACGGCTGCGACAAATTTCAATCGATGGGCGAGATCCTAATGCGCCGGCCCGCTCGCCGCCCTCACCCGCCGCGTCAGCAGCACCGCGATCGCGGCGAGCACCAGCACTGCGCCGATCACCGCGAAGGTGTCGGAATAGCCCATCACCAGCGCCTGGCGTTTCACCGTCTTGCCGAGCGCGATGATGGCCTGCTCGCGCGCGGCGTTGGGGTCGGGCACGCCGTGCGCGATGAAGTAGTCCGTCATCTGCGCGATGCGGCTGCGGACCTCCTCGCGGCCGAGCGTGACCGACTGGCCGATGATGTTGGAGTGGAACTGCTCGCGCTTGGTCATGATGGTCGCAAGCGTTGCCGTGCCGATGGCGCCGCCGAGGTTGCGGAACATGTTGCTGATGCCGGAGGCCGCGGCCGCGTCCTGCGGCGCGATGCCGCCTGACAGCACCGAGGTCAGCGGTGTCAGCACCATGGCCTGTCCCACGGCGCGGACGATGTTCGGGATCCAGAGCTGGTCGCCGGCATAGTCCGGTGACATCGCCGTGTTCATGAAGCAGCTATAGGCGAAGATCAGCAGGCCGGTGATGGCGATATACCGCGTGTCGAAGCGCTGCATCAGCTTCGGGATCAGCGGGATCAGCACGAGTTGCGGCAGGCCGGTCCAGGCCAGCACGTTGCCGATCTGCTCGGCGTTGTAGCCCTGGGCCTGGCCGAGATAGGCGGGCAGGATGTAGACAGAGCCGAACAGCGCAAAGCCGACCATGGTCATCGCGACGGTGCCGAAGCCGAAATTGCGCTGCGTCAGCAGGCGCAAGCGGATCAAGGGCTTCTCGATTCTGAGCTCGATCGCGACGAACAGCGTCAGGCTGACGGCCGCGATGACGGCCAGCTTGACGATGAAGGGCGAGGAGAACCAGTCGTCCTTGTTGCCTTCCTCGAGCACGGCCTGAAGCGCCGACAGCCCGATCGCCATGGTGAAGATGCCGGCCCAGTCGCCCTCCTTCAAAAGGCCGAGCTGCATCTTCTGTTTCTCCAGCGTGAGGTAAAGCGCGGCCACCATGGCGGCGGTCGGGATCACGTTGACGAAAAAGATCGTGCGCCAGCCGTAGGTCTCGGTGAGATAGCCGCCGATGGTCGGGCCGATCGCGGGGGCAAACGTCACGGACAGTGCAAAGATCGCGAGCCCCACCGGCTGCTGCGGCTTCGGCAGCTTGGTCAGCACCAACGTGAACGCCATCGGGATCAGCACGCCGCCGGCAAAGCCTTGCAGGCCGCGCATCGCGATCATCGACGGCAGATCATGGGTGAAGGCGCAGGCGACCGAGAACGCAGCGAACAGCGTCGCGCTCGCCAGCATGTAGCGGCGGAACGAGAACACGCGGCTGAGGTAATCGGTCAGCGGGATCACGATGATCTCGCCGATCAGATAGGACGTCGAGATCCAGGAGCCGTTGTCGGCACCGGTGCCGATGCCGCCCTCGATGTTGAGCAGCGAGGCGTTGGTGATCTGGATGTTCAGGATCGCCATGAACGAGCCGATCATGGCCGCGAGCACGGCGATCCAGGTCGCGAGGCTCGCCTGGTTGGGATCGCTGGCGGCGCGCTCAGGCGTCGCGGCCGGTGTTGCTGACGTCGAAAGTGACAGGCTGTTTGACATGGCACGATCCTCCGGAGACGAGCTTCGCTTTGGGCGTCACGGCCGCATTCGCGGCAGGTGCGGCCGAACGTGTTGCAATGGTCGGGATCACGGACATGCCGGGCCGCAGCGCGATCGCAGGTCCATGCGCGGCATCGAGTGCGATCTTGACCGGGATGCGCTGCACCACCTTGGTGAAATTGCCGGTGGCGTTGTCGGGCGGCAGCAGCGCGAATTCCTGGCCGCTGGCCGGCGCGATGGAATCGACGCGGCCGTGCACGATCTGGCCCGGGAACATGTCGACCTCGATGTCGACGGCCTGTCCGGCCTGCACGTGGGTGAGCTGCGTCTCCTTGAAATTGGCGACGACATAGGCGCCCTCGGCCGGCACGATCGACATCAGCTGCGTGCCCGCCTGCACGAACTGGCCAATGCGCAAGGAGCGGTTGCCGACGACGCCGTCGATCGGCGAGACGATCGTGGTGTAGCCGAGATTGAGCTCTGCCTGCTGCTGGATCGCCGCGGCGCGCGCGGCGGCGGCCTTGGCTTGCACGATCTCGGCCTTCAGGAGGTCGACCTGCTTCTGTGCGGAGATGAGGTTGGCGTTGTCGCGTGCGATCGCGGCGTCCGCGCCGGCGTCGCGCGCCTGCGCCTGCTGCGCATTCTGCACGCTGCCATAACCGGTTGCGGCAAGGTTGGTGTAGCGCGCGTTCTCCTGGCTTGCGAAGGTCTTCGCGGCGGTGTCGACGTCGATGGTCGCCTTGGCCGCGGCGATCACCGCCTGCTGAACCTCGAGCTGCGCCTGCTTGCTGGCCACCGTGGCATTTGCGGCAGCGACATCGGCCCTGGCCTGGTCGAGCGCGACGCGGAAATCGCGGTCGTCGATCCCAGCCAGCACCTGGCCGGCTTTCACATGCTCGTTATCTGCGACCAGCACCCGGTTGAGATAGCCGCTGACCTTCGGCGCGATGGTGGTGTTGTCGGCCTTCACATAGGCGTCATCGGTGGAGACGAGGTACTGCCCGACGGTCCAGTAATCGTAGCCGTACCAGCTCGCGCCAGCCAGCACGACGGCCGCAGCCCCCATCAGCAACAGCTTGCGAAGATTGAGTTTTTGCCGGCTGACCCGGGCCGGGGCCGCGGGCAGGACGCCTTCCAGCGCGGTTGCTGCAACGGCGGTCTGGGCGGCTGCGGATGGGGTGGTGTGGACGGTCATGGCCGGCTCCCCTGAATTAGGAAACTTGATAATTTCCAAAATGTGATTAGCTTTGGAATTGTCAATGGAATGACAGGCATCATTTAAAGTCATGGCTCGGGCGAAATCGGAAAGTGCAGGATCTTCGGCGGAATGCCGTCCGCGCGGGCGGCCGCCGGTGCGCAGCGACGAGGAGACGAAGCGGATCGTCCTCGAAACCGCGCGGCACGCCTTTGCCGGCGAGGGCTTTGCCGCGACCAGCACCGAAGAGCTGGCGCGCCGCGCCGGCATCTCGACCAAGACGCTCTATCGTCTGTTCCCGGGTAAGGCCGCGTTGTTCGAGGCGATGTGTGCCGACAGGCTCGAGCGGCTGCTCTCCGCGGTCGATCTGCAAGGTAGTGACGACGTCGATATCGAGACGGGCCTGCGCGCCGCATTGATGGCTTGCGCCGATCTTGGGCTCGATCCGGAGGTCGTCGCGTTGCAGCGCATGGTGCTGCAGGAGTCCGCCGCATTCCCCGAGCTTGCCGCGAACTTCTACAACAACGGCATCTCCCGCACCGTGACGGCACTCGCCGGCTGGCTGCGCGTCCAAGTCAGGCGCAAGCGCATCGTGATCGACGATGCGGAGGAAGTTGCCGGCATGCTGATCGGCATGGTCGCATCGGCGCCGCAACGTGCGGCGATCTATGGCGGCATGCCGCTACCGACGCGCAAGCAGATCGAGCGTCGCGTGCAGACCTGCGCGGCCCTGTTCCTGGACGGCTGCCGCGGCACATCGACCTAGCCACCGTCCTTTGACAAACCGCTTCCGTTAGACTAGATACTTCGCATGCGAAATAATGCCCCCGCAGCGAGGCATCACCGGCTGATCTACCTGCTGAGCGCCGCACAACGCCGGTTGCAGCGCTGGATGGCGGCGCAGCCCGAGAGCGAGGTGACACCGGCGCAGGCCGGGCTGTTGTTCATCCTCGGTCGGCAGGATGGCGTTCTGATGGGAGAGGCGGGCGCGGCGCTGGATATGGGGCCGGCCGGCATTTCCGGCCTCGTCGACCGCACCGCCGCCGCAAGGCTGATCGAGCGGCGGGCCGATCGCGAGGACGGGCGCGCCTGGCGGGTGTGGCTGACGCCGAAGGGGCGTAGCGCGCTGGCGCAGGCGAAAATCTCGGCCGCGGAGATCAACGCGGCGCTGACGGACGGCTTTACCAGCGCGGAGATCGACATCGTCGCGCGCTGGCTGACGAGCATTCAGGACAAGTTTCCAAGACTTTCTGATTCAAGACTTTCAGATTCGAGACCCTCAGACGAACAATAGGGAGCAGAGCAATGACCGAGCATGTCCGGATCGAGAACAACGGTGGAATTCTGACGCTTACGCTGGCGCGCCCCGACAAGAAGAACGCGCTGACCGATGCGATGTACGGCAAGCTCGCCGACAGCATCGAATCCGCCGAGCTCGATCCGTCTGCCCGCGTGATCCTGATCCGCGGCGAGGGCGACATGTTCACCGCCGGCAACGATGTCGGCGAGTTCGCAGCCGTCGCGAGCGGCAAGTCGGAAGGAAGCCGTAACGTCATACGCTTCATCCAGTCGCTGGCGCGCTGCACCCGGCCGCTGGTGGCGGCGGTGCAGGGCCGTGCCGTCGGCGTCGGCACGACGATGCTGCTGCATTGCGACCTCGTCGTGCTCGCCGACAACGCCCAGCTCTCGACGCCCTTCGTCAGCCTCGCCTTGGTGCCGGAAGCCGCTTCCAGCCTGTTGATGCCGGCGCGCATCGGCTATGCCCGCGCCTACGAGATGTTCGCGCTCGGTGAGATCGTGCCGGCCAAATCCGCGCTGGAATGGGGCCTCGCCAACCGCGTCGTGCCGCTCGACGAGCTCGACGCCGAGGCCCTTGCGCTGGCGCAGCGGCTGGCTCGCCAGCCGGCCGGCGCGCTCACCGCCACCAAGAAGCTGATGCGTAATGGCGAGGCGCTGGTCGCGCAGATGCAGGCCGAAGGCGAGCAATTTGCCCAGCGCCTGCGCACGGCGGAAGCGCGCGAGGCGTTTACGGCGTTTGCAGAACGCCGCCCGCCGGATTTCACCAGGGTTGCGTGACATCCGCAGTCCGCTCAAAGCCTTGGCAGGCCGTGAGTTCCCGGCAATTTGACTAAAACCTTAACCGATCCTTGGCATGTCACAGGGCAAGGTGGCCTCTCGTGCAGAGTAGGCCCCTTGACCCCATGGTAATGTTTAAGAAATCGGTAAGCTCGCTTCTCCTGACCTTGATGGCCCTGCTGGCGGCCGGCGCGCTGGCCTCCACGGCGATCCAGATGGTCGGGGCCTTCGGCCGCTACAGCGACAGTCTTGAAACCGCGCGACTTGCCGCCGCCGACAAGACGATCTTCCATGGCGTGCTGTCGCTGCGCAACAATCGCGGCGATGCCCAGAGCGCGCTGCTCGGCGAGGATGAGCCGCGCACCAAGCTCGGTGCCGCCGAGAAGGCCGAACAGGCCGGCTATGAATCCATTACCTCGGCGCTCTCCACGATCGAATTCGACCGGCGCGACGAGCTTGCGAATACGCTGAAGCAGCGCTGGAACGAAGCCGCGCCGCAGTTCCAATTGTTCTATGACGAGGCCAAGCTTCCGCGCGCCGATCGCAAGATGGAGCGTACCAATGCCTGGTACGATGCCGTCACCAAGGTCATCGACACCGCCAATCTGGCGTCGACCGCGGTGTCGAATCGTGCCTGGATGAACGATCCCTTCATCGCCCGCATGATCCAGGTCCGCCGCTTCGCCTGGCAGGTGCGCGACCGCTACGGCATCCAGTGCTCGACCTTGCGTCCGAACGTCAACGCCAGCAAGCCGCTCGACGAGACCCAGAAGCAGACCATTGCAAGCTGGAACGGCTCCATCGCCGCCGGTTGGGCCGGCATGGGCGAATTGCTGGCCGCGCCTGACGTGGCTGCTGAGATGGTCAATGCCGCGAAGGACGCGCGCGCCAAGACCGACGGCGTCCTCAAGCAGATCGGCGATCTCACCAAGAATTTTGACGGCAGCGGCAAGCCCGCGATGGCTGCTTCGGAGTGGAACGTGCTGTGCCAGTCGCCGTTCGCGTCCATCGTCGCGGTCGCGAACAAGGCCCTGGACCAGTCGATCGCACGCGCGGAGACCGTTCAGGAAAAGGCGCTCACCAATCTGGTGGTGCAGTCGCTCGCGTTCCTGCTGGCGCTCGCCGTGACCCTTGCAGGCGTCTATGTGGTACGCAATCGCCTCATGCGCCCGGTGCGCGCCATTCTGGATGCCATCGCCCGCATCGGTGCGCGCGACTATGCGACGCCGGTTCCGCAATCCCGCTATCCCGACGAGTTTGGCACCATGGCGGCCGCACTCGAAAGCCTCCGCGAAAGTGCGGCGACGGCGGAGCGTCTCGGTCAGGAGCGTGAATCGCAGCAGGCGCTGCAGCTTGCCCGCTCCGGCACCGTCGATGCCGCCTGCCGCAGCTTCGACGACACCGTGCAGGCCGTCATTCAGAGCGTTGCTGCGTCGGCGAGGGAGCTCGACGCGACGGCGACCGACGTGCGCACGTTGGTCTCGGAATCCAGCAGCCAGACCGCGGCGGTCGCCTCCTCTGCCGAACAGGCCACCAACAATCTCGAGACCATCGCGGCCGCGACCGAGGAGCTTTCCGCGTCCGTCGGCGAGATTTCCGCGCAGGTGCAGTCGAGCGCGCGTGAGGCGCGCGAAGCCGTGGCGCAGGCCGAGCAGACCAACGCCACGGTCGAGATCCTCGACCAGACCGCGAGCCGCATCGGCGAGGTCGTGAAGATGATCAATGCGATCGCCGGTCAGACCAACCTGTTGGCGCTGAATGCCACCATCGAAGCCGCGCGCGCCGGAGAAGCGGGCCGCGGCTTTGCGGTGGTCGCCGGCGAGGTCAAGAACCTCGCGGCACAGACCGCAACCGCAACGGAAGAAATCTCGCGCCAGGTCGAGGAGATCCAGGCCGCCACGGGCCAGGCCGTCGCCGCCATCCGCTCGATCGGCGGTTCGATCGGCGGCATCGACGAGAAGATGACCGCGATTGCCGCGGCCGTCGAACAGCAGCGCGCGGCCACCACCGAGATCTCGCGCAACTTCCAGCAGGCAGCCCAAGGCACGCGCGAAGTCACCGACACCATCGGCAGCGTCGCCAAGCTCAACCAGGAGACCGGCAATGCCGGCACGGTGCTGTCGGAGTCCGTCAAGAAGATGTCGGCCGACGCCGATCGTCTCCGCACCGCGGTCGAAGGTTTCCTCGGCGCCGTGAAGACCGCGTAGCTTCGCGCATTCTCCATCCCGACGTCGCGCGATCGGCATTGCCGCCGGTCCGCGCGACGGCTACATCTGTCGCGCCGTGCAAATATGCGGCAACAGACGTAAGACACATCAGGGATGGAGAGTTCGATGCCGGTCACGCCACACCACAAGGCCCAGCGCCCCTATCGCGGCGTGTTCCCGGTCGCGCCCACCATCTTCGACGAGCGCGGCGAGCTCGACCTCGAGGGCCAGCGCCGCTGCATCGATTTCATGATCGACGCCGGCTCGCACGGCCTCTGCATCCTCGCTAATTTTTCCGAGCAGTTCGTACTCACCGACGCCGAGCGCGAGACCGTGATGCATGCGGTGCTGGAACATGTCGCAGGCCGGGTTCCCGTCATCGTCACCACGACGCATTTCAGCTCGGCCGTGTGCGCCGCGCGCAGCAAGCAGGCCGAAGCGGCCGGTGCCGCCATGGTGATGGTGATGCCGCCCTATCACGGCGCGACGTTCCGCGTCCCCGAGAAAGGCATCGTCGAATTCTTCAAGGTGCTCTCCGGCGCGATCGACATTCCCATCATGATCCAGGATGCGCCGGTCGCGGGTACGCCGCTGTCGGTCGAGTTGCTGGCGCGGCTGTCACGCGAGTTCTCCAACGTCCGCTATTTCAAGATCGAGGTGCCGGGCGCCGCTGCAAAGCTCCGCAGCCTGATCGAGGCGGGCGGCAGGGATATCGAAGGGCCGTGGGATGGCGAGGAGGCGATCACGCTGCTCGCCGATCTCGACGCCGGCGCCACCGGCGCCATGACCGGTGGCGGCTATCCCGACGGCATCCGCCAGATCATCGATCCCTATTTCGCCGGCAAGCGCGAGGAGGCGAAAGCCGCCTATGAGCGCTGGCTGCCGCTGATCAATTACGAGAACCGCCAATGCGGCCTGATCGCCTGCAAGGTCATGATGCAGGCCGGCGGCGTGATCAAATCGGACGCCGTGCGCCATCCCTTGCAGCCGCTGCATCCGGCGACGCGGGCGGGGCTCTTGGAACTCGCCAAGGAGCGCGATGCGCTGGCGCTGCGGTGGGGGAAGTAGGGCGGCGCTTGCTCGCTACCAACTAACCATCTCCGTCGTCGTCCCGGCGAAGGCCGGGACCCATAACCCCAGGGAGTGGTTATGGGGCGAGCTTGTAACTCCGAGTCTTCGCCAGACTACGTCCTGTGGCTATGGGTGCCGGCCTTCGCCGGGACGACATTGAGGGGGCAGCGCTCGCTTAACTCGCCAGCATCCACTCGCCGACAATGCGAAATCTCGCTTTGCCATCATCCTGCCTGAACAGCGCGATGCGATCGATCGCGAGCGTGTCGAGACCGAGCGCCGCAAACCGCGCCCGCAGCATCTCCAGGATCGGCCCACGCCGCTCCGCATCCAGCCGCCCCGTCAGCGTCATGTGGAAGCGGAATTCTTCCATGACGTAAGGATAGCCCCAGCGGTCGAGATAATCGCGCTGCCGTTCGGTGAGTTTTTCGGGCTTGCGGCGGGCGCGATCTTCGGCGGTCAGCGCAGCGCGGAAAGGGTCGAAGTCGCGGACGCAATCGGCAGCGAGCTCTCGAAGCGCATCGACCGGTTCGGCCGGGATGACGGCAATGAAGCCGCTGATGGCATCGACGACGGGGCGGATTATCGGGACAGGCCGCGCCTTGCCGGCGAACGCGGCGCAGGCAGCGATCAGCTCTGCCTCGGTCCTGCCGGGCGCGAGCGCCATCGGCGCCTTCAGCGTGCCGTGAAAGCCGTATTTGCGGGGATCGGCGCTGATATCGCGCCAGTCCGGCGCGACATCCAGAGCTTCACGCGGAAACGGCACTTCGTTTCCTGTGTAGGCGTCGTAGCCGAGCAGTGCGGCGCCGAAGCGGGAGAGGACGCTGTTGCCGCCTGCGGCAAAATAGATCGCGTAGCGGGGAAAGCCTGTCATCGCGTCAGCATAGCCAATTCATGCCGCAACGACAGCCTCGCGCGGCGCCGCCGCCGCGCTGAGCAGCCGCGTTGCATCGGTGAGATGCACGAGCTTGCCACCTGATATCACGGCAATCAGCCGCGGCCGCAGCGGCGCGGTGTCGTCGACCAGCAGAATATCGGCACGGCGCCCCGTAGCAAGGATGCCGCGATCGGCAAGGCCGGTTGCGCGCGCGGGTCCGGCGGAGACCAGATCCCAGGCCTTTGCCAGCGGCAGCACGCCGTCGGCGGCGAGGCGGAACGCGGCGAGCAGCTGCGCGGGATAGTAATAGTCCGAGGCCAGCACCGAGCAGAGCCCCTTGGCGATCATGTCGGACGCCCTGGTCCAGCCGGTGTGGCTGCCGCCGCGCACGACGTTGGGCGCGCCGTAGACGATGGCATCGCCATGGCTTGCCGCCGCCCGCGCCGTCTCCTCGTTGATCGGAAACTCGGCAATCAAGGCGCCCAGCTCGCGGAACTCCTGGCGCATCGTCGGCGTGGCGTCGTCATGCGAGAGCATGCGGACCTCGGCCGTGCGCGCCACCGCAGCCAGCCGCGACACGGACGCCGGGACTTCAGCGGCGCGCGAAACGATATGCGCGACCAGTCTGTCGAACTCTTCGCTCGACAGGCCGGTGCGCTCCACCATGCGGTTGCGCTTGCGCGGCTTGGTCATGTCGGCGACGGTACCGTCCATGTGGTCGTTGAAGGCGAACAGGTCGACGCGGCCCTCAGAGAGCCACTGGCTGATCTCGGCCTCGGCGTCGAGATTGTAGGTCTCGTGCCGCAGATGGAAGCGGGTGTCGGCGGCGAATTGCGGACGCTGCCGCTCGATCGCTTCCATCAGGCCGCGCGCATTGTCGGCGCTGCGCAGGCCCGGCTCCCACGAACAGGTCGTGGCGTGGAACACGGTGGTGATGCCGTTGCTGATCGCCTGGCGGTCGCTGTCGGCGAGCGCGACGTCGATCGGGAAGTCGACGCCGGCGCGGGGCATCATCTGCCGCTCGAAGGCATCGCCATGCAGATCGACGATGCCGGGCAGCACCAGCAGATTGCGCGCATCGATCGCCAGCCGCGCGCGGTCGCGAGACGCATCGACCTGCGCAATGTCTGTTCCTGATACGCTCAGTGAAGTCTCGACGATCTCCGAGCCGATCAGGGCACGGCCGCCTTCAAGAAAGATCTCTGTCACGCGACCTCGTTTCGTTTGTTGCTGCGAGGGGAGCCTGTCCGTGCTTCATATGTCGCGAGAAAATCTTCAATCCCGAGCTTGCGGAAATCGGGCAGGGCTTCACGCAATTTGTCGTGATCCCAGTCCCACCAGGCGAGCCTTGCAAGTCGTCCGGCGACCTCTTCGGAGAAACGCCGCCGCACGATGCGCGCCGGATTGCCGGCGACGATGCTGTAGGCCGGCACGTCCTTGGTGACGATGGCGCCGGCCGCGATCACCGCGCCGGTGCCGATGTTGCGGCCCGGCAGCACGATCGCGCCATGGCCGATCCAGACGTCATGGCCGATATGAACGTGATGCTGGCGCCGCCAGTCGAAGAAGTCGGTGTCGTCGCTCTCGCCCGGGAAGTAGGCACTCGAACGATAAGTGAAATGCGCCTGCGTCGCGCGCTGCATCGGATGATTGCCCGGATTGATGCGCGTCATCGCCGCGATCGAGCAGAACTTCCCGATCGTCGCGTAGGTGATCTGTGAATCGTTCACGACATAGGAGTAATCGCCCATCGTAACTTCATGCAAGATCGTGCGCGCACCGACCTCGGTATAGGCGCCGAGCCTGGTCTCATGCAGCTTGGCCGAGGGATCTATGGTCGGCTGGACCGAAAGAATTTTGGCGGCCATGTTGCATCCGAAGCGTGAGGGCAGGCGCTCCTCTTCGAGCGGCTTGATGACATCATCATGACGCGGCGATGACAGGGGATGAGCAGGGGACGAGGTGTGTTGGATCGCCGCACCGCAGCGAGCTTGTCACACAAGTGTCAAGCGTCGGCGTTAGCGGTGGGTCCCAGCTACTCTGGAGCCCTGCATGCTGGTGGTTGAAGGTCTGACGTGCCGCTTTGGCGCAAAAGCCGCGGTGGACGACGCTTCTTTTCAAATCTCCCCCGGCGGCTTCGTCGGTGTGATCGGGCGCTCCGGCGCCGGTAAGTCGACCATGCTGCGCATGATCAACCGCCTCGCGACGCCGACGCAGGGCCGCATCCTGTTCGACGGCCTCGACGTTACCGCGCTGCGCGGCAGGGAATTGCGGCAGTGGCGCGCGCGCTCGGCCATGATCTTTCAGCAGTTCAATCTGGTCGGCCGGCTCGACGTTCTCACCAATGTCCTGATGGGGCGTCTTGCGACGATGCCGGCCTGGCGCTCGCTGTCGCAGGTCTGGCCCGAGCAGGACAAGGCGCTGGCGATGTCCGCGCTCGAGCAGTTCGACATCGCAGCGCTCGCCGCCCAGCGCGCCGACCAGCTCTCCGGCGGCCAGCAGCAGCGCGTCGCGATCGCGCGTGCGCTGGTGCAGCAGCCCGACATCATTCTCGCCGACGAGCCGATCGCCTCGCTCGACCCGCGCAACACCAAGATCGTCATGGACGCGCTGCTGCGCATCAACAAGCATTTCGGCATCACCGTGCTCTGTAACCTGCATTCGCTCGACCTGGCGCGCAGCTATTGCGATCGCCTGATCGGCATGGCGCAGGGCCGCGTGGTGTTCGACGGCGCGCCGGCCGAGTTGACCGATCGTGTCGCGCGCGAGCTCTACGATCTCGAAGCCACCGACGTGATGGGCGGAACGCCTGTCCCCGCGCCCGAGGGCATTCCGGCGCTCGGAACGGCGGCCGCCGCCTGAGCGCGGCCATCTGTTTTGTTGCCAGTTTTGCGTCAACCGACCCCAACCGATGAAGAGGGTATCATGATTACTCGCAGATTAGTTCTCGCCGGCGCCGCCGCGCTCGCGTTCACCTCGTCGGCTTTCGCCGAAGACTGGAAAACCAAATATCCCGAGCTGACCTTTGCGGTCGTTCCGGCCGAGAACGCCTCGGGCGTCACCGAGCGCTGGGCACCGTTCATGAGCTATCTCTCCAAGGAATTGGGCGTGAAGGTCACGCTGCGCATCGCCAACGACTACGCCGCCGTCATCGAAGGCCAGCGCGCCGGCAACATCCACATCGCCAGCTACGGCTCGGCGTCGTTTGCCCGCGCCCGCCTGACCGGCGTCAAGACCGACGCCTTCGCCAACGACATCAATGCCGACGGCTCGACCGGCTATTATTCGGTGTTCTTCGTCAAGGCGAACAGCGCCTACAAGAAGATCGACGACCTCAAGGGCAAGAACCTCGGCCTGGTCGATCCCAACTCGACGTCCGGCAACAACGTGCCGCGCTTCGAGCTCGACAAGATGGGCATCCCCGATGCCGACGGCTATTTCAGCAAGGTCGTCTTCACCGGCAGCCACGAGAACGCGATGCTGGCGCTGGCGCAGGGCACGGTCGACGTCGCGGCCAACCAGTGGACCACCGACGACGATTCGACGCTGGCGCAGATGCTGACCAAGGGCATGCTGAAGAATGCCGACGGCTCGGCGATGAAGAAGGACGACTTCCGCATCATCCACAAGTCGGCACCGATCATCAACGGTCCCTACGCCTACAACTCCGACCTGCCGGACGACGCCAAGGCGGCCATCGCGAAGGCCTTCTTCGACGCGCCGGCCAAGGACAAGGCGGCATTCGATCGCCTCCAGGACGGCCAGAAGAAGGGTTTTAATCACGCCACCACCAAGGACTGGGATGGCACGATCGAGCTGATCAAGTTCGTCGACGCGCTGCGCAAAAAGAAGGCGTCCTGATCTCAGGGCGACGTCACTGGAGCCGGGTCGATGGACCCGGCTCTTTCTCTTTATGACCGGCCACTTCTCCTGACCAGATGACCGTCGCGGTTTCGATCCTTCCCGAGCAGCAATTGGCCGCGCTGAACGCCGCTTATGACAAAGCGGTCGCGCGCAAGCGGCTGCGCCTGCTGTTATCAGTTGCGATATTCGCGGCGGCGCTGGTTCTTGCCGCGATCGGCGCCGAAGTGAATTTGCGCACGCTGTTCACCTATTTCGGCAACTTCATCAGCTATTTCGATCGCATCCTCACGCTCGACAACGGCCAGCGGGTCTGGACCGATGTCGGCGAGTGGCTGTGGGGCTGGCGCAAATGGCTGAAGATGCTGGGTGAGACGCTGCTGATCTCCTATGTCGGCACGCTGATCGGCGCGGTCCTCGCCTTTGTCCTGAACTTCTTCGCGGCGGAAAATACCTCGCCCGCGCCCTGGCTGCGCTTCACCGTGCGGCGCCTGCTCGAATTCGCCCGCACCGTTCCGGGCATCGTCTTCGCGCTGATCTTCGTCATCGCTTTCGGGCTCGGGCCGATGGCCGGCGTGCTGGCGATCGCGATCCATTCCACCGGCGCGCTCGGAAAGCTGTTCTCGGAGATCGTCGAGAATGCCGACATGAAGCCGGTCGAAGGCATCCGCTCGACCGGCGCGAGCTGGCTCGCCTGCATGCGCTTTGCCGTCCTGCCGCAGGTGACCGCGGGCTATGCCAGCTACGCGCTGCTGCGCTTCGAGATCAACGTCCGCGAAGCCTCGGTGATGGGCTTCGTCGGCGCCGGCGGCATCGGCCAGGAGCTCGTCGTCGCCATTCGAAAATTCTATTACTCCGACGTCAGCGCCATCCTGCTCACCATCATCGTCACCGTCTTCATCATCGACATCAGCACCGGCTGGCTGCGCGGCCGCCTGTTCGGCAAGGAGGCGCGGACGTGACGCGGCTGCAGGACGTCGATACGGCGCAGCTTCGCGCGCGCTACCCCGAAGTGTTCAACCGACCCGCCTCGGCGCGGCTCGCGATGCCGGCGACGATCGCCGCGGCGCTCGCGATCCTGGTCTACGGCCTCGTCGATCTCGATTTCTCGCCGTCGCGCTTCGTCGCCGGCCTCAGCCAGCTCGGCTGGATCAGCATGATGATGATTCCACCGGATCCCGGCACCTCGCTGCCGGTCTATCTGAAGGCGCTCGGCGAGACGCTGTCGATCGCGCTGCTCGGCACGACGCTGGCGGCGGTGTTCGCGCTTCCGGTCAGCCTGCTGGCCGCGCGCAACGTCATCCCCTCGCAGATCCTGCGCTTTCCCATCAGGCGCTTCCTCGATTCGATCCGCGGCGTCGACACGCTGATCTGGGCGCTGGTGTGGATCAACGTCGTCGGGCTCGGGCCGTTCGCCGGGGTGCTCGCCATCGCCGTGTCGGATTTCGGTGCCTTCGGCAAGCTGTTCTCGGAGGCGATCGAGGGCGCCGACCAGAAGCAGGTCGAGGGCATTCGCGCCTCCGGCGGCAGCCCGCTGCATGAAATCCGCTTCGGCCTGCTGCCGCAGGTCCTGCCCGTGATCGCCGGCCAGGTGCTCTATTTCATCGAGTCCAACACGCGCTCGGCCACCATCATCGGCATCGTCGGCGCCGGCGGCATCGGCCTCCAACTCGCCGAGCAGATCCGCGTGCTGGAATGGCAGCGGGTGTCGTTCCTGATCCTGATGATTTTGGTCGCGGTCGCCGCGATCGATTTTGTTTCCGGCAAGCTGCGGTTTGCCATTATTGGAAGGCGGGCTGTCGCCTGATCGCAACTGCCGTAGGGTGGGTAAAGCGACTTGTCCGCCGTAGCTCGAAGAGCGAAGGCGGAAGCGTGCCCACCACTGCTGTTTAGATATCTCGGTGAGATGGTGGGCACGGCGCAAGTGCGCCTTTGCCCACCCTACGAGCCCTGCGTGGTCGCCCGCTCACCCGTTCTCCACCAGAAACTCCACACGCTCGGCTGCAAACCGCGAGTGCTTCGTCATCAGCGGCCTACCGTCGAGATCGTGATCGGTCGCATCGACCACCAGAATCGGCCGTCCCAGCGGCAGATCGAGCCGCGCGGCGTCGGTTGCGTCGACGATGCCGGCGGTGATCCGGGTCGCGCCGCGGCGATAGTCGCGGACACCATAATGCCCGAGCAGCTTCGTCATCGAGCGCGTCGCGGCAAACACGTCGCCGGCACCGGGAAACAACTCCGCCGACAGCCAGGTGGTGGAGACGCAGATCGGCGTGCGGTCGGCGAGGCGGATCGCCTCGATCCGCACCAGCGGCGCGCCGGCCTTCAGCCGCAGCTCGCGCGCGAGCTCACGGGTCGCGACGTCATCGGACGCCTCGATCAGCCGGCCATGCGGTTCGCGGCCATCCGCGCCGACGATCTCGGAGAACCGCGTGCGCGAGCGCAAGGGATAAGCGAGGCGCTGCGCCTCGACATAGGTTCCGCTGCCGCGCTCGGCACGCACGATGCCGCGCTCGGCAAGCGCTGCCAGCGCGCGCCGCACGGTATGGCGGTTCACCCGATAGGTTTCGGCGATTTCCATCTCGCCCGGCAATTTGTCGCCGGCGGCAAAGCGGCCGTCGGCGATGCCGCGCTCGATGCCGTCGGCAACGAGGCGCCACAGCGCGACGCCCGAGGAGGCGGTGTCCTGCATGCTCATATCGCCGGCAACCTACTCCGGAAATCACACCTTTGTCACGAAACAGTCATGGCGCTTGCGTATCAAGTTGTCTAGTATCATAGACAACTTCAATTCTGCAAGGTCTGTCGGAAGTTCGGTGAATTTGGTGACCCAGCACAATACCCAGCAAGCCCAGCGCAAGGCCGCGATGGCCGTGCTGGCGCACGCGGAGGCGGGCGAGATCGCCGCTCGCCTCCGCGCTCTCGCCCTGCCCGGCCATCAGGATCTGCGCGCGCCGGAACACGGCCTCGTCATGCTGCGCGGCCGGGTCGGCGGCGACGGCGCGCCGTTCAACCTCGGCGAAGCCACGGTGTCGCGGGCCGCGGTGCGGCTTGCGAGCGGCGAGGTCGGCTTCGGCTATACGCTCGGACGCAACGATGAGAAGGCCCGGCTGATCGCCCTGTGCGATGCGTTGGTGCAGTCCCGTGATTTTGGCGGAACGGTGGAGCGTGACGTTATCGCACCGTTGCGCGAGCAGCTTATGGTCAGGCGCAAGCAGGCGGCGGAAGAGACCGCCGCGACGAAGGTTGATTTCTACACCATGGTGCGCGGTGAGGGGTGAGATCATGACCACGATTGCGGAACTGCCGCCGGGGTTCGTCGACAAGGTATTGTCGGCGCAATCGACCTTTCGTTCGGTCATGGACGCGATGGCGCGGCCGGGCTCGGTCCAGCGCATCGTGCCGATGGCGGGAGCGCCAGATACGATGATGCGCGGCACCGCCGCGATCGCCCTGACGCTGTTCGATCACGACACGCCGCTTTGGCTGGATGCGCGGATGGCGGAGAGTTCCGACGTCGTGAAATGGCTCAAGTTCCACACCGGCGCGCCGGTGGTGCAGGATTCCTCGATCGCCAGCTTTGCGCTGATCAGCGACGGTGGCTTGCTGCCGGCGCTCGAAGGCTTCGCGCTGGGCACGAACGAATATCCGGATCGTTCGACCACATTGATCCTTCAGGTCGAGAGCCTGAACGGCGGACGCTGCTTCGAGCTGCGTGGCCCCGGCATCGACGGCGTCGCCACGCTCAATGCGTCGATCAAGCCTTTTGACCTGTTCGAGCGCCTGCGTGTCAACGAAACGCTGTTTCCGCGCGGCATCGACGTGGTGCTGGTCGCCGATGATGCCGTGGTCGCGATCCCCCGCACCACGCGCGTCGTGAGCAAGGGAAGCTGAAGCATGTATGTCGCAGTCAAGGGCGGCGAACGCGCCATCGAGAATGCCCATCGCCTGCTCGCCAATGCGCGGCGCGGCGATCAAGGCGTTGCGGAAATCACCCTCGACCAGATCTCGGAACAGCTCGGCCTTGCCGTGGACCGCGTCATGAGCGAGGGCTCGCTCTACGATCGTGAGCTTGCGGCGCTGGCGATCAAGCAGGCGCGCGGCGACCTGATAGAGGCGATCTTCCTGGTTCGCGCCTTCCGCGCCACGCTGCCGCGTTTTGGCGCCAGCGAGCCGGTCGACACCGGTGCGATGCGCGTGCAGCGGCGGGTCTCGTCGACCTTCAAGGACATTCCCGGCGGCCAGATTCTCGGGCCGACCTTCGACTATACGCATCGCCTGCTCGATCCCGCGCTCGCCGAAGGCTTCGTGCCGGAAGCGCCGGCGACGGCCGAAGCCGAGGCGGCGCCGACGCCGCGCGTGACGGATATTCTGGGTCGCGACGGGTTGATCGAATCCTCGCCGCAGGCCGAGGACGGCGCCAGTGTCGGCGATCTCACCCGCGAGCCGCTGAATTTCCCGGCCGACCGCGATCTGCGCCTGCAAAATCTCGCACGCGGTGACGAAGGCTTCCTTTTGGCGATGGGCTATTCGACCCAGCGCGGCTATGGCCGTAACCATCCCTTCGCCGGCGAGATCCGCTTCGGCGAGGTCGAGGTCGAGTTTTTCGCCGAGGAGGTCGGCTTCGCCGTGCCGCTCGGCTCGATCGAGCTCACCGAGTGCCAGATGGTCAACCAGTTCAAGGGCTCCGCGACCGAAGCGCCGTGCTTCACCCGCGGCTATGGCCTTGCCTTCGGCCAGAGCGAGCGCAAGACCATGTCGATGGCGCTGGTCGACCGCGCGCTGCGTGCCCGCGAGCTGGGTGAGGAGGCACTCGCGCCGGCGCAAGATGAAGAATTCGTGATGTCGCATTCGGACAACGTTCAGGCGACCGGCTTCGTCGAGCATTTGAAGCTGCCGCACTATGTCGACTTCCAGTCCGAGCTCGGCCTGCTGCGCAAGCTGCGCAAGGAGTTTGCCGAGGCCAATGCGCCCGATGCCATGAAGGAGGCCGCGGAATGAACGCGCCCGCCTACAATTTCGCCTATCTCGACGAGCAGACCAAGCGGATGATCCGCCGCGCGATCCTGAAGGCGATCGCGATCCCCGGCTATCAGGTGCCGTTCGCCAGCCGCGAAATGCCGATGCCCTACGGCTGGGGCACCGGCGGCGTGCAGGTCACCGCCGCGATCCTCGGCCCCGCGGACGTGCTGAAGGTGATCGACCAGGGCTCCGACGACACCACCAACGCGATCTCGATCCGAAAATTCTTTGCCAAGACAGCGGGCGTCGCCACCACGACGGCGACGGAGCAGGCGACGGTGATTCAGACCCGTCACCGTATCCCCGAGGCGGCGCTCAACGAAAGCCAGGTGCTGGTCTATCAGGTGCCGATCCCGGAGCCGCTGCGCTTCCTGGAACCGCGCGAGACCGAAACGCGGCGCATGCATGCGCTCGCCGAATACGGACTGATGCATGTGAAGCTCTACGAGGACATCGCGCGCTTCGGCCACATCGCGACCGCCTACGCCTATCCGGTGAAGGTGAACGCGCGCTACGTCATGGACCCGTCGCCGACGCCGAAATTCGACAATCCCAAGATGGACAATTGCCCGGCGCTGCAATTGTTCGGCGCCGGCCGCGAGAAGCGCATCTATGCGATCCCGCCCTACACGCAGGTGGTGTCGCTCGACTTCGAGGATCATCCGTTCGAGCCCTACCGCTTCAACGCGCCCTGCGCGCTGTGCGGCGCCGAGAATTCCTACCTCGACGAGATCGTCACCGACGACAAGGGCGGACGGATGTTCGTCTGCTCCGATACCGACTATTGCGAGGGTCGTCAGGCCGCCGGCCATCACGGCAGCCTCAGCGCTGCGCCGTACAAGGAGAAGGCGCAAGGGGAAGCAAATGGCTGATCGAGACATGCTGGAAAACGATGAGCCGCTGCTGGTCGCGGAGTCGCTCAGCAAGTCCTACGGCCGCATCGCCGCCTGCCGCGACGTGTCGTTCGCGCTCTATCCCGGCGAGGTGCTGGCGATCGTCGGCGAATCCGGTTCGGGCAAGTCGACGCTGCTCCAGCTCTTGTCGGGCCAGCTCGCGGCCAGCGCTGGTCAGGTGTCCTACCGCATGCGCGACGGCGTCACCCGCGATCTCGCCACGCTGGGCGAAGCCGAGCGGCGCTTTCTGTTCCGCACCGATTGGGGATTTGTGCATCAGGATCCCGCGCAGGGCCTGCGCATGGCGGTCTCGGCCGGCGCCAATGTCGGCGAGCGGTTGATGGCGGTGGGCTGGAATCACTACGGCCGCATCCGCGACACCGCTTCCGACTGGCTGACGCGTGTGGAAATCGATGTCGCGCGCATCGACGATGCGCCGCGAACCTATTCCGGCGGCATGCGCCAGCGTCTCCAGATCGCCCGCAACCTCGTCACCGAGCCGCGGCTGGTGTTCATGGACGAGCCGACCGGCGGCCTCGACGTCTCCGTGCAGGCCCGCCTGCTCGATCTCCTGCGCAGCCTCGTCGCCGAGCTGAACCTCGCCGTCGTCATCGTCACCCACGATCTTGCGGTCGCCAGGCTATTGTCGCACCGCGTGATGGTGATGAAGGGCGGCCGCGTCATCGAGACCGGTCTCACCGACCAGGTGCTCGATGATCCCCGCGAGCCCTATACCCAACTCCTCGTCTCCTCGATTCTGCCGCCATGAGTCCACCGATGACCGCCATGATCGACATCACTGACGCCCGGAAGACCTTTACGATGCACCTGCAGGGCGGCATCGAATTGCCGGTCGTGAGCGGCGTGACCTTTCACGTCAACCCGGGCGAATGCGTCGTGCTGTCAGGGCCATCAGGCGCCGGCAAGTCGTCGATCCTGAAGATGATCTTCGGCAATTATCGCTGCGATAGTGGCCGCATCGGCATCCGCCATCGCGGCGCGCTGATCGACCTTGCCACCGCCGAGCCGCGGCAGGTCCTCAACGTGCGCCGCGCGACCATCGGCTATGTCAGCCAGTTCCTGCGTGCGGTGCCGCGGGTTGCGACCATCGACGTCGTCGCCGAGCCGCTGATCGTGAACGGCATGGCCCGAGCCGAGGCGCAGCAGCGCGCGGGTACCCTGCTGCATCGCCTCAACATCCCCGAACGTCTATGGCAGCTGCCGCCCGCGACCTTCTCCGGCGGTGAGCAACAGCGGGTCAACATCGCGCGCGGCTTCATCTCGGACCTGCCGATCCTGCTGCTCGACGAGCCGACCGCATCGCTTGACGCCGCCAACCGCGCCGTCGTGGTCGAGCTGATCGCCGAGAAGAAGCGCCAGGGCGTCGCCATGGTCGCCATTGTCCACGACGACGAAATCCGGCATCTGATTGCCGACCGCATCGTCGATGTCACCAGCTTTGCTGCCGCGGCCTGAAGGACGAATTGAAATGAACGCCAAGCCGAAGGACACATTGATCGCCAACGCCAGGATCGTGCTGGCTGACCGGGTGATCGAGCAGGGCTGGCTCGCCCTTGCCGACGGACGCATCGCCGAGATCGGCGACGGGACTGCGCCCACGGGTGCGGAGGATGCCGGCGGCGACCTCGTCATGCCGGGCCTCATCGAGCTCCACACCGACCACCTCGAAGCGCATTACGTGCCGCGCCCAAAAGTGTTCTGGAATCCGGTTGCAGCTGTGATCTCCTATGACGGTCAGCTCGCCACATCGGGCATCACCACCGTGTTCGACTCGCTCCGGGTCTGGCGCGAGGACGGCGCCGAGGAAGTCGACGGCCGCGCCGGCGTGCTCGCCGCCGCGATCACGACCGCGCGCGACGCTGATTTGCTGCGCGCAGACCACTTCCTGCATCTGCGCTGCGAGATCCCGATGCCGAGCGTGGTCGAGGAGGCAAAGGAGCTGATCGACCGTCCCGACGTGAAGCTGATGTCGCTGATGGACCATACGCCCGGCCAGCGCCAGTTCCGCGACGAGGGCAAGCTGCGCGATTATTATCGCGGCAAGAACGGCGGCAAGACCGATGCCGAGCTCGACGAGCTGTTCGCAAAGCGCTTCGAATATCAGAAGCTCTATGCCGCGACCAACATGCGCGAGATCGTGTCGCTGGCGCACAAATACAACATTCCGTTGGCGAGCCATGACGACACCACCGAGGAGAACGTCGTGGACGCCGTGCGCGACCGCGTCTCTGTGGCGGAATTCCCGACCACGCTGGAGGCCGCGCGCGGCCTGCATCAGGCCGGCATCGACATCCTGATGGGCGCGCCCAACGTCGTGCGCGGCGGCTCGCACTCCGGCAACATCGCTGCGGTCGATCTCGCCCGCGAAGGCCTGCTCGACATCCTGTCGTCGGACTACATCCCGTCCAGCCTGCTGATGGCCGCGCTGCAATTGCCCGGGCATGTGCCCGCGATCAGCCTTCCGGCAGCGGTTCGTACCGTGACGAAGGCGCCTGCCGAGGCGGTCGGTCTGTCCGACCGCGGTGAGGTCGCGATTGGCAAGCGCGCCGATCTGATCCGCGTGCATGTCGCGGGCAGCGTTCCCGTCGTCCGCAGCGTCTGGCGCGAGGGAGGCCGGGTCGCATGAGCGAGGCCGCGACCATGGCGCAGGGCGAGGCGGGTGTGATCGGCCCTGGCCGGCTCGTGCTTGTGGTCGGTCCCAGCGGTGCCGGCAAGGACACCTTGCTGCGGCTGGCGCAGGCGGCCTGCGTTGACGATCACAACGTCGTCTTTCCGCGCCGAGTCGTGACGCGAGAGTCGTCCGCCGACGAGGACAACGTTGCCATGAGCCCGGACGAATTCCGGCGCGGGATCGAGCATGGCGATTTCGCCGTGCATTGGGAAGCGCATGGGCATTCCTACGCGCTGCCGCTCGACATCAACGACGACATCCGCGCCGGCCGCGCCGTCGTCGTCAATGTCTCGCGCACCGTGATTGGCGCCTTGCGCCAAGCCTACGCCAATGTTGTGGTGGTCGCAATAACCGCGCCGCCGGACGTGCTGGCGCAGCGGCTTGCAGCTCGCGCCCGGCACAGCGACGGCAACATCGCCGACCGCCTCGCGCGCAGTGTCAGCGATGCATCGGCGAATGCCGATGTCACCATCCTCAATGCCGGCAGCGCGGAGTATCACAGCCGCCAGCTCGTGCGCATCATCAGGAACGAATGCTGGCACGAGTAGCGGCCGGCGTAACCAGGAGAGTGGAATGACGGTGATCAATACGGTCGAACAGCTTGAGGCCATCTACGGTGCCGTCGGTGATGCCTCGACCGTGAAAGTCGCCGACCACGTCACCCCGCTCTACCGGATCTTCATCGAGAAGGCGCCGTTCGCGGCGCTCGCCACCATCGGCCCCGAGGGCATCGACTGTTCGCCGCGGGGCGATGTCCCCGGCTTCGTCCGCATCCACGATCCCAAGACGCTGATGCTGCCGGATCGCCGCGGCAACAACCGGGTCGATTCCTTGCGCAACATCGTGCGCGACCCCAGGGTGTCGCTGATGTTCCTGATCCCCGGCTCCGGCAATGCGGTCCGGGCCAACGGCCGTGCCCATCTCTCGGTCGATCCGGAGCTGCTGGCCTCGTTCAAGGTCGAGGGCAAGGCGCCGCGCAGCGTGATGGTGATGAAGGTGGACGAGATCTACTTCCAGTGCGCCCGCGCCATCGTCCGCTCCGATCTCTGGAACCCCGACAAGCGCATCGATCCGAAGACGCTGCCGACGCCTGGCCAGATCCTCGCCGAGATGAGCGAGAATACGGTCGGCGGCGCGGAATATGATCGTATCTGGCCCGAGCGTGCGGCCGCGACGATGTGGTGAGGGGGTGTCTATCCTCACGGAAAGAATCGTAGGGTGGGCAAAGGCGCGCTTGCGCCGTGCCCACCACCTGTCCAACATCGCGAAAGATCGTGGGCACGCTTCGCTTTGCCCACGTTACCAGAGTCCAGCTTATCGTCGCAGCTCACGACCGTCGCCGCGCGAGATGAATCCGGCTGTTCCTGCTTCCCTCGAGAGAAGCGCCGCACCACGGTGCTGCCAAATATGGATAGCCATTTCATTGACCGAACGCACCAATCGCTCGATATTCGAAGCATCGAAACTGCTCCTCGAGCTTGAAGCCGCGACATGAGAACCGATCGCCAGTGCAATCAGAACGGCATGCATGCGTGCATGACGCGGCGCTGTTTCTCGGCGGCAACGGGCGCCTGTTGTTGCTGCTGACCGCGTCCTAGCAACCTCCCACAGCACAATCTCAAGACAGGAACGCCGGGATTCCGGCGAACGAGCAGCCATGTCCAAATCCCAATTCGAAGCCCAGTCGAACGCCTACATCATCGAAATCCACGACCGCGCCGCCGGCATCATCACACGAGACGAGCGCGGCTTCCGCTTCTTCTCCTCCGAGCGCCTGTTCGACAGCCTCGAAGGCCGCCAGTTCGGTTCGGCCCGAGAGGCCGAACGGGCCGCCCGTGCCGTGTTCTCCGAGCGGAGCCGGCGCGCGAATTCGCAACTCTTCGTCAACTGATCCCACCGAAAGGACCGCGATATGATTACGCGACGACACATACTCGCAACGACACTCCTGCTCGCGACCGCCTTTGCTGTCCCCGCACGCGCCGAGGACAAGCCCGCCGAAATCCGCATCGGCACCCAGAAAGGCGGCTTCTTCCCGGCGGTACGTCAGCGTCAGACGCTCGAAAACGCCTTCAAGCCGCTCGGCGTCGCGATCAAGTGGATCGACTTCCAGTTCGGTCCGCCGCTGCTCGAGGCGATCAATGTCGGCAGCGTCGATTTCGGTTATGTCGGCGATTCCCCGCCGATCTTCGCGCAGGCTGGCGGGGCGAAAATCCGTTACGTCGCCGCGGTGAAATCCGACGGCAACACCCAGGCGATCGTCGTGCCGAAGGATTCGCCGATCCACTCGCTCGCCGAGCTCAAGGGCAAGCGCGTCGCGTTCGGCAAGGGCTCGAGCGCGCACAATCTCCTGGTCGCGGCGCTCGAAAAGGCAGGCCTGTCCTGGTCGGACATCACGCCGGCGCCGCTCGCGCCGGCCGATGCGACGGCGGCCTTCGTGAAGGGCTCGGTCGACGCCTGGTCGATCTGGGATCCGTATCTGGCGCTCGCCGAGCTGAAGGAAAATGCGCGCGTCATCGCCTTCGACAAGGACGTGCACAAGCCGAACGCGTTCTACATCGCCGGCACGGACTTCGTGGAGAAATATCCATCCCTCGTTGCGAAGCTCAACACGGCCTTTGCGTCGGAAGGCGCGTGGGCAGATTCGCATCACGAGGACGTGGCGAAGGCGCAGGCCGAGGCGACCGGCGTCGACATCGAAGCTGTCAGGCGCTTCGTCGATCGTTCCAATTATCGGGTGGTGCCGCTTGATGCCGAGGTGGTCAAGAGCCAGCAGGCGGTCGCCGACCGCTTCGCAAAGCTCGGCCTGATCCCGAAGCCGGTCAACGTCTCCGACATCGTCTGGACATGGACGCCGGGCTCGTGAAGTGAATATTGGGAAGACATCGTCATGCCCGGGCCTGTCCCGGGCATCCACATTCTTCCTCTCGCTTGGCTAGGCGTCGATGGCCGGGACAAGCCCGGCCATGACGCCGTGGAGGCGTTTGCGTCCAAACTTTCAGCGCGTGTGCGATAGCTCGGGGTTCAGCCCTTCAGCGCCGCCAGCAGTTCATCAGGGCGTTCGGCCATGATCATGTGGCCGGCGCCTGGCACTACGACGGTCCTCGCATGCGGGATCGCGGCGGCGAGCGCCTTGCCGGCCTTCGCCGGCGTCATCATGTCTCGCTCGCCGAGGATCAGTGTGGTCGGAACCTTGACGGTTGCGGCCGCAGCAAGCGCGTTGCCATAAGAATTGCAGGCCGACAGATCCTTGAACAGCACGCCCGGCTCGCAGGCCTTCAGCACCGCCTGGGCGCCGCCATGCATCCACAGGCCCGGCGCCAGGCTGCCGCCGAGTTCGGCGTTGAAGCCGAGGCCCCAGATCGAGACCATGTCGTTGGCGTCCTGCGAATTGGCTTCCGCGGCCTTCAGCAGATCCGGGCCGACCGTCATGGTTGCGGCGGTGCCGATCAAGCTCAGCGCGGAGACCCTGTCGGGATGTCGCGCGGCGGTCTCCAGCGAGATCAGCGAACCCATGGAGTGGCCGATCAGATGCGCCTTCGCAGCTCCTGCGGCATCGAGCAGCGCCGCGGTCCAGTCCGCCATCTCGGCGATGCTCGACAACGAAGGGCCGGCCGAGCGGCCGTGACCGGGCATGTCAGGCGCCAGCACGGAAAAGCCGTGATGGGCGAACCAGCGCGTGTGCAGCGCCCAGGTCGAATGATCGAAGCCGGCACCATGGATGAACGCGACCGCGGGCAGGGACTTGTCGAATTCGCGGCCGCCGGTTGCGACAAACACCTCGGCGCCGTTGACGGAGAGATTCATGGTGTCAGACCTTTTGCGAGACGCGTAGCGCTTGATTGAGGTCGTCGATGATGTCGGAGACGGTCTCGATGCCGACCGACAGACGCACCAGCTCCTCGCCGATGCCGGCGGCCTTGAGCTGCTCGGCGTCCATCTGCTGGTGGGTGGTCGAGGCGGGGTGGATCACCAGCGTCTTGGCGTCGCCGACATTGGCGAGATGGCTGATCATCCGCAGTGATTCGATGAATTTGCGGCCGGCGGGGCGCCCGCCCTTGATGCCGAAGGAGACGATCGAGCCAGCGCCGCGCGGCAGCAGCTGTTTTGCGAGCTGATAATCCGTGTGGTCCTCAAGCGAGGGGTGCAGCACCCAGTCCACGGCCTTGTTGGACTTGAGCGCTTCCAGCACCAGATGCGTGTTCTGGATATGACGGTCCATGCGCACGCCCAGCGTTTCCACGCCCTGGAGCAGCTGGAAGGCGTTGGTCGGTGACAGGCAGGCGCCGAAATCGCGCAGGCCTTCGGTGCGCGCACGCATGATGAAGGCCGCTGTGCCGAACTGCTCGTCGAAGACGATGCCGTGATAACCGCCATAGGGCTCGGTCAGCACGCCGAATTTGCCCGAGGCGCGCCAGTCGAACCGGCCGCCGTCGACGATGGCGCCGCCGATCGCGATGCCGTGGCCGCCGATCCATTTGGTCGCCGAATGCATCACGATGTCGGCGCCCAGCTCGATCGGGCGGCTGAGATAGGGCGTGGCAAAGGTGTTGTCGATCAGCAGCGGAATTTTTGCCTCATGCGCGATCGCCGCGACCTTGGGAATGTCGAGCACTTCCAGCCCGGGGTTGCCGATGGTCTCGCCGATCACGAGTTTCGTGTTCGGCCTGATCGCCGCGCGGAACGCGTTGAGGTCGCGCGGCTTGACGAAGGTCGTGGTGATGCCGAAGCGCGGCAGCGTGTGCGCCAGCAAATTGATGGTGCCGCCATAAAGCGAGCTCGACGCCACGATGTGGTCGCCAGCGCTCAGCAGCGTCGCGATGGCCAGATGCAGCGCGGCCATGCCGCTCGCGGTGCAGATCGCGCCGACGCCGCCTTCCAGCGCCGCAAGCCGCTCCTCCAGCACACCGGTGGTGGGATTGGAGATGCGCGTATAGATGTGACCGGCGCGCTCCAGATTGAACAGCGCGGCGGCGTGATCGGAATCCTGGAACACGTAGGACGTGGTCTGGTAGATCGGCACCGCGCGGGCGCCAGTCGCGGGATCCGGATGCTGGCCCGCATGCAGGCTCAGGGTCTCGAAGGCAGGCGGTTTTGGCGCGGGCATGCGTGGCCTCGTTGGTCGATCGGCGATGAGGGCGTTGTGCCACAAAATCACGCGCGGCGTCAGCCCATTGACAGCGGCGGAGACGGTCCGCTCCCTCGCCCCGTTCTTGCGGGGAGAGGCGAAGCCGCGCCGTCCGTGCTAGCCGCCGATCGCCTGCTCGATGATCCGCGCCTCCCGCAGCAGAATCTCCGCGACCTCCTGCTCGCGGCGGGGGCCGAGCCTCGTCCGAACGGCGGAGACGGTCATCGCCGCGGCGGGCTGTCCGTCCGGGGTCTTGATCCAGGTCGAGATCGACTTCGTGCCCTGCACGAGGCCGATCTCTCTCATATAGTAACCGCGCTTTCGTGCTGCGGTGACCTCGCCGATCACGGTTGCGGAGTCGGTCTGGTAGGCCTCGAACCGCTTCTCGTTGGCTGCGACGATTTTTCGCGCGTCCTGCGCCGGCATTGCGGCAAGGATCGCAACGCCGGCGCTGGAGACGCCGAGCGGCCGGCGCGCGCCGACCTCGATCGACAGGACCTGGATCGGGTGGCCGCCGATCCTGCGATCGACGCACAGCGTGTCGTTGCCGGTTCGCACCGTCAGGAACAGTGTGTCGCCGATCTCGGCGGAGGCGCGCCGCAGCGACGGATTGGCGGCGACCAGCAGCCGCGACGGCCGCGGCCGTGCCAGCGCCAATTCCGGCACCTGGTTGCCGATCGCGTAGCGGCCGGTTCGCTCGTGCCGCTCGACGATGCCTTCCTCGATCAGCACATGGACGATGCGATGCACGGTCGGACGGGTGAGGCCGGTCGCCCGCACGACCTCGGCCAATGGCACACCGTCTTCGCGGCCTGCGGCAAGAATGCGCAGCACCGCGAGCGCGCGCCGGATCGCCTGTGCGCCCTGCCGCGGTTCCAGCGCACGGTGGGCGGATCTTGCGGAATCTGTTCTGTCCATAATATGGACAAGAACGCCACAATTCACTCGACAGGTAAAGCGCGCATCTGGAGATTGCGCGGCGGTCGAGCGCCGTGCGCGACGTCAAGGCGCTCGAAGTGAATTGGAAGCGCCGCCGGGAGGTTAACATGAGATTAATCGCGATTGCCATAGCTGCCGTCACTGCGGTCCTCGCAGGGCCGGCGTCGGCCCAGCAATGGCCCACGCGCAGCGTCAAGCTGATCGTGCCTTACCCTGCCGGCGGCAACGTCGACAGCGCCGCGCGCATCGTCGCCGACAAGCTGCAGGAAAAGCTCGGCCAGCCCTTCATCATCGAGAACAAGGCCGGCGCCGGAGGCATGATCGCGGGCGAGGCCTTCGCGAAATCGGCGCCCGACGGCTACACGCTGTTCGTCGGCGCCAACGGCCCGGTGCTGTTCGCGACCGAGATCAACAAGCGCGACGCCTATAACTGGAAGAAGGATTTCCTGCCGATCTCGACCATCTCGATGACGCCGCTGGTGCTCGAGGTGCATCCGTCCGTGCAGGCCACGACCTTCAAGGAGTTCATCGATCTCGCCAAGCGCGAGCCCGGCAAGCTGACCATGGCTTCGCCCGGCCCCGGCACCACCAACCACCTGCTCAGCGAGCTGATGCAATCGAGCCTCGAGTTGCAATGGGTCACCGCGCATTATCGCGGCAATGCGCCTGCCATCAACGATCTGCTCGGCGGCCAGGTGCAGTTCGCATTCGACCAGCTCACGGTCAGCCTCCAGCACATCAAGGCCGGCCTGTTCCGCGCGCTCGCCGTCACCAGCCCGCATCGCCTGAAGTCGCTGCCTGACGTCCCGACCTTCGCCGAGCTCGGCTACAAGGATTTCGACGGCCAGACGTTTACGGGCCTGTTCGCGCCCGCGGGCACGCCTGCGCCTGTTGTCGACAAGCTGCACGAGACGCTGGTTGCGATCCTGAAAGACCCGGGCGTGATCGACAAGTTCGAAAAGCTTGGCGGCGAATCCACCCCGATGACGCCGGACGAGTTCAGGGCCTATCTCGAGCGCGAGGACGCCAAGTGGATTCCGGTGGTGCGCAAGGCCAACATCAAGGCGGACTGAGCGATGCGGATCGATCCAAGCGAGCTCGGCGCGGAGCGTATCTATCGCCTGATGACCGGCATCGTGGTGCCGCGTCCGATCGCCTGGGTCACGAGCCTGTCAGCCACGGGCGTGCTCAACCTCGCGCCGTTCAGCGCCTTCACCTTCGTCTCGCAGAAGCCGCCGATGCTCGCCATCAGCGTCGGCCGCAAGGGCGCCGACTACAAGGACACCGCGCACAACATCCTCGACACCGAGGAATATGTGATTCACATCGCCGATACCCCGCTGATGTCGGCGGTGCACGACAGCTCGGTCGAGCATCCACCTGAGATCAGCGAAGTCGAGCACCTCGGGCTGGAGACGATCGCCAGCGAGTGCATCAAGGTGCCGCGGCTTGCCGCAGCTCCCGTCGCGATGGAATGCGTGTTCCGGCAGTGCCTCGAATTCGGCGAGGCCAGGAGCCGGCTGATCGTCGGCGAGGTCGTGATGTTCCACATTCGCGATGGCCTCGTGGAAAACGGCAAGGTCGAAACCAAAGCGCTCGACCCGATCGCCCGCATCGGCGGTCCCCGCTACGCCCGCCTCGGCGAGATCGTGACGCTGAACACTGTGTTCCAGACTCCCAAATCGAAAGACTGAGCGCGGCGCATCGCGCCGCCTTGCTTGAAGACCATTGGAGAAAACGACAATGCGACTCCTGAGCTATCTCCTGGACGGCGAGCCGCGCTACGGCGCGGCCGTCGCAAGCGGCGTGATCGATCTGACCCGGCGGATCGGCCGCGACTTCTCCGACGTGAAGGCGCTGATCGCGGCCAATGCGCTGGCGGACGCGCAGGAAGCGATCGCCGATCAGAAGCCCGATCATGCGCTCGATGACCTCGTGCTGCTGCCGCCGGTGCTGGCGCCGGAAAAGCTCTGGTGCATCGGCGTCAACTACGCCGAGCGCAACGCCGAATACAAAGACAATTCGGACCTGCCAAAATATCCCAGCCTGTTCGTGCGCAGCATGTCCTCGATGACCGGCTCCGGCCAGCCGCTGGAGAAGCCCGCCGTCTCGGATCAGCTCGACTACGAAGGCGAGCTGGTCATCGTGATCGGGCAGGGCGGCCGTCACATCCCGCGCGAGAAGGCGTGGTCGCACATCTTCGGCATGACGCTGTGCAACGAGGGCACGATCCGCGACTGGCTGCGCCACGGCAAGTTCAACGTCACGCAGGGCAAGAATTTCGACCGCTCCGGCAGCATCGGCCCGTGGATCGTCACGGCCGACGAGCTCGATCCGCGCGGGCCGCACGACATCACCACGCGTGTCAACGGCGAGGTGCGGCAGCAGGACACCACCGAGCGGCTGATGTTCCCGTTCGATTTCCTGATCTCCTATCTCTCGACCTTTGCGACGCTGAAGCCCGGCGACATGATCGTGACGGGCACGCCGACGGGCGCCGGCGCCCGCTTCGATCCGCCGCGCTGGCTTAGGGACGGCGACGTCGTCGAGGTCGAGTCCAAGCACATCGGCGTGCTGCGCAACATCGTGGCCGCGGAGCAATAGATCATGCTCGATACCGCCACGATTGAGCGTCTCGCCGCACGCCTCGATGAAGCCGAGCGCACCAAAACGCTGATCACGATGTTCACCAAGGAATATCCCGATTTCAGCATCGAGGACGCTTACGCCATCCAGCGTGCCTGGACCAGGCTCCAGCTCGGCCGTGGCCGAATCATCAAGGGCCACAAGATCGGCCTGACCTCGAAGGCGATGCAGAACGCGGTCGGCATCAACGAGCCCGACTACGGCGTGCTGTTCGCCGACATGTTCTATGCCGACGCCACGCCGATCCCGTTCGATCGTTTTCACGCGCCGCGCATCGAGGTCGAGCTCGCCTTCGTGCTGAAGGCGCCGCTGCGCGGCCCCGACTGCACCATCTTCGACGTGCTCAACGCCACCGACTACGTCACGCCCGCGCTGGAGATTCTGGAGACGCGGATGCATCGCGTCGATCCCGAGACGGGCAAGACGCGGAAGGTCATGGACACGATTTCGGACAACGCGGCGAATGCCGCGCTGGTGCTGGGCGGCCGGCCGTTCCGCCCCATGGACGCGGACCTCCGCTGGATCGGCGCGCTGCTGTTCCGCAACGGCGAGGTCGAGGAGACCGGCCTTGCCGCCGGTGTGCTCAATCACCCGGCGAACGGTATCGCCTGGCTCGCCAACCGCCTCGCGCCGCATGACGAATATCTCGCCGCCGGCGAGGTGGTGCTGGCGGGATCGTTCACGCGTCCGGTCGACATCCGCCGTGGCGACACCTTCCATGCCGACTACGGCGCGTTCGGTTCGGTGTCGTGCCAGTTCGTCTGAACCAATAACAGAGGGAGCGCACCATGACACGGCGCAAGAGCATCCATATCGGCGGCTTCAAGCACGCCAATCCGATTCCGAACGCCTGCCGCATCGGCAATCTCGTGATGTCCGGTGTCATCCTCGGCCGCGATGCGGCCGGCGTGATGCCCGAGAGTCTCGACGCGCAATGCGCCAACATGTTCGCGCATATGAAGGCCACCGTGGAGGCCGCAGGCGGCACGACGGACGACATCATCAAGATGACGGTGTGGCTGAAGGACCGCACGCAGCGCGGCCCCGTCAATGTCGAGTGGCTCAAAATGTTTCCAGACGAGCATTCACGCCCGGCGCGCCACGCGCTGCCGATGGACAACATGGACGGCGGCGCGCTGGTGCAGTGCGACTTTACCGCCGTGATCGACTGAAGGAGCATTGCGCATGCCGACCTATCTGCCGTTCGACCCGAACCCGCGCCGCCCGGTCAAGGCGCCGCCGCCGAAGACCGTCGACAGCCAGTTTCACGTGCTCGGTCCCATCGACAAATATCCGGAGCGGCCCGGCGCGGCCTATCGGATGCCGACGGCGACCTGGGAAGCGGCGCTGCGCGTGCACAAGACGCTCGGCATCGAGCGTGGCATCATCGTGCAGACCACGACTTATGGTGCGGACCATTCGGTTGTGCTCGACGGGCTCGCCGCCATGGGCCCGAACTATCGCGGCTGCGCCAATGCTCTGGTGTTCGCGGAGGCGAACGACGCTTATCTTTCAAAACTCCATGACGCCGGCGTGCGCGGCGCGCGCTTCAGTTTCCGTCAGGAGCTCGGCGCCGTGCTGTCTGACGCCGATTTCGCCCGCGCCATCGCCCGCATCCGCGAGCTCGGCTGGTACGTCAAGATCCAGCCGGAGAAGGACGGCATCGTCTCCAGCGTCGCCAAGTACGAGAATCTCGACGTCCCCGTGCTGATCGACCACATGGCGCGGCCCGATCCGCAAGCCGGCAGGGATGATCCGAATTTGCGCAAGATGCTCGGGCTGCTCGCCAAGGGCAATTTCTGGGTGATGCTGTCGCTCGGCGAGAAGACCTCGAAGGTCGGCGCACCCTACGACGACGTGATCCCGATCGCGCGCGCCTATATCGAAGCCGCTGTCGACCGTTGCGTCTGGGCCAGCGACTGGCCGCACCCGGTCTCGGTCAAGCAGCCACCGAACGACGCCGATCTGCTCGAGCTGATGTACCGCTACGCGCCTGATCAGGGGGAGCTGGAGAAGATCCTCGTGCACAATCCGGCGAAGCTGTTTGGATTTCCGGATTAGAGGGCGCGAGGCTCGCCACCAACGCGGTGCACTCCCTCTCCCGCTTGCGGGAGAGGGTTGGGGTGAGGGCTCTTTCCTCTTCGGGATTGTCCCATTGCGGAAGCACCCTCTCCCCAGCCCTCCCCCGCAAGCCTACGACATTCACACATCTTTTGACGGGCACCTTGCGCGGCGGAAAAAACGCGAGTCTCTTCAATGACCGCTGGGTCGAAGTCCTCCCGATCTTTCGATAACCGGGGGGCATCTAAGTCCTTGTCTTGGATTCAGTTTTCAAGATGTGTGAATCTAGTAGCCCGCAAGCGGGGGAGGGAGCGAGCCTCCGTCGGGGGCGCTAGATCGCGCTCACATCCCCGGCTGCGATCTCGAACGAGCGCAGCCGTGCGGCGTGGTCGTAGATCTGCCCCGTGGTCATCAGCTCGTCCGCGCCGGTCTCAGCGATCATCTCGGCCAAAACTAACGGGTCTTCTGAAGGCCTAATCACTAAGGCGTGCTCGCCAAGAAGCAGTTGCCGCAAGGGTCGCTGCAATCTCTGGAGCATTGTATAAGAGGACACCAGAACGACTTGAGGTAGTCTTCACGGGATATGGTATCGTGAGCTAAATTAGCGAGCAAGAGGCTGCGTTTTGGGGGCGCGGGCTATGTCGTATCAATACGATGTTTTCTTTAGTTATAAGCGCGATCAAGAAAGCGATTCTTGGCATCTTAAGGTCAGGGATAAGCTCCTATACTGGCTCAAGCAAAATTTACGTCGAACTGATGTAAGGATTTTTCTTGATACAGAAGATATCCAAACGGGCCATCGGTGGCACAGCAAGCTTGAAGATGCTTTGAGAACGTCAAAATGCATCGCGTGCATCTGGTCACCGCTTTATTTTAAATCTAAGTGGTGCGTCTCCGAATGGACAAGCTTTGAACAAAGGGGCCAAGCCTTAGGCTTGGACCTAGTAGTTCCGGCACGCTATTTTGATGGTGACCATTATCCCAATCTGGCGAAGCAACGCCAGAGCGTGGATTTCAGCGACTACGCCTCTACGATGCCACGGTTCTGGGATACGCCGCACGCTGTCGAATTTGAACTCAACTTGCTCAGACCATTTGCTCGCGATTTGGCCGCCAGCATTCATTCGGCACCTCCCTTTGATCCTCAGTTCCCCATCGTTGAAGCTAGTGACACATTGATCCTCAAAGATACGTCGATAGGGCGAGTTAGCGATGACTGATGGTCAATCAGCGATATCGAAGATGCCGGGCAAGGTCTTCACCTTCTATTCGTACAAGGGGGGTGTTGGCCGTTCCATGGCGCTGGTCAATGTTGGCGTTCTCCTCGCTATGGAAGGTCGTAAGGTTCTCTTAGTAGACTGGGATCTGGAAGCGCCTGGACTCGAAACCTTCTTTTTAAAGAGTGAAACAAGCAGTATCGAGAGAAGCCCTGAAACCACGCCTGGTGTGCTTGATTTGCTGGAGGCTCAGGCAGACGCCGAGCCTCTGGACTGGAAACGATGTCTGTTGGAGGTAAGTTTCAAGGATGCAACGATTCACCTGATTTCCGCAGGTAAGAAGACTTCCGACTACAGAAAAAGGGTACAGCAACTTGATTGGCCTAAGCTGTTCAAGGAGCATTCAATAGGGAATTTTCTGGACCAATTGCGAGAACAGTGGCGCAACTCTTATGATTTTATTCTAATCGATAGCCGGACAGGTATCACGGATATCGGAGATATCTGTACGGTTATTCTGCCCGACGTCCTCGTCGCGCTCTTTGTAGCAAACCATCAGAACGTAGGAGGCGTTAGAGATATTGTAGAGCGAGCGAGGCTTGCTCGTCGAAGAATGCCGGTCAATCGTAGCATGTTGATGGTGCTCCCGATTCCGGGGAGGGACGAAAGCAAGACGGAATACGATCTGTCGATGCGCTGGCGCGACATTTTTGAGCGGGAGTTTGGATTTCTTTACAAGGAATGGCTGCCGAAGGAAATCTCACCCAGCGAGGCGCTCTCGAAGTTGTTCATTCCGTACGTACCCATTTGGAGTTTTGGCGAGAGAATACCTGTGCTCGAAGGCAGGCGTGAGGTCGAGGATCCGACAAGCATCGGTGCAGCGTATTTGAGGCTGGCTACTCTAATTGGCTCTTATCTTGATTGGTATGCGGTTTTCGATAAGGCGAACACCCAAGAGCTGCGAAACGCTAAGATCGCGCTAGACTCAAAACAACGCGAGAATTTCATCCTTCAGCAGCGTAGTTTACAACTGAGGCGCTCTTCAACGTTATTCGGAATACTCGGCGCTTCGGTCTCCCTGCTCTTGGGCTATTTCTTCTACAAGACGCAGGGTCCCGGCAGCGTAGAAACATTTCAACTATGTAGGGGGGATTCTGCAAGATGCGGTCCCGGTACTCAACCGATAGGTTGCGATGACCCACATTCGATCGCACAAAAGAAGTGCGCTAGACCTACGGAGATAAGGGTGCTGCTTGATGTGCCGGGAGGTAGATGTGGATTTCAAACCATTGAATACTCTTGTCGAAAGGCAGACTTGCTAAGTGCATCACAACCTTAGTTTTTGTGGCGAACTCTCTAATTCATTGTCCGCGTGTTGAAGGTATCGATTTTAGGGGCGCCAACGGACATTTATCGGGCTGTAGGTCGTGTCGGTCTAGTCGTGAATGCATGGTTGAGCGTTTTCGTCCCTTGGATGGATTATGGAAGCATGTTCAAGCCATAATCGATCTGCTGGCCACGCCGCCTCCGCCTCACATCCCCGGCTGCACCGCCAGCCGATCCCTTACCCCGGCCGCGATCTCGAACGAGCGCAGCCGCGCGGTGTGGTCGTAGATCTGGCCCGTGGTCATCAGCTCGTCCGCGCCGGTCTCGGCGATCAGCGCCTTCAGTTTCCGTTCCACCACTTCGGGCGAGCCGACCGCCGAGCAGGACAGCGATTGGCCGACCATGGCCTTCTCGGCCGGCGACCACAGCGCATCCATGTCGTCGACCGGCGGCGGCAGCGGGCCGGGCGTGCCGCGGCGCAAATTGATGAACTGCTGCTGCAGCGAGGAGAACATGCGCTGCGCTTCGGCGTCGCTGTCGGCCGCGAAGACGTTGACGCCGACCATCGCATAGGGCTTGTCGAGCTGCGCCGAGGGCTCGAAGCGCGCGCGATACTCGCGCAGTGCCGGCATCATCATCTGCGGCGCGAAATGCGAGGCGAACGCGAAGGGCAGGCCCAGCATCGCCGCAAGCTGCGCGCCAAACGTGCTCGATCCCAGGATCCACAGCGGCACATGCGTCCCCATGCCGGGCACGGCGCGGATCGTCTGGTTCGGCTTGATATCGCCGAGCAGCGCCTGCAATTCCAGCACGTCATGCGGAAAATTCTCGGACGTGGTGGCGAGGTCGCGCCGCAGCGCCCGTGCGGTGAACTGGTCGGTGCCCGGCGCCCGCCCGAGCCCGAGATCGATCCGCCCGGGATAGAGCGACTCCAGCGTGCCGAACTGCTCGGCGATGACCAGCGGCGAATGGTTCGGCAGCATGATCCCGCCTGACCCGACGCGGATCGTCTTGGTGCCGCCCGCGATGTGCGCGATCACCACGGAGGTCGCGGCGCTCGCGATCCCCGTCATGTTGTGATGCTCGGCCAGCCAGAACCGCTTGTAGCCCCAGCCTTCCGCATGCCGGGCGAGATCGAGCGAATTGCGAAACGCCTGCGCGGCGTCGCCGCCTTGCCGGATGGGCGCGAGGTCGAGCACGGAGAAGGGGATCATGGGTGGGGGTCCGGATGGAGCATGCGATCGGAAAGCAGCTTCACATGTAGGAGCCGGCCGTGGGAATGCCAGCGGAAGGCGGAGGCGAATCCATCGCCGTACCGATGCGTGCGGCAAATCCGCCGGTCCTGAAACCTCGCGCGGCGTTGCGGCGTTGCCGGCTGGTTTGATCGCATGGCTTTCGTTTCGAGGACTTGCCTTGGACAGATTCAATATCGGCGTACATTTCGTCGCGCTGGCGGCTGCGTTCGCACTCGCGGTCCCGATCGGATGGGACCGCGAGAAGCGAGCTCGAAGCGCGGGCCTGCGGACCTTTCCGCTGGTTGCGCTGGCAAGCTGCGGCTTCGTGCAGGCCAGCGAAAGCCTCCTGGTGCATTCGCCCGACGGCATGGCCAAGGTGATCGAGGGGCTCATCACCGGCATCGGCTTCATCGGTGGGGGTGCGATCCTCAAACAGGGAAATTCGGTGCAGGGCACCGCGACCGCCGCGAGCCTGTGGGCGACCGGCGCCATCGGCGTCTCCGTCGGGCTCGGTGCCTACGATGTCGCGGTGACCATCGCGGTGTTCACGTTCCTGACGCTTCGCCTGCTGACGCTGGTCAAGGAAGAGGACGATCACTGACGGCATGGTTCGTCGACGGCGTCGTGTAAGCGGCCTGTGCCTTCGTTCACAACGCCGTTATTGCGACTTGGTGCGCCCTTCGACTCGATTGGGCGTGTGGTGCTTGTTGTTGTAGACTGTCCAGGGGCCACGGAACGGTCGCCAGGAGGAACTGAACATGACCCCGGTCGTACTCAACCGCCGCAGCCTCCTTGTCGCCGGCGGCTCGATCCTCGCGGCCGGAGCTTCCGGCTTGCTCTTGCCCGCCCGAGCGGATGGCCTCGCACCGACCGAGTCGATGTCGGGCGGGGCGAACAATTACCGCAAGGGCGCCGTGATCGTGGAGCGGATCGGCAAGGGCGGCTTCTGGATGAGCGGCACGGTGCGCCGCGCCGGCGACGGCGCGCCGCTCGCCGGCCAGCGCATCCAGATCTGGGCGCACACGGTCGAAGGGCAGGAGCACGAGCCGCAGAGCCATGGTGCCACGCTCACCGACAAGGACGGCAAGTTCCGGCTCGAGATGCCGCAGATCATTCCGATCTTCGGCCAGCCGCATGGTCACCTCGCCTATGACAGCGGTGACTTCAAGACCGTCTTCCTGCGGCCGGTGATGCGGAGCGCAAAGGAAACCAGCCTGGAGGCGCACTTCGTCCTGCAGCCGGCCTGACCGGGCCCACGCATGACGGGGTGGAGATTGGCGCGGGCGATCCTGATCTGGGTCACCCTTGCCTTGGCCATCGGCGTGCCGATCGCGCTTGCTGCAACAAGCGAGCAGCTCGCATGGCGCGGTGCGGTCTACATCCTCGCCGGATTCGCCGGGATCATTGCCCTCGGTCTCGTGCTGGTGCAGCCCCTGCTGATCGGTGGATATCTGCCGGGCTTTTCGGCGTATCGCGGCCGGCGCGCCCATCACTGGATCGGCGGCGCGCTGGTCGCAGCGATCGTGATCCACGTCGCCGGCCTCTGGATCACCAGCCCGCCCGACATGATCGACGCCATGACCTTCGCCTCGCCGACGCCGTTCTCCCCCTTTGGCGTGACCGCGATGTGGGCGATCTTCGCCGTTGCGATTCTGGCTCTGCTGCGCCGGCGGTTGGGACTGCGACCGCGAACCTGGCGCTTCGTTCACATGCCGCTGGCCATCGTCATCGTCGTCGGCAGCGTGGTCCATTGCCTGCTGATCGAGGGCACGATGGAGACGATCTCGAAGGCGGCGCTGTGCGCAGCTGTCCTTGCGGCAACCGTGAAAGCCATGCTGGACCTGCAGGTGTGGCGAAAGCGAAGGGCGCTGCGCGGCAGTGAGCCCGGCAGCGCGTAGGATGGGTAGAGCGAAGCGAAACCCATCATGCTTCCGCGAAGATCAAAGCGCGATGGGTTTCGCAAGTGCTCAACCCATCCTACGAAACTTTCGCTGACCGTTTTGTTCGAACAGCTCGGCGCCGTCAGCGCCGATATCTGCTCCGCTTGCCGCAGATCGCGATGGAGATTATTCTCACGCGATGGTTGCCAGTGCCCCCGACATGAAAGCGTTCCTGCTCGCGACGCCGTTCTTCGGCGGCCTGCCGGACGCGAGTCTCGATCTCCTGATCTCGATGCTGGTCGAGTGCCGCTTCGATGCCGGCGCGACCGTCGTCGCGGAAGGCGATCCGGGACGCTCGATGTTCATCGTCAAATCCGGTCGCCTCGCGGTGAGCAAGCGGGCGATCGCAGGCAGCGTCATCCCGATTTCCGTTCTGGAGCCTGGTGACTTCTTCGGCGAGATGACGCTGATTGAAATGCAGAACCGCTCCGCCACGGTGGTCGCGGAGGCGCCGACGGTGCTGTATGAGCTGACGGCCCAGAAGCTCTATGCCTGCTACAAGGCTGACATCCATGCCTATGTGATCGTCCTGCAGAACATCAACCGCGAGCTTTGCCGGCGCCTGCGCCGGGCGGATGAGCGCTTGACCGGACATCAGGTCGGCGAAGACAAGTGATAGTGCGTAGGATGGGTAGAGCACTTGCGAAACCCATCATGCTTCGTCGTCGAGCTGGGCCTTGATGGGTTTCGCTTCGCTCTACCCATCCTACGAACTGCCGATGTAAAGCTGACCCGTCGGGCAAAACACCCGTCTCCCGCCAAAACCCGTCAATCCCCACCCGCAAAAATATTCCACTTTACCGAAATTCGGAATTGCGGCATATTTCCGCCATCCCGACCCAGGGAGAGGGGCGATCGTACGTCGCAACGAACGTGGGCCGGGGTGCGGTGGACGCGGCAGTGCCGGGCACGCGAAGCCGGGACCAGGGCGAGATGAACCTCGTGAGGTCTTGGCTAGCGTGCGGACGAACGGCGCTCAAGTTCGGCGAAGCCGGATGAGCTGCGTACGGCAAAATCGTGTGGTCCTGGCCGTCGTTGCTACGGTCAAGCCTTGCGGAGATGGATCGGGGCTCAACCGGGTCTCGGCGCATCGTCAATTCGCAAGGCGACGGTGACAAGAAGGAACTCGTCGCCGGGGAGAGCGCGGCATAAGCCGTCAACCCACTGCGCAGGGAAGGCCGAGTGATTGGCTACACCTGTATGCTGCTGTGCGGTTCTTCCTGCGTGTGCTTTCGCGCAGCGGACCGCGGGTGCCAGCCGGCACCCGGTCTTCCCTGCGCCCTCTTCACGGAGGAGGGCTACGGAAACAAGCATACCTCGGGCGTTTGATGCCGCGAGAATGCTGATCTGTGCGTGATTTGACCTCAGGGGAATGGTGCTGCCAGACAGGATTGAACTGTAACAACAATCCTATTGAGTATTGATCTTACTATAGTTTTCGGTCCCGCTATGCGTTTTTGTGTGGCACTTGTGGGTGGCGTTATGGACGACATTACCATACTCGGCGCAATCATCCAGTACACAATGCGCCGGCGCTGCAAACGATTGCCGCTCTCATTCTGTAGGCGGTTTCTTCGGCACAACTGGGACGACAAATGGCGGGCGCAGCACTCTAACAGTAACGGCCATAACCGTGGCCTCCGCAGTTTGCACAAAGCAGTGAAGGTGTCGGGCCGAGCCTGCAGGTTCAAGGGACACATGGAGACTAGTTCAGGCGGGACGAGCCGCCTCGCAGCAGCTCTGTTCCAAAATCAAACAGGTTTGGGACTTGGATCAGGCGCGTGGAAAAGGTTCCCTGCCGAAAAACGCGCAGTTCGAGTAACGCGCCAGAACTTCGATCGGCTCTCTGATCAAACAGGAAATTGCCGAGAGAATAGGTTAGTTGAATTTTGCCCCCCCACATTGCCTCGATGTCAGACGAAGCCTTGTGCGAATGAGCTCCAATGACTGCGCTTACACCGCATTCTTCCATGGCACCCGCTGCTTCATACTCCTCCTTTTGAGCAATATTGCTGTACTCCTCTCCCCAGTGGGTAAAAGCGATTAACGGTGGCCGTGCGCTACTTTCGCAAAGTCTATTGGTGTCGCCCTTTTTAGCAACCGGATAGTCGCGGTAGTCTCGTTTTCCAATGAAGTTCAGCCCGACTACACGGAATGACCCTAGATCGATAATTTCGTTGTGACCAAACGGCTCGATGCCCGATCTCTTCAATATTCTCCGTGATTCATCGTTACCAATCGGGCCCAGGTCAAAGCTGTGATTGTTGGCAAGTCCTGCTGCCTTTACATTCAGTGCCTTGAGCAAGGGAATTGCGAGGCTTGCGTGCATTACATGTTGGGCTTCTCGAGTTCCCTCGGGCGGCTCGTCCAGTATCACTCCTTCCAAGTTGACGATCAGCGGCGCCGCTCCGGTTACGCTTTGAACGGCACGGACGATTGCCTTCTGCACGTGTCTATCTGCAAGCGCAGCCGTGAACCAGCGGCCGATAAAGGTGTCGCCTGCAAAAAAGAAAATGTTCTGATCTGAATACTGGAGGTCGGCGCCAGACGGAGGGCGCCTTGAATAGACAGACACGATGTAACTTGTCGTCTTCGAGCCTATAGGGCCATATTCCGCTGCATTGCGACTTGCAACGACCGTTGCATAGCTCCTGTGTACCTCGGATTGCAGTCGCATTTGCAAGTACTGAGATGCTTTGGAGTCGAGGTGATCCGACTGCATCAAGGCTTGTATCCCTTCGATGCTATTCGCAGCGATCATGTTTAGAGTTTCTTGGTCCCGTCTTTGAGCCAAGTCGGCACTTAGATAGTGCGAATAGTCGGTGGACTGAACCACAAGGGTATAGCGACCAATCAGCCTCATGATCAAAATAAAGGCTTGATCGAGCTCCGAGCGCGTCGCATCAACTGAAATCACGATCGGCACAACTTTTGCTCTAGGAAAGAAGTGTCGAACAAATGGTGCGATTGTAGCAATGCCATGTTCCCTGGCGAACAGATCGGCATCATCGAACAATGTATCTACATCAAGTAGCGACTTGGAGGCCATCCGGTCGTTTGTCATGACGCCAAAGAGCGTATCGATGTCGCGGGTTGTACTTGCAAGCGGACGCCTGCTCGAACGGAAGTGATCAGGCGAGATGATGATGATTCTGTCATAGTAGTTTTTAGATGCGGCCTTGAACCCGCGCACGATTAGATCTGCGGCGAGCAAGTGATGTGGGACAGAAATGCCAGTCACAGCCGAAATCATGGGCGCCCGATGCTCTCGCTTTAGCGCCTTCAAGAACGGTCTTGGGTCCGAGTACATAGATGCGAACGGCCGCTCGCGAGCTGCTGCCACACTATTTGATCCCAAGATAATTAAAACCAATGCAGCTAGGCTTGAGATAAAGCACCACAGCCTCAGTGACGCAATTGATCCCCACGAATTGCTCAGCCGCGATGGAGTGCGAGCGATTACTTTCATTTTCGACTCTCACAGTTGCTTCTCAACGGCAAGAAAACTCAGAAGGGCCCCCGTGCTATTGTCTAGCTGCCTTCGGGAAACGAGCCCCAAGCATCCCGCAGGGCAAACGCGCTGCTATGCCCCGGCTAGCTTGTCCGTCTAACCCCTTGCGATGTTAGCAATCGCGAGCAAAATCTCTAGTTGTATAAAAGTCGATACGTATGTAGGATTTTTGGGCTGAGTAAGGGCTACGGGGTTTTCTTTGTCGCGCCTGTTTATCAGCCATTCTGGGAAAGACAATATATGGGCCATCGCGTTCAAGCAGTGGCTGAATGCGAACGGCTGGCCGCAGGAAGAGGTCTTTCTTGATGTCGAGGACATCGGAGCGGGTGAACGTTGGAAGGATGCTCTGAGCCGAGCGCACACGCGATGCGAAGCTGTCATTTTATTGGCGTCGCCTGACTCGTTGCTGTCTCCAGAGTGTTTAGCGGAGGTGCGAAAGGCCGAGGACTTCGGCAAAGTCATCATAGTCGTTATCTTGCGGGATCTAACGATCAGCGATCGTCGCTTTGACTTTTATCGAGACCGGCAGATCGTCGATCTGTCGGCTCCTCCAAAATCTCACCTTGAAACGGTGGACCATCGAGGCAGTCGTCATCTCGTTCATTTCAATGGTGACGCGCTCGCAAAGGTTAAAAGCTACCTGGACAAGATAGGCATTAGTCCAGAAAGCTTTCCTTGGCCTCCAGATCGGAATCCAGATGCCGAGCCATTTCCGGGTCTACGTGCATTTTCGGAAGACGACGCTGCGATATTCTTCGGGCGGGACGCCGATATCTTGAAGGGTCTGGATGAGTTTCGGGTCCTCCGTCGAAGGGGCAGCCCCAAGGTGCTCGCGATCCAGGCGGCCTCCGGTGCAGGCAAGTCGTCGTATCTACGCGCGGGCCTCTGGCCCCGACTTCTTCGTGATGTTGATTTCGCGCCGATGGCAATTCTGCGCCCCGCGCAGGGGGTCGTCACGGGCCCCGAAGGGATTAGCCAAAAATTCGCGAGGTACCTGTCTCGCCCCGGCTCCAATATCAATCCCGGTGACATCGCGGCGTCCCTTATGGGCAGCGACGTAGAGAAGAGCCTCAGCGCGTTTATTAAGCTACTCTCGACCGCTGCAGAGCACGCGCATGAAAGGCTTCTTGTTGGAGACTCAGCGGCTTCGCCACCGGCTGTAGTCCTTGCAATCGATCAGGCTGAAGAGTTGCTCTCGACCGAGAATGAAGCCGAAAGCCAGCGCTTTCTGCTTCTTCTTGCTGGATTGATGAACGGCCGAGGTAAGGTTCCCGAAGTGCTCGCATTGCTGACAGTCCGGGCCGATAACTCGGCGCGATTGTTCGAAACAATGGTTGCGCACACACTTGAGACGCCAAAGTCGCTGGTATTGTTGCCTCTGCCGAGAACGTCATACCGTGATGTGATCGTCAAGCCTGTTTCCCTCCTAACTCAGCGTGGGCGGAAAATCGCGATCAATGCAGCCCTGGCGGATGAGCTGGTGGAGGATGCACGCGGCGCTGATGCGCTCCCTCTGCTCGCATTCACGTTATTCAAGTTGTATATAGGCTTTGGCGCGGGCGGTAAGCTCACCTCTGAACAATACTCGTTGATGGGCGGCATTGCCGGCTCCATCAGGGAAGCAGTCAAGGAGGCGTTAGCAAAACCCAGTAACGCCCCGGCCATTCCCACGTCTCCCGAAGACCAGATGGCCTGTTTGCGTGCGACCTTCGTTCCTTGGCTTGCGCGAGTCGACGCCGAAACGGGCGCGCCGTTGCGTCGGATCGCTTTGTTACAAGACTTCGAGGGTGCATCGCGGTCAATGGTAGACCGGCTTGTCGAGAAGCGACTTCTCGTGCGAGATCGCCGTGCAGCTAACGAAGTAGTTGAGATCGCGCATGAGAGCCTCCTGCGTCAATGGCCGCCGTTAGTTGTCTGGCTAAGCGAGGCGGCTGACGATCTAAGGGGCATCGACTCGGTTGAACGATCAGCAGGCGAATGGATTCGCAACGAGCGGCAGTCGGGCTGGTTGGATCACCGAGCAGACCGGCTTAGCGCTGCCGAGAGACTTATTCGCCGTAAGGATTTCCGTAAGCGTCTTGAACCAGATGGCATAGCTTACATCAATGCGTGCCGCGCCCGTGAGACTCGCCAACGTCGGAGCGCGCAGGTCATCGCCTGGACGAGCGCGGCCGTCTTTGCGCTGTTTGCGATCTTGTTCCTCCACCAATGGCAGCGTACTCTTGCAGCGCAAATCGAGGTTAAGGCATCGCTACTCGTTGCGGAGTCGCAGCTTGATCTGAATAACAACAATGCCGAAGCGGCGGTCGAACATGCGGCCCGGGCATTCGAATTGGCTGCAACCCCCGCAACCCGATCAGCGCTGCTTCAGTCGCTACTGGAAATCTCGCCGCATCTCAGGGCCACATTCGAGCTAGGTGCTGAAAGTGGCGAAGCGGTGCATTGGATAGACCGCAATCGCGTTGAGGTCGCGACTAGATCAGGCCGTCTGAAGACTTTCCAGGCAGCTGGTCCTGGGTCGCCGTTATCGGATGTTCCGTTGGCGCACATCACTCGTACGCAACAGGATGGCAATCGCGCGGCAGTGCGCGCTTTAAGGCAGATCGGCGACAAGACCGTCGAAGTTTTCGACGAAGGGTCGCTCTCTGTGCATCAAGGGCGCGCTCCTAGTGTTCAATGGGCGCCCCGAGTGCCAGCGATATCGGTTCGGCCAGCGCAGCACGCGGTGTCCATTGGCCGCAGTGGCAACTTAATCGCGATAGCCACCACGGACGATACAATCGTTGGTTATACTTGCGAATGGCATGCGTCCATGAGCACCTGTCAGTCGCTCAAACTCGGAGCAAATGCTCCTGTCGTTGGGCGCGCGGTGGCAATCAATCGGGACGAGAGCCGTATTGCTGTTGGAGATCGCACTGGTTTGACGATCTACGATCGTGATGGCCATCAAGTAGGCGGTCGTCGGGAGTTCGATGCGCCGATTAATGCACTGGCATGGGCCGAGCAGAGCGATTGGTTAGCTCTTGGTACATTGAACGGAGAGGTGGTCGTCCTCGACATGTCTGCGGGGGATGCCCGAGTCGTCGTCCAAGAGAAATTCGGGGAGCAACCTGTAACGGCGATCATGTTCAGTCCGGCGGATAATGGGCTCGCATTTGTCTGCAATGGATCGGTAGTCTGTTTTCTGAGGCAGGATAAGAACCCACCGTCTAACATGCCGTTTAAGCCTGTGATGCGCTTTGTAGGCCATCGTAACACTATTACGCAATTGAGCATTGCTCCATCGGGAGACGAGCTTGCGACTAGTTCAACAGATGGTTCTGTTAGGATTTGGGGCTTGGGCCAGAGCACACAAGTGACCTCGATCCTTTACGGAGACAACTTCAGCTCTATACGCACGATTGCTGTTTCACCTAGCCTGCGATGGGTTGCAGGGGGCGCATTAGACGGCACAATCGAATTGTGGGACACCAAAAAGGGTGCTTTCTCCCAGTCTATCAAGGCTCCTAACGACCTCCATGAAATTGGGAATATGGCATGGAGCAAGTTAGACAAATTAGCTTCTATTCGCGGTAACACAGTTGATGTGATATCTCCCGAAGGGGGGCCGTCAGCCATCAGAATTCCAGTTTCACGTGCTGGCTACAGGATCTCGTGGGCTGATAGCGACAAGATGATCGCCGTGTCTCTTATGGGGGATGGCGTCGTGTTATTCGACCCCCAGTCTCCTGACGTTTCTCCGATCATTCTGGGAAAGAAGGAACGCTCCCAAGAGATGCTCGGCGTTCAAGCCATACCTAAGAGCAGCTCTATCCTCGTCTCCTCCGTCGGAGGCGATATTACGATCTGGGATTTGAAAACGCGGCTGCCGAGTGCGCCAATGCGCAGCGCTCAGGTTGATGATAAGACAGCGATAGGTAGTCTGTCCGTTAGTCGCGATGGTCGTTTCCTGGCCGCTTCTAGCGGAAATCGTTCTGTGACAATTTATGACTTATCCAAACGCGTAATCTGGCAGACGTTACCTACCGAAGCGAGCGGAATAACAGCCGTGGCGTTTAGCCCGGACGGAACTAAGCTTGCGGCACTCGGTGATCAGCGTCTTTACGTTTGGATGATTAACGCGGACGGCGCGAAACAATATCTTTCAATCGCGGCGCCACGCGCCATCATTGGCGGCGCTCGCGGTGGCGAGAAGGAAACGTTCAGCTGGATAGATTGGGTTTCGCAAAGCCGAATTGTCCTAGCTACGAACGCCCCGGCAGCTCGGATTATCAACATCGATCCAGACCGCTGGCGCAACAGGATTGAGAGCGTATCTACTCGAACTTTCCGATGATTTGCCCTTGCCGCCTCACGCGCGGTCACTGCTTGGAAGAGCCAGCGTTCAAAACGGGAGAGCGTCTTTCACCTGTAGTTTTTCCTGCTATTGCAGCTTTTGTGAGGTGCAACATGAATCCGATGAAGTTCATCGAGAAATGTTTTGGTGTGGGCATCAGTACCTGCATGTTATTTCCCGGAATAGTCGATCCCGCATTCAGCATGAACGAAGACGACGTTCTCGCTGTGCCCCAGATCATCGCCTCCCCCAGCACAGAAACTGGCATTTGGCGGATTAGGACACAGCTTGTTTTCGATCCAACGCAAAATGCTCTCGTGCGTCGGACTTATGAAGTGTGGGACGCTGTGCCGTCTCAGAATTTGGACTTTTCCTGGACCCCTGACTCGCTCGTCAATGATGCTGAAGGCAAGGTCAATGGAGCTGGGCGTTTAATTTGGCGTTTCAAAGGGGCGCCGACATACGACCGAACTTCGATCTTCGCCGAGTATCGCGGCCTAATGGCGAATGGACGACCAAATGGCCGAGGTGCCTACTCGGAATTCAGCGGAACGGTTTACAAGGGAGAATGGAAGAATGGCGTGATCGATGGCTTCGGCACTTTGCGGTGGTCGGGCGGGGCCGAGTATAGCGGTAATTTGCATCAAGGAAGAGTTAGCGGTCGCGGGCGCTACATAGATGTCACGGGTGAAATTTTCGATGGTGAGTTTATTGACGGAAAAAGACACGGTTTCGGAAATACTACGCTACCGAACGGCAATAGTTATCGATCGAACTGGATCATGGGGAAAGAGCTGCAGGAGTCGCGATCGGTAAGGTTTGCTCAGTTGAGCGGGCCTATCACTAACGTCACCAAGGACATCCAGATCAAAATCTCCGTAGACAGAACAAAAATGCGAGATGGCGACCTAACATATGCGACCTCAAGTGATGGCGCTCGGTTGGTCATTCAACCCGATGACGAGCGCTTGATGGACATGTGGAAGCGCAACGGCGAGATACAGTTGGCGGAGGGAGAGGAAAATTCCACGGGCGTCCTTAATCTCTCTAAAGACCAAATGTTTCCACTAGTTTTGGTTTTGGAGGTGGAGAATCGATCTGCAGCGCCGATTGCCATATCAGGCAGCTATCTCGCAATTGAATCGAGCATTACGGACCTACAGCCGGCCATTCAATTACGGCATGAAATTCCGCCAAACAGCAACTGTGGCTACCAATTCAACCCTGTCTTCCGAGCGGAGAACTTTGGTTGGGGCACTGCGGATGATCCGGTTGTGCGCTTTTCGTTGACCGACTCCAGTAGGACCGGCGGGGGGCCATCGTTTACAAAGCGGATCGGTCGCATAGGTAGGGATCCTCTCGGCATTGACTTGACGCCCGAGCTGCAATCGGCTGGCGTTAACACGCAAGGCTTAGGAAGGAAGGTTGACTTTGTGTGTGCCTCGCGAAAGGCTGCTCAATGTCTGCAGGAGGTCCGAGCCACTGGACTGTTCGGACCGCTTGCGTCCCGCATCGGATTGAGTTTGAGCGAGATCTTCATAGTCGCTGCCGGGACACTCGACTACACATGGAGAGATAGTCAGGGGCGTGTACGCGACCGATCGTCGCCATTTGCTGTTAGAGTGCCGCTCGGACATGTTTATGACCCCGGCGCGTGTGCCGAGATGTCGATGCGCGATGCAATAGCGTCCAAGCCACTCAACTTCCGACTTGACCAATCCAATTATCGGCTGCCCATCTCATTTCAACGCAATGTACCTGTCGGTCAGACGAACAGGTTTTCCGTTGTCCTCTCTGCAGCGAAATCGTCCAGCCATGCCTTCAGCGTAGTTCTACAGCTTGCCGACGGACGCGAAATCTATTCGCGACCGATCAATCTACTCTTATACGTCCCACCCGGTATAGAAGACAGATCAGGCGATGGACGAGTGATCAACTTGGAAGATTTAAGGGCGCCGACGCTGTGGAACCACAATGGGTCAACGGTGCGACTTACCGGAGATGGAAATAATCGCCTATTTGTTTATGAAGTGCCGAGGCCGGCGCTAAAGACACTAGGCGTAGAAAAAGGAACCACCTTGTTCGAAGGTAAGAAGTCTAACAATTCGTACTCAGGTACTGCATACATATTTACAAGGTCCTGTGGGCCGCAATCGTATGATGTGAACGGAACTGTTTCGAGCGACCAGCGCACTGTGACCTTGAACGGAAGGGCTCCACTGGTAGATGCTACATGCAAGATCTCGGAATATCGCGACGACGTTCTTGTTTTCACCTTTGCTGGGAACTAGATTTGCCTCCGTCTCAAAGCACATTGCGTTCGCAACCTCAACGAACGAAGTTGGCATCGATGGAACGTGATTTAATGCGTCCTAACGATGCCCGGGCGCTCGGCATATGGTCGCCTCAATAGGGCGGGCTGTGGAGGGACTAGTTGAGCCTATTTCCGTGCGTTCTAGTAACGGCGCGTATCACGGCCCGCTAGGCGTTGAGTCGGGCTATTTTCACTTGCTGTGGCGGGCCTGCACTATGCCATACGAGTTCTTCAACGCTTCCCTTTCGCTACTAAGCGAGATCGACTTTGGTTTGGAATTGCAAGATGTGGATCTTGCATTTACCTATGAGGTGGGCAGAGGGAAGATAGCTTGGGAGCATTTTCCCTCCGAAGATTGGATTGCCTAGTCGTTGGACGAAGGCAATTATTTGCGGCCACGGTCCCGCGGCGTAGTAGCAGGCGATGGCCAAATACTGCGGCACGTAGGACGCGCCAGAGTGCTAATTTTCAATCAGCGATTCGATTGGAGCGCGTGCCATGACGGCACGAAAACATCATTACGTGCCCCAGTGCTATCTGAGGTCATTCTCGGTATCGCACAAGAAGATCCCGCAGCTCACCGTATTCGATCGCGAGCGTCGGAAGATGTTCAGGACTGGCATCGACAATGTGGCGGCCCAGCGGGACTTCAACACCATTGAGGTCGAAGGCTACGATCCCGACACTTTTGAGAATGAGATGTCCCACTTCGAAAGCGAGCTCGTGTGGCACTCAGGACCGAAATTTCAAGAAAATCAATGCATCCAATAGGATGGCTGGTGCTGCCAGACAGGATTGAACTGTCGACCTCTCCATTACCAATGGAGTGCTCTACCACTGAGCTACGGCAGCATGTGCTGGGATCTAGAATCGGCCGCCACAGGGGCCTACCAAGCGGGCCGATATCTGCCACAAGCCCCCCTCCTGTGCAAGCTTGCTAGCTCCGTCAAAACGAGAAAATCGGGCCGATATCGGGGCCAAAATGCCCGTTTTGGCTCGAAACGGCGGACTTTCGGTCGATTCGGGTTTCGATATCCCCGCCCGACTGGCCAGTTGGCCGGGCTAGCGGATTCGCCTCATTTTGAAGTTTCGCACGATCGGATCGCGCGGGCCTCTTGAGCTGCCACGTTCATCGGGCATGTTATCGCCGACCGCTGCAATGGACCGGTGATGGCTGACGAGAACGACAAGCGCACGAGGCAGGACGCGAAGCAGGATTCGAAACAGGGCCGGGCGTCCCGGGACGACCGGCTGAAATCGGCGCTGCGCGAAAACCTGAAGCGGCGGAAGCTGCAGGCGCGCGAACGCGCCGCAAGCACCGACCCCTCGCAGAACGACGATGCTTCCCTAGATGAGGGGACCGCGGGCAAGACTGGCGATTGAAGACCGGCGACTGGAATTTGGAGTGCATGGACGTGGCAATGGGGCAGGATGAACCGCAACGAACCGACGGTGAGGCGCTGATGTCGCGATTCACCCGCCCCGAGCAGACCTTTCCGGCGCTGACGCCGGCAGAGATCGAGCGCATCAGGCATTTCGGCGAGGTCCGCACTTATTCGGATGGCGAGCTGCTGTTCGAGACCGGCAAGCCGGGGCCCGGCATGTTCGTCATCCTGAAGGGCCACGTCGCCATCACCCAGCGTGACGGGCTCGGTCATGTCACCCCTGTGATCGACCAGGGACCCGGCCAGTTCCTGGCCGAGCTCGGCCAGCTCTCGGGCAGGCCGGCGCTGGTCGACGGACGCGCCGAGGGCGACGTCGAGGCGCTCCTGATCCCGCCGGACCGGCTGCGCGCCCTGCTGGTCGCCGAAGCCGAGCTCGGCGAGCGCATCATGCGCGCGCTGATCCTGCGCCGGGTCAGCCTGATCCAGGGTGGCATCGGCGGCCCGGTGCTGATCGGGCCGTCGAACTCCGCCGGCGTCGTGCGCTTGCAGGGCTTCCTCACCCGCAACGGCCAGCCGCATCACCTGCTCGATGCCGACAGCGAGCACGACGCGGCCGAGGTGATCGCGCGTTATTCGCCCAAGCCGGAGGATTGGCCGCTGGTCGTCACCGCCGACGGCAGCGTGTTGCGCAATCCCAGCGAGATCGAGCTCGGGCGCGCCATCGGCATGATCGGCGGAGCCAAGGACGATCGGATCTACGACGTCGCGATCGTCGGCTGCGGGCCGGCAGGACTCGCGACCGCGGTCTACGCGGCCTCTGAAGGCCTCTCGGTCGCAGTCCTCGACACCCGCGCCTTTGGCGGCCAGGCCGGCGCCAGTGCGCGGATCGAGAACTATCTGGGCTTTCCGACCGGCATCTCGGGCCAGGCTCTCGCCGGCCGCGCCTTCACCCAGGCGCAGAAGTTCGGCGCCGAGATCATGATCCCGATGTCGGTGAAGTCGCTCGACTGTTCGCGCAGTGCCGGCACCTTCGCGCTCGCGCTCGATTGCGGCGACACGTTGCGCTCGCGCGCGGTGGTGGTCGCCAGCGGTGCGCGCTATCGCCGCCCGGAGATCGCAAATCTCGACACGTTCGAGGGCCGCGGCGTCTGGTACTGGGCGTCCCCGGTCGAGGCGCGGCTCTGCGCTGGTGAGGAGGTCGCCCTCGTCGGCGCCGGCAATTCGGCGGGCCAGGCCGCGGTGTTCCTGTCGGGTCACGCCAAGAAGGTGCTGATGATCATCCGCGGCGGCGGCTTAGGGGCCAGCATGTCGCGCTATCTCATCGAGCGCATCGAAGCGACGCCGAACATCGAATTGATGTTCAACACCGAGATCACCGCGCTCGAAGGCGATGATGCCTCGCTGCTGCGACGGATCCGCTGGAAGAGCCGACTGTCTGATGACGAGGATTTCGCCGACATCCGCAATCTCTTTTTGTTCGTCGGCGCCGATCCCGCCACCAACTGGCTCGACGGCTGCGGCGTGACGCTCGATCGCGGCGGCTTCGTCGTGACAGGCGCGCAGTCCGAGCAGAACCAGGGCCGGCTCGTGGCGCCGCTGGAGACCTCCGTGCCCGGCGTCTACGCCGTCGGCGACGTCCGCTCCGGCTCGGTCAAGCGCGTCGGCGGCGCCATCGGCGAAGGCGCGCAGGTCGTCGCATCATTGCACGGTTATCTCGGCGACGCCGCAAAACCGGCGCTTTAGGCAAGGACAAGACAAGGGAATGGCAAGTCGAATGAGGCTTGCCATCCTGGCGCGTCCCACAGACTATCGTCGCGCCCGTGAGGCGCATCGCCCGTGGAACGAACAAAAGATTCAAAAGGGAGGACTAAATGGCTGAACTCGTCGTGCTCTACAAGACGCCCAAGGACGCTGCTGCTTTCGACAAGCACTATGCCGAGACCCACATTCCGCTCGCCAAGAAATTGCCCGGCCTGAAGAAATACGCCGTCAGCACGGGCGCGGTCGGCTCCCCCGCCGGACCGTCCGGAATCCATCTCGTCGCGATTCTCACCTTCGACAACGTCGCCGCCATCCAGTCGGCCTTCGCCAGCGAAGCAGGCAAGGCCGCGGGAGGCGACGTTCCGAAATTCGCCAGTGGCGGCGCCGACCTGCTGATCTTCGACACCAAGGAAGTGTGAGACGCAGGCGAGGGCGGCCGTACATCGCGGGCCGCTCTCGCCGAATTCGATTCAACTTTCGTCGAAAACCTGCCGTGGTTTGTGACGGTGACGCAAAAGACTTACGCATGCGTTTGTCGATTCGCACGGCGGCGCATGGCTTCGTGCATGCATGCGGCGACAACGCATGTGGAAATTCGATGAGGACCGTAATACCATCTTGCCGATCTCAATGCAGAGAGTAGGAGAGATGTCATGGTCTTCGGGTTGAGCCTGCCCGCCTTCACGTTAGTCCATGTCGTCATCAGCCTGATCGCCATCGTCGCCGGCCTCGTCGTGATGTTCGGCCTGCTCGGCTCGAAGTCGATGCCGGGCCTCACCGCGATCTTCCTGCTGTTCACGATCCTCACCAGCGCGACCGGCTTCCTGTTTCCGTTCAAGGAGCTGCTGCCCTCGCACATCATCGGCATCATCTCGCTGGTGCTGCTCGCGATCGCCTGCTTCGCGCTGTACGGCATGAAGCTCGCTGGCGTCTGGCGCCCGGTCTACGTCGTGACCGCGATGATCTCACTGTACTTCAACGTCTTCGTGCTGGTGATCCAGTCGTTCCTGAAGGTCCCGGCGCTCGCCGCGCTCGCGCCTGCCGTGCCGCCGGCGCCACCCGGAGGCCCCGTGTTCGCCGTGGTGCAGGGCATCGTGCTGGTGTTCTTCGTGGTGCTGACCGTCGGCGCCTGGCGCCGCTACAAGCCAATGACTTTTGCTTGATCGCACGTTCGCGGTCGGTGCGCGGCATCGACCTTGCGCTATCGCACAACCATCTCCGTGTCGCCGGCTCGCGTGTTGCGGGCCCCCGGATTGATTCTCACTGAAGGAGCCATTCATGCCCACCATCACCACCAAAGACGGCGTCGAGATCTTCTACAAGGACTGGGGCGCGGGCCAGCCGATCGTGTTCAGCCATGGCTGGCCGCTGTCGTCGGACGATTGGGACGCGCAGATGATGTTCTTCGTCACGCGCGGCTATCGCGTCATCGCCCATGACCGCCGCGGCCACGGCCGTTCGGCGCAGGTCGCCGACGGTCACGACATGGATCACTATGCCGACGACCTTGCGGCGGTCACCGCGCATCTCGATCTCAAGAACGCCATCCATGTCGGCCATTCCACCGGCGGCGGTGAGGTCGTGCACTACATCGCACGTCACGGCGAGAGCCGGGTGGCGAAGGCCGCGATCCTCTCCGCGGTGCCGCCTTTGATGGTGCAGACGGCGGCCAATCCCGGCGGCCTGCCGAAGAGTGTGTTCGACGATTTCCAGGTCCAGCTCGCCGCCGGCCGCTCGGCGTTCTACCGCGACATCGCCGCAGGTCCCTTCTACGGCTACAACCGCCCCGGCGCGAAACCGTCCGAAGCGGTGATCCAGAACTGGTGGCGCCAGGGCATGATGGGCGGCGCCAAAGCGCATTACGACGGCATCGTCGCGTTCTCGCAGACCGACTTCACGGAGGACCTGAAGAAGATCAACGTGCCGGTTCTGGTGATGCATGGCGACGACGACCAGATCGTGCCTTACGCCGACTCCGCGCCGCTCTCGGCCAAGCTGCTCAAGAAGGGCATCCTGAAGACCTACAAGGGGTTTCCGCACGGCATGCCGACCACGCACGCCGAGACGATCAACGCCGATCTCCTGGCGTTTTTCAGGGAGTGAGAGCCTGATCCTCCCCTCCGGGGAAGGGTGACGGAGCTCACTTCAAAATTGCCCTGATCGCATCGAACGTGCGCTTCACGAAGGCCTCCGGCTTCTCCCGCGCACCTTCGCCGATCCAGCTCTCGCCGCCGACGCGCATCGCGCCGGTGGCGATCATGGCGACGAGCCGCGCCTTCAGCCGGTCCGATTTGCGGCCGGAGCGTTGCGCGAGTCCGTCGGCCAATGTTCGCTCGAGCTTTTCGTATTTGAGCTGGTCACGTGCGTGGAGCGCGGGATTGTCGCGCTTGAGCCGCGACATCGCTGCCGCTTCAGCCGGATCGATCCGCTTGACCGCCGCCGCGATCGCATTCTCCGCCGCTGTCAGCATGGTTTCGTCCGCTGGCCTTGCGAGGATCTCGGCGACAAGCGCGGCCGCGGCATCCTCCTGCCAGGCGGCGACCACGTCCTCCTTGGACGCGAAATAATGGAAGAAGCTGCGGCGCGACATGTCCGCTTTCGCCGCGATGTCGTCGATGGTCGTGGCCTCGAAGCCGCGTTCCAGGAATAGCGCCATCGCCGCCCGCTTCAGCCGCTCGCGGGTCTGCTGCTGCTTGCGCGCGCGCAGCCCCGGTGCCGCCGGCGATTTTCCTTCCGGCGACAAGGGCTTGGCGCTTTTCCTGGCGGACTTCGAAACCTTCAAATTATTTCACCTCTTGCAAATTTGCACTCAGTGCACATTTAGACCGGTCGCGGGCCTTTTCCACCCCCTGATAGCCTGGAGCCATGGCATGATCGACTGGAGCACGGCAGACATCCCCTCCCTCAGTGGCAAGACCGTCGTCGTCACCGGGGCGACGGGCGGCCTTGGCTACGAGACCGCGATGGCGCTGGCGGGCGCCGGTGCCATTGTCATACTCACCGGACGCAACGACGCAAAGGGCCTGCGGGCGATCGAGGGTATTTGCGAACGGTTTCCCAATGCGCTGATCGCGTACGAGCATCTCGACCTCGCCAGCCTGGCCTCGGTCGCCGATTTTGCCAGGCGCTTTGCCGCCGGCAACGAGCAGCTCGACCTGCTCGTCAACAATGCGGGCGTGATGGCGCTGCCGAAGCGGCAGCAGACCGAGGATGGTTTCGAAATGCAGCTCGGCACCAATTATCTCGGCCATTACGCGCTGACGGCGCGGCTGTTGCCGCAGCTTCGCTGCGCGAAAGCGCCTCGCGTCGTCAATCTCTCCAGCCTTGCGCACCGTTCCGGTGCGATCAATTTCGACGATCTCCAGAGCAAGAAATCCTATCGGCCGTGGCGGGCCTACTGCCAGTCCAAGCTGGCGATGCTGATGTTTGCACTGGAATTGCAGCGCCGCAGCCTCGCTGCCGGCTGGGGCCTGATGAGCGTCGCCGCGCACCCGGGCTATGCGCGGACCGATCTCATTCCGAACGGGCCGGGCGCCAACGGCTTGCAGTGGCGGGTCGGTCGGTTGCTCCAGCCTTTGATGAGCCAGTCCGCAGCCGAAGGCGCGCTGCCGACCTTGTTCGCCGCGACCTCGCCGGCCGCGGAGCCCGGCGGCTATTACGGTCCCAACGGGTTCTATGAATTGAAGGGGCCGCCGGTGCCGGCGAAGATCATGCCGCAGGCAAAGGATTTTGCGGCGTCAGCCATGTTGTGGGATGTCTCGGCGACGCTGACCGGTGTATCCTTCGACGAGATCGCGGTCGCCGCATGAGCCGCGATATCGTTGGGGACGTCCCGATGCGAGTGATCATCTTTGGCGCGACCGGCATGGTCGGGCAGGGCGTTTTGCGCGAATGCCTGATCGATCCCGGCATCGACCGCGTGCTCGTGGTCGGCCGCAGCCCGACCGGCGTGCGCAACGCCAAGCTCACCGAGGTCATTCACGGTGATTTCACGGACTATTCGGTGATCGAAGCGCAGCTCACAGGTTTCGACGCCTGCTTTTTCTGCCTGGGCGTCTCCTCGATCGGCATGACCGAAGAGCGCTACCGCCATCTCACCTACGACCTGACGCTCGCTGCCGCGACGACGCTGGCGCGGCTCAATCCGCAAATGATTTTCACCTACGTCACGGGCGCCGGCACCGACTCCACCGAGCAGGGCTCGCGGATGTGGGCGCGGGTCAAGGGCAAGACCGAGAACGATCTGCTCAAGCTGCCGTTCAAGGGGGCCTACATGTTCCGGCCCGGCGCGATCCAGCCCCTGCACGGTGCCCGTTCCAAGACCGCCTGGGTGCAAGGGATCTACGCCGTGACCTGGCCGCTCTGGTCGGTGCTGCGCCGGCTCTCGCCGCGCCTCGTCACCTCGACCCAGCAAATGGGCCGCGCCATGATCCGCGTCGCCCGGGAGGGGTATCCGCGGAAGGTACTGGAGATGGAGGATATCAATAGCCTCTAGTCCGCCGGATCGTTAGTTCTAAGGAAATTTCCGCGCCCGCGCGCGTTGGCCGTATCGGGCTCCCGAGGAGAAATGCCGACGATGTCGCCCCAGCTCAAACTGATTGCGCTCGACGCCGACGATCTCGCCGTGATCTCCACCCATGTGCAGGATGCCCGGGTGCAGGCCGCCGACATCATCTGGCGGCAGAACGAGAAGCGGCTGGTGGTCGGGATGAGCCGGCTGGACTGGGAGCAGACGCTGGACGGCGAGGCCGAGCCGCGCCGGCTGGTTGCCGCGCTTCGCTTCGACCGCGTGCTCGCCTGCAAGTCGCGCAACATCGACCTCGGAGCTCCCGACGAGGTCCTGGATCTCGTCGGTATCGAGTTTCACTCCCAGGACGGCCGCGCCGAGGAGCCCGCCGGCAGCGCCCTGCTCCTGTTTGCCCAGGGCGGCGCCATCCGCCTCGACGTGGAATGCCTGGAATGCGAACTGACCGATCTCGGAGCGGACGAGCTGGGGACGGGAATCGAGGGGGAGGGGTGAGGGACGGGCATCCCGTGCCAAACTCTCAGCCGTCGTCCTGGCGAAAGCCAGGACCCATAAGCACCGGCGGCCGTGATAGAGTGGGTTGGGGCAACATCCCGGTTCAATAACAAAGACTTGGGGTAATGGGTCCCGGCCTTCGCCAGGACGGCGTCAAAGCAGGACGACGACGGAAAACAACCACATCTGCCAAGGGTTGACGTCGGCAGGCCGCCGCGCCATTGAGCAGGGGACCTGGTGCGCCAATCCGCTCCGGGAAACCAGCCAGAAGCCAAGCCAGACATGCCCGTTCGCCTCGACCGCCGCAGCGCCGATTTTGACCAGCGATTCGCGGCCTTCCTCGCCGCCAAGCGCGAGGCGTCGGCCGACGTCGAGGCCGCCGCGCGCGCGATCGTCGACGACGTGGCCAGGCGCGGCGACGCGGCCCTGCTCGAGGCGACCGCAAAGTTCGACCGGCTGACACTGAATGCATCCGGCCTGCGCATCACCGCAGCCGAGATCGAGGCCGCGGAAAAGGCCTGCGATACCGCGACGCTGGACGCGCTCGAGCTCGCGCGCGACCGCATCGAGATCTACCACCGCCGCCAATTGCCGAAGGACGAGCGCTTCACCGACCCGCTCGGCGTCGAGCTCGGCTGGCGCTACACCGCGATCGAATCCGCCGGCCTCTACGTGCCCGGGGGAACTGCGGCCTATCCGTCCTCGGTGCTGATGAACGCGGTGCCCGCGAAGGTCGCCGGCGTCTCGCGCCTCGTGATGGTGGTGCCCTCGCCCGACGGCAAGCTCAATCCGCTGGTGCTGGCAGCGGCAAAGCTGGGCGGCGTCACCGAGATCTACCGCGTCGGCGGCGCACAGGCCGTGGCCGCGCTCGCGCACGGCACCGCCACCATCGCGCCGGTCGCAAAGATCGTCGGCCCCGGCAATGCCTATGTCGCCGCTGCCAAACGGCTGGTGTTCGGCAAGGTCGGCATCGACATGATCGCCGGTCCCTCCGAGGTGCTGGTGATTGCCGACGACACCGGCAATGCCGACTGGATCGCCGCCGATCTGCTCGCACAAGCGGAACACGATGCCAGCGCGCAATCGATCCTGATCACCGATTCCGCGAGGCTTGCCGCCGACGTCGAAAAGGCCGTCGAGGCGCAACTGAAGACGCTGCCGCGCACCGCGATCGCGAGCGCCTCCTGGGCCGATTTCGGCGCCATCATCATGGTGAAGAACCTTGACGATGCCATCCCGCTTGCGGATGCGATTGCCGCCGAGCATCTCGAGATCATGACCGCAGACCCTGACGCGCTTGCCGCAAGGATCCGCAATGCGGGGGCGGTGTTCCTCGGCGCGCACACGCCGGAGGCGATCGGCGATTATGTCGGCGGCTCCAACCACGTGCTGCCGACGGCGCGTTCGGCGCGGTTCTCCTCAGGCCTCTCGGTGCACGACTTCATCAAGCGCACCTCGATCCTGAAATGCGGCCCGGATCAGCTGCGCGCGCTGGGACCTGCCGCGATGACGCTTGGCAAGGCGGAAGGGCTCGATGCCCATTCGCGCTCGATTGGATTGCGCCTCAATCTGTCATGACAAAGCCGCCCGAACAGGACGACTCCAACAATCGCATCGTCGCGGTCACGCTCGACGAGGAGTCGATCGGCCGTTCCGGGCCCGACATCGAGCACGAGCGCGCGATCGCGATCTACGATCTGATCGAGCAGAACCTGTTCGCGCCGGAAGGCGCCGACGGAAAGGGGCCGTTCACGCTGCATATCGGCATCACCGGCAACCGCCTGATGTTCGACATCCGCCGCGAGGACGGCACGCCCGTGGTCGTGCATCTGCTGTCGCTGGGGCCGTTCCGCGGGATCGTGAAGGACTATTTCATGATCTGCGACAGCTATTACCAGGCGATCCGCACCGCGACCCCGGACAAGATCGAGGCCATCGACATGGGCCGTCGCGGCATCCATGACGAGGGATCGCGCACGCTCCAGGAGCGGCTGAAAGGCAAGGTGCGAGTCGACTTCGAGACCTCGCGCCGGCTGTTCACGCTCATTACTGTTCTGCACTGGAAGGGTTAAACGCGGATGGCTGCGCCCCCACGCGCACGCGATCCGCAATCGGTGCTGTTCGCCTGTGCGATGAACAGCGTGCGCTCGCCGATGGCCGAGAGCCTGCTGCGGCACATGTTCCCGCAGGGCCTCTACGTGAAATCGGCCGGCGCGAGGCGCGGCGAGCTCGATCCGTTCGCGGTGTCCGTGATGGCCGAGCTCGGCCAGGACATCTCCGCCCACAAGCCGCAGACCTTCGAGGAGCTGGAGGACTGGGAGGGACTGAATTTCGACCTCATCATCACGCTGTCGCCGGAGGCGCATCACAAGGCGCTGGAGCTGACCCGCACGCTCGCCGCCGACGTCGAATACTGGCCGACCCAGGATCCCACCACCATCGAAGGCAGCCGCGACCAGAAGCTTGCCGCCTACCGCGAGGTCTGCGACCAGCTCCTGATGCGCATCCGCCGGCGGTTCGCGAAGGTCGGCGCGGCGAGCGGGTAGCATGCGGCGGGCGTAACACCCGCGTCATGGATCGCGGGCACATGCGTCGTAGGCCCGCCGAATCAGCAAAGTCCGGGTTCCCGGGTTGTGAAATCAGCCCCCTTCCGATAGGTTCCGCGCGCAATTCACCCCCTGCTTCATCCCCCAAAATCACCTGATGCTCGGCCGCCCCAAATTCGTTCTAGCCTCCGGTTCGCCGCGGCGCCTGTCGCTGCTCAACCAGGCCGGCATCGAGCCGGACGCGCTCCGGCCGGCCGACGTCGACGAGACGCCGAAGCGGGGCGAGTTGCCGCGCGCCTGCGCCAATCGTCTGGCGCGCGCCAAGGCGGATGCGGCGCTGAAATCGGTGCAGCTCGACGACGAGCTGCGCGGCGCCTTCATCCTCGCAGCCGACACGGTCGTGGCGGTCGGCCGCCGCATCCTGCCCAAGGCCAATCTCGTGGACGAGGCAGCGCAGTGCCTGCGGTTGCTGTCGGGCCGCAACCACCGCGTCTACACCGCGATCTGCCTGGTCACGCCGCGCGAGGCCTTCCGCCAGCGCCTGGTCGAGACCCGCGTCCGCTTCAAGCGCCTCTCGGAGGACGACATCCAGGCCTATATCGGCTCCGGCGAATGGCGCGGCAAAGCCGGCGGCTACGCCGTGCAGGGCATCGCCGGCTCCTTCGTGGTCAAGATGGTGGGGTCCTACACCAATGTCGTCGGCCTGCCGCTCTACGAGACCACCACGCTGCTCGGCGGCGAGGGGTTCCCGATCCGCTTCGGCTGGCTGAACGCCACGGCCATCTAGCGCGCCGACAAAAATCTCGAAAACAACCCCATGCACAGTAGAATGGGCCGGCGGGACCGGCCCGCGATGCCTGCGCGTCCGCCCGAGTAAGCCGCTTGCCGACAGGCCCTTGAACGCTCTCACCCCCAAGTCAGCTGCCGACGCCATGGACGACCACGTCAAAAAGCCCAGTGCCCCGCTCAAGACCTGCCCGATCTGCGGCAAGCCACAGGCGCAAGCCACCCGCCCGTTCTGCTCCTCGCGCTGCCGCGACGTCGACCTGAACCGCTGGCTGAAAGGCTCCTACGTCATCCCCGGTCGCGACGACGAGGCGGATGGTGAGGAATAGATAAATACTATCAATATCTTATTTTGATGTTCGGCGCGCCGCGCGCCAGCCGCGGCAAGCCCGTCCCACCTTGTGCACAGCCGGGCCGCGCCCGGCGAGGCCTCTTGGCGAAGCCGGGTGGACAGGCAGCCTTCAGCCCACTATAAACCGCCCGCTCGATGGGCCTTGGCCCCTCTCTAGGAGCACGCCCAGGTAGCTCAGTTGGTAGAGCATGCGACTGAAAATCGCAGTGTCGGTGGTTCGATTCCGCCCCTGGGCACCATTCCAGCCGCCAGCCGGCCCTTCCAGAAGATCGCGCGCAGGCATCGCGTAAGTCCTCGTCGGCCGCGGCACGGTCAGCGGCCAGCTGTCCGCAGCTCCTGTTCCTGAACGCGAAAAACGATCCACCGCCGAACGCGCGTTCGACGAGGGCACAGGGCTGAGCGACCGCGCCAAGGCGCGCGCGCACGCCGTCAAAGCGCCGTCGGACCCGACGCTCAGCTCCGCGACCTGGATGCAGCCGACGGTCGCGCAGAGGCTGCCGGGTTTATTTCCAGAAATGCGATTTACTTCATACTTGGCTTAGCCCCGGGCAAGCGAATTTGCCGGTTGGCCGCAAGGTGCACGGGGAGGCTGACGATGGCGCTCATTCTCGTTCCGGGGATTCCCGATCGGGATCGACCCGACCCTGACCTCGGAGAGCTGCGCGCATTGGGTGCGCGGGCGGAGAATCCTCAAGCCGTCCGGGTCGGTGCACGTCGCGCCGGTGAGCCAATCCAGAAACTCGATGTGAACGCCGATACGATCGTCGAGCTGACGCTCGATACCGGCGCGCGGTTCTACCATCGGTACGACCGGCTCGCCGACGATCTGCCCGCCGCCAGCACCCGGGGCGGTGGCGGGGATGCGGACACGATCTCGCTGCCGGTCTTCCTGCCGGGGCCGGCGACCCGGGCCGGCGTGGCCGGGACGATCATCGAGTCCGTGCGCACGTTTGACCTCGACCTCTCCGCGCTCGGAGATGTCGCTGGAAGCCTCGCCGGCCCACGGATTGCCAAGATGTTCGACGACCGGCGCAACGACGAATACGGCCTGCGAACCTGGTCGCTCGACAATGGCGAGTTCGGCGCAAATCCGGTTGCCGCGAGCGATCTGACCGGAAGCGACCCGATCCTGCTGTTCATCCACGGAACGGGCTCGAGCACAGCAGGCGGCTTCGGCGCGATCCCCTGGTCGAAACCGGGCACCGCCGCGCCGCGCATTGCGACGGTCAAAGGGCTCCGGGACAAATATGGCAAGCGCATCGTCGCGTTCGACCACCCGACTCTGAGCGTGAGCCCCATCGACAATGCCATTGATCTGCTCAAGGCATTGCCCGGAGGGGCGCGGCTGCATGTCGTCACCCATTCCCGGGGCGGGATGATCGGCGAACTGCTCTGCTGGCCCGAGCGCGCGGACGACAGGGCGCCGTTTGCAGACGAGATCGGCAAGATCCGGCTGCGCGCGGATCGCGCCAAGCAAGACTACGGCGAACAACTCGCCAAACTCGACGAGCTCGGCCGCCTGCTGCAAGAGAAGCGCCCGATCATGGAGCGGTTCGTCCGGGTCGCCAGTCCGGCCGCCGGGACCACGTTGGCCTCGGGACGTCTCGATAACTGGCTGTCGCTTGCGACCAGCGTGCTCGATCTGACCGGCCTGGGCGGCTCGCAGCTCTACCAGTTCCTGAAGGGCTTTTTGCTCGCCGTGGTGAAGACACGGACCGACCCGGAATCGGTCCCCGGTCTCGAGGCGATGATGCCGGGTTCGCTGCTGACCATGCTGCTGAACCGGCCGGGCATCGAGACCAAGGCGGATCTGTCGGTCATTGCCGGCGACATCGAGGGCGGCTCCCTCCTTGCCAGGCTCGGCCTCAAGGCCGTGGACTGGTTCTACGGCGGCGATCATGACCTCGTCGTCGATACCCTGTCGATGTATGGCGGGCTTGCGCGCACTAACCGGGCCGCCCGATTCTTCTTCGACAAGGCCGACACGGTCAGCCATTTCAACTATTTCCGCAACGACAAGACCCTCGAAAAGATGACCAAGGCGCTGCTGCGCTCGGCCGATGACGATGCCGGGTTTCAGCGCATCGAACCGACGCAGGAAATCAATGACTTCCTGTTGCGAAAGCGCGCCGGTGCGCCTCGTCCCGCCGTGATCCTGATTCCGGATTGCATGGGCTCGCATCTGTCCGCGAATGGCAAGCGTGTCTGGATGGATCTGGCCGCACTCGCCGAGTTCAAGCAATTGCAACTCGACTCCGGCGTCCCGCTCCGGCCCGACACGCTTGTCGCCGAAGCTTACGCGCCCCTGGTAAAGCGCCTTTCGGAATCCTACGACGTCGTATTGTTCCCATACGACTGGCGCCTGTCCCTGGCGCGTAGTGGTGGTGACTTCGCCAATCTGCTGTCGGCCCAGCTGGCGGCAAATCCGGCGCAACCGGTCCGGGTCGTTGCCCATGGCGCAGGAGGACTTGTCGCCGCCGCGGGATTCGCCGCCGACAAGGGTCTTCGCGAAGAGTTCGCCAGCCGCTCCGGTGCGCGCGTCCTGTTGCTCGACTTGCCGCTCGGCGGTTCAGCCCGCATCGCCCGCCTCCTGCTTGGCGCCGATCGGCTGACCCAACATCTCGCGCTCCTGACTCTCGCGCCTGAAAGCAAGGACATCACCTCGGCGTTCCTGGGCTTTCCGGGATTGATCGACCTGCTCCCGGCAGAATTGCTCGACCAGGCGCTGTGGCAGCGCTTGCAGGCAAACGCCGGCGCACCCGCCGATGTGCTGCTGGGGGCCGCCCGCACACAGCGCGACAATATCGGCTCCCTTGAAGCTCTCAAGCTCCCTCTGGTGCAGGTGAACGGAACACCGGCCCTGTCGATGACCATCGAGAACGACAAGGTACGTTTTTTTACCGACAGCGCGTCGGCGAAAACGGCGGCGACCGCCGCCGTGCCGGGAAATACCTGGTGGGCGCAAGGTCAACCCGGCGAACTCGCCGCGTTCGAGCCGGCCCTCGACGCCTATATGGAGCTGCTCGCCAGCGGGACGACCGACCGCCTGCCACAACAGCCGCCGTCTCCGTCCGCCGGCGGCGTGCCCGTCGAGCTGCGCGAGGACGTTCCGAGCATGTTTCCGGACCGGCAGGAAATCGTCGCCGCTGCGCTCGGCTATGCGCGCCGGCCGGCAGCCGAAGTCAAACGCACCACCGTGATCCGGCTGACGCATGGCAATCTCGCTTTCTCGCGCTGGCCTGTCGCAGTCGGGCACTACGAGGGTGACACGCTGGCGGGCGGCGAGGATCAACTCGATCGGGCGCTGAATGGTCGGCTCAGCCGCCGGCGCGACACCCGCGTCTATCCGGGCCGGATCGGCACCGCGGAGATCGTCCTGGACCCCACCCAATTGCCGAAAGGCGCGATCGTCATCGGTCTCGGCGCGATCGGCGCGCTCACGCCGGGCGATCTGAACCGCACCGTCTCGAAGGCGCTGCGGCGCTACGCGCTTGCGGTCCGGGAAAGCCGCATGCTGTCGGCCGGCGAGATGGGAATCTCAATGGTCCTGATCGGTACCGGCGAAGGCGGGCTGAAGACGGCCGACGCCGTCTCGGCGCTGCTCGACGCGCTGAAATACGCCAACCTGATGCTTGGCGACGATGCATTCACCGATGTCGAGTTCGTCGAACTCTACCGTGACAGGGCGATCGCGGTTGCGCATACGCTGGCACGCCTCGAACCTGGAAACCCCGGCGCCTATGCCACCTTCTCATTCGACGGCCTGGTGCACACCAAAGCCGGAGGACGCCGCCAGTCGCCACTGATGGAGGATTCGTCATGGTGGCGGCGGCTGAAGATCGAGGCGCAGGAGGGCGGCAAGCTGCTGTTCTCCGACCTCACCGATCGCGCGCGCCTTCCGGTGCGCCCGGTCGCCAACCAGAACAAGGTGTCCGAATTTGTGAGCCGCGCCGTGATCGAGAAGCTTGGGGCGACAGAGCACTCCGCCGCCGGCACGCTTTACGAACTGCTGCTGCCGGCAGACTTCAAGCGCGAGACGGGCGACGACCGGGGGCGGGTCCTGGTCCTCGACCCCGTCACCGCGAGCTATCCGTGGGAGCTGCTGTGCCGGCCGGGACGTAGCGACGAGAAGCCATTGTCGGTGCGTGCCGGAATGGTCCGCCAGCTCACCGGGGCCGACACCCCCGAACGGTCGATCGTGGCGACGGGGACGACAGCGCTGGTTGTCGGCAATCCACCAACCGGTCTTCCAGAATTTCCCCTGCTCGGAGGAGCGGCCGAGGAAGCGAGGCTGGTCGCCGACATGCTGGAGAAGCAGGGGTTCGCGGTGACGGACCGCATCGAGCGCAGCGACACCCGTGGCAGCCTTCCGGCGATCCTGTGCGGCCGCTGGCGGATTTTGCATCTCGCGGGGCATGGCGCCGTGAACGTCAAGCGTGGCGAGCGCATGGTTACCGGCATGGCGATCGAGCACGGATCGTTCTTCGAGCCCGCGGACGTCGCGCAGATGGAGGCGATTCCCGATTTCGTGTTCATGAATTGCTGTTATCTGGGATTGAGCGATCCAAGCGAGGAACGCAAGGCAACCGCCCGCTTTCACGAACTGGCCGCCAATATCGCAACGGCATTCATCAAGCTCGGCGCCCGCGCCGTGATCGCCGCCGGTTGGGCGGTCAACGACGCCGCCGCCAAGCATTTCGCCGAGGTGTTTTACGGCCAGTTCCTGGCCGGAGCTTCGTTCGGCGACGCCACGCTCGCGGCAAGGAAGGCGGTCTTCAGTCTCTTCCCCGAGACAAACACCTGGGGCGCTTATCAATGCTACGGCGATCCCGCCTTTCGATTATTCCTGGACGGCGTACGGACCCAGGCTCCGCGCACGAAAGACAAGTATGTACATGTCGAGGAACTGATCGCCGATATCAGGGACATCATTCAGGACACCCAGACGCTGGCGACGCGCGATCCGGCGCCGTTGCGGGAGCGGCTCCTGGCGATCGCGGGCAATTCGTTTGCGACCAAATGGGTGGACAATCCCGAGCTACAGGCGGCGCTGGGGCAGGCCTATGCGGAGATGCAGCTGATCGACGAGGCGATCGAGGCGTACACGCTTGCGCTCAAGGCGGAGCAGGCGCACGCGCCGATTCGCGTCATCGAGCAGCTTGCCAACCTGAAGGCGCGTCGGGCGGCGATCGAAAAAGCAAAGCGGGATGATCCGAAGCAGGAAATCAATGAAGCCGTTGCGCTACTGATGTGTTTGCCGAAGCTCGCCGACGGCGGCCTGACGGCGGAACGCTGGTCGCTGCTCGGGAGCTGCAGCAAGCGCCTCGCGCAAGTGACCAGCGGCAAGGAGCGGCTCGATGCGCTGACGGAGATGCGCCGGTGCTATGGCGAGGCCTTCAAGCGCAAGGAGGCAGGTGGAAAATTCGACACCTATTCGCTGCTCAATCAACTGCTGGCGGATACGCTGCTGCGTCAGCTCAGCAACGAGCCTCGCATCGATCTGGATGAAGGGTTGCTCCGCGCCCAGAACGAGGCCCAGACGCTCGATAATGACGATCCAAGTTTCTGGAACGGCGTGGCCCTCGCGGACGTCGCGCTCGGACGGGCGCTTCTGCTGGGTGAGCTCGACGACAAGGTTCAGCAGCAGGTGATCCAGGCTTATCTGCGGCCATGGCGCCGTGGCGCGTCCGCGCTTCAGTTCTCCTCGGTCCTCGAGCAGATGGAGTTCCTGATTGATATTCTAGCCGACCACCCGGCGTTGGGCGGCGGGATCGGCACGATCGTCGCGCAACTGCGAAGCGCAACCGGCGTTGCGTGAACGGAACCTTGCATGCACCAAAATGCAAAGAAGAAGCCGGCTGCGCCGCGAAGCCTTCGTTGGGGCTCTTGAAGCCTGAGCGATCCGTCCGATCCCCATGCGGGCATGGCTGCTCCATCTCTTGAGGTCATCTCTTGAGGTCATCTCTTGGGCTCATCTCTTGGGGTCGCGAAGCGCGTATCGCGCCCTGCCGGACCTCCCCGCGGCGCCTGTGGTCAATACTGTACGGACAAGACCCATGGCCAGGTGGCACGCTAGCGCTGTCGCCAGGAACTCGGGGCGGGGGCCCGTGTTGCCGTGCGCAATCCATCAGGGTGTCATGGACCAGAAGAAATCAATTGACGGGCCGCTTTCGGATATCCGGGCGAGCAATGCGTCGCAGTCCGCTCAGCTTCCCCAAGGCAAGAGCTTTGAGCATCTGAGCGATCAGAGCGTGCTCCGGCTGTATGAGGGTATTCGCCATCAGGTCGAAGCCGATCGGGCGATGGGCCACAGATATCGGCTGGTCGGCAACGCGGCCAAGGAACGGGCGCAGCGATTGCAGGCGGAGCTGGTCCAAAGAGACCTGAAGTTCATGCCGATCATCTGGCCGTGACTCGGGATAAGCCGCTAATCCCCGTTGAAGCAATGGGCGGCATTCGCGCCGCCCATTCTTGCGTTCAGCCAGATTGGCACTTTTATCGCAACCTTAATCCCCCGTGCTCTGTCTACACATCGGGGAGGTCATCCCGTCCCTTAACTTTTTCCTTAAAAATTCGATGTAGCGTCAATGACTTAGGTGAATAGATATGATCGACCGGGGGCACCATTGCTCTCGCCCGCAGAGTATCGGCGCATCTATTCCGACACCCGCACAATCTGGTGCGGCTTGACGTTGGAGCGGTCCCGTCCGTTGCCGCTATTCCAATTCGGGTGCGCTGCCTATCGACGCTGAGTTCGTCTATGGCGGGGTGCCCGTCACGAAATTGCCGCCGCATCGGTATCGAGGGACTAGATCATCCTCTGCCAAAGCCGCATGAGGCTCGGGCCACGCCCATTCGTTGGGTGTCGGACTTCCAATCGCCTCGAAACGTCCGATATTAGCTGCAGACGAACGGATTCGCGGCTCGCGGAGGCTCATTTGGCAAGCGTATTCTTCTCCTACTCTCATGCCGATGAGGTCTTGCGCGATCAGCTTGAGAAGCAGCTTTCGCTACTCAGACGCCAAGGCGTTATCGAGGTTTGGCACGATCGCCGCATCGGTGCCGGGCAAGACTTCGCCGCGGAGATCGACCGGCACATCGAGACCGATGACATCATCCTGCTTCTCGTCAGCTCGGACTTCATAAATTCCGACTATTGCTATGACATCGAGATGAAACGGGCGATGGAACGTCACGAGGCCGGAGAAGCGATCGTCATCCCGGTCATCCTTCGCGCCTGCGATTGGCGCGGCGCTCCCTTTGGGAAGCTTAATGCCGCGCCGCCGGACGGCAGGCCTATCACACAATATCCCGACCGAGATCAAGGCTTGCTGGAGGTTGCGAAGGCTGTCCGCGCAGCCGCAAATCGCCTCAAGCCTGTATCCTCACCTCGCGGTCCAGCGCCGAGCCCTGCGCCGGCGACTTCGCAGGCGAACAAGGCGTCTATGCCGCGATCCAGCAATCTACGGATCGCCAAAGAATTCACTGATCGCGACCGTGATCGGTTCAAACATGAGAGTTTCGATTACATGGCGAAATTCTTCGAGAACTCGCTGCGGGAACTGGAGGGACGCAATCCCGGGCTCGAAACGAGTTTCCGTCGGATCGACGCAAACCGATTTACGGCGGCTGTCTATAAGAACGGTCGAGCGGTTTCCCGTTGCACAGTGTTCATCGGTGGCATCGGCTCCGATGGTATTGCATATCTTGCGTCCGAAAGCACGGAGAGCAATACGATGAACGAAGCGCTGACGGTTCGGAACGATGAGCACGATCTTTATCTAAGAGGCCTGGGAATGCCGCGGGGCTTAGTCAGTAATCTGTCTCAGGAAGGGGCCGCTGAGTACTACTGGTCGCTGTTGATCGAGCGATTGCAAGGAAATTGATCGATGTTATCACCGCACGAATTCAGTGTTGGTCGCGTCAGTGGGGCAACCGAATCGACCGTCGTTTGCCGATCGACCGATGCGATCGCTTACTTCTCGTCATCGCGGCGCACGACGAGCCCACCGCAATCTGAAATTACCGTGACTGCACCGTAATGCGGGTCTGGACGGTTCGCGGCCGTGCGGCTTTGCTCCCTCTGACAAAAAACGGCGTGCGCGACCAACCAGATCGCATTCCCTCCCCGGACACCGCCCCCGCATCATCAGACTGTCATCCCCCCGTCATCGGCGTTCCATTGATCGTTGCTCCTTTCGCCGCGCATCGCAGAGGGTGGATATGCATCTGATCAAGACGATTTCTTCCGACCGCCGGTCGATCCTGAAGGGCCTTGCGGCCGCAGCCGTCGCGCCGCTGGCGGCGCCGGCTTTTGCCGCCGAGGGCCTGCCGGCGCAGCCGACCGGACCTGTGGCCGCCATCGCCACCGACAAGGCCTATTGGAACGCCGTGAAGGGGCTCTATGCGGTGACCCCAGATGTCGTCAATCTGGAGAACGGCTTCTGGGGCATCATGGCCGAGCCTGTCAGGCGCGAGTTCATTCGCCTGTCCGACATGATCAATTATCAGAACACCTATTATGCGCGGCAGCGCGCGGGTGGGGATTTCGAGGCGGTGCGGGCCAAGGTGGCGGAGGCGCTTGGAGCTGCGCCGCAGGAAATCGCGCTCACCCGCGGCGCGACCGAAGCGCTGCAATTGCTCATCAGCGGCTACAACAGGCTGAAGCCCGGCGACAGCGTGCTCTACGCCGACCTCGATTACGATTCGATGCAATATGCGATGAACGCCCTCAAGGCGCGCCGCGGCGTCGACGTGGTCAAGTTCGACGTGCCGGAGCCGGCCACCCGCGAGGCGGTGTTAGATGCCTATGCCCGCGCGCTGGAGGCCAATCCGAAGACCAGGCTTCTCCTCCTCACCCATGTCAGCCACCGCACCGGCCTCGTCATGCCTGTTACCGAGATCGCCCGCATGGCGAAGGCGAAGGGCATCGACGTCATCCTCGACGCCGCTCATTCCTGGGGGCAGATGGACTTCAGGCTGGGTGAGCTCGAGGTCGATTTCATCGGCTTCAATTTGCACAAATGGATCGGCGCGCCGGTCGGCGTCGGCTTCCTCTACATCAGGAAGGACCGCCTCGCCGACATCGACCGTGACCTCGGTGACGAGGATTTTGCGGAGACCGACATCCGCTCGCGGGTCCACACCGGCACGGTCAATTTCGCGACGGTGCTGACGGTGCCCGCGGCCGTCGAACTGCATCAGCAGATCGGTGCTGCGGCGAAACAGGCCCGCCTGCGCTATTTGCGCGACTATTGGGTCAGTCGTAGCAGAGGCTTCAAGGACCTCGAGATCCTGACGCCGGATGAGGCCGGCCTGTATGGCGCGATCACGTCGTTCCGCCTCGCCGGCAAGACCAGCAAGGCCGACAACGACGCCACCGTGGCGAAGCTCAGGGACACCTACAAGGTCCTGACGGTTCGCCGCGCGGGCGTCGCCAGGGGCCAGTGCATTCGCGTGACGCCGGCGCTGTACACGGATGAGGCCGATCTCGACCGGCTCGTGGAGGCGCTTGCCGTGATCACGGGGACGAAGGCGGGCTGAAGCAGCGCGCAGCGGGAGAGAGGCTCGCTCACACCGGAAACGTCAGCGACTTCGCGAGCCGGACCAGGTCGACCTGGCGCCGGCAGCCGGTCTTTTCGAAGACATGAATGAGGTGGCTCTTGACGGTGCTGAGCGAGATGCCGAGCAATTCCGAGATCGAGGCCCGCGTCTGTCCCTCGCAGATGAGCTCGAAGATGCGAATCTCGGCGGGCGTCAGATCGTAGAGCTGGTCGAGCGCATCGTGAGGCAATTGCGGCGGCCCGGAGGCTGATGCCACGAACAGGGCGGCGGCGGCGCGCTGGATCAGGCCGGACCGCATGTGGCTGCGCCGCAGCGGCAGAACGTGGATGACAAAGGGATCGCCGCTCGGGCGGGGGATCGGGATGCCGATGCCTTTCTGGCCGAGCGTCGCCTCGTCCTTCGCCGCCTGTACGACGGCCGATTGCAACGTGGTGGTGGTCGCCGCGGATTGAACGGCGATCCGGCCATGTCGGGCCACAATGGGATCTCCGGCCGCCAGCATCGCCTCGGCGGCGGCATTGGTGTGAACGATCTTGGCATCCTCGTCCGCCAGCACGACGCCGGCCGTCAGGGCCTCCACGGTCGCGGCGAACGTCGCGGCTTCCACCGCCTTCATGTCGAACAGATTGCTGATCGTCACGGCGCGGCGGATGTGAGGCGCGAGCAAGCGCAATCCGCCGACCTGCGCATCGTCGATGGGGCCGGCGGACTGGTGCTGACTGAAGATCGCGTTGCCGACCATCGCCTTGTCGCGCACGAGGCCGACGGCAACGGCATCGAACAGGCCCTTGGGCAGGGCCCATTCGCGATAATAGCGATTGCTGGAAATAATGTCCTGCCGGACGGCCTGGGATTGAACGATCGGCTCTCCCAGCGGGTATTGCGCAATGCGCTCGGCGCCGCCCCAGAGCTCGATGATGTCAGCGCCATATCCGATTGCGTTCTGAGACATCTGGGTCAGGTCGGACCCGGAGACCGCATTGACGACGGCCTTCATGTTGGTGAGGCTGGCGACCGAGAGCGCGCCGGTGGCAAAGCCGAACTCGGCGCAGATCCCGTCCAGAACCGCGGTCCAGCGCTCAGGCGCGATGACACAATCATAGATTCCACCGATGAGGTCCGAGAATTTCTCGACCGAAGCCTGCTGCATTCCAAACCACTCACTCGAAAATCACTGACGTCACCTGGAACCGGCGGTTGGACGGCGTCATCCGCCGATAACGGTGCCACGGCCCGGGTGCACTCTCAACCGAGCCAAGGTCTTATCATCGCGATTCCGCCGCGCAACGGGAACGCCGTACACAAATGCTTGGGAAGCATCTTGGGCGGCTGTCATGCTTTTTTGCAGGAGGCGGGACCTGCGCGCGCTTCGCGGCCGCGCGATCTAAGCTTTCGCCGGTGCACGGCCTTGCGCGTCCGGCCCTCAGGGATCGAAATGTTTGTGGGGCGCAACGATATCTGGCTCGGTAAAACAGTGGCAACCAAGAACGATCGATGGCGTGCAGCAAAAGCCCCGGGAGTGGCAGTTTGGCCACGGTACACCCGGAAATTGGTGCGCATGTGCGCGCGGATATTTCCGGTCGTCGTTTGCGATTGTGGCTGGCGTGCCACCGATTGTGCGCGTGGCGCCGGTCCCCATTCGCGATTGTGAGGCTCAGGCACGCGCCAGCTTCCTGCCTCCGTGCTATTGCTGCCTCCGCAATGACGCGAGGTCCCCATGCTCCCCCTTCCCGCCGACATATTCACCGAACCCGAGGACGTCTCGCCCGACGGTCTCGCCAATCTCGGCCCGCTCCGTCGTCTCGCCGGCACGTGGCAGGCGGACAAGGGGATCGACATCAACCCGAAGGCGGACGGACCGGAGCGGCGGACCTTCATCGAGCATATCCGCATGGACCCGATCGATCCGCAGGCCAACGGGCCGCAGCTTCTCTATGGGCTGCGCTACCACATCCACATCAACACGCCGGAGGAAGACATCACCTTCCACGACCAGGTCGGCTACTGGCTGTGGGAGCCCGCGACCGGGCTGATCATGCAGACGCTGGCGATCCCGCGCGGGCAGGTGCTGCTCGCCTCGGGCAAGGCCGGGCCTGACGACAGGAAAATGTCCGTCACGGCGAAGCGGGGTGACACCGCCTACGGGATCTGCTCGACCGACTTCCTGGAACGGGCCTTCCGCACCGACGCCTACCGCTGCGACATCACCTTCAACGACGACGGCAGCTGGACCTATCTGATCCAGACCGAGTTGTTCGTGCGCGGTGCGCCGTTCAATCATCACGACACCAACACGCTCAAGCTGGTCGCGCCGCCGAAGCTCAATCCGCTCGCGGTGATCGTCAATGATCGCGCCAGGAGCGGCGGCAGCGGAACGGCGGCTTGAGCGCAGTCCGGAGATTTGCATGAAGCCCTACGTCATCTGTCTGATGCATTCCAGCCTGGATGGCCGCACGCATCCGAGCCGCTGGCGTCCCAAGGGCGCGGGCACGGACTGGTTCGAGAAGATCCACGACGAGCTCGGTGGCGATGCCTGGGTGATCGGCCGCGTCACCGGCTCGGAGTTTGCCAAGGGCAAGCCGTATCCCGCGACGTCGGGCGAGAAGCTTCCGCGCGAAAACTGGTTCGCTCGGCGGGATGCGAAGACCTATGGCGTCGTGCTCGACGCGCAGGGCAAGATCGGCTGGGGCCGCTCCGACATCGGCGGCGATCCGATTCTGGTGGTGCTGACCGAGAGTGTGACGGATTCGCACCTCGCAGGCCTGCGCGGCGAGGGCGTGTCCTACATCTTTGCCGGCAAGTCGGAGATCGACCTCGCGCTGGCGCTGGACATCCTCAACCGCGAGCTTGGCGTGAAGCGGCTGCTGGTGGAGGGCGGCGGCGTCGCCAACGGCGCGTTCCTGCGCGCCGGGCTCATCGACGAGTTCAACCTGATCCTCAGCCCCGCGATCGATGGCGCAAGGGGCGCGCCCTTCGTGTTCGACTCGACGGACGCCGACAGCGACCAACGCGCGCCGCTCGCTGCGATGACGCTGGAGAGCACACGGGATCTCGGCGGCGGTGTCCTGCTGCTGCGGTATCTGATCACGAACGATCCGCAAGGCCTGGGCAGGTAACGCGCCGGCATGTCGGATACGCCAGAGCACATCGTGATCGTCGGCGCCGGCGCGGCCGGCCTGATGGCGGCGCGTGAACTGGCGCGCGCCGGCAAGAGGGTGACGATCCTGGAAGCGCGCGAGCGCTGCGGCGGGCGCATCCATCCGCTGCCGGCGGCAGAGTTCGGCTACCCCGCCGACGGCGGTGCCGAATTCATTCATGGCGAGGCCCCGGTGACGCACTCCCTGTTGCGCGAGGCGGGGTTGTCCGTTCAGGGGATCGAAGGCGCGCAGTGGAGCTTCGACGGCGCAAAACTCTCACGCGAGGACCGTCACGATCCGCACGAGGCGCAGCTGCATGCCGTGCTCGGGGACTTGAAGGACGACCTCACCGTCGCCGATTTCCTGCGCCGTCATTTTGCCGGACCCGAATACGACCGGCTGCGCTATTCGATCGAGCGGATGGTCGAGGGCTACGATGCCGCCGATCCCGAGCGCGCCTCCACGCTGGCGCTGCGCGAGGAATGGATGGATGGCGGCCTCCACAGGCCGGCGCGCATCGATGGCGGCTATGGTGCGCTGATCGACTTTCTGGCGGCCGAGTGCCGCAGGCATGGGACCGCGATCCACTTTGGCTGCGTGGTCTCGGCCATCGCGGAACAGGGCAACGCAGTCGTCGTTCGCTGCGCCAATGACGACGTGCACGGCTGCGATCGCGTGATCGTCACCGTTCCGCTGCCGTTGTTGCGGGACATCGCTCTGCCCGCGGCCGCGCGCGCGAAGGCCGCGGCGGCCGACGACATCGGCTTCGGCAGCGTGATCAAGATCCTGCTGCGCTTCGCGCGGCCGTGGTGGCACGAGCGAGAGCCGGATCTTGCGGGCATGACGTTCCTGCTGTCGGACCAGACGATCCCGGTGTGGTGGACGCGCTATCCGGAGCAGCATCCCGTGCTCACCGGCTGGTTCGGCGGCCCGCGGACGGCGGAGCTGCAAGGCCTCGATCCGCAAGCCCTGATCGAGGCCGGGCTCGGTTCGCTCGCCACCATCTTCGGCCTGCCGCGCGAGGACATCGCGCGCGACCTCGTGGCAACCGCGGCGATCAATTGGGGGCACGATCCCTTTGCTCGCGGCGCCTATTCCTGGGCCACGCCGCGGACGCGCGATGCGCAAACGATGCTCGCGCGCGCCGAAGGAGCGGTGCTGTTCTCCGGAGAAGCGCTCTATCGCGGCCGCGACATGGGGACGGTCGAGGCGGCGCTGGCGAGCGGGCTGGAGACGGCCGGAATGATCCTGCGCCGATGAAAAAAGGCCCGCGCGTTCGCGGGCCTTTCGTTCATCCGTGCCAGCCTGTTTACCAGCGATTGCCGCCGAAGCCGAAGCTCACGCTGGGACCGCCGCCGTAATAGCCGTACGGTCCGCCGCCATAATAGCCGTGGTGCCGCGGGTAATAGCCGTAGCTGCGATAATAGTGCGGGCGATAATGGCCATGGTGGTGAGGGCGCCAGTGATGATGGCGGTGGCCATGATGATGGTGGCGGTGCTGCGCGCTGATGTCGGTCGGCGCGTTCTGCTTCGCGCTTTTGCCGTTGGCCGCGTTCGCCGCCGATCCGCCGGCCAGCGCCGCAGCACCGATGGCCATCGCGACAAAGAGATACTTCATGTCATCACTCCAGTTGAATGTCGTGTGACAACACATGGGCGCTCGCTGCGTTCCGGCCAGTGCGGGCGTCGAAACGACGCAGCGCTCGCTGTCCGCTTCAGCGCGGATGATCGCGTGTCGTGAGATTTATTGTCGCATTACGGGCGTTGATCGCACTGTTGCCATCACTTCGCCGCGAATGATGCGACCACCTCATCCGTGGTGACGATGCGTGCGAACTCGCCGTTGAGATTCGACAGCGTCATCGCATGGATCTCCTCGGCGGAATGCGCCTCGCCATCGGGGCCGATCCGGTCGAACGTCCAGGTCGCGTCGCGTACCAGCTGCGCATCGAAGCCCAGATTGCCGGCCATCCGCGTCGTCGTCTCCACGCAATGGTTGGTGGTGGCGCCGCAAATGACGAGCGTGGTGATGCCGCTTGCGCGCAGGCGCGTCTCGAGGTCGGTGCCGATGAAGGCGCTGTTGACGCGCTTGACGATCACCACCTCGCCGGGCGCTTCGCGCGCCTCGTCCTTGACCGCATAGCCGGAGCGCGATGGCAGAAACGACGAATTCGGCTTCGTGCCCTCGTGGCGGATGTGGAAGATCGGTGCACCGCTTGCCCTGAACGCCGCGAGCAGATCGGCGATGCGTGCCACCGCATCCGGATTGTTGCGCCGCTTGCCCGCCGCCTCCCATTCGTCGAACGCGCGCTGGACGTCGACGACGATGAGGGCGGGGAGAGGGCCTGGCATGATGGACCTTTCGGACAGCTTGTTGGGCCGAATATGCGAGCCGATCAGGGAAGCGCAATGCCAATCTTCCCTCGTTTCGCGACGTCATTGCGGATCCGGGCTACAGGACATTCCTCACGGATGCGGATCGGGAAAGCCATGGCGCTCGGACAGCGCGGCGAGGATCGCGTCCTTGTCGGCGATGAAGGCGCGGCCGCGGTGGCTGCCGGTCTGGTGCCGCGATGTCGCGCCGTCGGCGAGGACAAGCAGCGGCAGCGACTGGTTTTCCTCCCCGACCAGCGCGATCACGGCTTGACGCGGCAGCGGCCACGCGATGCGCTCGACGTCGAGCTTTCCAGCATGCTGTGGAAACGAGGCGAGCAGGCCCTCCATCAGCACGCAATGCCAGCAATAGAAGCGCCGGCCCGGATAGGCTGGGTCCTCGAAGCCAGGGCGCAGCAGGAACAGCAGGTCGCGCGTCATGGGTCGCTCCGAAATGGGTCGTCCGAAGCATGGCCGCCTTGCTGAGGATCAAGGCGGCAAGGACTGGCCGGCCTAGCGTCGAGCCCCCAGATTCATGGGAATCGACGGTCAGGAAAGGACGCCATGCCAGGGCCGATCAGTCAACTGCAGTCACTCGCCGACGTGAAGACATTGCCGGAGCTGTTGCGTTGGCGCGTCAAGGCGACGCCGGCGGCGGAAGCCTACCGCCATTTCGACGCGACTGCCGGACGCTGGGTCAGCCAGTCCTGGTACGAGATCGACGCGGAATTCGAGCTGTGGCGGCGGGCGCTGGCCGCGGAGGAATTTTCGCCCGGCGAACGCGTCGCCATTCTGATGCCGAACGGCATTGCGCATATCGCGATGGATCAGGCGGCGCTATCGCGCGGTCTCGTGCCGGTGCCGATGCATGCGATCGACAACCCCGATAGCATCGCCTACATCCTCGCCGATTCCGGCGCGCAGCTGCTGCTCGTCGATACGCTGGAGCGCTGGCAGGCGATCATGGCCACCGGCCAGCCGCTCGATGCGCTCAAGCGGATCGTCTGTGCCGACATCACCCGGCCGGTGCCGGCCGATGCGCGCATCGTCGCGCTCGACGAATGGCTTGCGTCCGCACCCGGTGCGACCGCGCCATTGCCCGACGTCGCGGTGGAGCCGGACGATCTCGCCGCGATCGTCTACACCTCGGGCACGACCGGGCGGCCGAAGGGCGTGATGCTGTCGCATGACAATGTCGTCGCCAATGTGAAGGCGATCGCGCATCGTATCGCGGCATCGCCCGACGACCTCTTCCTGTCTTTTCTGCCGCTGTCGCACACTTTCGAGCGCACCGGCGGCTATTACTATCCGATCGCGGCGGGGGCCTGCGTCGCCTATGCGCGCTCGGTGCCGCAACTCGGGGACGACCTCAAGCATGTGCGGCCGACGGTGCTGATTTCGGTGCCGCGGATCTATGAGCGCGTCCATGCGATGATGATGCAACATCGCGCATCGGCCGGAAGCATCGAGCGGGTGCTGCTCGATCTCGCGATTGCCGTCGGCGGCCGGCATTTCGATGCGCGGCAGGGACGCGGCGCGCTGTCGCTGTTCGACCGGTTGGCCTGGCCGCCGTTGAAGCGGCTCGTCGCCGACAAGGTGCTGGCGCAGCTCGGCGGCCGGTTGCGCGTCGCGGTCTCCGGCGGCGCGCCGATCGCCGAGCCCGTCATTCGCCTGTTTCTCGCGCTCGGGCTCGACATCCTCCAGGGCTACGGCATGACCGAGACCTCGCCGGTGGTTTCGGTGAATACCCCCGAGGACAATGATCCGCGCTCGGTCGGCCACGTGCTCGATGGCGTCGAGGTCAGGTTGGGCGATAACGACGAACTGCTGGTGCGCGGGCCCAGCGTGATGCTCGGCTACTGGCACAAACCAGAGGAGACGCGCCGCGTGAAGGAGGCCGATGGCTGGCTGCACACCGGCGACCAGGCCCGCATCGAGAACGGCCGCATCACCATCACCGGCCGCATCAAGGATATCCTGGTCACGTCGACCGGCGAGAAGATCGCGCCGGTGGACCTCGAGACCGCGATCCTCGCCGATCCCCTGTTCGAGCAGGCGCTGGTGGTCGGCGAGCAGCGCCCGTTCCTCACCGCGCTGGTCGTGCTCAACGCAAAGGCCTGGGTGCAGGAGAAGGAAAGGTTAGCGGCGAGCGGCAAGCAAGGCGGCGCGGCGGAGCGGGCCGCGCTGCTTGCCAGAATCGCGGCGGCGGTGAAGGCCTATCCGTCCTACGCGACGCCGCGCGCGGTGTGGTGGACGCTGGACCCCTGGACCATTGCTGGCGGCCTGCTCACGCCGACGTTGAAGAACAAGCGCCCGGCGCTCGAGCATCGCTTCGCCGCCGAGATCGCGCAGATCTACGCGAAGAAGCCGGCGGCAATAGTTTCGAGGTGATCTTGCCTCACAAGAGGTCGTCATGCCCGGGCTTGTCCCGGGCATCCACGTTCTTTGTGTCGCAAGGCGTGGATGGCCGGGACAAGCCCGGCCATGACGACGCGGAGGCTTCAATGCTCCAAAAAGCTCACTCACGTCCTCTTGAACGCCGTGTCCATCGCGCTTGATCCAGCGCAATTTCGGCCGCGGGGCCCCATGCAATCTCGCCGCGATAATTCGAATTGCAATCGAGGCAGGTCATGAAGGCGTATTTCATCGGTGGTGGCATCGGATCGCTCGCGGGTGCGGCGTTCCTGGTTCGTGACGCGCAGCTGCCGGGTCGTGACATCGTGATCTACGAGGCGCAGCCGCTGCTCGGCGGCAGCCTCGACGGCGCGCTGCTCGCAAACGGCGCCTATTCGCTGCGTGGCGGGCGCATGCTCACCACCGACCACTACGAGTGCACCTGGGATTTGCTGTCGAGCATCCCTTCGCTGGAACGTCCGGGCCTGAGCGTGCGCGAGGAGACCGTTGCGTTCAACCTGGAGAATCCGGCGCATTCCCAGGCGCGGCTGGTCGATCGCAACCGCTTCAAGATCGATGTCTCGCATATGGGCTTCTCCGCGCGCGATCGGCTCGAACTGCTGCGGCTCACCGAGGCCTCGGAGGAGACGCTCGGCAACAGCCGCATCACCGACTGGCTGTCGCCAAAGTTCTTCGAGTCCAATTTCTGGTACATGTGGCAGACCACTTTCGCGTTCCAGCCCTGGCACAGCGCGGTCGAGCTGAAGCGCTATCTGCACCGCTTCATGAACGAGTTCCCGCGCATCGAGACTCTCGCCGGCGTCAAGCGCACCGTCTACAATCAGTATGACGCAATCGTGCGGCCGCTTGCCGACTGGCTGAAGCGGCAGGGCGTGCAGTTCGTGCGCGGCACCGGCGTCATCGACATGACGCTCGAAGACGAGGACGGACGCGTACGCGTGCGCCAGCTCGTGCTCGACCGCGACGGCCGCACCGCCAATGTCCGCCTCGAGGATGGCGACCTCGTGTTCTTCCAGAACGGCTCGATGACCGACGCCACGAGCCTGGGCTCCATGACCGAGCCGCCGCCGCACCTGACCAAGGCCGACAGCCAGGGCTGGGCGCTGTGGGAGAGCATCGCCAAGGGGCGTCCCGAATTCGGCAATCCGTCCGCGTTCAACAGCTCGATTCCCGAGTCCTACTGGCTATCGTTCACCGCGACCTGCCGCGACCCGCGCTTTTTCGACAAGATGGAAGCGTTCTCCGGCAACAGGGCCGGCACCGGCGGCCTCGTCACGTTCAGGGATTCCAACTGGCTGATGTCGGTCGTGCTGTACCACCAGCCGCATTTTGTCGGCCAGCCGAAGGACGTGCGGGTGTTCTGGGGCTATGCGCTGCATCCGGACCGCGTCGGCAATTTCGTCGGGAGGCCAATGTCCGAGTGCGGGGGTGCGGAGATCCTGAACGAGCTGTGCGGGCATCTGAATTTCGATCGCGACGTGTTCGAGACTGCGACCTGCATTCCCTGCCGCATGCCCTACATCACCAGCATGTTCATGCCGCGCAATCTGGCCGACCGGCCGCTGCCGGTGCCGAAGAATTCGGTCAACCTCGCCTTCGTCAGCCAGTTCGTCGAAATCCCCGACGACGTCGTGTTCACCGTCGAATACTCGGTGCGGGCGGCGCAGATGGCGGTCTATCAGCTGATGAAGATCGATCGTCCGGTGCCGCCGGTGACGCGGCACGACAAGTCGCTGGCCGTGATCTTCGCGACGCTGGAGAAGGCGTTCGCGTGACGGGCGCTGCTACTTGAACGGATCCTGGATCGACGGGGACGATTGCCTGATGCGGCGCACGCTCACCGGCGTGCCGTCGGAGACGAACAGGAGCTCGTACTTCCGGCCCTCGCTGTCGGTCGCGGAGCAGGTGACGTCCGTGACCTTCTTGGCAGCGAAATTGCCGGTCTGGCGGCAGACGCCGGTGGAGGTCTGCTCCGCCGGGACCGGCAGGCCGTCGACCCTGGGCCGGTCCTTGGAATTGAGCAGCATGCGGTCGATCGGCAATTCGTAGGAATTATCGTCGGCGCGCTTGCCATTCTCGCCAGAGAACGACACGACGTGGTCCCGATCGGCGGGGTCGTCGACGGCGACCGCGAAATTGACCCGGCCCTTGTCACCATGGGCGTAGGCGACCGTCTTGCAGGCAAACGTGCGCCCGGCGACCTTCAGCGTCTTGCAGTGGCCGGACATCAGCGCCAGCAAATCGATGAAGGCGCTCTGCTGCGGGGGCGGATTGTTGACGAGAATCGGCCTGGAAGAGTCGCCAAAACAAGGACTTGCCAAGGCCACGATGGAGGCAGCGAAGGCTGCTGCGAGGGCCGGTCGGCAGAGGCGCATCGTGAGGCTCATATGCCAGGGGACCGCGGAAAAGTTCCGTTCAATAACCATCGAACCGCAAATTGGTTGCGATCCCGTTTGTGTCGCCAAGCCTGACTGGAATACCATCCGTGCCACCCCATCGGCGATTCGTACAAATCGCCCAGCCGTCCCGGCAGGCACTTGCCGTCAGGCCAGTGTTTTTTTCGTGGCAGACCCGGAGGTCACGCCGCCTGCGCCATCGTCCTTGCAAAGGCCGGGTAAGTCTCGGCGAGCTCGTCGAAAATCCGGCCGCGCAGCAGTGCCAGGGTTGCTGAATCGGGCCGCGCGGTTTCCCGCACGACCTCCGGTTCTTGATAGGTGAAGCCGGTATTCTTCCTGATGTCGGCCGGCGTAAAGGGCGGGTGCACCGAGCGCAAGGCGAAGCCGCCTGCCTCGCGGTCGAAGTCGAACAACGCCATGTTGGTCAGCAATGCATGCGGCCCGCCGCGGCGCGGGACTTCCGGCGTGATCGCCCGGGCGCTGACGAAATCGACCTTCGGCGCCAACACGCGCGGGGTGTGCTCCTCGCGAAACAGGATCACGCGCGGAATGAGATGGTAGAGATAGGCCGAGCCGAACGAGCCGGGCCAGCGCACGCTGCTGGTGGGATAATCGCCGGTGCCGACCAGATTGATGTTGCCTTCGCCGTCGATCTGGCCACCGCCGAGGAAGAAGGCATCGACCCTTCCTTGCGCGGCGCAGTCGAACAGCTCGATGCCGCCATTGGTGAAGAAATTATGCGCCTGCGATCCCAGGATCGAGATGCGCACCGGCGGCTTGCCACAGAGTTCGTTGCGTGCGCGCAGCAGCATCGCACCCGCCGCGGGGATCGGCGACGATGCGCCGACCGCGACGTGACGGATGCCGTCCAGCAGGTCGGCGATGGCAGCGATCAGGATTTCGCGCCGTTCGCGTTCCGACGACATCAGGCCACCTGCTTGCGCTGCGTCAGGAAGGTCGAGAGATAGGCGCGAAAGCCTTCTTCGCTGCGCGCCATCGCCGCATAGCGCGCGATCTCGGCTTCGTCCGCGGGATATTCGCCCCACAGGGCCAGCGGCCAGGCGCCGCGCGCGGCGACCGCGATGGCGTCGACATAGAGCGAGGGCAGCACGCCGGCGGCGGAGTCTTCCGTCTCCAGCAAATTGCGATCGACGATGCGCTCGACGGTGACCAGCGTGCGCTTTGCGGCATAGGCGAGGCCGGCGAGCTCGCGGTGGCGGCCGATCCGGACATTGCCGGCGCGGTCGGCCTCGGGCGCGTGAAACAGCGCGACATCGGGTGAGATCGCGGGCACCACGACCACCTTACGGGCTTCGCCGACGGGACTGTCGATCACCTGCCAGTCCGGCCGCACCTTGAGCAGGTCGCTGCCGATGATGCCGGCGATCGGCATGAACGGCACGCCCTTTTGCGCGGCGAGGAGCCCGGCATAGATCGCAGGGCAGGTGGAGTCGCGTAACGCAAACGCGCCGCTCTTGACGCCCGCGGTGAAGCGCGGCGCGGCGCCGGCTTCACCGAGCGACACCGCGCTGGTCTCGAGCGAGGCGACGGCGCCGGCCCCGATCAGGAGATCGGCCTGGAGGCCCGAGATCGGCACGCAGATCAGCTCGAGATCGCAGATACCGGATTCGAGCAGCGTCGCGGTCGCGGCCATCGCGACGCCGGAGCCGTCGACGGGAATGGCCAGCGATTGCCCCGAGGTGACGCGCGCGACAAGCGCCTCCAGCGCAACGATCTCGGTCATGGGCGTCCTCCGTCTTGTTTTTGTTATCCTGTCCTTATCCTGCCTCAAGCCATCGCCGCCTGCCAGCGCGTATCGCGCAGGGAGGGACGGCGATGCAGGCGGGCATCGAGCATGCTGCGGGCGCGCGGCAGCTCGCCGCCGCGCATCAGGGCGACGATGAAGGTGTCCTCGATCAGCTCGCGCTGGGCGTGGCTGCCGCCGATGCGCACGACCTCGTCAAGAACCGGCGCAAGCGTCCGCACGCAGGCCGCATAGTTCTCGTCCGCAAAGGCCGCCAGCGCGCGGCAGATTGCCGGCACCACGGGGCCGGCCGGCAGCTTGCCCTCGGCGAGCCGCTGCTCGATCACGGCAAGGCGCGCGGCGAGCGCGTCGCTGTTTTGCGTCGCGGCGGCGAACAGCGCCATGTGGACGTCGGCGAACGGCAGGCTCGATTTCGGAAACAGTTTTTGCGCGGCGGCGTCGGCATCGAGCCACAGCGCCTTCGGCACGGCGTGGCCGTAAGCCGACAGGCGCCAGAGCAGCGAGGCGCCGTCGGTGACGACGTTGAGCGGCGGCGCCTGCGTGGCGGAGGGCTGGAGCACGTCGGCATAGATCGCCAGTGCGCGTGCGGGGTCGCCATGCTCCAGCGCGCCGAGCGCCTGATGCCAGCGGATATGGCCGTGCAGGATTCCGGCGCGGTCGTAGGTCGGAATCCATTCGTCGACGAGGCGGTCGGCCGCCTCGATCGAGCCGTCCTCGAACATCGCATGCAGCACGGCGTGCGCGGCATGGGCATTCTGCCGGCGCAGATTGAAGCCGCGTTCGGTGACGCCGCGGCCGCCGGCGACGTCGCCATTCTCGGTCATCGCCCAGCCGTACATGGTGAGGAACCACCAGTCCTCGCCGTAATGCTGCGCGACGCGTTCGCACAGCTCATGCCGGGCGCGGTCGTGATCGGCCATGCCGGAGAAGGCGAACAGGCCGAACGCGCCGAGCGGCAGCGACAGCACCATTGCATCGCGCGGCCATGCCTCGACATGCTTCAGCATCGCCGCAATCGCCTCGGGCAGCCGGCCCTCGATCGCGAGCGCGAGTATCTCGACATGCGAGCGTTCGCGCTCGGTGCCGCGTTTCGCGACCAGTTCGCGCGCCGCTGACGCCTTTTGCCGTGCGAGATCGCCTTGCTGATAGAAGGCATGGACGCGGGCGCGGGCGATCCGGGGAAGCGCGAAATCCGGATCGGCCGCGATGGCGCGCTCCAGCGTCTCCGCCGTGCCGGTCCAGCCCGCTAGCATGAGGTCGACGCCTTCGCGATAAGCGGATGCCGCGGCATCGGATGTGGTGGAGAGCGGCAGGCCGTAGCGATCCTGATGCGCCATCGTCGTCTCCCGCCCTTACGCCGTCCGCGCGCGGCGGCCTTCGATCGGATAGGCCGGATCGTTATAGCCCGGTGTCGACGGATGGCCCGGCGTCACCAGGCGGTCGATCAGGGCTTCGTCCTCCGCGGTGAAGCGATAGTCGAGCGCGCGGATATAGTCGTTCCACTGCTCCTCGGTGCGGGGGCCGGCGATGATGGAGGTCACGAAGGCGGAGTTCAGCACCCAGGCGACCGCGAACTGGCCGGCGGTGATGCCTTTCGTCTCGGCGTGGCTCTTGATCTCCTGCGCGAGCTGGAGCGACTCCGGCCGCCATTCCGTCTGCATCATGCGGGTGTCGTTGCGCCCCGCGCGCGTCTCCTTGTCCGGAGCTGCATCGGGCCGATATTTGCCGGTCAGCACGCCGCGCGCCAGCGGGCTGTAGGGCACGATGCCGAGACCGTAATAGGTGCAGGCCGGAAAGTGCTCGACCTCGGGCATGCGGTTCATGGCGTTGTAATAGGGCTGGCTCACCGCGGGGCGGTCGATGCCGAGCCGATCGCAGATGTTGCAGATCTCGGCGACGCGCCAGGCGCGGTAGTTCGAGACGCCGAAATAGCGCACCTTGCCTGATCGGATCAGGTCGCCCATCGCGCGGACCGTCTCCTCCAGCGGCGTCGCATGGTCTTCCTTATGCAGATAATAGATGTCGATGTGGTCGGTGCCGAGCCGCTTGAGGCTTTCGTCCGCCGCCTGCAGCACCCAGCGCCGCGACAGCCCGCCGCGATTGGGATCGTTGCCCATCCCGGTGTTCATGGGGTTGGCGAGCTTGGTCGCCAGCACCCAGGCGCTGCGGTTGTTGCCGATGGCGCGGCCCACGACCTCTTCGGAGCCGCCCTTCGAATAGGCGTCCGCGGTGTCGATGAAATTGATCCCGGCATCAAGCGCTTTCGCGATGATCCGCTTTGATGCGGCCTCATCGGTCGGTCCGCCGAACATCATGGTGCCCAGACAGATCGGCGAGACTTTGAGGCCAGTGCGGCCGAGCTGGCGGTATTGCATGGGCTGTTTCCTTGCTGCTTCTTGTGGGAGCAGCATAGCCATCTCGCTCCGTCATTGCGAGCGCAGCGAAGCAATCCAGAGATGCGTCCGCGGAGAGAATCTGGATTGCTTCGCTGCGCTCGCAATGACGAGGTCGGGAAAACTGCTTGCGACACTCTCAACTTTCATCGCCCGACTTGATCGGGCGATCCAGGGCGGATTCAATCACTCGTCGCAACACCCAGCGAAGGAGGTTGCGATGGAGAACCGTGTGCGGACAGGTCGCCC
>NZ_JBXAQU010000026.1:0-117683 GCF_058807535.1 Bradyrhizobium sp. GW821-FHT12B03
CGCGGTGAATCCTACGGCCTCTTGATCGACCAGATCGGCGAAGTGCTGCGCCTGCCCGAGGCCGGCATGGAGGAAAACCCCGTCAACCTCGACCCCCGCATGGCCAAGCTCGCCGGCGGCGTCCACCGCCTCGACGGCCAGCTCATGGTCGTCCTCGACGTCGATCGCGTCCTCGAGCTCGCGCCCGAGATGATGGCGGCCTGATACGGCGCCATCGCCGCCGACGGACTTGCAATTGGAAGTGCCCCCGCAAAGGGGACAGGAAGCAGAGGCTCATATGCGAACTTGTCTCGTCGTTGATGATTCCAGCGTCATCCGCAAGGTTGCGCGCCGGATCCTGGAGGGCCTCGACTTCCAGATCCTCGAAGCCGAGGACGGTGAGAAGGCGCTGGAGGCCTGCAAGCGCGGCCTTCCGGACGCGGTGCTGCTCGACTGGAACATGCCGGTCATGGATGGCTACGAGTTTCTCGGCCATCTCCGGCGCATGCCCGGCGGCGACCAGCCCAAGGTGGTGTTCTGCACCACCGAGAACGACGTCGCGCACATCGCGCGTGCGCTTCATGCCGGCGCCAACGAGTACATCATGAAGCCTTTCGACAAGGACATCGTGACGGCGAAGTTCCAGGAAGTCGGCCTGATCTGAGCGATCGTCCGGAGGCCGAACGGATCCTTCGGCGATTGTCTTCAACTGAACCGTTTCAGTCTGAGTTGGTGAGTAATGAGTGTTGCGTTCGCAGGTAATTCGACCACGAGTTCGTCGCGCGAAGCGGGGCCGCTGCGGGTGATGATCGTCGACGACTCCGTCGTCATCCGCGGTCTGATCTCGCGCTGGGTCGGCGCCGAGCACGACATGGAGGTCGCAGCCTCGCTGCGCACCGGGCTCGAGGCGGTCAACCAGCTCGAACGCATCAATCCCGACGTTGCCGTGCTCGACATCGAAATGCCCGAGCTCGACGGCATCTCGGCATTGCCGCAATTGCTGGCGAAGAAGCGCGATCTCGTCATCATCATGGCCTCGACGCTGACCCGCCGCAACGCGGAGATCAGCTTCAAGGCGCTGTCGCTCGGCGCGGCCGACTACATTCCGAAGCCGGAATCGACGCGCGAGGCGTCGGCCGCCGACACCTTCCATCACGACCTGATCCAGAAGATCCGTCACCTCGGTGCACGGCTGCGCCGGAAGCCCGCGGTTGCGAGCCCGCCGCTGGCGCCTGCGAGCCCAAGCTCGAGTGCAAGTCCCGCTCCGGCTGCACGTGCACCGGCTGTCGCGCGGCCCGCCGCGCCCGCACCGGCCGTGCCTGCGCCGTCGTCGGGGGCGCTGTCGACGCGCCCGTTCTCGACCCAGGCACCGAAGGTGCTGCTGATCGGTTCCTCGACCGGCGGCCCGCAGGCGCTGATGGCCCTCGTCACCGAGCTCGGCCCTGTCATCGACCGCGTCCCGGTGCTGATCACCCAGCACATGCCGCCGACCTTCACCACCATTCTCGCCGAGCATCTCGCGCGCTCCAGCCGCAAGCCGGCAGCCGAGGCGGTCGACGGCGAGCCGGTGAAGCCGGGACGGATCTATCTCGCGCCCGGCGGCAAGCACATGCGCGTCGTGCGCAGCGGCGCGGACGTGGCGATCGCGCTCGACGACGGCCCCGCCGTCAATTTCTGCAAGCCCGCGGTCGATCCGCTCTTCACCTCCGCCATCGACATCTGGCACGGCGCCATCCTCTCCGTGATCCTGACGGGCATGGGCTCGGACGGCATGCGTGGCGGCAAGGACATCGTTGCGGCCGGCGGCAGCGTCATCGCACAGGACGAAGCCACCAGCGTCGTCTGGGGCATGCCGGGCGCGGCGGCCAATGCCGGCATCTGCGCGGCGATCCTGCCGCTCAACCAGATCGGCGCCAAGGTCAACCGCCTGTTCGCGGGAGACCGTTCGTGACGCCGGTCGACTACGATTATCTGCGCAAGTTCCTGAAAGAGCGCTCCGGCCTCGATCTCTCCGCCGACAAGCAGTATCTGGTCGAGAGCCGGCTGCTGCCGCTTGCCCGCAAGGCGAGTCTATCCGGCATTCCCGATCTCGTGCTGAAGATCAGGAACGGCGACGGCCGGCTTGCGACCGACGTGGTCGAAGCGATGACCACCAACGAGACCTTCTTCTACCGCGACAAGATCCCGTTCGATCATCTGCGCGAGACCATCCTGCCCGGACTGATCCAGGCGCGCGCGGCGCGCAAGAGCTTGCGCATCTGGTCGGCGGCGTCGTCGACGGGACAGGAGCCCTATTCGATCGCGATGTGCCTGAAGGAGATGGGCGCGGCCCTGGCCGGCTGGCGCATCGAGATCGTCGCCACCGATCTGTCGCAGGAGGTGCTGGAGAAATCGAAGGCAGGCGTCTACAGCCAGTTCGAGGTGCAGCGCGGCCTGCCGATCCAGCACCTGATGAAGTACTTCACGCAAACAGGCGAGCTCTGGCAGCTCAATGCCGACATTCGCGCCATGGTGCAGTTCCGCCAGCTCAATCTGTTGCAGGATTTCTCCCATCTCGGCACGTTCGACGTGATCTTCTGCCGCAACGTGCTGATCTATTTCGACCAGGGCACCAAGGCGGTGATCTTCGAGCGGATGGCGAAGGGGCTGGAAGCCGACGGCACGCTGCTGCTCGGCGCCGCCGAATCCGTCGTCGGCATCACCGACGCGTTCCGCCCCGTCGCTGATCGCCGCGGTCTCTATCAGCTCAACCCGGCGCGCTCCGGCCGCCCGATGGGCGGATTGATGCCGCAGCCGCTGAAGATTGCAGCGGCAAGGTGAACTTTCTTCCTTCTCCCCTTGTGGGAGAAGTAGAACTCTCGCTTACCCTCCAGGGGAGGGTAAGAAGCAAGCCTCTTACAAAATCGCGTGCGGCAGAAACCGCGAGCCGTTGCCGGTGATCGGACGCTCGTCTTCGCGGATCGACAGGCCGCAGGGTTCGTGGTTCACCAGCCAGCTTCCGATCACCGGATAGAAGCCGGAGAAGTTCGGCAACGGCGAGAGCGCCTGCCGCACGAAGCCTTCTGCACCATAAGGACCCGCGTGCTCGTCGAGCGGCATTCCGCCGGACACCAGCGTGACATTGGCGCCTTCGCGCGACAGCAGTGGCTTGCGCACATAGGAGCTGCCGAGCTCGGCTGCGCGCGGATCGTCCTCGAAGAAGGCCGGCAGCAGATTGGGATGGTTCGGAAACATCTCCCAGAGCAGCGGCAGGATGCCCTTGTTGGAGAGCACCGCCTTCCACGGCGGCTCGATCCAGCGCGTCGGCGCGCCCTCGAGCTTTGCGCCGAAGGCGTCGTGAAACATCCATTCCCAGGGATAGAGCTTGAAGGCGAGTGCGATGTCGCTGTCATCGAGATCGACGAAGCCGCCTCCCTCGTCGCGCCAGCCGATCGCTTCAATGTCGAGCAGCGTGGTCGATAGCCCCGCCTGGCGCGCGGTGTCTTCGAGATAGGCCAGCGTGCCGGCGTCCTCCTCGTTGCCGGTGGTGCCGGTGAGATGGAGATGGCGGCCTGCGGCGATCGTCTTCCACGCCGCGATCAGCCGCTCGTGGATGGAGTTGAACTGGTCGGAGCGCACCGGGATGATGCGGCGTTCGATCGCCTGTTCGAGCCAGGTCCATTGAAACACCGCAGCCTCGAAGATCGAGGTCGGCGTATCCGCGTTGTATTCGAGCAGCTTTGCCGGCGACTTGCCGTCGAACCTCAGGTCGAGCCGGCCATAAAGGCTGCGGTCGTCGCGCTTCCAGCTCTCGGCGATGAAACTCCAGGACGCCTCCGGGATCTTCAAGCGCCGCAAGTGGCGCTCGTCGCCGATCACGCGGCCGGCAAGCTCCAGGCACATCGCGTCGATCTCGCCGGTCGGCGTTTCGATGCCGCGCTCGATCTCGTCGAGCGTGAAGGCGTAATAGGCACGCTCGTCCCAATAGCGGTCGCCGCCGTTGGTGTGGAAGACGAAGCCGCATTGTGCTGCGGTCTCTCGCCAGTCGTCGCGCTCGAGGCAGGTGATGCGTTGCATGTTATTTCCTGCGCATGATCTTGTCGGAAAACCGGTCACCACTTTTCCGGATCATGCGCTAGCCGCCGCCCGAGAAGCCGTGGCCGAACGAGCCGAAGCCGCCACGGCTCACGCTGCTGTGGCCCGAGTCGGATGACGTGCTCGACGAAGAATGGCTGGAGGAATCGCTGCTGAAGAAGCTCGATCGCGACGATGAGCCCGAGCCGCCGCCGCCACTCGAGGAGCTGCTTCGGCTGCTGCACGCGGTGCTCGTCTGCACCGCTGGATCCGTCCCGGGAGGAGGAGGCTCGCAGGTCTGCCGCGGCATCAGCGCGTAGGCGGTGGTGCCGACCGCGATCGTGCCCATCACGAGCAGAGCGACATGGCCGGAGCGTTTCACCGGGGGGCGCGGAGGCGGCGGCTCGACGGGCCGGCGCTTGCCGAACTGCTTGCTGGTGGGTTTGTCGGCCATATCAGTTGATCATGTCAGTAGATCATGCAGGCGGCGTTCAACAGGCCGGCTGCGAGCGAGGACAGGCCGAGCCAGATCGCCGGGGCAAGCTCGCCGTCGGCGATCCGCGCCGACAGGTTCGGCACCGGGACCTTGACGAGGAAGAACACGATGATCTGGACGATCAGCGCGATGGTCGCCCAGATCAGGCAGTCCAGCACATTGGCCGAATGCGCGATCGCGCTGACCAGCGGCGCCACGAAGCCGAGCAGGCTGAGGCCGAGCGAGATCGCCGCGGCCGGCTCGTTGTCGCGGATCAGCTGGAACTCGTTGTGCGGGGTGATGCGGGTGTAGACGAACAGATACGCCACGATCGCGATCAGCCCGGTGCAGAAGTAGACCAGGAAGGCGGGCAGGCCGGCGAGTGATTGCAGGATCATCGTTCCCCCATCGTGCAGCGACCATTCGTCGGCGGGGAGAGGATAACGGTTCAACGACGGGACGGCGATGGAGCCGCGTCCGCATCCCCCAAAAAACAAAACCCCGCCATTTGCGGCGGGGTCCAGGCTGGGAGGAGCGAGCCGAACGGGCTCGCGACGTAAACCCAGAAGATCAGGCGGGAATGCGCTCTTCGTGCTCGTGCGGCTCGCGCAGCACGTAGCCGCGGCCCCACACGGTCTCGATGAAGTTGCGGCCTTCGGAGGCGTTGGCGAGCTTCTTGCGGAGCTTGCAGATGAAGACGTCGATGATCTTCAGCTCGGGCTCGTCCATGCCGCCATAGAGGTGGTTGAGGAACATTTCCTTGGTCAGGGTCGTGCCCTTGCGGAGCGAGAGCAGCTCCAGCATCTGGTATTCCTTGCCGGTCAGATGCACGCGCTGGCCGCCGACTTCGACCGTCTTGGTGTCGAGGTTGACGACGAGGTCGCCGGTCTGGATGACCGACTGGGCATGGCCCTTGGAGCGGCGCACGATCGCGTGGATGCGGGCCACCAGCTCGTCCTTGTGGAAGGGCTTGGTCATGTAGTCGTCGGCGCCGACGCCGAGACCCTTGACCTTGTCCTCGATGCCGGCGAGGCCGGAGAGGATCAGAATCGGGGTCTTGATCTTGGAGACCCGGAGTTGCTTGAGCACGTCGTAGCCGGACATGTCAGGCAGGTTGAGGTCGAGAAGGATAATGTCGTAATCGTATAATTTACCGAGATCGACGCCTTCTTCCCCCAAATCGGTCGTGTAGACGTTGAAGCTCTCAGACTTCAGCATCAGCTCGATCGACTGCGCGACGGCGCTGTCATCTTCAATCAGCAAAACGCGCATGCCAGTTCCCCATAGTCGCCGCTCCTGGGCGTCAGGTCGGCCGCATTCGCGGCACTCAACAAAACGCCTTTGAACAACTGATTCGGATCCTGACAACAGATGGTTAACAAATCCTGATTCTGGAACGCAAGTCCCCTGGGTGCAATTTTTCTCGAATCGCCCTAAGGTCTTGCGCGCGAAGCAGCTTTCGTTATCCGGTTCCGTTCAAGTTCCACTTTAAGAGACGGGCCTAACCGACTCCCGCGACTCAGCCTTCTTCTGAAGGGGAGTCACGCTCAGTCACAAAGACAGTGACGCAATGATTAACGATGCGGGTAAACACGAAGTTAAGCGCCGTTCAGAAATATGGCGAAACTTAAGAGTTTCACCGTGAAAGCCCGGGATCGCGAAGACGCCCCCCTGATGAAGGCCCTCTTATGAAGGCTCTGGCCGAACAGATCGGCGATATCGACGGCGTCAATATCTATGGCCGTGTGGTTGGCGTGCGCGGCCTGATGGTCGAGGTGGCCGGTCCCATCCATGCGATGTCGGTCGGCGCGCGGCTCGTGATCGAGACCGGCGCCAACCGTTCGATTCCCTGCGAGGTGATCGGCTTCTCCGGCAACAATGCCGTCGTGATGCCGTTCGCGGGGCTCGACGGCGTGCGCCGCGGCTGCAAGGCGGTGATCGCCAATGCCGCCAACCAGGTGCGCCCCTCGGCGGCCTGGCTCGGCCGCGTCGTCAATGCGCTCGGCGAGCCGATCGACGGCAAGGGGCCGTTGCCGCAGGGCTCCTCGCCGATGCCGTTCCGCAATACGCCGCCGCCGGCGCATTCGCGCAAGCGTGTCGGCGCGCCGCTCGATCTCGGCGTGCGCGCGATGAACACGTTCCTCACCTGCTGCCGCGGCCAGCGCATGGGCATCTTCGCAGGCTCCGGCGTCGGCAAGTCGGTGCTGCTGTCGATGCTGGCGCGCAACGTCGACGCCGCCGTCAGCGTCATCGGGCTGATCGGCGAACGCGGCCGCGAGGTCCAGGAATTTTTGCAGGATGACCTCGGCGAGGAGGGCCTGGCGCGCTCCGTCGTCGTGGTCGCGACCTCCGACGAGCCGGCGCTGATGCGCCGCCAGGCGGCGTATCTGACGCTCGCGGTCGCCGAATATTTTCGCGACGAGGACAAGGATGTCCTCTGCCTGATGGACTCGGTGACGCGCTTTGCCATGGCCCAGCGCGAGATCGGCCTGTCCGCCGGCGAGCCGCCGACCGCCAAGGGCTATACGCCGACCGTCTTTACCGAGCTGCCGAAGCTGCTGGAGCGGGCCGGACCGGGCCTCGGGGAGGGCGCGATCACCGCGATCTTCACGGTGCTGGTCGATGGCGACGATCACAACGAGCCGATTGCCGACGCCGTCCGCGGCATCCTCGACGGCCACATCGTGATGCAGCGCTCGATCGCCGAGCGCGGCCGCTACCCCGCCATCAACATCCTCAAATCCGTCTCCCGAACCATGCCGAAATCGGCCGATCCGGAGTTCTGGCCGACCATCCAGAAGGCGCGGGCGGTGATGGCGACCTATGCCGACATGGAGGAGTTGATCCGGCTCGGCGCCTATCGGGCCGGCTCCAGCCCCGAGGTCGACGAGGCGATCCGCCTGCACGAGCCGCTGGAAGCCTTCCTGCGCCAGCGCAAGGACGAAAATGCCTCGCTGGCGGACGGCTACCGCCAGTTGGCGCAAATCCTCGGTAACTTGGAAACGGAACGCTAACTTTGTCAGGTCATCATCCACTCTCACAGAGTAGCAGAGCCGGTCTTGGCCCCAATTGGGCCTGTGGGGAGACCGGTGTTGTCCCAATGTGTGTATGTCTTGCAGCCAGGGGACTTCTGGGGAGTACGAGTCGATGAAGTCACGTGATACCCTCATTCGCCTGAAGAAATTTCAGGTCGACGAGAAGCGCCGCCGGGTCACCCAGATCGAGACCATGATTGCCGACTTCCAGCGGATGTCGGTCGATCTCGAACGCGAGATCCAGACCGAGCAGGAGCGTGCCGGGATCAACGATCCCTCGCACTTCGCCTATCCGACCTATGCCAAGGCCGCGATCCAGCGCCGTGAGAACCTGACCCGCTCGGCCGACGAGCTCAAGGGCCAGCTCGACGAAGCCAAGGCCGCGCTGGCCGAGGCCTTCGAGGAGCTGAAGAAGGTCGAGCTCCTCGACGAGCGCGACCAGGCCCGCGAACGCGCCGAGGAAAACGCCCGCGAGCAGGCCGACCTCGACAGCATCGGCCTGATGCGGGCCCGCATCGGCGCCGTCGCCTGAGGCGCTAGCAGCCGGACCACCGAGATTGCAGAACCCGGACCCGCAAGGTCCGGGTTTTCGTATGTGCTGTCCACAGCGTGGCGCCACGCCCCTTGGTGGTCGGCTTTGCTGCGCGCTATGGTAGCGGAAATGAATGCTGTGCCAGCGACGGCGGTGTCCACCTCTCCCTTGGGAGAGGTCGGCGCGGAGCGCCGGGTGAGGGGTGACGGTTTCCCGTTAGCCGTGCGCCCCCTCACCCGATTTGCTGCGCAAATCGACCTCTCCCCGTCGGGGAGAGGTGAAGGGAAGCGACGGGGCGCGTTTCAGGGGGCTGAATGCTGACGCCAGCAGAGCTGGTCGGGCTGTTTGAGGAGGTCGCCAAGGGCGATCAGGCCGCGTTCGAGCGCCTCTACGGCGCCACGCGTGCGAAACTCTATGGCGTCGTGCTCCGTATCTTGCGTCGGCAGGATCTCGCAGAGGAGGTCATTCAGGAGACCTACGTCAAGATCTGGAACAGCGCCGGCCAGTTCAATCCGGCCCTGTCGTCGCCGATCACGTGGATGGCGTCGATCGCACGCAATCGTGCGATCGATATCGTGCGCAAGAAGTCGGAAGTCTCCATCGAGGAAGAGCCTCAGGCGATGGAGGTCGCCGCCGACAGCCCCGATCCGCTGGCGCGGAGGGAGATGACGGAGGAGTTGAAGCGGCTCCTGGAATGTGTCGGCCGGCTCGAGCCGGACCGTCAGAGGCTCGTGCTTCTCGCCTATTACAACGGCTGGAGCCGCGAGCAATTGGCGGAGAAATTCGCTGCGCCCGTCAACACGGTGAAGACGTGGCTGCGGCGCAGCATGCTGGATATCCGCGAGTGTCTCGGATTATGAGGGTTTCTACTGTGAGGGTGGTTCTGGACCGCAAGTGATGGCCTACACGGAGGACCATATCGCGCTCGCCGCGGAATATGCGCTCGGCACCCTCGACGCCGACGAGCGCGCGCAGGTCGAGACCATGATGGCGGTGGACAAGGCGTTCGCTGATGTCGTGCAGGCCTGGGCCTATCGGCTCGGCGTCCTCAACCAGATGGTCGGCACGATCGAGCCGCGCCCGATCGTGTGGGAGAACATCAGGCGCGAGATCGCGCGAACGGCGGCTGCGCAGGAGCCGCCCGTGCCGTCCGAAGCCTCGCCGCCACCGCCGCCCGTGCCGCCGGCTGCCGCGTTCGAGGCCTTGCCGCCGGAGCTTGTTTCGGCCGAGCCTGCATCGCCAGAGCCACCATCTGCGGACGTGCAGCGGCCGGAGCCGCCGCCGTCCGACTCCGATGTCATCCCGGACTTCGCTCCGCAATTCGTGCCGCAGACCCACGCGCCCGATCCGCGCATCGTGCCGGTCACGCAGGTGCCGATCGTCGACGACACCAACGTGATCTATCTCGAGAGCCGCGTGAAGCGCTGGCGCTCGATCGCATCCGCCGTCGGTGCGCTCGCGGCCGCGCTGCTGGTGACGCTGTCGCTTCAGATCTTCAAGCCCGACGCGCTGCCGGGGACCTTGCGTCCGGCACCGCGCATCCAGACGGTCGAGGTGAAGACACCGGCGCCGCTCGCGGCGTCCTCGCAATATGTCGCGCTGTTGCAGGGCCAGGCCGGCGGGCCGGCCTTCATTCTGACGGTGGATGGCGCGACCAAGAACTTCACCGTGCGCAAGGTCGGCGCGACGCCGGAGCCCGGCAAGAGTTTTGAGCTCTGGCTGATCTCCGACAAGCTGCCGCGCCCGCGCTCGCTCGGCGTGATCGGCGGCGGTGACTTCACCGCGCGTCCGCTGCTCGCCTCCTACGATGCCGACGTCGTCAACGGCGCGACCTATGCCGTCACCGTCGAGCAGGCCGGCGGCTCGCAGAGCGGCCAGCCGACCTCGGCGCCGGTGTTTTCCGGCAAGCTGATCGAGACCGTGCCGCCGTCCCAGCCGCAGCAGCAGGTTCCGGCGAAGAAGTAGCAATCCGGTTCCTGTCGCCACCGTCCATTCCTCCGTCGCATCCCGACAAGCCCGGCCAAATCCGCCCCGGATTTGAACCTCTCCGCATTTCGCGGCGTCAAATCCCCGGAATTTGCAGTCGGCGCCGCCGATCGTGGTGCCGGAGAGGGGCGAGAAATCAGATGGATGCAGCGAAAACGCCGGGCATCTTCGTTCACCAATATGCGGGCCTGCCGCACGGCCCGGCGTTCGAACATTGGCGCGACCGGGCCTTCGGTTCCTGTGGCCTCGACATCGGGCCGAGCCATGGCGACAGCATCGATTGCCGGCTCCAGATCAGCGTGGTCGACAATATCGCGCTGGCGATTCCGGAAGGTGCTTCCGCGCAATATTCACGCACGCAAAGCCACCTTGCCGACGGCAGCGACGATCTCGTCCTGATCGCGGCCCATGCCGGCCTCGTCCGGGTCGGACAGAACGGCCACACCGTCGAGCTCGCGCCCGCGCAGATGGTGCTCGTCGACATGGGTGTCACCGGCACCGTCGGCCACACCATTGAAGATCGCTTCACCAGCATCCGCATGCCGCGCCGCGCGCTGCTCGACATCAATCCGCGCGCCGAGGACAAGCTCTCGCAGGTGCTCTCCGACGGCGCCGTCGCCGAGACCATCTTCCGCTACCACGCGCTCGCCGCCAATCACGGCCCGCATCTCGACGCCGTCGGCCAGCGCCTGACCGCGCAGCACATGGTCGATCTCGTCGGCCTCCTGCTCGGCACCGATGCCGATCATGCCAGCCTCGCGCGCGGCCGCGGGCAGGCGGCGGCGCGTCTCGATCTCATGCGCGCCGACGTGATGGCCGCACTCGGCCGCAACGATCTCTGCCTGTCGGAAGTTGCGACGCGCTCGGGCTTGAGCCCGCGCCAGGCACAGCGCCTGTTCGAGCAGGCCGGCACGACCTTCACCGAATTCGTGCTGGAGCAGCGCCTGCTGCAGGCGCGCAAGCTGCTCGGCGATCCCCGTGCCAGAACGCGCAAGATCAGCGACATCGCGCATTCCTCGGGCTTCTCCGACCTGTCCTATTTCAACCGTGCCTTCCGCAAGCGCTTTGGCGCGACGCCGTCGGACCTGCGCGAGGGCTAGAGCGTTTTCGAGCGAAGTGGCTACCGGTTCGCGTAAAGAAAACGCGTCAAGACAAAAACCCAGAGCCCCGTTCCGATTTCATCGGAACGGAAAAGGCTCGGAGCCGGGATTTTATGCAGCGGCGCGATGCCGCCACGGTTGGTCGATCCGGCCGGATGAGCTAATCTGCCGGCGCGGGGCAGACCGCGAGATTTTCTCGGGATAAAGCAGCAAGCGGACATGGCGCGTATTGTCGTGCTCGGCGCCGGATTTGCAGGCCTGTGGGCGGCCATCGGCGCCGCGCGCAAGCGCGACGAGATCGGCGCTGCCGGCCGCGACATCGAGATCCGCCTCGTCGATCGCAATCCCTATCACAACATTCGCGTGCGCAATTACGAGGCCGACCTCAGCGAGGTCGCGCTTCCGCTCGAGCCATTGCTCGATCCGATCGGCGTCGACCATGGCATCGGCGAGGTCGAAGCCATCGATCCGGCACGGCGCGAGATCTCGCTGGTCGGAAGCGGGGGCGATGAGACGCTCTCCTACGACCGGCTGGTGCTGGCGCTCGGCAGCGAGGTGATGCGTCCCGACATTCCGGGCCTTGCCGGCCATGCCTTCGACGTCGATACCTACGCTGCGGCGCTGCACCTCGAGGATCATCTCGTCTCGCTCGGGCGCAGCGTGCCCTCGCCGGGGCGCTCGACGGTGGTGGTGGTCGGCGCCGGCTTCACCGGCGTCGAGGTCGCGGCCGAGATGCCGGACCGGCTGGCGCGTGCCGGCATCACCGGCAGCCGCCGCATCATCCTGGTCGATCCCAATCCGGCGCTGGGCGCCACCATCGGCGCGCATGCGCGTCCCGTCATCGAGACCGCGCTCGCCTCGCTCGACGTCGAGACACGGCTCGGCGCGCGCGTCGTATCGGTCGAGGCCGCCGGCATTCACCTGAGCTCGGGTGAATTCATCCCGGCCCGGACGGTGATCTGGTGCGCCGGCATGCGCGCGAGCCGGCTGGCCCAAAACTTTCCGGACGCGCGCGATCGTCTCGGTCGCCTTCTCGTCGATCCGTTCATGCGGGTTGCCGATGTCGGCGGCGTGTTCGCGGCCGGCGACGTCGCCTCCAGCGTGGTCGACGGACTGCACCCGACCGTGATGTCCTGCCAGTTCGCCCGCCCGATGGGCCGCTTCGCCGGGCATAACGTCGTCGCCGATCTCGCCGGCCTGCCGATGCTGCCGCTGCGGATCGACTGGTACGTCACCGTGCTCGATCTCGGCGGCTGGGGCGCGCTCTACACGGAGGGCTGGGATCGCGAGGTCCGCGCCACCGGCGCCGCCGCGAAGGCGACCAAAGAGACCATCAACCGCAAGCGCATCTATCCGCCGATGAGTGGCAGCAAGGACGAGCTGTTCGCCGCGGCCGCACCGACGGTGCAGGCGCCGCCGCCGACCTATGGAGCGCCGCGCCGCTGAGCCGGCGGTATGAGGATTGTCCGCGGGCTTGCTCCGCCTCTCCCGCTTGCGGGAGAGGCCGACGCGCCCCGGGCGATGCGAAGCATCGTCCCGAACGCGGCGGGTGAGGGTTCTCGCTACGCAGGGACGTCCTCCGCAATCCCCAATAATCCCGACGCGGAGACACCCCCACCCCAGCCCTCTCAGCGCGAGCGAAGCTCGTCGCGGCCCGCGAGCGGGAGAGGGAGCCGACTGCCAATGCCGCCGCATCGCGCACACCATATGCGATTGCCCTGCCCGCCCAGGGGCCGTGCCGCCTGTGACCCGAAGCGGGACACGCCCGATGAGTGGCGAGGCAGAAAGTCTGCTCTCGTTCACCTCATTTAAACCTTAAGATTTTACGAAGGAGGCTGACCACAGGCCCCTGGAAACATGCGACCCCCCTTCGTACAGCAGTCATCCGTGGACTTCGGGCCATGAAGGTTTGGCAGACCAGCTGCGTCGTGGGTGTCGTCGCATCCGTGGGACTCTATCTGGCCGCCGGAAACAGATCGGCTGCGACGGCGCCGGATGTCATGCGGGAAGCGGCAGCGAACTTTGCAGCATCTGCGGACGTGGCGGCTCCAGCCAACATTGTGACTCCTGCGAACATGGTGACGCCCGCGCTGTATGCGGAGGCATCCGCCAGGCTCGCGGCAGCGCTTCGGGCAGAACGAGCAGAGCTTGACGCAGTGACGTCAGCAAGCTCCGCGCCGTTGAGCACCGGAGCCGACATCGCCGATCATCCCGCCGGGCCGAAATTGGCGTCGTTGGGAGATGACATCGTCCAGTCGCTGCCGCCAGCGCGCGATGTGTCCGATGGTGCTCCGAAAGCGGCGTCGACGCCGGATTTCCGTTATCTGACCTATTACATCTGGTCCGAACTGCCGCCCGCCGAGAAACCGGCGGAGATCGTCTTGCGTGCGTTGAAGGACATTCCGGTCGGAACGCCGGCTGAGGAGATCAAGCGCGCTTCCGACGCGTTTGGTCTCGATGTCAATTTCATGATGGCGGTTGCCAAGATCGAATCCGGTTTCAATCCCAATCAACGTACCGGGTCGTATATCGGCCTGTTTCAGCTGAGCCAATATGAGTTCGGGAAGTTCGGCTTCGGGCAGATTCGTAGTCCGCGGGACAACGCCGTAGCGGCCGCCTACAAGATCATGACCGAAGGCGTCCAGTTCGGGTGGATCACGCACCGGACGCCGGACATGAGCGATCTTTACCTGATCCATCAGCAGGGCTGGGAAGGTGCCGCCGAGCACATCAGCCGGCCTGCTCGCACCGCCTGGAAATCGATGTGCGCCACCAGCGAAGGCAAAGAGAAGGGCGAGAGGTGGTGCAAACGCGCGATCTGGGGCAATGCACTTCCGGCGTTCAAGCGCACCTGGAAATCGGTGGACAACGTGACGTCAGAGGCGTTCGTCGGCATGTGGCGCGGCCGGGTCGCCGAGTTCTACACGAAATATGTGGCGACCGCCGCTGCGGCGGCAGGCCAATAATTCCGTTGTCGCCGGGGCCGTGCCACGCCTGCATTGCCAGCCGGGCTTGAGCAGGGGCTCAATCAACGGACTGCCCGCTTGGTCGACCTCGAACTTCCGCCCAGGCTGCTCGCTCGTGCCGACGCAGCTATCGAATAGCGAATGGCATCAGTTATTCTGCATGAGTCCGTTCATGAGTCCGTTCTTGAGACGGTTCTTGGCCCATCGCCGAAGCAGCGTCGCACCTCGCTGAGGTCCGCTCATTGAGGCATGGCGGACTAGATTTGCTCAGGTTGAGTTCTTCGCATTTTGACCCGAAGCGGACTCCCGCGTCGGCTACTGGTCAGCTTCAACATAGCGGATGATGCTTTGGTTCTGGACGTTTGCAACCAATTCATCTGCGCGGGACAAAAGACGGCGGAGCAGGGGCGACGGATTGGCCCGATTGTATCCCAGCGCCAGATCGACCGTTGGCGTGCCGCCCTCGAGCGCTCTGGCGACGACGTTCGGTGCCAGCATGTTCTGTGCATAGAGCGGGACGAGGCTGATTCCGCCCGTGGAGGCCACGAGCGACATGGCCGATGATATGTTTTCGCCTTCGTACTTCGCCTTGAGAGTAATGCCGACCTGGGATGCGTAATTCTGTATGACCTCCTGCAAGACCGGCGATGTTCTTGCCGAGCTGACATAGATCTCGCGGGCCAGATCCTGGGGGCGAATCTTCTTGCGCGATGCCAGACGATGTTCGGCCGGCAGCACGGCAATCAAGGGCTCCTTCGCCAGCATCTTGAAGACGACGCCGTCGTTGCCTTTCTCCGGACGAAGGAACGCTATGTCCAGCTTTCCCCGCATCAATGCGAGCGCGAGCTCCGGTGAAGACTGCGTGCTGAGCGTGACTTCGACATCGGGCGCTTCCTCGCGGAGGATGCGCAGCAACTGGGGGAGCCACATCACCTCTAGCCCAACGAGAAAACCCATCGAGAGAACGGGCCTTTGCGGTTGCGCGGTCTGCCGGGCCCCTTCCGTTGCGGCCTCCACCTGCAGCAGCGCCAGCCGCGCATGATCGAGAAACACGCGTCCGGCGGCGGTCAGCGCCACGCCGCGCGCCTGGCGCTCCAATAACTGGACGCCGACTTCGGTTTCCAGATCGCGGATCTGCCGGCTCAGCGATGGCTGAGAGGTGTTCAGTCGCCGCTGTGCGGCGGTCAGCAGGCTGCCCTCTTCAGCGATGGCAACGAAATAGCGCAGGTGCCGGAGCTCCATGACCCCTCGTATATCTTCCAGGCATAGCTCGGAGCCTACAAGGTCTTGGTCATCAGCCAAAGAGGGATTTACCGTTTCGCAGTCTCCAACCAAGAAAAGGACAACGAACAATGTCGACGCCGAAGCCTCGTACCGTCTTCAGCAAAGTGATCCCAGCACTCCAGGCCGATAGGCACGGCGTGATCGCAATTCAGTACGGCCTCGACAATTCTGCAGCGCGATCGAGAGTGGCATCCCTCATTTAGCAGGAAACGCGCGCGAATGCGCAGGAGCGACGAATAGCGCCGCGCCGGATCCGGCGATAGCGCATCGGCGATCGGGTGTTGCCACGGCAAGGGCTCGCCGGCGAGGCCGCTGAACATCGTGTCTTTTGGAAAGCCAGGGGGCGCGATGTCTGGCCTGATCAGCTTGGGCCAGCTTGCTTTTTCTAGACCCCCGTCCGCAAACTTTTCAACAAATGTCTAACAGCACAGATGGAGCGACTCGATGTCCACGATCACGACCACAGACGGCGTAAACATCTTCTACAAGGATTGGGGATCAGGTCAGCCGATCGTGTTCAGCCACGGCTGGCCGCTGTCAGCGGACGACTGGGACGCCCAGATGATGTTCTTCCTTCATCACGGGTATCGTGTGATCGCCCACGACCGGCGCGGCCACGGCCGGTCCGACCAGCCCAGCACCGGCAACGACATGGACCATTGGGTTGACGACCTCGCGGCCCTGACCGAACACCTCGACCTGCGCGACGCGATCCACATCGGGCACTCGACAGGTGGCGGCGAGGTCGCTCGCTATGTCGCTCGCCACCAGAAGCGCGTCGCGAAGGCGGTTCTGGTCGCTTCACTGACGCCGAACATGTACCGGAGCGAGGGCAATCCGTCCGGTCAACCGCCGGAGTGGTTCGAAGCGATCCGGGCAGGCGTGCTGGGCAACCGGTCGGAATTTTACCGCTTCGTGCCTGAGAATCCATTCTTCGGGTACAACCTCGATGGGGCCAAGCCTTCGGAGGCAATCATTGCGAACTGGTGGCGCCAAGGCATGGCCGGCGGTGCTCTCGCTCACTACGCGACTGTCGACTCCTGGCTCGAAGATTATACTGAAGACCTCAAGAAGATCACCGTGCCGGTGCTGGTGATGCATGGCGAGGCTGATCAAGTCGTCCCGTTCGCAAGTTCCGTGCCGCGTGCGGTCAACCTGCTTAAGAACGGGTCGCTGAAAACTTATCCAGGCTACCCTCATGGCATGCTCACCACACATGCGGATGTCCTCAACCCCGACCTGCTCTCGTTCATCAGGTCTTGACGACATTTCTCCTCCGTCACCGCCTACGGCATTTGGGTTGTAGATTGAGGAGGGTTCGGGTTTGGTCGCTGTGACGATGGAGCGATCAAGAAGCTCAAACCCTCCTCGAACATTCGCCGGCCGCGACGAAGCGGTCCGCAGGGGTTCGGCTGCCGTTCTGAAGCGATAATCGGAGGATGTGCAAGCGGAGAAGCCGTCGCGGTGGCGGCTTCTCGCCCTGTTCGCGCATGCTACTCGACGTCCGCCTCTCGCCCCGCGGCGACATTGGAGCAATTCCGTCCATTGCCCTTCGGGGGCAAGGTTGTTACGATCGATGGACGCCACCAATGATTGTGGCGACCATGGATGGTTGCCCGGTTCGAGGTGGAGTTGTGGAGGACATGACCATGAGATTTTCCTCGCTGGTCCTTGCGGGCCTGGCTGTCGCCGTCTTGTCGAATGCCCCCGCCAACGCCGTGAAGAAAACGACGAAGCCGAGCGCTCCATCGACAGAGATCTATGATGCGGGTGCGCATTCCAAAGTGCTCGACCCGGACATAAGGGCGTTTGCGCCAGCCAAGGCCAGGACGTACGTGGAATGCAAACAAGGCCTATGGGCGCAAGGTGCGAACCCCAACTATCAGTACGCGGTCTGCAGCAGCATGGGCTACAAGAACTGACCGGTTCACGCATGCAGCGGTAGATCGCGAGCTGTTCGGCGGGAGCGGCCCCAAGCCCTTGCGTTGCCCGACGGGCAAAACACCCAGCCGGTCGGTCAATCAGCGCCGGCAAAAATATTCCACTTTACCGAAATTCGGAAACGGCGTATGTGTCGCGGCAACCCGGCCCAAGGAAGAGGGGCGTATCGCGATCGTCACGAACGCGGGCCGGACGGCGGTGGACGCGAGCCATATCGGCGCGAAGGCTTTTGCAGGGCGGGCAACCGTGAGCGAAAGACGTCGCGCACACGACCGGTGCGGTTCGCGTACGGCAAAATCGTGTGGTCCTGGCGCCCGGGGTCTGTGCGCCAAGTCTTGCGGTGATGTGGACTGCCCAACCGGGCATCCGCATCAGCCATCCGCAAGGCGACGGGGGCAATAGTGCAACGCTCCCCGGGGAGAGCGCGACATAAGCCGTAAAACCACTGCGCAGGGAAGGCCGGATGTTCAGGCTTCACCTGTATGCCGCTGTGCAGATTCCTGTTGCCACCTTTCGCACAGTGGACCGTGGGTGCCCGGCCGGCACCCGGTCTTCCCTGCGCCCTCTTTCAATCGAGGGTGAGATGATGGGCAAAGCTCGGGCGAGATCAGCCGCGAGGATGCGAAGTCATGCCGATACATCGAATACAGTCTCGTGCCCCGGACGCAGCGCAGCAACGCTTGCGCGTTGCAGCGCGTCGGTGACACGAGAGTGGCAATTGCTTTGACTGGCGATTTCGCACCGACCCCACATACCCCAGACATGAGAAAGCGCCCGTGGGGGGCGGGCGCTTTCTGTAGTCGACTTGGGGTTGGGGTCGTCTACATATCCACGTGGCGACTTTGGGGGGCTGGTAAAGAGCCGCGTGAATTCACAAAACTCGTCAGATCTCCTTAGCGAACGAGGGACGCGTTCGAACTGGTGACAACGACCGGCTTGCCGGCCTTGATGACGCGAGCCGTCTGGGTCAGACCTTCGTCCGAACCCGTGCGTGCCGTGATGCCGAAGCCCGCCACCGCGATCCCTGCGACGAGGGCGACGACCACGATCTTCAGGTGGGTCGAGCGATCTGCGCTGTAAATCGAGTGGTTCATGGAAGGCTCCTGCCGCCATCTACCCGAAGTAGTCGCTACCCTGTTCGGGCAGGTTCATGCTTCCGGTCCCCAACAACCTAGTATTGGGGGGATTCGTTCCCAAGAGGCGATCACAAGAGCGTGACAGGACGTGAAAGGTCGCGATCAAAAGCGACCCTTGATCGTACAATTTTGTAATGATTTCAAAGTCGTAATGTACTTTTCAGGCGCCTTGTCCGGATTTGGTCGACAAGGCGCCAGGAACTCAAAAACCATTTGCCTGTGGCCGAAAAACACACGGCTTCTTAAGGCAAATCAGATGCTTCCGACCGTTTTCAACCTCGCCCTGGGGTGGATTTCAGCCTGCGACAGCACCGTCGTCTGGGCGCGGAACCGCTCGACGAGGGAACGCACGAAGGGACGAATTGCCGCAGAGGTGACCAGCACCGGCGCCTCGCCTTCGCGCGCGGCGCGCTCGAAGGCCTCGCGCACGGCGGTCATGAACTCCGACAGCTTCGAGGGCTGCATCGCGAGGCTGCGCTCCTCGCCCTGGCCGATGATGGATTCGGCAAAAGCCTGCTCCCAGCGCGCCGACAGCGCGATCAGCGGCAGATAGCCGTTGTAGGAGGTGTTTTGGGCGCAGATCTGCCGGGCGAGGCGGGCACGAACGTGCTCGACCATGGTGGCGGGGTTGCGCGAGAAGGCCAGCGAATCCGCGATGCCCTCCAGGATGGTGGAGAGATCGCGGATCGAGATGCGCTCGGCGAGCAGCAGTTGCAGCACGCGCTGGATGCCGGAGACCGTGACCTGGCCGGGGACGATGTCCTTGACCAGCTCGCTCTGCTCCTTCGGCAGCTCCTTGAGCAGCTTCTGCACCTCGCCATAGGAGAGCAGGTCCGACATGTTGGCCTTGAGCAGCTCGGTGAGGTGGGTCGAGAGCACGGTGGCGGCGTCGACGACGGTGTAGCCCTTGAGCGAAGCCTCCTCCTTGAGGCTGGCATCGACCCAGGTCGCGGGCAGGCCGAAGGTCGGCTCGGTGGTGTGGATGCCGGGCACCTGCACCTGGCTGCCGCCGGGGTCCATGACCATGAACTGGTTCGGCCAGATCTTGCCGCTGCCGGCGTCGACCTCCTTGATCTTGATGATGTAGGTGTTGGCCTCGAGCTGGACGTTGTCCAGGATGCGCACCGCCGGCATCACGAAACCCATCTCGATCGCCAGCGAGCGGCGCAGCGCCTTGATCTGCTCGGTGAGGCGGTCGGTGCCGTCGGGGCCGTTGACCAGCGGCAGCAGCGCATAGCCGAGCTCGATCTTGAGGTCGTCGATCTTCAGCGCCGCCGAGATCGGCTCCTCCGTCGCCGCCGTGCCCGGCGCACCGGGCTGACCTGCGGCGGGCGCGGCCTTGGCGACTTCGTCAGCCCTGGCGGTCGCGCGGTTGCGGTTGCGCGCGGTCCAGGCCAGCACGCCGGCGCCGGCGCCGAGCGCGAGGAAGGGGATGGTCGGAATGCCCGGCAGCGCCGCCAGCACCAGCATGACGGCCGAGGACATCGCCAGCGCCTGCGGATAGCCGGAGAACTGCTTCATCAGCGCCTTGTCGGCGGCGCCCGAGACGCCGGCCTTGGAGACGAGCAGGCCGGCCGCGGTCGAGACGATCAGCGCCGGCACCTGGGTGACGAGGCCGTCACCGACCGTCAGCAGCGTGTAGCTGCGCCCGGCGTCGGCGAAGGACAGGCCCTGCTGCGCCACGCCAATGATCATGCCGCCGACGACGTTGATGAAGACGATCAGAAGGCCGGCGATGGCATCGCCCCGGACGAATTTCGAGGCACCGTCCATGGCGCCGAAGAAGCCGCTCTCGTCCTCCAGCGCCTTGCGGCGCTCCTTGGCGACCTTCTCGTCGATCAGGCCGGCGGAGAGATCGGCGTCGATCGCCATCTGCTTGCCGGGCATGGCGTCGAGGTGGAAGCGCGCGGCGACTTCGGCGATACGGCCCGAACCCTTGGTGATGACGACGAAGTTGACGATGATCAGGATGGCGAAGACGATGATGCCGATGACGAAATTGCCGCCCATCACGAAGCTGCCGAAGGCCTCGATGACGTGACCGGCGGCATCCGTGCCCTCGTGCCCGTGCGACAGGATCAGGCGGGTCGAGGCCATGTTGAGCGACAGCCGCAGCATGGTCGAGATCAAGAGGATGGTCGGGAAGGCGGAGAATTCCAGCGGCGCCTGGATGAACAGCGACGTCATCAGGATCAGGATCGAGAGCGTGATCGAGATCGCCAGGAACAGGTCCAGCACGATCGCCGGCAAGGGGAGGATCAGCACCACCAGGATGGTGAGGACGCCGAGCGCCAGCGCGATGTCGCCGCGCTTGAGGATGTTGACGATCTCGGCAAGGGTGGGGACGCCGGCATTCGTGCTGCCTACGCCCTGTCCCGCGGTAAGGTCGACCATGGTAGCTGCCTCCCCGCGCGACTGTCGTCCGCGCGCCCCAATTGTCTGCGCGGCGGCCGAGGGGCCGCCGTTCCGAAAGTGAGGCACCGCACTGGCGTCCACGGGGGACCTCCCGTTTTACGCGGCTGACGACACTCGACTTCACCCGGCAATTCTTGCCGGGTGTATGGTTAGCAAAGGGTTAACGGAGGGGTGCGGCAGGAGGTCAGGCCGGGGTGTTTCGGGCTTGAACGGTGTCATTCCGGGGCGATGCGAAGCATCGAGCCCGGAATCCATCGTGCTGCAGGCGTTGGGGGAGGTGCCCCTACTTCGCCTTCTCCATCCTGGTCACCGTGTAGCCCGACGCCGCCTCCTCGGCCTCGAAGGTCACCTTGTCGCCGACCTTCACCTGCTTGAGCATCGCGGGGTCCTTGACGCGATAGACCATGGTCATGGGCTCATTCATGCCCAGGCTCTTGGCCGGGCCGTGCTTGAGCGTGATCTTGCCGGCGCTCTCGTCGATCTTCTTGACCTCGCCGCTGATCGAGGCGCCCTGGGCCGCCGCGGCGGCGAAGGTCAGGCCGAGCGTCAGTGCGAACGCGGCGGCGATGCGGGTGATCGAGTTCATGGTTCTCTCCATTGCTTCAATTCACGGTGACGTGGCCGACCATGCCGTAGTCGCGATGGCCGGGGATCAGGCAGGAAAATTCGAACGTGCCTGATTTGGTGAACTTCCAGAGGACCTCGGCCGTCTTGTTCGGCGCGAGCCTGACACCGTTGGGCTCGTCGTGCTCCATGTGCGGATGCTTCTTCATCACCTCGGCATGGGCGAGATTCTCCTTTGTGGTGGCGAGCAGGAATTCATGGTCCTCCTTGCCGACATTGCGCAGCACGAAGCGGACCTGCTCGCCTTGTTTGACCTCGATCTTGGCGGGGGCGTAGTCCATCTCGTTCATCAGGATCTCGATGGTGCGCGCCGGCTTCTTGGGGTCGCCGGGCTCGCCGGCCGAAAAGGACTCATGCCCGTGCTGCTCGTGGGCAAAGGCCGGCGCGATCGAAAGCGTAGCCAGCGCGAGGGCGAGTTTGATCGTCTTCATCTTCAACTTCGTCTTCTCCAGTTGGTGGTTCATCGAGACGCTCACATCTTCATGTTCTTCATCGGAGGGGCGCTTCCTTTCTGTCGCGCCGGCTCTGCGGCCGGTGGCGTAACTTCGTAGGCGACGGTGCCTTGCGGGAATTTGTAGGGGCCGGGATCGCGGTAATCGTCCCGCGCGAGGCCTTCGCGGATCTTCATCACGGTGAACATGCCGCCCATCTCGATCGGGCCGAACTGGCCGGTGCCGGTCATCATCGGCAGCGTGTTGTCGGGCGCGGGCATCTCCATGTTGCCCATCGCCATGCCGGTCGAGCCCATCGCCATGGCATCCGGCGCGAGCTTGCCGACGGCCTTGGCGAGATCCTTGCGCGACACGCCGATCAGGGTGCGCACCTCGTGCCCCATCGAATTCATGGTGTGGTGCGACTTGTGGCAGTGGAACGCCCAGTCGCCGGGATTGTCGGCGAGCACGTCGAACACCCTGACAGCTCCGACAGGGACGTCGGTCGTCGTCTCGGGAATCTGCGCGCTCTCCGGAATCCAGCCGCCGTCGGTGCAGGTCACAGCGAAGCTGTGGCCGTGCAGATGGATCGGATGGTTGGTCATGCTGAGATTGCCGATGCGCACGCGCACCTTGTCGCCGAGCCGTACCGGCAGCGGATCGATCCCCGGAAACACCCGCGAATTCCAGGTCCACATGTTGAAATCGGTCATCTCGTTGACCTGCGGCAGATAGGAGCCGGGATCGACGCGGTAGGTGCTCATCACGAAGACGTAGTCGCGGTCGACGGAACGGAAGTCCGGATCGCGCGGATGCACGACGAACATGCCCATCATGCCCATCGCCATCTGCACCATCTCGTCGGAATGCGGGTGGTACATGAAGGTCCCGCTCTTCTTCATCGCGAACTCGTAGACGAAGGTCTTGCCCGGCTCGATGTGCGGCTGGTTCAGTCCGCCGACGCCGTCCATGCCGCTCGGCACGATCATGCCGTGCCAGTGCACCGTGGTGTATTCGGGCAGCTTGTTGGTGACGAAGATGCGGACCTTGTCGCCCTCGACGGCCTCGATGGTCGGACCGGGCGACTGGCCGTTATAGCCCCACAAATTCACCTTCATGCCTTCGGCGAACTCGCGCACCACGGGCTCGGCGACGAGGTGGAATTCCTTCCAGTCGCCGTTCATCCGGAACGGCAGCGACCAGCCGTTCAGCGTCACCACGGGGCGATAATCGGGGCCGCTGATGGGGTGCAGCGGCGGCTGCATCACCACCTTGTCCATGGTAGGCGCTTCCGGAATCGACGCGGCCTGGACGCGGCCGCTGATGGCTGACGCGCTGGCAAGCGCGGCAGTGCCCAAAAAACCTCGGCGGGAATACATGCTGGCCTCCATCTCAGTGACCGCCATCGGCAGGCGCTGCCGCGGCGATGGTGGTTGAAGTGTCGCCGCCGGAGGCCGGCGCGCCGCCGTTGACGGCGGTCTGCAAGTCGGACTGGGCGAGGAAGAATTTTTGCCTGGCGTCGATGGCGCCGCGCAGCGACGCCAGCCGCTGCCGCGCCTCGGTCAGCAGAGCAAAGATGTCGACTTGCATGCTGGAGAAGCGCAGCTGCATCTCCTCGGTGATGATCTTGCGCAAGGGAACGATCTCGCGCTGGTAGTGGCTGGCGATGTCGTAGGTCGAGCGATAGACACGATAGGCATCGCGCGCCTCCGAGCGAACGTTCACGGCCCGTTCGGTGAGGCGGTTGAAGGCGAGACTGTAAGTCTCGGCCGCCTGCCGCACCCGAACTTCGCCGCCGTCGAAGATCGGGATCTGGAACTGCACGTCGAAACCGCGCTCGCGGAACGGCGCGCCCTCGGGATCCTGGGTGCGGCGGGAGATGCCGGCGAGATCGAGCAGCGTCACGAAGCGCGTCGCCTCGGTGAGATTCAGCGCCTTCGCCAATGCCGTCAGCTCCATCCGCGCGATCTGCAGGTCGATGCGATGAGCAACCGCGTCGGCTTCGATCGAGGGCAGCGCCTGCGGCCGGCGCGGCAGCGGCGGCAACTGGTTGGGCAGACGGAAATCGAGGCCGTCGTCCCACAGCCCCATCAGGCGTGCGAGCCTTTCGCGTGCGCTGGTTGCCGATTGCCGCGCGGTTGCAAGATCGGCGGTGGTCTCGGCGTAAAACACCTGTTCGCGGGCCTGGTCGAGCTTGTTGATCGAGCCGGTCTCGCCGAGCTTGACCGCAAGCTGTGCGGTCGATTCCGCGGTCGCCTTCGCGTCCGTCAGCAGCACCACCATCTCGTTGCCGGCTACCGCGCCGACATAGGCGCGACGCACGTCTGCGGCGAGCCGCAGCGTCGCCAGTGCGGCACGCAATTGGGCCTGGCGGAAGCGCTCGCGGGCGATGTCGGAGCGGAATGGCAGGGTGGCCAGCGCCAGGATGTCGCCGACCACCTGACGCTCGATCTCGTTGGCGCCGTTGCCCGATATCCGCGAGACCGAGAAGACCGGATTGGGCGGCAGGCTCTGCTCCACCAGATCGGTCTCGGCCAGCGCCAGTTCGTTATAGGTTGCTTGCAGTCCCTTGTTGTTGAGCAGCGCGATCTGCACGGCAGCCTCTGCATTCAGCGTCCGCGACAGCAACTGGCGAACGCGCGCGTCGACAGCCGCGGCTCCCTCGGCCGTCCGCACGAAGGCGACGTCCTTGTTGATGGTCTGGCTGGTCAGGTCTGAAACCGCCGTCATGCCGCCGTCGGGCGAGAACGCGGCACAGCCGGAAACGCTGAGCGCGATCAGGACGAGCAGGCCCCGCGCAAAATGGTGTGTCATGGCGGGGTCCTACCGGTCTTGCTTCGGCTGCGGCGTGACGGCGTCGTTGCGGTCGCGCCATGGTGCCGGCGTCGCAGGCCGCCGGCTGGTGTAGGGCGCGATGGTCGACCGATAGCCGACTGGTGCGACCTTCGCCGCCGGATCGGCAGGATCGGCGTCAGCAACCTGTGTCGTTGCCGGCATGCAGCCGGACAGCGCCAACGCGATCACGGCCAGCAGTGGCCAATTCAATGGATAGTGTCGTCCACGCACCGCGGATGCGGCGGCGGACTTCGCCCCGGAAAGCGTCAACATGATTCATCCCTGATCTGTCGTAAGACCACAGGTTCGCGCGCGCGGATGCGCGTGCGGCCTGACGTCGTCGTGTCAGATCAGGCGATAGGGGGACGGTAGAGCCGGGGCGGCGCCTCGCTGTGCAGGCTGGCCACGATCTCGGGCGCGCAGGCGGAGATCGGCTGAAGCGGCGTGGCGAGGATGGGCAGATCGGCCGGCAGTGCGCTCACGCACATCATCGCGCAGCACGGGCTCACTGTTCCCTTGCCGTCATGATGATGCGAAGGGGGGGCGTCCTGTGCGGCGGTCTGGTGATGCGCGTGGGGGCCGGCGTGGTCATGCGGCACGCCGTCATGCATGTGGCCGGCCGACGTCTGGTGATGCGCCGGCACGAGGTCGGCGAGGACCGCGTCGTCGAAGCACGGTGCCGGACCGCTGCCCCAGGCAAGGCTTGCGGCCGGTGCGAGCACGCAGAACAGATAGGCGAGGGCGATGATCCGCCCCACCCTGATCCGCATCGATCGCGTCAATCGCAACAGCATTCCGCCGATAGGCTCCTCGCGCGGCAATGTTGCACACGCTGATTGCAAACTAATGGCAAAACGCGCATCCGCCTAGCCGTTCGTACGCAACCGGCTCCGCTTATCCAGCAAATCTGCGACCGCGCCCACACCAAAGTGACGCATGGCAGGACGGAAATTAACGCTTGCGCAATTGTATGGTTAGGCAGACAATCATTCAATAAAGGGCCGACGATGTGGTTGGTGCGATGCAGGACGTAGGCGAAAGCTTGCCGGTACTGGAGGCGGATTGGATCAATCCTCCGCTCGATCGTACGTCGCCGCTTCCGCTTTATGCTCAAATAAAACAAAGGCTTATCGGATCGATCCTGCGCTGGGAGCAGCCCGACCGGCGCTTTTTCTCGGACGAGCAGCTGTGCGAGATGTTCTGCGTAAGCCGGGACACAGTGCGCCAGGCGCTGTCCGAACTGGTTCGCGAAGGCATGCTCACCCGCAGCCGCGGGCTCGGCACCTTCGTTGCCGTCCGCAAGCTGGAAGAGCGGTTCGGTCCCGGCATGGACTTCATGCGGCAGTGGGAAGCTGCCGGCACGCCGATCCAGCCAACGCTTCTGGTTTTCGAGCGATGCGGCGCTGACGACCAGATCGCCGCCGCGCTGGAGGTCGAGATCGGCGCACGCGTTCTCTTCATCAAGCGTACCCGCGCCGCGGCGCGCGTACCCGTCGCCATCGACTATCGCTACCTGCCTGCCGATCTCGTTGACGACTGGGATGAAAGCGCGGCGCTCGCTTCGCCGCTTCATCTCTTGTGGCAGCGCGTCGAGCTTCGCACCGGCGACTTCGGCATCGAGGCCGGCGTCGCGGGCCCCGAGGAGGTTGAATACCTGCATCTTGCCGCCGGCGCGCCGGTGCTGACGCGCACGCTGCGCTACCGCGACGCGACCGGCCGTCTGGTGATGGCGGGCCACACCGTCCATCGCGGCGACCTCGTGCGCTACTCGCTGAGCATGCCGCTCTCGCGCGACGGCAAGGCGCCCGCGGGCGAGATCGACAAGAGTGGCGTGCATGACGATTGAACGACGGGCAGCGGGCCGCCGCAAGGCGCCCAATTCGAGTGGAGGGGTATCGTGAATTTTGACCGGCGCAACTTCCTGCAATTCATGGGCGGCACGGCATTGGCCGCAACGGGCGCGCGGACCGGCTGGGCGGCGGACGAGCCGCTGCGCGTCGGCTCGATCCTCTCGGTCACCGGGGCCGCCGCGTTCCTCGGCGAGGACATGAAGGCCGGCCTCCAGCTCGCTGTCGACGAGATCAACGCCGCGGGCGGTATCGGCGGCCGCAAGATCGCCTGGACCTTCTACGACGCCGAGAGCCAGACCCAGAAGGCGATCTCGGCGACGAAGCGCCTGATCAGCCAGGACAAGGTCGAGCTCATCCTCAGCGGCGGCAACATGAGCGGCATCGCGCTCGCGATGGCGCCGATGGCGGAATCCGCCGGCATTCCCTTCATCTCGAGCGAGGGCGCGCTCGCCATCGTCACGCCGGTCACCGAGCGTAAATGGGTGTTCAAGAGCACGGTCGACGACGAGGACGTGCTCGAGCGCATCGCCGATTACTTCGCCAAGAAGAACATCAAGAAGGTGGCGCTGATCGCCGATACCAGCGGTTTCGGCCAGGGCGCGGTCACGCAGATGAAGAAGGTCGGTCCTCGCCGCAGTCTCGACGTCTCCTACGAGTCGTTCGATCCCGCCGACACCGACATGATGCCGCAGCTCACCCGCATCCGCGACAGCGGGGCAGAGGCGATCATCTGCTGGACCGTGACGCCCGCCGGCGTCGTATTCCTGAAGCAGGCACAGCAGCTCGGCCTCGACAGCCGCACGCTGGTCCACAGCTACGGCTTCGTCTCGTCCCACTACATGACGCTGGCCGGCGACGCCGCGAAATCGGTGCTGCTGGCGAGCCTGAAATTTCCGGTCGGCGAGCAGCTTCCGGACAGCGATCCGCTCAAGGCCGGCATTCTCCGGCTGTTCCGTTCCTATCAGGCGCGCTTCAACCGCGCGGCCAGCCTCTATGCCGCGGAATCCTACGACGCTGCGATGCTGGCGAAGGAAGCGCTGGGCAAGGTCGGCGGCGACGTCTCCAAGCTTCCGCAGGGCATGGAGCAGGTCAAGAATTTCGCCGGGATGAGCGGCGTGTTCAGCTTCTCGCCGGAGCGCCACTCCGGCCTGTCGAAGAAGGACATCGTGCTGATCAACTGGCGCGACGGCCGTTTCAACCTCGCCGACTACGAATAGGCCAAAACAGGAGGGAGGATGCCATGGCACTCTCACGTGATATGTCGCAAGATCAGGCTTTCGAAATGGTGCAGACCCTGCTCGATGCGCCCGAAAGCCGTTTCCCGCTGACTTTCAACTCGGATCTGCCGCGAATTCGCGAGCTGTTCCATGCAGCGACGCGCAACCAGTGGGATCCGAAGACCGACGTCGACTGGGATCAGCTCAAGCCGGAGAGTTATACGGAAGAGCAGCGCTATGCGGCGCGGCTCTACTGGAGCCGTCGCGCCTGGAGCGAGTACGGCGCGATCTCGGAGAGCCCCTCGCTCCAGCTCCGCTTCGGCCTGGAGAACCGTCCCTCCGACATGCAGCTCTTCTTCACCATCCGCTCCCAGGAAGAGGCGCGCCACGCCGAGGTCTGTCACACCATGGCGGAGAAGCTCGGCGGCTACATCGAGAAGCCGGTGCAGCAATTGTTCGAGGGATCGGTGTCGACCCACGGCGTGCGTCGCGCGACCCTGAATGCGGACGTTCCGCTCGAGGGCATCATCGCGGCGCTGGTCTGCACCGCCGAGGAGATCGCCTTCGACGTGTTCAAGCATCTCGACGACGTGACGCGCGATCCCGTCGCCAGACAGATCGTCCGCTTCATCATGCGAGATGAATCGCGCCACTGCGCCTTCGGCTGGTATTTCCTCGAGGCGATCTGCGAGACGCTGACGCCGGAGCAGAAGAAGATGATCGAGAATTCGGTCATCACCATGATGGAGAAGGTCGAGCTCAACGGCTACCATTCGAGCTGGCTCGCGCCGGAGAACCCGGCCTCGCGGGCCGAGGTCGAAGCCGACCGCATCACCTACGAAGCCGGGCTCGGCTCCACGGTGGAAGAAGCCGAGAAGCCGGTGTTCGTCGCGACAGTGCAGCGCATCCGCGACCAGATGAAGCCGCTCGGCATCGATCTGCCGCCGTTCCATCACGACAAGCTTGGGGCGATCTGACGTGCAGAGGGCCATGCATCAGGTCAAGCCGACCTTGCCGCCGTCACGGCTGCTGATCGAGCGGCGTTTTCCGCTCGAGATGAACGTGACGCTCCCGGAGATCCGGGAGCTCTACGATACCGGCAAGGCCGGGCGCTGGAATCCGCATCGCGACGTCGACTGGACGGCGCTGGACCCCGCGCAATATGACGAGCCGGTGCGGCAGGCGGCGCGGCGCAGCTGGAGCCGCAGGCTCTGGGTCGAGGCGACCGGTCTTACCGAGACGCCCGCGCTGTTGATGCGGTTTTGCATGGAGATCGGCCGCGAGATCGACCCGAAATTCTATCTCACGGTCCGCAATACCGAAGAGGCCTGGCACGTCGAGTGTTTCGACAGGCTTGCCGAGGCATTTGGCGGACGGATCGCCTCACCGGCCGACCGCGCCTATGAGGCCACCTTCAACCGCAATCTGCACCGGCGTGCGATGGATGCGGGACAGAACCTCGACAGCTACGTGGCGTCGTTCGCGGCGTTCGAGGACGGCCTCGAACTCGAGCTCTGCCGCACCTGGCGTACCCACGCCACCAATCCCACCGTCAAGGCCGTGCTCGACCGCGTCATCATCGACAAGGAGCGTCACGCTGCGTTTGGCTGGCTTTATCTCGACTCGCGCGCGCCGCATTGGAGCGCCAGAGATCGGGCGCTGATTGCCGACGAATTGACTGCGCATGTCCGCGAAACCGAGCTGAAAGGATATCACTGCCCCTGGCTCGCGCCGGAACATGCGGCGGTCGAGGCCGAGGCCGATGCGCTGACCGCTTCGACCGGTCTCGGTGGCGCGCCGCGCGCGGCAGAGGAGGATGCGCTGGCGAACTATGCCGCGAATGCGCGGGCCAAGCTCGCGGAGCTTGGAATTGCCTTGCCCCTGTTCGAGTCCAACCGCATGCGGACGTTCTGAGGGCCATGACGACTGCCGTCCTCCAACTGCTCGTCGCCGGGATAGGCACCGGCAGCATCTATGCGCTGATCGCCCTCGGATTCAACGTCGTGTTCAAGAGCACGGGAGCGATGAATTTTGCGCAAGGCGAATGGGTGGTGATGGGCGGGATGATCTCTGCGCTGCTGTTTGCGGCGACGAGCAATATCGGGCTCGCCTGCGCTCTTGCGGTGGTCATCGTGATCATGGTCGGGATCGTGTCGGAACGACTGGTGATCTGGCCGTTGCGGCGCCCGAACACGCTCCTGATCACGCTCGTCAGCATCGGGCTCGCGATCTGCACGCGCAGCCTGGTCATGCTGGTGCTCGGCAAGAAGCCGGTCGGCTATCCCGGCTTCTCGCAGGTGCCGACGCTGGTGGTGGGCGGCGTCGCGGTGCAGACGCAGACGCTGTGGATCATCGGCCTGACGATCGCCTTCCTAGTCGCGATGCATCTGTTCTTCGAGCGCAGCATGCTCGGCAAGGCGCTGCGTGCGGCGGCGGCCGATCGCGACGCGGCGGCCATTGTCGGGGTGCGCGTCGAGACCACGGTGATGCTCTCGTTCGCGATCGCCGCCTTTGCCGGTGCGCTCGCCGGTGCAATCATCACGCCGCTGACGCTGTCCTCCTACGATCAGGGCGCCATGTTCGGCTTCAAGGGATTCAGTGCCGCGATGCTCGGTGGCGTCGGCAGCCTGCCGGGCGCGGTGGTCGGCGGGCTCGCCCTCGGCCTCCTCGAGGCGTTCGGCAGCTTCTACATCTCCTCCGATTTCAAGGACGCGATCGCCTTTACCGTACTGCTCCTCATCCTGTTTGCGCGTCCCTCCGGCCTGCTTGGCCGCGCCGACGTGGTCAAGGTCTGACCGGATGGTCCAGGCCCGCGCCAAACCCGCTTCGTTGTCGTCAGCTCCGCTCGAGGCGGTATCGCAGCCTCTGCGGCAGCCGTCCCGCGCGACCAGCGGCCTGTCGGATCATCGGCTCCTGCTGATCGTGTGGCTCGCGCTGCTGGTGGTGCCGTTGGTGGCGCCGAATGCCTATTTCGTCTCGCTCGCCAACATGATGCTGATCAATCTCATCCTGATTGCAAGCCTGAACCTCCTGATGGGCTATGGCGGACAGATTTCGCTCGGCCATGCCGGGTTCTACGGGCTCGGCGCCTATGTCAGTGGTGTGCTTGGCGTGAAGCTTGGACTGAGCGCGTGGATTGGCCTGCCGGCCGCGGCGCTGTTCACGGGTCTCGCGGCGCTGATCATCGGTATTCCGGCACTGCGCCTGCGCGGACTCTATCTGTCGATGGCGACACTCGGCTGGAACGCCATCCTGGTGGTGTTGTTCAATCGGCTGATCGACGTGACCGGCGGCCCCAACGGCCTGTTGGGCGTGCGCCCGTTCGCGGTCGGCGGCTTCGCGCTCGACAACGACATGCGCCAGTTTCCGCTGGTCTGGCTGGTGTCGCTGCTGGTTATGCTCGCCGTCCTCAACCTGCTGCGCTCGCGCATCGGCCGCGCCTTGCGCGCCGTCGCGACCAACGAACTTGGCGCGGACGCCGTCGGCATCGACAGCTTTCGCACCAAGCTTCTGGTCTTCGTCCTTTCCGCCGGCATGGCCGGGATTGCCGGCAGCCTCTATGTCCATGTCAACCAGTTCGCTTCGCCGGAGACGTTCAGCGTCTCCAATTCGATCCTGCTGGTCGTGATGGTCGCGATCGGCGGCAGCGGATTATATTGGGGCCCGCTGTTCGGTGCGTTGATCTACACCGCTGTGCCGCCGCTGCTGCTCGAATACGAAGACGCCGAGCTGATGCTGTTCGGCTTGGCGATGCTGGTCGTGCTGATCGCGTCCCCGACGGGGATCGCGGGATTGCCGACGATCCTGCGACGCCGGCTCGCAAGGGGGCGGACATGACCGCGCCCCTGCTGCGCACCCAGGCGCTGAACTGCTACTTCGACGGCTTGCGCGCCGTCGCCGACCTCAGCTTCGAGGTCCGTCCCGGCGAGATCAAGGCGGTGATCGGACCCAACGGCGCTGGCAAGAGCACGCTGTTCAACATGATCGCGGGCGTGACCCGCCCGACCTCGGGCCAGATCTTCTTCGATGGCATCCGCATCGACGCCATGCCGACCTTTCGCCGCGCCAGACTCGGCATCGCCCGTACCTTCCAGAACCTCCAGATATTCCGCGAGATGACGGTGCTCGAGAACGTCATGACCGGCCGCCACATGCACGGTCGCGCCGGCGTCGTCGGTGCGCTGCTGCACGGCCCGTCGCTGCGTGCGGAGAACCGGGCGATGGCGGATGCCGCAATGGACCTGCTGGCGCGCTTCGAACTCGACGGCAAGGCGGATGTGCTGGCCGGCGATCTCGGCTTCGGCCAGATGAAGGTGCTGGAGCTTGCGCGCGCGCTCGCAAGCGAGCCGAGGCTTCTATTGCTCGATGAACCCGCGGCCGGGCTGCCGCAGGCGGAGGCCGAGCATATCGGCAAGATCATCTCCGCGCTCAACCGTGACGGCATGACGGTGCTGCTGGTCGAGCACAACATGCGCATGGTGATGTCGCTCTCTCACGACATTCTCGTGCTCAACAATGGCGTGCGGATCGCCGAAGGCGATGCCGACAGCGTGCGCCGCCATCCCGATGTGCTCGCGGCCTATCTTGGGGAGGGCGAGCATGCTTGAGGTCGTGGGCCTGTCGGCCGGCTACGGACACGTCTCCGTGCTGCACAACATTTCGCTGCGTGTCGAGTCGGGCCAGTCGGTTTGCCTGATCGGCGCCAACGGCGCCGGGAAGACCACGCTGCTGCGCTGCCTCGCCGGGCTGTTGTGGCCGAGCAGCGGGCAGATTCGGGTCGAAGGCAACGATATCGCCGGGCGGTCGGCCTCTACGCGGCTCGATTTCGGGGTAACGCTGGTGCCGGAAGGCCGCCGCGTCTTTGCGCCGATGAGCGTGCGCGAGAATCTCGAAATGGGCGCGTTCCGACGGCTGTGGCCGCGGCGCGACCGCAAGGTCGAAGCCGACATGGATGCCGTCTTCGACATGTTTCCACGCTTGCGCGAGCGGCAGAGCCAGCCGGCGGGGCTGCTCTCGGGCGGCGAGCAGCAGATGCTGGCGATCGGACGTGCGCTGATGTCGCGGCCGCGCCTGCTGCTGCTCGACGAGCCGTCCATGGGGCTCGCACCCCGCGTCGTGCAGGACATCTTCGCCATCATCCGGCGGCTCAATCAGCAGGGCATCTCGATCCTGCTCGCCGAGCAGAACGCCAACATGGCGCTGCAAAGCGCCGGCTGGGGTTACGTCATCGCGGAAGGCGAGATTGTGCGCGAGGCGGAGAGCGCCGCGCTCGCGCGCGATCCGATCATACGCACCGCCTATCTCGGACTCTGATCATGCATTCTGGAAACGAAATCCTGCACGGCATCGATGACTGGCTCGAAGCGCAATATGCGCTCCGCAACCGTCACCCCGAGCGGGAGGACATCTACCGCGATCACCAGCAGCGCAGCGCCGCACTGCGTGCGACGGGGAATTGCCGGCTCGACGTTCGTTATGGCGGCGGGCCGCGCTGTTTGCTTGACGTGTTTCCGGCGGGCGAGGGCGCGCCCGTGTTCTTCTTCATCCATGGCGGCTATTGGCGCGCGCTGGACAAGTCCTACGTCTCCTTCATCGCCGAGCCCTATCGAAACGCCGGCATGACGGTGGTGATGCCGACCTACGATCTGGTGCCGGAGGTGCGCGTCGGCGGTATCGTCGAGCAGATTCGCCTCGCCCTTACCTGGACGCTGGGCCATCTGAGGCCGGCCCGCGTGGTCGTCGCCGGGCACTCTGCCGGCGGTCAGTTGGCGGCGATGCTCGCGTTGGATCAGGCCGAGAGAGGCCTGGGGCGCATCGCCGGCCTGGTTGGTGTCAGCGGTGCCTTCGATCTGCGTCCGCTGCTCAAGACCTCGATCAACCGTGACCTGACGCTGTCGGCCGAGGAGGCCGAGGCGGAGAGCCCGCTCCTGCGGCTCCATCGCCTGCCCAAGCAGGCCAGCCTGGTGCCGCTGCTCGGTGTCGTCGGCGGCGACGAGACCGCGGGATTCAAGCGCTGGACCTCGGATCTGGTTTCCGGCTGGCGCGAACGGGGCATGGAGGCCGAGTATTGCGAGATCGCCGGTTGCAATCATTTCACGGTGCTCGACCGGATCGCGGAGGTCGATGGGAACGTCCTGCGCGCTGTGACCGCAATGGTCGCCTGACACGAAAGTGCCTGCTCACACCTCCCGTCCCACCTTCAGCAACGAGCAACCGGTGATCTTGTAGCTGCCGTCGCCCTGCTGCTCCAGCGTGTACAGCGCTTCCCAGGCTTCGCCATTGGCGTCAACGATATGGACCTGCTGGGAGATCCAGCTGCCTTCGCTCTTGCTCTCGCCAAACTCAAAACTCTTGTGGCGGTAGACCGGTGCGTAGCCGTTCTGCACCATGGACATGAAGATGTCGGGCGCGGGGAATATCTCCCTGATTGCCGGCGCGGCATGGGAATAGGCTGCGGCCGCATCGTCACGCGCAAAAGCCTGTTCCTGGGCGCGGATGACGCCCTGCGCCGCCGTGACGTCGCCGGCGAATACTGGAGCGGCACTGAGGGTGATGATGAAGGCGACGAGCAAGGCGGCAATGCGCATGACAGGCTCCGCGTTGAAATCCCGGCGGTGCTGATCCTAGCACGCCCATGGGACATACGGGCGTGCTATCGCTTCCGTTTCACCGCCGGTTTCGCGGGCCTGGCTGTGCGAACCTTGGTCTTGGGGCCGGGCTTGCCGGCTGGCTGCACCCGCAGCCCGTCGACGAACACGTCGAGCATGCGCAGCACCGAGGATTGCCAGCCGGGCTGGTCGTGCATGTAGCACATGCCGAAGAACGCGCGCAGCAAGTCCTCGGGACTGACGTCCGCGCGCATCGCGCCGGCCCCGGCTGCGCGATCGAGAAGCGAGCCGATCGCCTTGGTCAGGCGCTCGAAGGAAAAGGCATGCAACTCCGACCCGCTCTGCACCGCGAGTGCCAAGGCTGCCACCATGCCCTTCTTGGTGGCAACGAATTCGACCCCTGAGCGCAGCCAGCGCCTGAGCGCGTCGACCGGGTCCCTGGCGTTCTTCAACTGCTCAGCGAGCTCGCTGAGCTGCTCGACCTCGCGCCGGTACACCGCCTCGAACAGATCCTCGCGCGTCGGGAAATGCCGATAGAGCGTGCCGATGCCGACGCCGGCGCGTTTGGCCACGGCCTCGAGGCTCGCCTCGGGGCCGCCCGCGTTGAACACGACCTTCGCGGCCTCGAGCACGCGTTCGCGATTGCGCACGGCATCGGCGCGGGGTTTGCGAATCTGGTCGGTGTGGTCGTCCATATCAGGCAATGTAGATCACGAATTGGTTAGATTGAACCCTTGCAATGAACCCCTGGCCAGCTGCATCGCGTTGTCTGCGCATGGGCTTTTGACGAATTCCAAATATTTTTCGGCGGCCCTTGTTAAGCGGAGGGTGCCTCCGTATCTTCGCATGGATGTTGGCCGGGTTCCGCCTGGCCGGCGCATGTCGACGGCGGCCACGGCGGTGGCGCGCCGCGCGATCACTCATGTCCATATCTGATCGGAGCCTTGTATGAACCACTCCATCAGCCTCACCGTGAACGGTGCGCGGCGCGACTTCGTCCTCGACGATCCGCGCGTCACGCTGCTCGATCTCCTGCGTGAGCGCCTCCATCTCACCGGAACCAAGAAGGGATGCGACCGCGGCCAGTGCGGCGCCTGTACCATTCTCGTCGACGGCAAGCGCATCAATTCCTGCCTCGCGCTCGCCATCAGCCATGACGGCGCCGACATCCTCACCATCGAAGGCGTTGCGCGCGGCGACCAGCTTCATCCCGTGCAGGCCGCCTTCATCGCCCATGACGGCTTTCAGTGCGGCTTCTGCACGCCTGGCCAGATCATGAGCGCGATCGGCATGATGCAGGAGGCGCAGGCCGGCAACGATCCCGAACGCATCCGCGAATGCATGAGCGGCAATCTCTGCCGCTGTGGCGCCTATGCCGGCATCGTCGATGCCGTGCTCGAAGCGCAGGCCGGCATGGACGAATCCAATCAGAGGCGCTCCGCATGAAGCAGTTCGATTATGTCAGGCCGGCCACGGTCGCCGAGGCCGTTGCCGCCGCCGCGCAGCCGGGCGCGGTCTATCTTGCCGCCGGTACCAATTTGCTCGATCTGATGAAGGGCGGCGTCAGCCGACCGGATCGCCTGGTCGATGTCACGCATCTCGACGGACTCGATCAGATCGAGACTCTTCCCGACGGGGCGTTGCGCATCGGCGCGCTGGTGAGCAACGCCGATCTCGCACATGACGCAAACTTCGCAAGATCCTACCCGGCCGTCGCCGAAGCGCTTCTGTCGGGAGCGTCCGCGCAGCTGCGCAATGCCGCGACCGTCGGCGGCAATCTGCTGCAACGGACGCGCTGTGCTTACTTCTACGACACCGCCAGCCGCTGCAACAAGCGCGAGGCTGGCTCTGGCTGCGACGCGCGGGAGGGCGAGAACCGTACCCATGCCGTGCTCGGCTGGAGCGAGAGCTGCATCGCCACGCATCCGTCCGACTTCTGTGTGCCGCTCGTCGCGCTCGATGCCGTCGTCGAGATCGAGGGCAAGAAAGGCCGTCGGGAGATCGCGCTCGACGAACTGCATCGCCTGCCCGGCAGCACGCCCGAGCGCGACTCGGCCCTCGAAGCCGGCGACCTCATCGTCGCGGTGCGCCTGCCGTCTGCGGCGCGCAGCTTTGCCACACATGCCCGCTACCTCAAGGTTCGTGAACGCACCTCTTACGCCTTCGCCGTCGTCTCGGCCGCCGCTGCGTTGCGGATCGAGAACGGCAAGATCGCGGAGGCGCGGCTCGCGCTCGGCGGCGTGGCCGCAAAGCCCTGGCGTGCTCGGGCTGCGGAAGACGTGCTCAAGAATGTCGCGCCCACGGCCGACGCCTTCCAGGAGGCTGCCTGGCGTGCGCTCTCGGATGCAAAACCGTCCGGTGACAACGCCTTCAAGATCGAGCTCGCGCGCCGCATCGTCGTGCGCGCGCTGACCCTCGCGGCCGCCGGCACACCGGCGCGCCTGCCGGCGCTGCCGGCCTCTCCCTTTGCCTCGACCTCCGGAGCCCTCCATGTCTGAGCTCAATCTCACCGGCGCGCCCGCCCATCTGCGCCACGGCTCGAGCATCGGCCAGCCGCTGACCCGCCGCGACGGCATTCTCAAGGTCAAGGGGCAGGCAACCTATGCTGCCGATAACCATCCGTCCGGCATGCTGTTTGCGGTGATGGCGGTGTCCAGCATCGCCCATGGCCGCGTGACCTCGTTCGACGTCGCCGCCGCCAAGCGTCATCCCGGCGTCGTCGACGTCATGACACCGGACCACAAGCCGCCGCTCGCGATCGATCCCGAGATCAAGACCAATCCGTTCGTGTTCCGGATGGAGGTGCTGCAGAGCAACGAGGTCCGCTACGCCAACCAGCCGATTGCCGTCGTGATCGCCGAAACACTGGAGGCCGCGACGGAAGGCGCGGCGCTGCTGGCGCCGCGCTACGAGGCGCTGCCTGCGCTCGTCGGGCTCGACGCCGGTGAAAGCTTCGTGCCGCCGGTCGTTGGCGTCGGCAATCCCACTGAAAACCGCCTCGGCGATGTCGAGGCAGGCCTTGCCGCGGCCGAGAAGCAGATCGACGCGATGTACGAGACGCCGCCGCAATATCATAACGCCATGGAGCCGCATGCGATCGTGGCCGCCTGGGACGGCGACAATGTGCAAATCGACATGCCGACCCAGGGTCTCATGCTGTCGCTCGCGCGCGTTGCCGAGCTGTTCGGTATCGCGCATGACAAGATTCACATCCGCAGCCCCTTCCTCGGCGGCGGCTTCGGCTCCAAGGGATTGATGGCGGGTCCGCCGGTGCTCGGCATCATGGCCGCCAAGCTCGTCGGCCGTCCCGTGAAGCTCGTGCTGCGCCGTGAGCAGATGTACGGCCCGGTCGGCCATCGCGCGCCGACGCGTCAGCGCCTCCGCATCGGTGCCGACGGCGAGGGGCGCCTGACCGCGCTCGATCATCACGCCCGGACCGTGTCGAGCACGTTCGACGATTTCTACGAGCCCGCCGCCGATGCCTCGCACACGCTCTATGCGGCACCTGCGATCCGAACCTCGCATGATGCCGTGCGCGTCAACACCGGCACGCCGCTGTTCATGCGCGCGCCCGGCGAGGCGACGGGTTCGATCGCGCTTGAAAGCGCGATCGACGAGATGGCCTGGGCCTGCGGCATCGATCCGCTCGCCTTTCGCCTGAAGAACTACGCCGAGGTCGAGCCGATCACCGGAAAGCCGTTCTCATCCAAGGCACTGCGTGCCTGCTACGAGCAGGGCGCCGCGCGCTTTGGCTGGGCCAAGCGTTCGCTCCAGCCGCGGCAGATGCGCGACGATGCCGGTCTTCTGGTCGGCTGGGGTATGGGTACCGCGACTTTCCCGGCGCTGATGTTCCAGGCGGAAGCGCGCGCTGCGATCCGCCGTGACGGGAGCGGCGCCATGGAGATCGGCGCGCATGACATGGGGCAGGGCGCATGGACGGCGCTCGCCCAGATCGCGGCCGATGCCGTCGGCCTCGATATCGACCGCGTCGCGTTCAAGGCAGGGACATCGGATCTGCCAGATGCCGGCATTGCCGGCGGTTCGGCGCACACGGCGACCGCGGGTGCCGCGATCCACAGCGCCGGCGCGGCCGTGATCGCAAAGCTCGCCGACCTCGCGACGAATGACGAGCGCTCGCCGCTGTTCGGTGCCGGCAATGCCGGCGTGGTCGCGCGGGACGGCAGGCTGATCCGGCGTGATGACGAGAGTCGCGGCGAGGGCTATGCCGAGATCCTTGCGCGCGCGGGCGTTGCCGAGGTCGAAGCCCGCGGCACCGGCGCGCCGAACCCCGCGGCGATGGAAGAGTATGCGATGCACGCCCATGGCGCGGTGTTCGCGGAGGTGAAGGTCGATCCCGAGCTCGGCCAGGTCCGCGTCACCCGCATGGTCGGCGCCTTCGCCGCGGGACGTATCGTCAATCCGCATCTGGTGAAGAGCCAGCTGTTCGGCGGCATGATCTGGGGCATGTCCTTCGCGCTGCACGAGGAAGCCATCACCGACCGCCGCAGCGGCCGGATCATGAACGCCAATCTCGGCGAGTACCACATCCCCGTGAACGCGGACGTCCCGCCGCTCGACGTGATCACGGTCGAGGAGCACGATCCGCACGTCAATGCGCTCGGCATCAAGGGCGTCGGTGAGATCGGCATCACCGGCAGTGCCGGCGCGGTCGCCAATGCCGTCTGGCATGCGACCGGTGTGCGGGTGCGCCGCTTTCCGGTCCGGATCGAGGAATTGCTGATGCAGTCCTGAGCGCTGCGGCGATGTCGAATGAGAGCCGCGCGAGTCGCGGCGCGCGTCGAAGCGTCAGTTCATCTTCCGCCGGAGGGCCCTGATCGCCTCTCGCTGCGTCTCGATGTACTGGGCGATCGCTTCGCGCAGCTCCTGCGAATGGAGCTTGTCGGCATCGCGCCGAACTTCGTCGAGCGCGGCTTCTGCATTGGCGAGCGTGATCTTCATCGGCGAGCCCTGTTACAAAGCGGCCCCGGAGTGCCTAGGAGTCCGGGGCCATAACCTCAGCACCTTTGCGCCAGGCTGCTCGGCTACGGTTCGTAATATATAGCGGTTTGGCTCGCGGAAATTGAGGTGGCTCAAGCTCCGTAAGACACCGGGGCTCCGTATGATTCCGGATGACCTTCGATGCGCGTCAAAACGTCGGCGGCGTGCAGGCCGAGATCACCTCGCACGGCTTGCCGCCGACGCAGCGGAAGCGATGCGGGCGGCGGCTCTCGAAATAATAGGCATCGCCGGGATTGAGGATGCGGCGCTCATCCTCGACGGTGACTTCGAGCTTGCCCGAAATCACGATGCCGCCTTCCTCGCCGTCATGGACGAGATGCACGCGCCCGGTGTCGCTGCCGGGCTCGTAGCGCTCCTTGAGGATCTGGAGGCTGCGGCCGAACAAATTGTCGCCGACTTGCCGATACGAGATCGGCTTCTTGCCGACCTCGGTGAGCTCTTCGGCGCGATAGAAGATCTTGCGCCGGCTCTCCGGCTCCAGCGCGAAGAACTCCGCGAGCCCCATCGGGATGCCGTCGAGGATGCGCTTGAGCGCGCCGACCGACGGGTTCATCTGGTTGGATTCGATCAGCGAAATCGTCGAATTGGTGACGCCGGCGCGCTTGGCAAGCTCGCGCTGCGACAGCTTGTGGCGCGCCCGGATGAATCGCAGCCGTCCACCGATGTCGACGCTCATGCCCCTGGCCCCTGTTGCAAGTGTTGCGGATCGCGCAAATATGGACCAGTGGCCTTAGTAAAATCAATGGCTTGCAGGTCACCAGAAAAGGACTTGTTGCGCTTTGCGAGCCGTGCCTCTGCTATTTCGTCAGCAAAGGAGCGCGGCCGTGACCCTTCATCAGATTCCGAACACTATCAAGACCGACTCGTTCTGGATGCCGTTCACGGCCAACCGTCAGTTCAAGAAGGCGCCGCGTCTGTTCTCCTCGGCCGAGGGCATGCATTACACCACCGTTGACGGCCGCAAGGTGATCGACGGCTCGGCCGGCCTCTGGTGCGTCAACGCCGGCCACGGCCGCAAGCAGATCGCCGCCGCGGTCGAGCGGCAGCTGATGACGCTGGACTTCGCGCCGTCGTTCCAGATGGGCCATCCGCTGGCGTTCGACTTCGCCGAGCGGCTCGCCGAGATCGCTCCGAAGGGGCTCGACCGGATCTTCTTCACCAACTCCGGCTCCGAATCGGTCGACACCGCGCTGAAGATCGCGCTCGCCTATCATCGCGCCAACGGCCAGGCGAGCCGTACCCGCCTGATCGGCCGCGAGCGCGGCTATCACGGCGTCGGCTTCGGCGGCACCTCGGTCGGCGGCATGGTCGCCAACCGCCGCGCCTTCGCGACCCTGCTGCCGGGCGTCGACCACATCCGTCACACCCATGACCTGACCCGCAATGCCTTCGCCAAGGATCAGCCGGAGCATGGCGCCGAGCTCGCCGACGATCTCGAGCGCCTCGTCGCTCTGCACGGCGCCGAGACGATCGCCGCCGTCATCGTCGAGCCGGTGCCGGGCTCGACCGCGGTGCTGCCGCCGCCGAAGGGCTATCTGCAGCGCCTGCGCGAGATCTGCGACAAGCACGGCATTCTGCTCATCTTCGACGAGGTCATCACCGGCTTCGGTCGCCTCGGCGCGCCGTTCGCCGCCAACTTCTTCGGCGTCACGCCTGATATGATGACGACGGCCAAGGGCATCACCAACGGCACCATTCCCTGCGGCGCGGTGTTCGCGCACCGCAAGGTGCACGACGCCATGATGATCGGCCCCGAAAACGCGATGGAGCTGTTCCACGGCTACACCTATTCGGCGCATCCGACCGCCTGCGCCGCGGGCATCGCGACGCTCGACATCTACAAGGACGAGGGCCTGCTCACGCGCGGTGCGTCGATCGCCGACTACTGGCGCGATGCATTGCACTCGCTGAAAGGCCTGCCGAATGTCATCGACATCCGCAATTGCGGCCTGATGGGCGCGGTCGAGCTGTCGCCGCGTGACGGCACGGTTGGTGCGCGCGGCTACGACGTGATGGTCGACTGCTTCAATCGCGGGCTGTACTTCCGCATGAGCGGCGACTCCTTTGCGCTGTCGCCGCCGCTGATCGTCGAGAAGAGCCATATCGACGACATCGTGTCGATCCTCGGCGACGCCATCAAGCGGGTGGCCTGATAATTGCTCTCGCCGTTGCGAGTTGTTTCCTTGCAGCGGCGAGCGTGATGCCGCGGGAGTTTGACGAAGCGTGAAAGTTCTGATCCTCGGCAGCGGTGTCATCGGTGTCACCTCTGCCTACTACCTCGCGCGTGCCGGCCATGAGGTGACGGTCGTCGACCGTCAACCGGAGCCGGCATTGGAGACCTCTTTTGCCAATGCCGGCGAGGTGTCGCCCGGCTATTCCTCGCCCTGGGCCGGTCCCGGCGTGCCGGTGAAGGCGGTCAAGTGGCTCTTGATGAAGCACGGCCCGCTGGTGATCCGGCCGAAGCTCGATCCCGTGATGTGGGTCTGGCTGCTCAAGATGCTGCGCAATTGCACCAGCGCGCGCTACGCGGTCAACAAGAGTCGGATGATCCCGATCGCGGAATACAGCCGCGACTGCCTGCGTGACCTTCGCCGCGACATCGGCATTCAATATGACGAGCGCGCACAGGGCACGCTCCAGCTGTTCCGCTATCAGGCCCAGCTCGACGGCACCGGCGAGGACGTCGCCGTGCTCAAGCAGTACGGCGTGCCCTACGAGACGCTGAGTCGCGAAGGCTGCATCGCGGTCGAGCCGGCGCTATCAGGCGTGAAGGAGAAGTTCGTCGGCGGACTTCGCCTGCCGCAGGACGAGACCGGCGACTGCCACATGTTCACGCAGGCGCTGGCCAAGCATGCCGAAGCGCTGGGCGTGCGCTTCATGTTCAACACCGGCATCGACCGCATCGTCACCGATGGCGCGCGCGTCAGCGGTGTCGCCACCAGCGCCGGCCTGCTGCAGGCCGACAGCTATGTGCTCGCGCTCGGAAGCTATTCGTCGCAGATGGTCGCGCCGCTCGGCATCTCGCTGCCGGTCTATCCGGTGAAGGGCTATTCGATCACGGTGCCGATCAAAGACGCGTCCGGCGCGCCGGAATCGACCGTGATGGACGAGAGTTACAAGGTCGCGATCACGCGCCTCGGCAATCGCATCCGTGTCGGCGGCACTGCCGAAATCTCGGGCTTCTCGTCCAAGCTCTACGACGCCCGCCGCGCCACGCTCGATCATTCGCTGACCGATCTGTTCCCGCGCGGCGGCGATCTCTCCAAGGCGACTTTCTGGAGCGGCCTGCGTCCGATGACGCCGGACGGCCCGCCCGTGATCGGCCCGACGCAATACGCCAACCTCCACCTCAACACCGGCCACGGCACGCTCGGCTGGACCATGTCCTGCGGTTCGGGGCGGGTGCTGGCGGACATGCTGTCGGGCAAGAAGCCGGATGTCGACGTCAGCGCGCTGACGGTGGACCGGTACGCACATCGGTTCGGCTAAAGCTCTATCCGCTCGTCATTGCGAGGAGCCCTTGCGACGAAGCAATCCAGAATGCCTCCGCGGTGAGACTCTGGATTGCTTCGCTTCGCTCGCAATGACGGCGTGGAGGCAGCGCGCATCCTTTCCATCACCGTCACCCTGAGGTGGCCGCGTCTTCAGCGGCCCTCGAAGGGCGACGGCCCGGCTGCATCGGGGCCGTGCATCCTTCGAGGCTCCCTTGCGATGCGATCGCATCGCAAGCCTCGCACCTCAGGATGACTGGGCAGAGAGTTTATGCGTGGAAGAAGGCCTACCCCGCCCCCGTCACGCAATTCACCCACAGCACCACAGCCTTCGCATCCTGCGCCGGATTGGAAAACCGGTGCGGCCTGCGGCTCGCAAATCTAAAACTGTCGCCGGACTTGAGCGACCACGTCTCGCTGTCCACGGTCAGCATCATCTCGCCTTCGAGCACGAGGCCGGCTTCTTCGCCGTCATGGGTGTAGAGCTCGTCGCCGGTGGAGCCGCCGGGCTCCAGATGCACCATGAACAGGTTGAGCCGGTTGTCGGCGCTGGCCGGACTCAGCAATTGCTTGGAGACGCCGGTGCGCCAGAGCTTCAGCTCCGGCCGCTGAAGCCCGCGCGTCACCACCTGATCAGATGCTCCATCGGCGTTCGGGCTCGCGCCAAACAGCGCGGCGATGCCGACGCCGAGCACGTCGGCGAGCGTGGCCAGCACGCGCAGTGACGGCGATGACAGGCCGCGCTCGATCTGGCTGAGGAAGCCGATCGACAGCTCCGTGCGCGCGGCGATCGTTTCCAGCGAGAATTGCCTGTCGCGCCTGATATCGCGGATGCGGCGGCCGACCGCGACATCCATCGCGGGCTCGGCCGGCTTGGTGACGGCCTTGACCGGCGCCGTTCTGGCTTTCGCCTTCTTCACCGGCTTTGCGGCGGCCGGTTTGCGCATTCTTTTGCCACCGCTCACGTCAAACCGCTTCCTTCATGTGCATGAAAACCGCTTGCATCAGCCGTGAAAGTGTGACCAAATTTTCATATTGGTGAAAATAGGCCGAAACGGCTTGGCCCGCAACGTCTGCGATCAAGACATCTGCGAGCGCCGCCGGCGGCCGGACCCAAAGGGGATGATGCGATGGCGTTGAAGCGTTTTGTCCAGGCCGCGGTTGCGGCGCTCGCGATTGCCGCGGTCGTGCCGGCTTCGGCGCAGCAGGTGCTGAAGGTCGGCTCGACGCCGACCGGCATTCCCTTCACCTTCCTCGACACCAAGACCAACACCATCCAGGGTATCATGGTCGATCTCATCACCGAGGTCGGCAAGGACGCCGGCCTCAGCGTGCAGATCGAGCCGATGGCGTTCTCGGCGCTGATCCCGTCGCTGACCTCCAGCAAGATCGACATCATTGCTGCCGCGATGTTCATCACCGCGCCGCGCAAGGAGGTCGTCGACTTCTCCGACCCGATCTACAGCTACGGCGAAGGCCTCGTGGTCCCGAAGAGCGATACGAAGGCCTACACCACGCAGGACGACCTCAAGGGCGAGACGGTCGGCGCCCAGGTCGGCACCGCTTTCGTCGACGCGCTGAAGAAGACCGGCCTGTTCGCCGACGTCAAAGCCTACGACACCATTCCCGACATCCTGCGCGACGTGAACACCGGCCGCCTCAAGGCCGGCTATGCCGACTATCCGATCCTTGCCTACAATCTGAAGCAGGGCGGTTTCCCCGAGGTGCGGCTCGTCGACGGCTACAGGCCCGTCACGGTCGGCTCGGTCGGCATCGGCGTCCGCAAGGGCGAGACCGCGCTGCTCGGCAAGATCAACGCTTCGCTGGCCAAGCTGAAGGCCAACGGCACCATCGACAAGATCCTCGAGAAGTGGGGCCAGAAGGCGCAAGGCTGAGACATACAGGTTGATCGAGGCTGGTAAGGCTGCCCGATGAAAGGCTTCTGGCACGACGCCGCCGAGTTCTTCCCGATCCTGATGAGCGGCGTCGCGTTGACGATCGTCGTCACCATCGGCTCGCTGCTGCTTTCGACGGTGCTCGGCCTCGTCTGGGCGATGATGCGCGTCTCCGGCATCAAGGCGCTGTCGATGCTCAGTGCCAGCCTGATCAACGTGATCCGGGGCATCCCGATCATCGTGCTGCTGTTCTACCTGTATTTCGTGATGCCCGATCTCGGCGTCACGCTGTCGGCCTTGCAGGCCGCGATCCTCGGACTGGGCATCGCCTATTCGGCCTATCAGGCGGAAAACTTCCGCGCCGGCATCGAGGCGATCGACAAGGGCCAGATCGAGGCGGCGCAGTCGATCGGCATGGGTTGGTGGCTGACCATGCGCCGCGTGGTGCTGCCGCAGGCGGTGCGCATCGTGCTGCCGCCTTACGGCAACGTCATGATCATGATGCTGAAGGATTCCTCGCAGGCCTCGACCATCACGGTCGCCGAGCTCGCGCTGCAAGGCAAGCTGATCGCCTCCTCGACCTTCAAGAACACCAACGTGTTCACGATGGTCGCGCTGATGTATCTCACCATGAGCATTCCGCTGATCCTGCTGGTTCGTCATTTCGAGAAGCGGGCGGGCAAGAAATGATCGAGCTCACCGACGTCCACAAGAGCTTCGGCGCGAACGAGGTGCTCAAGGGCATCACGGCCTCCGTGCAGAAGGGTGAGGTGGTCTGCATCGTCGGCCCTTCCGGTTCCGGCAAGTCGACGATCCTGCGTTGTATCAACGGGCTGGAAAGCTACGACCGCGGCGACATCAGCGTCGAGGGCCTGAAGGTCGACCGCGATGCGCCCTCCATCGTGAAGGTCCGCACCCAGGTCTCGATGGTGTTCCAGCGCTTCAACCTGTTTCCGCATCGCACCGTGCTGGAGAACGTCGTGGAAGGGCCGCTGTTCGTGAAGAAGGAGCCTCGCGCGCAGGTGCTCGAGCGCGGCCGCGCGCTGCTCGCGCAAGTGGGGCTCGCCGAGAAGGCCGACGCGCATCCGCCGCAGCTGTCCGGCGGCCAGCAGCAGCGCGTCGCGATCGCGCGCGCGCTCGCGATGCAGCCCAAGGCGATCCTGTTCGACGAGCCGACCTCGGCGCTCGATCCCGAGCTCGTCGGCGACGTGCTCGGCGTGATGCGCAAGCTCGCCGACGACGGCATGACCATGGTCGTCGTCACCCACGAGATGGGCTTTGCCCGCGACGTCGCCGACCGCGTGCTGTTCATCGACGGCGGCGTCATCGTCGAGCAGGGGCCGGCGAAGGCTGTCCTCAATCAACCCCAGCATCCGCGTACGCAGGACTTTTTGCGCCGCGTGCTGCATCCGCTCTGATCGGTCTTCGCCATGACGACGCGCCTGCCTCTGCCGCCTTCGCTTTATGCCGACACCGCCGTCGCGCCGGTCGCGACGCCGTCGCTCGACGTCGACAAGACCGTTTCCGTCGCGATTGTCGGCGGCGGCTATACCGGCCTGTCCACCGCGCTGCATCTGGCGGAGCAGGGCGTCGAAGCGCTGGTGCTGGAGGCGCAGGAGCCGGGCTGGGGCGCGTCGGGCAACAATGGCGGCCACACCAATCCCGGCCTGAAGCACGATCCCGACCAGATCGAGGCGGACTTCGGCACAGAACTCGGCCGCCGCATGATCGAGTTCTCCTACGGCACACCGAATTTCACGCACGAGCTGATCCGCCGCTACCAGATCCCGTGCGAGGCGCGGCAGAACGGCACGCTGCGCGCGGCCTATCACGAGGCCAGTGCCGCGGCGATCGAGAAAACGGCGCAGCAATGCATCCGCCGCGGCATGCCGGTGTCGTACCTGAATCGCGAGCAGTTGCGCGAGATGACCGGCACCGACCGCTATATCGGCGCTATGCTGGACACGCGCGGCGGCGATCTGCATCCTCTCAGCTACGCCCGCGGCCTCGCGCGCGCCGCGATCTCGGCGGGCGCGAAGGTGCACGGCGAGACGCCGGCATTGTCGCTGCGCCGCGAGGGCAGAAGCTGGCGCATCGAGACGCCGCGCGCGGTCGTGCATGCCGACAAGGTTCTGCTCGCGACCAACGGCTTCACCGACGATCTCTGGCCGGCGCTTCGCCGCACCATCGTGCCGGTGTTCTCCTCGATCGCGGCCACCGCGCCCTTGTCCGACGAGGTCGCCCGCTCGATCATGCCGACGCGGCCGGTGCTCTACGAAAGCGGCCACATCACCGTCTATTACCGCATCGACCAGCACAACCGGCTGTTGATGGGCGGCCGCGGCCCGATGCGCTGGATCAGCTCGCCCACCGACGTCGCCTATCTCATGCGCTATGCCGAGCGGCTATGGCCGCAGCTCAAGGGCATCGCCTGGACCCATGGCTGGAACAGCCGGCTCGCGATTACCAAGGACCACTATCCGCATGTGCATGAGCCGGCAGAAAGCGTCCTGATCTCGCTCGGCTGCAACGGCCGCGGCGTCGCGCTCTCGACCGCGATGGGCGCCCAGCTCGCCCGCCGCCTGATCGGCGGCGCCAAGGCGGAGATCGACATGCCCGTCACCGGCATCAAGCCGATCCCGATGCATGCGTTCTGGCCGGTTGGCGTGACGACCGCCGTGATCGCGGGCCGCTTGCGGGACCGGCTGGGGATCTGAACGCATTTGCGCCGCCCCTTTGAGGGACGGCGCACCGTCGTACCGATCGGGACTGCTTAGCAGCGGCCCTGTTTCCAAAGGCCGGGTGGGCAGCCCATGCCGCGCCAGCCGACCTTGCGCCCGTGATGCCAGCCGGGGGGCGTGCCATGGTGATGATGACCCATCGCGTGGCCATGACCGCGTCCGTGTCCATGACCACCCTTCGCAAACGCAGGATTGGTCAGCGTGAGACCGGCCGCAATGATCAGCGACGCGGCGAGCGCAAGTTTCTTCATCATGTCCTCCACAGGGGCGAGCGCACTTGTCCGTTCAATGAACGGACCGTGCGCAGGTAAGTTCCCTGCAAATGTGGAGGAGTCATGACGCCTAGGATTCGGCGACGGCATCAGCCCACGGCTGGAAGATCTCGACCGCGCCGGAATTCGTGTCGCCGTCGCGCATGACCACGCTGGGGCAGGCGAATTTCTGCGGCAAGGCCTGCACCCGGCTCTCTTCATAATCGAAGCGCGCGGCGAGCGCCTTGCGCGTGTCCGCCGGCAGCCTGATATCGCCGATCACGACGGCGCCTTCGCTGGCGTCGATGCGCGGCTGGTGGATGGCGGCGTCGAGGTCCATGCCGAAATCCATCGCAAAGGATGCGAGCTGCATCACCGAAGGCAGGATGCGGCGGCCGCCGGAGGCGCCGATGGCCAGACGCTTGCCGTCCCTGGTCTCGGCAATGACAGGCGTGTAGTTGGTGAGGCAGCGCTTGCCCGGGGCGAGCGAGTTGGTGGTGCCGGGCGTCGGATCGAACCACATGATGCCGTTGTTCATGGCGATGCCAGTGTGCGGGGTCACGTATTTCGAGCCGAACGACGAGAGCAGCGTCTGCGTGACCGCCGCGATGTTGCCGTGGCGGTCGACGACGGAAAAATGCGTGGTGCAAGCGGGCGCCAGATATTCGGCGCCGAGCGAGCGCTTGCCGTCGGCATCGCCCATGTCCTTGAGTCGCTCGCGATAGGCCGATTGCAGCGCCACCGCATATTCGGCGTAGGCGGCCGCATCCGGCGTGCTTCCCGGACTCAGATTTTGCTGCAACAGGCGCAGCGCATGCGCCAGCGTCGGTCCGGCCGTGAGCTCCGGCGTGGCGAACACCTTGCCGCCGCGATAGGGGATCGCCAGCGGCTCGCGCAGATGGCTGCGGAACGCGGCAAGATCCTCCACCGACAGCGAGCCGCCGTCGGCCTTGATGTCCGAGGCGATGCTTCTGGCGAGATCGCCCTGGTAGAAGTCGCGGGGGCCTGCTTCGGCAAGGTGCGACAGTGTCGCCTTCAACTTGTCCAGCGGCAGCCGCGTCTCGGATTTGATGCCCCATGGCGCGCTCGGCGGCAGGCCGTCCTTCAGGAACGTCGCCGCGCTTCCCGGATAGCGCCTGAGATCGGCCGCCGAGTTCGCGATCGTCAGCGTGGTCCACCAATCGACCAGCAGGCCCTCGCCGGCGAGGGCGACGGCCGGCGCGACCAAATCCTTCCACGGGAGCTTCGCGTGGCGGCGATGCGCCTCCTCCATGCCGGCGACGACGCCGGGCACGGCGACCGCACCGGGGCCGTGGATGTTGCGGTCGTCCTTCACCCGCGGCCAGGGAAACAGATCGGAGGCTGCGCCTTCGCCGCTGAGCGGATAGTCGGCGACGCGCAGGCTCTGCGGCGCGCACATGCCGTAGTCGATCACCTCGGTGCGATTTTCCCCGGCGCGGTAGAGCACCATCGCACCGCCGCCGCCGATGCCGCTGTTCCAGGGCTCCAGCACGTTCAGCGCCATGGTGGTCGCGACGATTGCGTCGACGCAATCGCCGCCCGCCGCCAGCACCTGCGCTCCCACTTCGGCCGCGCGCCGCGATTGCGCGGCGACGATACCACCCTTGGATGTGACGGCAGGCTTGCGGACGGTTTGGGCGAGGCTGAACTGGTGAGGCATGATGTCGTCTTGTGTGTCTTGGCTTCGTTGCGCTGACGTGAAAGCTCCGCGATTGGCGAAGCGCGCGGACAATGGCACATTGCGGCCAACGAGAACATCCAAAGGGAGAGCGGCATGGCTGGTGTGAAACAGGCGCGGGATGGCGCGGTCGGAATCCTGACGCTCGACGAGCCTGCAAGCCTGAACGCGATGACGCCGGACCTGCTCGGCGCGCTGGCTGCCGCCGTCGACGAGATGACGCAGGACGGGGATGTTCGCGCGCTGATCCTCACCGGCGCCGGGCGCGGCTTCTGCTCCGGCCAGAATTTGAAGGCCTCCGAAGCGCTCGGCGAGGACATCGCGGCCGGCGTGATGCGCTTCTACTGGCCAGCCTTCAGGGCGCTGCGCGAATGCCGCGTGCCAGTCGTCGTCGCCGTCAACGGCGTGGCGGCCGGCGGCGGCTTCAGCCTGGCGATGGCCGGCGACATGATCGTCGCGGCGCGATCGGCGAGCTTCATCCAGGTGTTCAGCCGCATCGCGCTGGTGCCCGATCTCGGCTCCACCTGGCTGTTGCCGCGCCTGATCGGCCGGCAGCGCGCGCTCGAGCTGATGCTGCTCAACGAGCCGCTGACGGCGGAACGCGCCGAGGAGATTGGCCTGGTCCGGCAAGTCGTCGACGACGACAAGCTGATGGGGGAGGCTTTGCTGCTGGCGCGGCGTCTCGCCGACGGCCCGACGCGCGCACTGGTCGCTACCCGGGCGCTGGTCGAGGAGAGCGAGCATGCGACCTACGAGGCGCAGTTCCGCCGCGAGATCGAGCTTCAGGCCACGATCCGCAAGAGCGCCGACGCCATCGAGGGCCGCAACGCCTTCGTCGAGAAGAGGAAGGCGAAGTTTACGGGGCGGTGAGTTGGGGAGCGTTTCCTCCCGCACCCGTCATGCCCGGGTATAGCCGTCCGAAGGACGGCGTCGCTTCCGTTCGCCTATGACCCGGGCATCCACGTCTTTGCATCCCCAGAACGTGAATGGCCGGGACAAGCCCGGCCATGACGAGGAAGATCAGTGGGAATTCGACGAAACCGGCTCAGAGCCTGCGGTCGAGCCGGCTGGCCTGATACTTGGCGCGCCATTTCGGGCCGGGCCCGCGCATGTAGTGAAGCTCGGGGCGATAGGGGTCGCCGGCGATCCTGATCAGCGTCTGCCACTTGGTGGCGACGAAGGTCAGGGGCTGGCGAAGCAGGGTCAGGGAAGCGAGCAGCATGGCATCACCTCAATGCGGCTTGCCAAGCATGGCGGTGAAGGGGAGATCGAAAATCTCCTCGCCGTCGTCGTCGCTGACATGGATGATCCAATCGCGCCAGTCTTCGTTGCTCGGGGTCAGGATCATCGAGCGCATGATCTGGGCGGCGCGGTCGCGTGCCTCGGTGAGATTGGAGACGGCGGCGCCGTAGCGGTCGATCAGCGTGCCCTCGGTGTTGGAGCAGTGAAAATAGACCTGGACCATATGCGTCTCCTATTGGGAGCGATCAGGATGGCAAAGCGATACCACCCGAAGCCTTCGCGAAACATTCGGGTCGAGCCCGGTAAGGGAATCTACGGAGGTTGGTCGGCACCAAGGTCGTTACAGGTTTAATCACAGGCGGGTGATGGCTGGACGGCGTTCCGGCGGCATGGAACAAGCTTCTCGCAAAGTCCGGGAGGCTACCGTGAACCAGTTCACATTCGGGAGGGAACGCCGACATCTGCGTGTGTTTGCAGCGGTTTTGGCTGCAGCTCTGCTCGGCTTGGCCCCGGCCTCGTCCGAGCCGATCAGGAAGAGCGGCTATGCGATCGGCACGGATAGTTGCGGCAGCGGCGATCTCGCCTTTCCCAGGATCCAGATCGACATGAAGGCCGGATTTTGCGCCGGCCTCGTCGCCAGCGAGGAGGATCACCTCAAATTTCCGCGCGCGATCGTCCAGGTGCCCGGCCGCGACCTGTTCGTAGTGGCCGACATGGGCGGCTGGGGCCACATCGATGGACGGCTGCTGCTGCTCGATCCGCATGCTGCCGAGGGCAAGCGGTTCAAGGAGCTGCTGACAGGCCTCGAATATCCATTCGGCCTCGTGATCGGCCCGGACAAGAAGCTCTACGCCTCGACCGCCGAAACGATCTTCCGGTTCGATCCGCTCGCGGATAATCCGCGCGGCACGGTCGAGACCATCATCCGTCACATGCCGGGCCGTCGGATCACGCTGCCGGACGGGACGAAGCTCGACGAGAGCGCGCATCCGCTCAAGCAGTTCGTGTTCGATCGCGACGGCCGGCTGTTCGTCAATGTCGGCTCGCACAGCGACGACTGCATCACGCGTGCGCCAATCACAAAGCCTTGCGCTGCGGCCGAGGGCGCCTCCGCGATGGCATCGATCTGGCTGTTCACGCCGCCCGCGGGCGGCGTTTTCCCGGCATTGAGGCCGAACGACCCCGACCCGCCGCACACCGTCTATGCGCGGGGCCTGCGCAACTCGATGGCGCTGGCGCTGCATCCGAATTTCCCCGATGCCGGCTACGCCTTCCTGCAGGGCGAGAACGGCCGCGACCTGCCCGACATCTTCAAGCCGAACGAGGAGATCAACGCGATCGAGCAGGGCCGGCATTATGGCTGGCCCTATTGCTATGACCTGTCGACGCCGAGCCCCGAGTTCAGGATCGTGCTGCAGTCCGGGACCTACAAATCGCTCTGCACGGCCAACGCGCTGTACAAGCCGCCGTTCTCGCTGATGCCGCCGCACGGCGCGCCGCTCGCGATGCTCTATTATCACGGGGCGAAATTTCCGGAGCTGGAGGGCAAGCTGCTGGTCGGCCTGCACGGCTATCGCCCGACCGGCAGCCGCGTCCTCATCTACGATGTCGACGACCACGGTTTTCCCAGGCCAAGCCCTCCGCCGGTGCGCTACCATGTCAGCTGCGCGGCTGATCCGACGCACAGCTTCCAGACCGACGCCGGCGAGGTCGCCGCCGCGCCGTTCGAGGAGCTGATTGCAGGCTGGCACCGGGTCAACGGCGCGCGGCCGCAAGGAGCACCCGTCGGCATGACGGTCGCCGAGGACGGCGCGATCTGGCTGGTCGAGGACAAGAACCAGACCGTGATCCGCATTGATCGCGCTGCGGGCGATGTGCCTCAGCCGCTGCCCTGCGACACGCGCAGCCAGGCGATGATCGACCAGCTCGCGGCCTTCGTCGCCAGGGACGCGCAGAACAGCGTCCGCCTCACCACGCTGCGCAAGGGCCTCGTCGAGAAGCATTGCCTCGGCTGCCATTCCGATTTCGGTCTGAAGGCAGGACAATCGGATGCGGAGAAGGACAGCGCCGTGCTGCGCTTCATGCTGTCGCAGGACGGCTGGATCTATCCGGGCGATCCCGATGCCGGCAGGCTGCGCACGCGGCTTCGCGGTCTCGGCGCGGAGAAGCTGATGCCGCCGGGCGGCGAGACCCTGCCGAAGACCGAGCCCGGCTATGCGCGCCTGCTCGATACCGCCGACCTGCTCGTCGCCAGGATGGTTCCGGGAACGCGGATGCGGATCAAGGCCGGTCCGCCGCAACGCAAGTTTTTTGGCAAGACCAGCAAGGAATGCGGCGAAATACCGGCTGCCAAGGTCGTTGTCGTGACACAAAGGAGCGCTGTAGACAAACCCGGCTTCAGCCGATTCTTCCGGCCGGCCGATCCCTATCTGAACGGCGAGTGCACCGACGACGATGGCTATTACATCCGGCAGGAATTTCTGGTGCCTGTGCAGTAGCGTCCTTCTCGTCATCGCGGCTTCGCCGGCCCGGGCCGAAACCAAGCTGTTCGAGAGCGTGCAGGTCACGCCCTCCGGTGAATATACCTTCGGCATCGAGGGGCCGGCCGTCGATCTCGACGGCAATCTCTACGTCGTCAATTTCGGCAAGCCCGGCACCATCGGAAGGCTGCTCGCGGGCGGCGAGGCGTCGGAGCAATTCACGGCGCTTCCCGAAGGCAGCGTCGGCAATGCCATCCGGTTCGCGCGCGACGGCACCATGTTCATCGCCGACTACAAGAAGCACAACATCTTCGCGATCCCGAAGGGCGCGACCGAGCCTGCCGTCTGGTTTCACTCCGACGAGATGAACCAGCCCAACGACATCACGGTCGCGCGCGACGGCACGATCTATGCGAGCGATCCGAACTGGAAGGGACGCGAGGGCCACATCTGGCGCATCGCGAAAGCTGCCGACGGAACCGTGCAGGGCCAGGTGATGCCGGCGCCGCGCGCGATGGGCACCACCAACGGCATCGACCTCAGCCCTGATGGCAAGACGCTCTATGTCGGCGAGTCCAGCAGCGGCCAGATCTGGTCCTATGCGATCAGCGGCAATGAGCTCACCGGCGCAAAGCTGGTGAAGTCGTTCCAGCCCGACACCGTCGACGGCTTGCGCACCGACGTGGCCGGCCGTCTCTATGTGGCGCGCATTCTCAAGGGCACGATCTCGCTGATGAAGCCCAATGGCGCGGTCGAGCGCGAGATTGTGCTGAAGGCCAAGGAGCCGACCAACCTCGCCTTCGGCGGCAGCGACGGCAAGACCGTCTTCGTCACGCAGCGCCAGGGCGGCTTCGTCGAGTCCTTCCGCACCGACCAGCAGGGCCGCGAGCACTGCCTCCAGCGCGGGCGCTGCTAGCTAGAGCGCCTCACGGGCGATCTGCTTTAGGCGCAGAACGGTATGGCAAGGGCGGCATTCTTCTTGCTTGCATCTGGCCGGCGCTGGCATCAAGACATCTGCTGCGCCCTAAAGAGCACGCGACCACGGAGTGTTTGAGTGAAAGCCGTCCATACCGAACTGCATCGCAGCCATGATCCGCAATTCTTCCTGGTTCGCGGTGTCGTCAAGCGCACCACCGAGCAGCCCGAGCGTGCCGACCGCCTGCTGAAGGGATTGAAGGACGGCAGGCATCAACTGGTCGAGCCCAAGACATTCGGGCAGGGGCCCCGCGCGCGCATCCACAGTCCGGAATACCTGTCGTTCCTGAGCGAAGCGTGGGACGCCTGGACCGCGCTCGGCGATTCCGGTCCGGAGATGATCGGCAACATCCATCCCGTGCGGCATGCTGCGACCTATCCGACCCACATCGTCGGCAAGCTCGGCTGGCACACCGCCGACACCGCAGCACCGATCGGCCCGGGCACCTGGGCGGCGGCTTGCGCTGCGACGGACGTGGCGGTGACCGCCGCGCAGATGGTGATGGATGGCGAGGATGCGACCTACGCGCTCTGCCGTCCGCCCGGCCATCACGCCTATCGCGACATGGCCGGCGGCTTCTGCTTTCTCAACAACAGCGCGATCGCGGCCGCGCATCTGCGGCGCGAGCACGAGCGCGTCGTGATCCTCGACGTCGACGTCCATCACGGCAACGGCACGCAGGGCATCTTCTACGCGCGGCCGGACGTCTACACGATCTCGATCCACGCCGATCCGACCGCGTACTACCCGTTCGTGTGGGGCTATGCGCATGAGCGCGGCGAAGGTCCGGGCCTCGGCACCAATCTCAACATCCCCCTGGCGATCGGCACCGGCGACGACGGCTACATCCAGGCGATGGACGTCGCGCGCAAGGCGATCGAATCCTTCGCTCCCGGCGCCCTCGTCATCGCCCTCGGCCTCGATGCCTCCGAGCACGATCCGCTAAAGGGCCTTGCCGTCACCACGCCCGGCTTCCGCCGTATCGGCCAGGCCATCGCCAGGATGGGCCTGCCGACCGTGTTCGTGCAGGAGGGTGGCTATCTCTCGGATATCCTGGGTGCCAACCTGACCTCGGTGCTGGCGGGGTTTGAAGAGGCGCGGTGAACTTCGCCTCTCCGGAGGTCGTCGATGGCCGGGACAAGCCCGGCCATGACGGCGAGAGAGCAGCGCTCGCAGAAATCTAAAACATCCCGCTCGCCGCGAGCGCCTTGCAGACGTGCTGCATCTCGGCCTCGTCCGCGACCATGTCGAGCATGACGGTGGTCAGGCCCCTTGCCGCAAACGCCTTCAGCTTTGCGCCGATCTCGGCGTAGCTGCCGACGAGGTAGGGGCAGTCCGCCTGGAAGGTCAGGAACGGCAGCAGCCAATAGCCATTGTCCGCGAGCTCGCCGCTTTGCCCCTCGTACAGCCGGCGCTTCCACACGGAGTCGCTGTTCTCCACGGTGAGCGCGAGCAGCTCGCGATCGTCGGGATTGTCGCGGAAACGCGCTTGCGCTGCCTGCCGCGCCTCGTCGCGGCTCTCGCGTGCGAAGATGCCAAAATTCATACCGGGCGCATCAAGTCCCCGATCGAGGTCCGGCGGCAGCATCTGCATCTTGATGCAGCCGGTCTCCGTTGCCACGCGCTGGGCCGCCTCGGACTGGCCCGCGATCAAGAATTCCGGCATCAGCTCCGCCGGCAGGCGGGGGCGCAGTTGCAGGTTGCTCGCGCGGTAGAACCGGCCCGCGACATTCACCGGCCGCGGACTTGAGAGCAATTGCCGCATCAGCGCGACGAATTCGCCGAGCCTGACATAGCGGTCGGCATGGGACTGGTCGTCGCCGAGGCCCTGCAGGTCGCTGACCGCGGTCCCCGTGATCATGTTGAGATAGACCTTGCGGCCGTGGAGCTGAGCGAAGGACGAGACGAATTTCGCCGCCGTGAACGGATGCATACAGACCGGGTTGACGGCGATCAGCGGCGAGGATCGCGTCGTCTCCGCCATGATGTGCTGGGCCATGGCCCAGGGCTCGACGAACACGTCGTTGCCTTCGAACAGCAGAATGCCTTCGAAGCCGTTACGCTCGGCGAACTCAGCCACCCGCATCAGCTCGCCGACATATTTCTTGGGGTCGCGGTTGCGCGAGATCGCGGGAAAGACGCGCAGCCGCGAGGTCGTCATTCAGCCGCTTCCTGGAGCGGCCAGGCATTGCGGCTGATGGGAAGGCCGCCGTCCGCACGGGAGCCGTCGGCGATCGCGAGGCGGTGCGAGGGAGATGGCGAGCACAGCGAGAAGCGCCATCCCTGCGGATCGTCGGCGATGTCGGGCTTGAAGCTGATCTCGATGGCCTCGCGCGACACCTGCATCGCGAAGGCGTCGAGCGGCAAATTGAGCCCAAAGCCCCTGGCCTTCAGATAGGCCTCCTTGAGCGTCCAATAGTCGAAGAAGCGCTCGATCGCCGCCGGCTCCGGCAGGCTGCGCAGCGTTTCGACCTCCTCCGGCGCAAAGAAGCGATTCGCGGTGGAGAGCGGGGCGACGCGCCGCGACACGGTTTCGACGTCGACGCCGACGGCCTCATGCCTCGACACGACGCAGGCGACGCAGCCATCCGCATGCGACAGGCTGAAATGCAGCGCGGTCGAGGTCCTGGGCGCAGCGACAAACGGCCGCCCATAGCGGCCGGCCCCGAAGGACCAGTCGGAGGGAGCGACATTGGGCGCGACCCGCGATAGCGCCAGGCGCAGCATGGCATGGGCGAAAATATATTGCCGCCGATGCCGCTCGAACATGAAGCGGTCGGCGCGAACCCGTTCGTCGACCGAGAGCAGACGTCGGCACGCATCGGCTGCGCCCGGCGCGTCAATGGTCTCGATCAGTCCGACAAACAGTTCAATTCTGTCGTCTGCCATCAATCAGGCCCATGGCGTCAGGCCGAGGCCAAATCCCCGGTCCTGACGGAAGAATCAATTGAGCAAGAACCAACTGAGCGGACCGCTATTACTGGTCCGTCCGGGCGAATTCTTGTCGATTTGCAGGCCGGTTTACGAGCTCAAGCTTGTGCGAGACCCCAACTCGCAGGCGAGCGGCCCGTTATCCGAAAAGATTCGTGCGGCGTCCCGGCCGACGAGTCTTACTTCTTCTTCTTGGCCTTCTTCGACCCGCCCAGCACCGAAAGGCTGGCGTCGACGTCCTTCAGTGCGGACTGAAGCTTCTTCTTCTCGGCAGCGAGCAACTTCTGGAGCGCCTTGCGGTCCTTGTCGCTCAACGAGGTGCCCTTGGTAAATTTGATGAAACCCATAACACTCCCCCGGTTGAAAATAATCGTCCAAATCAAAACGCGAGAATAATCTTGCGCGCCGGCGTCAAATAATCAAGATGCAACTTGGTCATTCACAGCTTTGACGAGTGAACCAGTATTCGCCCGTCCTGTACAGCCGATTATGCCGCCTTGCGATCGAGCAATCGGCCGAGCGGCGTGCCGGGTTGGGCGGCGGCGGCCTCAAGCAGCGCGACGAGATCCTCCATCCACTCGCCGACCATACGGCCGTCGAGCAGTTCGCCCTTGTAATTGCATGAACCGGTGATTCCGGTCGGGCGCTCCTTGAGCATCAGCGACAGCCAGGTCTGGTCGATCGGCAGCACCGGCTGCCCCTCGCGCGCGACGTTTCCGATCGATTGCACCGCAATCTCCGGCAGATCGAGCGGCTGGCGCAGCGGATTTTGCAGCGTGAAATAGACCTGGAGCAGCGCGGCCGGGTCGATCCCCTCCTGCTCCAGATGGTCGGCCAGCATGTTGAACGGCAGCTCCTGCCGCGCATGCGCGTCGAGCACGCTCTGGCGCACCCGGACCAGGGCTTGCGCGAACGACAGATCCGGCGTGATTTTCGTGCGGACGATCACCGTATTCTCGAACGGACCGACGATTCGGTCGGTATCGGGCTGGGCGCGATTGGCCATGGCGGTCGCGACCGAGATGTCGGTGCGGCCGGTCCGTGCCAGCAGCAGGGCCTTCAGTCCGGTGAGGAGGCACATGAACAGCGTGGCGTTCTGCTGACCGGCGCACGCCGTGAGCCGCGCGATCAGATCGGGCTCGAGCCTGAGCGGATGGTGACCGGAGGACGCGCCCGGGCTTGCTTCGCCGTCAAAGACCGGCGCTGCGCCGCGCAGATTCTCCGTCCAGTCGGCGGCCTGGCGGCGGGCGGCGTCGGTTCCACACCACCAGCGCTGCCAGCGTGCGACGTCCGAAAAGGCCGGCTGCAGTTTCGACAGTGGCGCCGCGGGGCGTCCGGCCAGTGCCGCATAGCGGCTGGACAATTCCTCAAACAGCACGCCGATCGACCAGCCGTCGGCAACGGCATGATGCAGCGTCAGCAGCAGCACATGGTCGTCGGCATGGAGCCGCAGCAGCCGCGCCCGCAACAGCGGTGGTCGCGCGGTGTCGAACGGGGTGTAGGTCTCCTGCTCGATCAGCAGATTGATCTTCCTCAGTTCGAGGGCATGGCGCCGCTTGTTGTTGTGCGGCCACCCGTCGCCAATGATTTCGACGGTGAGGGCGGGTCCGAGCTCGCTGGGTGTGGCGATGCGGCTGACGGGCTCCCCGCCGCTCCAGCCGAACCCTGTCCGCAGCGATTCGTGGCGACGCACGATGTCACCGAAGGCCTGGGCGAGGGCGGGCTGATCAAGCGGGCCTTCGAGCCGGAAGGCGAAGGGCAGGTTGAACAGCGGCAGTCCCGGCAGGTTCTGCTCGATGCGAATCATCTGGTCCTGCGCGATCGAGAGCGTTGGAGAGCCGTTCCCGGCTAGCCTTGCTTCCGTCAGTCTTGGCAGGCTTGCGGCAGGCTTGTGCGGCTTGGCCGCGACGGCCTCGTCGACCCGACGGGCAAGTTGCTCGATCGTCGGCGCCTCGAAGATGGTCTTGATCGGCAGCGAGACGCCGAGCGCCCGGGCGACGCGTGCCATCGCCTGGCCCGCCAGCAGCGAATGGCCGCCGAGATCGAAGAAATTGTCGGTGACACCGATGCTCTCGACCTTCAGCAGATCGATCCAGATGTCGGAGAGCACCTTTTCGGTGAAGCGCCGCGCCGGCACGGCCGCATCCGGCCCGGAGGCTTCCTGCTGCGCCGGAGCCAGCAGCGCGGTGCGGTCGATCTTGCCATGGGCGTTGAGCGGCACCTGATCCAGGAACAGGAATGCGGAGGGGATGGCATGGCCGGGCAGCCGGCTCTTCAGGAATTCGCGCAGCTCGCTGGCGCTGAGGGGGCGGCCGGGCCTTGCGACGATATGGGCGATCAGCCTGACATCGCCACTGGCCTCGCGGCGCGGCTCGACGATGCCGGCGCGCACGCTCGGATGGTCGGCCAGTGTGTTCTCGATCTCCTTGAGCTCGATACGGTAGCCGCGGACCTTGACCTGATGGTCGGCGCGGCCGAGGCACTCGATCGTGCCATCGGCGCGGCGGCGGGCGAGATCGCCGGTCCGGTACAGCCGGTGGCCTGCCTGGCGCGAGAACGGATCGGGGATGAAGCGCTGCCGGCTTTGTGCGGGATCGTTGACATAGCCGCGTCCGACCCCGGCGCCGCCGATGCAGAGCTCGCCGGTCACGCCGACCGGCTGCGGCTGGAGATTGGCGTCGAGCACGTAGAGCCGGGTGTTCGGCAGCGGCGCGCCGACCGGAACGTTGCTCGTCGCGGTCGCCGGCGGCTTGGTCAGCCGATGCAGGGAGACGTCGTCGGAGCATTCCGACGCGCCATAGGCATTGATCAGCGGAACTTTCGGGCAGCGGGCGAACCAGGCGCGGCAGAGATCGACCGGCAGCGGCTCGCCGGTCGAGATCAGGACACGCAGCCTCGCGAAGGCGCGCTGGACCCGTGCCTCGTCCATGCGATCGAGGACCACGCGCAGCAGCGACGGCACGATCTCGAGCACCGTGATGCCTTCGCGCTCGATCTCCTGTGCGAGCAGGATCGGGTCCTGGACGATCGCATTGCCGCAGATGTGCACGCGGGCGCCGACCATAGGTCCGGCGAGGAACTGCCAGATCGAGATCACGAAGCTCTGCGGCGCGGTCTGCGCGATCACGTCCCTCGCGGTGAGGCCGAGTTCGGAAATCAGCGACGCCAGATGGTTCGACAGCCCGCGCTGCTCGATCATGACGCCTTTCGGCGCACCGGAGGAGCCGGACGTATAGATGAGATAGGCAAGGCTGGATGCCGCGCGCCGCGCCGCGCGGGGGGGCTTGGCCGCCCCTGGTGCGACCGCCTCGTCGAGCCCTGCCACCTGGATGCGCTCGACCAGCGGCTCGAGCAGCGCCTCGACCATCGCCGATTGGGCGCGCCCGGTCAGCAGCACGCGGGCGCAGCTCGATCCGAGGATGGTCGCAAGCCGCGCCGGCGGCTGGTCGGGATCGAGGTTCAGGAAGGCCGCGCCGACGCGCTGCACTGCGATCATGGCGGCGAGCAGATCGGGTCCGCGCTCGGCGAGCAAGGCGACCACGCTCTCCGCGCCGACGCCTCCGCGGGCCAGCCAGCGCGCGGCCGCCTGGCTGCGCCGGGCCAGTTCGCGATAGCTCAGGGATGTGTGTCCGTCCGACACCGCAACGGCGTTCGGCGTCATCCTGGCCTGACGGTCGAAGCGTTCGCTCAAATTGCCGCGCGTGGTGAAATTGGCCGGCATGCCGTGGCCTTTCGCCAGCAGTTGCCGGCGCTCGGCTTCGCTCAGCAGCGGCAGGCGCGAGATGCGCTGCTCCGGATTGGCGATGACGGCCTTGAGCAGGGTCTTGAATTGAGCGGCCATGTCTTCGATCGTGGCCGCGTCGAACAGATCGGTGGCGTATTCGAAGAAGCCGGTGAAACGGCCGTCGGCCTCGACCAGTTCGAGCGTGATGTCGAAGCGCGCCACTTTGGGGTCGACCTCCAGCCGCCGCGTCGACAGGCCGGAGAAACGTGCCGCCTCGATCGAGGCGTTCTGGAGGATGAACATGATCCGGAACAGCGGATTGCCGTCGCTCCGGCGCGCGACCTGGAGCGCACGCAGCACCTCCTCGATCGCCAGGTCCTGGTTGCGATAGGCGTCCAGCGTGACCTGCCGCACCCGCCGCAACATCTCGCCGAAGCTGGGGTCGCCGCCGAAATCGTTGCGCAGGATCAGGGTGTTGGCGAACAGACCGATCAGGCGCTCGCTCTCGATCTGGTTGCGGTTGGCGATCAGCGATCCCGTCGCGACATCCTCGTGCGCGGTGTGGCGGAACAGCAGGCACTGGAACACCGCGAGCAGGGTCATGAAGGGCGTGACGCCCTGGTCCTGGCTCAGTGCGCGGACATCGCCCGAGAGCGTCCTGGAGAATTCGAAATATTGACGGGCCCCATGACCGCTCCAGATCTCCGGCCGCGGCCGGTCGGTCCGCAGCGGCAGCGTGGTGACGCCGTCGAGCTGCGTTCGCCAGTAGTCGAGCTGCTCCTTTGCCGCCGGCGTTCGCGCCCAGCTCTGCTGCCACAGCGCGAAGTCGCGATACTGGAAAGTGGGCGAGGGCAGCGCTGCCACGCTCTGCTTGCGCGCTGCGGCATAATGGGCGGCGAGCTCCTCCCAGAACAGCCGCTGCGACCAGCCATCGGTGACCAGGTGGTGCAAATTGACCACCAGCGCGTGGCTGGATTGGCCGAACGACAGCAGCGTGACCTTCAGCGGCGGCTCGTGTGCCAGGTCGAACTCATATTGCGCGAGCTTGAGCGCCTCGCGCCTGACGACCGCGGCCTGCTTGTCCGCGGGGCAGGGCTTGAGCTTGATCCGCTCGAATCGCGGCGGCGATTGCAGCACAAGCTGCGCCGGCTCGCCCTGCCGTTCGACGAAGACCGAGCGCAGCGCCTCATGGCGGGCGCAGATCGCGGTGAGGCTCGCAGAAAGCGCGGCGACGTCGATCAGGCCTTTGAGCAGCGCGACTTCGACGACATTGTAATTGTAGCGGGTCGGATCGAGCCGCGAGAGCACGTACATCCGCTGCTGCTGGAACGACAGCGGTGCGTCTGCTGCCGTTGCTACGCCCTGTCGCCAGGCCGGCAGCGCCGCTTCGAGATGGGTTGCAGCCTCTAGCCGGGCCGCAAGCGCAGCGACCGTGGCGCAATCGAAGATGTCCTCGAACGAGAAGTCGACGTTGAAGCGTTCGCGCAGGCGCGAGCGCATCTGTGTCGCCGCGAGCGAGTCGGCGCCGAGCGCGAAGACGTCCTGATCGACGCCGACCTGCGGCAGCTCCAGCAGACCGGCCCAGATCGCGGCGAGTTGCGTCTCCAGCGTGGTCCGCGGCAGCTGCGCCTCATTGCCGTCCTGCGCTGTCGCGATCAGCTCGGCCAAGGCATTGCGCTTGACCTTGCCGCTGGCGCCCTTTGGCAGCGCTGCCACGCTGCGGATCAGGCTCGGCACCTTGTAGGCCGCGAGGCGCTTTCGCGCGAATTGGCGCAACTGGTCCGAGGTGGCCTCGGAATCCGGACGCAGCACCACGACGGCGGCGACGTTCTCGCCGAGCTTCGGGTGCGGGACGGCGAACACGCCGGCTTCCAGCACCGCCGGATGGCCGAGCAGGACCTCTTCCACCTCCAGCGGCGAGATCTTCTGCCCGCCGCGATTGATGACGTCCTTGATGCGGCCGACGATGAAGAGATAGCCGTCGGCATCGAGATAGCCGAGATCGCCGGTCCGGAACCAGCCGTTGCGGAACGCGGCTTGCGTCGCCGCCTCGTCATTGTAGTAGCCGCGGCTCATGTTCGGCCCGCGCAGCACGATCTCGCCGTGCTCGCCGCTCGCAAGCGCGCGGCCCGCCTCGTCCATGATCGCGATCTCCGGGCCCGCGGCGCGGCCGACCGATCCGACCTTGCGCAGCTCGAACGGATTGGCCGCGATCTGCGAGGCCGCCTCCGTCATGCCGTAGGTTTCGAGCACGGGAACGCCGAACGTCGCCTCCAGTCCGCCAAGGATCGCGGGCGCGAGCGAGGCCGACGCCGAGCGGATCACGCGTAGCGATGACGATCGGGCGCGGTCCGGATTGGCCTCCGCCGCCGTCAGCAGTGCGCGATGAATGGTCGGCACCGCTGTGTACCAGGTCGGTTGCAGCTCCCGCATCCAGCCGAAGAAGGACGATGCGTCGAAACCCTCGGTGCAGATCACGCTGGAGCCCGCCGCCAGCGCCGTCAGCAGGCCGGAGATCAGGCCATGGGCGTGGAACAGCGGCAGGGCGTTGAGCAGGCGATCGTGGGATGCGAGCGACAGCACGTGTCCGGCATTGTAGGCGGACAGGCACACATTGCGATGCGTGAGCGGCACCATTTTCGGCCGCGCCGCCGTGCCCGACGTCAGAAGGATGAAGGCATCGTCGTCGCCGCGCGAGGCGCCGCTCGTGCTCGCGGGCCCGATCGTCGGGCCTATGAATGCGCAGCCGCCGAGGTCCTCTTTCGGTCCCGGCACGAAATCGATCACCGCGATATCGAGCGCCCTGGCGACGTCGCGACTGGCCGAGTTCATGTCGGCCCGGGTGACCAGCGCCGTCAGCTTCAATTCGCCGAAGTAACGTTGCAGCTCGTCCGCGGTCAGATCGGGATTGACCGGGACGCAAGCACATGCGGACGCGACCGCGATCAGCGCCAGCGCGCTGTCGGCGCCGCGCGGCAGCGCAACCGCAATCCGGTCTGCCGGCGCGATGCCGAGCCCGCGCAGCGTGCGGACCAGGTCCTGCGTCCGCTCGCCTAGCGCGCCGTAGGTGAGGGGCGGCCGGCCAGGCGCGAGGAGGGCAGGCGCCGCAGGCGTCCTGCGGGCGTAGAAGTCGAGAAGGCCGCTGGTATGGGAAAAGATCTTCGTTTCGCCGCTCGCGCCGATCGATCCCGCTCCGGATGCAATGTCCGACAATGCCATTCCTTTTTGATCTGATTGAGCTATTCTTCCCAAGAGTTAGGGAACGCGTCCAGTCTGAGGTGAAGTTCGGGCCCCAAAATCTGTGGTTGAGGGGCCTAAAGCCCTTCGACGGAGTGAAGGTCGGGCAGAATCACCATGCTGGAGAATGAGCCTGTTGCGGGGACGGAAGGCGGGCTGAAGCGCTGGCTCGAAGGCGTCGGGCTCGGTCACTACTCCGATCTCTTCGCTGAGCACCGCCTCGACCTCGATGTCATGGGGGATCTCACCGAATCCGACCTGGTCGAGCTCGGATTGCCGCTTGGCGACCGCAAGCGGCTCCAGCGGGCGATGGCGGCGCTGTTCCAGGCTGAAACCGCCGAGGCGCCGGCCGCGGCGGTGCTCCCGCAGACCCGGGCCGAGGTCGGCGCCGAACGGCGTCAGCTCACCACCATGTTCTGCGACATGGTGGATTCCACCTCGCTGTCGGCGCAGTTCGATCCGGAAGACGTGCGCGACATGATCGCGAGCTTCCGCGAAACCTGCGTCCGCGTGGTCAAGCACTACGAGGGCTTTGCCGCGCGTTTCGTCGGCGACGGTATCTTGGTCTATTTCGGCTATCCGACCGCACATGAGGACGACGCCGAGCGCGCGGTGCGCGCGGGGCTCGAGATCGTGCGGGTACTGTCGACCGCACGCGCGATCGAGCCGCGCGGCGCGCTCAGCCACTCGCCCGCCGTCCGCATCGGGATCGCGACCGGTCTTGTCGTGGTCGGCGACCTCGTGGGACAGGGCACCGAGGAGCGCGACTCCGCGGTCGGAGAAACCGTCAATCTCGCCGCGCGCCTGCAAGCCCTGGCGCCGCCCAACGGCGTGGTGATCTCGACCTCGACGCAGTCGTTGCTGAAGGGGAAGTTCGACTACCACAATCTTGGCGTTCATGCGCTGAAGGGCATCTCGGAGAAGGCACAGGCCTGGCACGTGGTGCGTGCCTCGCGCGTCGAGACCCGCTTCGCGGCCGCGATGGGCACGCGGCTGACGCCGCTCGTCAACCGCGAGGAGGAGATCGCGCTGCTGATGGGGCGCTGGCAGCAGGCCAGAGACGGCGACGGCCAGGTCGTGGTCAAGTTCGGTGAGCCCGGCATCGGCAAGTCGCGCGTCATCCAGGAGATCTTCGAGCGGATCGCGGGCGAGCGCCACGGACAGGTCTCGTTCCAGTGCTCGCCCTACTACACGTCCACGGCGTTCTATCCGTTCTCCGAGCAACTCAAGTTCTCGCTCGGCCTCGACCGCGAGGATGTGTCCGCGCACTCGTTGGCGAGCCTGGAGACCGCGATCGCCGCCGCTCATGGCGACATCGAGCAGGTCACGCCGCTGTTTGCCGCGCTGTTGTCGATACCGACCGGAGACCGCTATCCGCCGCTCGAGCTGTCGCCGCAGCAGCAGAAGGACGCGACGGTCGCGGCACTGGTCAATTACTTCGTCGGCCTCGCGCGCGAGATGCCGCTGGTGATCGCGTTCGAGGACCTGCACTGGGTCGACCCGACCTCCCGCGAGGTCATCGACCTCCTCGTCGACCGGGCGCAGAACCAGCCGATGCTGGTCATCATCACCGCGCGCTCCGAATTCCAGCCGAGCTGGAACGCGCATTCGCACATCACCACCCTGGTGCTGAACCGCCTGAGCCGGCAGTTGCGCACCACGATGGTCGAGCGCGTCGCCGGCAGGGAGCTGCCCAAGGAGGTCGTCGAGGAGATCATCGTCAAGACCGACGGCGTGCCGCTGTTCCTGGAGGAGCTCACCAAGACCGTTCTCGAATCCAACCTCCTGACCGAGCGGCACGGGCGCTACGTGCTGTCGGGTCCATGGCGGCAGCTCGCGATCCCGGCAACCCTGACGGATTCGCTGATGGCGCGGCTGGACCGGATGGGCCCGTTCAAGCGGATCGCGCAGATCGGCGGCACCATCGGCCGCGAGTTCTCCTATGAGACGCTGCAGGCCGTCGCCAACACGCCGGCGGAGCAGATCGAGGCCGCGCTCAACCATCTGGAGGAGGCCGGGCTGATCATGCGCCGCGGCCATCCGCCGGATGCGCTCTATTCGTTCAAGCACGTGATGATCCAGAACGCCGCGCATGCGAGCCTGCTGCACAGCGAGCGGCGCAAGCTGCATGCCCGCATCGCGCAGGTGCTTGCCGAGATGTATCCGGAGAAGACCGAGCGCGAGCCGGAGCTGCTCGCCCATCACCTGACCGAGTCAGGCCAGAGCGAGGGCGCCGCGAGCTTCTGGCTCAAGGCCGGCAAGCAGGCGGCCAAGAGCGGCGCCAATCTGGAAGCGATTGGCCATCTGCGCCGGGGCCTCAACGTCGTGCAGGCCAATGCGCGCATGCAGGGCGCCGACGAGATGGAGCTCGAGCTGCGCATCGCGCTCGGCAACGCGCTGATCGCCGCCAAGGGCTATGCCGTGCAGGAGGTCGAGGAGAACTACATCCGCGCGCTCGAGCTCGGCCAGCAGCTCGACGACGACGAAAAGGCCTTTGCCGCCACGCGCGGCCTCTGGGTCTGTCATTTCATCCGCGCCGATCTCACCCGCGCGCACGATCTCAGCGTCGAGCTGCTGAAGTTCGCCAAGCGCGAGCGGCTGAACGAACGGACGCAGCCGGCGCAGCAGACCGGCTATCTGATCGAGGCGCACCGCTCGATCGCGATGACCATGCTCTATCGCGGCCGCTTTGCCGCCTCGCAGCACCATCTGCATCGCTGCATCAACCTCTACAGCCCCGACCTGCACTCCGACCTGATGGAGCGCCACGGCACGGATCCCGGCGTGGTCTCGCTGTCCTATCTCGGCTACCTCCTGTGGTTCCTGGGCCGGCCCGACGCGGCGCGCCAGCACAGCGAGCAGGCGATCGCGAATGCCGAGAAGATCCGCCATCCCTTCACGCTCGCCTTCGCGCTCGTGTTCGGCGCCTATCTGTGCCAGCATTTGCGCGACGTCGAGGGCACGCGCGACTACGCCAACCGCGCCATGATCATCGCAACCGAGCACAATTTCCTGCACTGGAAGCAGCAGGCGGCGATCCTGCGCGGCTGGGCGCTCACCCAGCTCGGCGAAGCCGACGAAGGCCTCGGCCAGATGCGCTTTGGGCTCGACGAATACGAGGCGATGGATTCCTGGCTCGCCGGCTGCTGGTTTCGCTGCCTGCTCGCGGAAGCCTATGCCAAGGTCGGGATGCGGGATGCCGCCCTGCGCGCGCTGGACGGTGCGCTCGCGACTGCGAGGCGGACCGGCGATCACTCCTACCTTGCCGAGGTCTATCGCCTGCAAGGCGAGATCACGCTGTCGGACGGCGACCCGGCCTCGGCGCAGGAAGCCGAGGATCTGTTCGGCCTGTCGCTGGAGATCGCGCGCAAGCAGGGCGCGCTGTCGTGGGAGCTTCGCACCGCCGTCAGTCTCGCGCGCCTGTCGCTCGAGGCCGGCAAGCGCGAGCATGCAAGTCTCCTGCTCGCGCCGATCGTCGGCAAGTTCAGCGAAGGTTTCTATACGCCGGACCTGAAGCAGGCGATGCAGCTGGTCAACGAGCTCGGGACGGACGCGCCCGTTCGTGAGCAGGTCGATCCCTGAGATGAGCGATCTCGCCGCCGCGCGTGCGCGCTACGTGGAAGGAATCGCAAAGCGCGAGCGGATCTCCTCAAAGCGCCTGCTCGAAGCCCTGGCCACCGTTCCGCGCGAGCATTTTCTGGCGAGAGGGCCCTGGCGCATCAAGAGCGAGGCGGCGCGCAGCTATCGGCTGACGCCCGACGCCGATCCCGTTCATCTCTACGACAATGTGCTGGTCGCGATCGACGCGCGCCGTAAGCTCGACACCGGTCTGCCGAGCCTGTGGGCGCATTTCATCGATGTGCTCGGCGTCGGGGAGAAGGACCGCGTGATCCAGATCGGCTGCGGGCTCGGCTATTTCTCAGCGGTGCTGTCGAAGATTGTCGGTCCGAAGGGCAGGGTGCGTGCCATCGAATGCGACGGGCGGCTTGCTGCCCGTGCCGCGAATTATCTTCGCGACTATCGCAATGTCGAGGTCATCGACGGCGATGGGCGCGAGGACGTCGGCGAGCCCGCCGATGTGATCATCGTGCATGCCGGCTTTTCGCATCCGCATCCGCTCTGGCTCCAGTCGCTCCGCCCGCGCGGCCGCCTTCTGGTGCCGCTGACCCAGCGGGACCGCGAGGGCGCGGTCATCAGGATCACGCGCAAGGGCAGGGGGTTCGAGGCCGAGCCGGTCCAGCAGATCCGGATCTTCCCCGGCCATGGCCGCGGCACCACCGCGCTGGACGACCGCGTCGCCGACTGGTGGCAGCGCGCCTCCGCCTTGGCGCCGCTGCGGTTTCGCGGCATCGAGCAGGGACTGCCGTCGGATGGGTAATGCTTCGTTTCATTTTACCTTGATTGCGATTGTGAGTTTCCAGCACCTCCCGGTGCGGCTATGACTGTGGCTTGATGGCCATTTGAGCACGCTCCATGCATTCCGTTGCACTGCTGACTGCTAGCTATGCCAAGGATATCGAACGCTTTTCGCTGCTCAGCGAGAGCATCGACACCTGGCTCTCGGGATACACGCGGCATTATGTTCTCGTTAACGATGAGGACGTGCCGCTGTTCGCGCGGTTCGCCTCCGACAAGCGCGTCATCGTTCCGGCCTCGCGTTACCTGCCGAAATGGCTCTGGGCGCTGCCGCCGGCGCTGCAGTTCATCAGCAAACGACGCGTCTGGCTGTCGCTGCTGTCGTCACCCGTGCACGGCTGGCACATCCAGCAGATCCTGAAGATCGCCGGCGTCCTCAACGCGCCCGAGCAGCGCGTCTGCATCTTGGATTCGGACAATCTGTTCTTCCGCGAATTCGACGTCGGCCAGTATGCCGGCGGTGAGAAGACGCCGCTGTTCGTCACGCGCAGGGGGATCGATCCCGACCATCCGCTGCACGTGCTGTGGCTGCGCACCGTCGACCAGCTGCTCGGCGTGAAGGACCGCACCTTCCCCGCGGACGACTATGTCGGCAACGCGCTGGTCTGGGACAGGGACACCGCGCGCGCGATGACCGACGCCATCAAGTCGGCGACGGGCCTCGGCTGGGCCCTCGCGCTGTGCCGGAAGAAGAAGTTTTCCGAGTACCTGCTCTACGGCAACTTCGTGGCCAATTCGCCGAAGCATTTGTCGGCGCACCGGGTGACGGAAGACAGCATCGCGGTCTCGCATTGGGATGACACGCGCCTGGACCGTCCGGCCATCGAAGCGATGATGCGCGCCGCCGCGCCCGAGCAGGTCGCGCTCTGTATCCAGTCCTATTCGTCGACCTCGATCGACGACATCCGCGACGTGTTTCGGCTGAACTCGCGCGACCGCCGCGGCCCGAGCCTGTCGCCCGATCACATGGGAGACGAGGTCGGATTCGAAGTGCCGACGCGCTAGGGCCCGGCGCCGCTCAAACGTTCTTCGTGAACTTGCTGATGACGTCCATGAACGGCTTCGGCTTGAACTCGCCGTCGAGCGGCAACGGCCGGTTCGGCTGCTTGTCCTTGCGGGCGAAGGTGCCGTTGATCCAGCTATACCGATCCGAAAGGCCCCAGGTCAGGATCGAGCGCACCGGGCCGCTGGTCGAAACGGCCGTCAGCAGATCATCGACGCGCTTGGCGACGATGGCGTCGCGCTCTGCAGGACTACCCGTCAGCTTCTGATCGTCGACGTCGAGCTCGGTGACCAGCACGTCCAGGCCCCACGAGCGCAGCTCGGTGACGAATTCGGCCAGCCCGTGCGTGTCGATCTCGAGCTCGGCATGCAGATGCGATTGCAATCCCACGGCGTGGAGCGGAACGCCCTGGTCGAGCAGCTCCATGATCAGGTTGCGATAGGCTGCGCGCTTGGCGATGAAGGAGTCCTTCACCGACTCGATGTCGTATTCGTTGATCGCGAGCTTCACGTGGGGATCGGCCGCGGCCGCAGTGCGGAAGGCGAGCGGAATCCAGCCGTTGCCGAGATGCTGCGTCCAGAACGTGTCGCGCCGGTCTTTCGGACTGCGTGGATTGTCCGGGATCGGCTCGTTGACGACGTCCCACGACGTCAGCTTGTCCTTGTAGTAGGAGACGACGGTGCCGATGTGGTCGACGAAGGCGCGCTCGACGCCTTTGGAGTTCTTGATCTGCTTGGTCCAGTCCGGAATGTCGTGATACCAGGCGAGCGCGTGACCGCGCATCGTCAAATCGTTCGCCTGCGCGAAATCCAGGATGGCGTCGGCGCGCTCGAAAGCAAAGGTATGCGCGTCCGGCCGCAGCATCGGCCATTTCAGCTCGAGCACCGGCACGACCTGCGTGCAGTAGGTGCTGATGGCTTCGCCGAGCCGTGGATCGGCCTGCAGATCCCAGAGCGTGGCCGCAGCACCAAAGCCCGGACGGCGCTGGGCCAGTTTCGAGGCCGGCAGCGCTGACGCGGATGCGCCCGCCGCAAGCGCTGCGGCGCTGCCGAGAAGAAATTCGCGTCTGTCGAGCCTGGTCACGCCTGGTTCTGCATCACGGCTTCGGCGATCTCGTAATAGTGGAGCGCGCCCTTCTCGAGCGTCAGATTCTCGATCACATAATCGCGCGGTGCGAAGTCACCGGCGCTCACATGCGACCAGAACCGGCTCCAGCCGGAGATGAAACCGCTCGCATCGGTGAAGGTCATGCCGCAGCGTGCGTCGAAATAGGGTACGGACGAGACGCCGCCTTCGTACCTCACCTTGTGCGGAAAATACTTCGGATCCTGCCATGGTCCGCCGCGATCCCACGCAAAGACGGGGACGCCGCTCGACAGCGCCTGCTGGCAGGCGATGCCCTGGCTCTCATGCTCGCACAGGAAGATCATGCTGCGGCAACGCGCAAGCGCCGCCTTGTAGTCGTCTTCCTTGTAGTGACCGTAACGGATCACCTCGACCGTGCGGCCGCTGGCTTCGAGATGCCTCCGGATAGGTTCGATCAGCTCGGGCTCATATCGCTCATAGTCCCAGCGAACCTTGTCATAGAGCAGCACGTCCACGCTCTTGCGGTCGGCCGGCGCCGGCGTCCACAGGTCGGTGTCGATGCCGACGGGCCAGGCGTCGACGTGGGGCCAGTGCGGACGGAACATGTCGGCGTACCATTTGCACGGTACCAGGACGCGCTTCACCTGCAGGTCCTTCAGGCGCTCCGGTGCATCGACCGGGTGGTCATACATGGCGACGCCGAGCAGCAGCGGGTTCTTCCACCTGGACCAGTCGAGCACGAACGAGCGTCCGATGATGCAGGCGAGTTCCTCCGGGTGCTTCCGGATGTAGCGGTAATCGTTGACGCGATAGCGGATGCCGAGACGGTCGAGGCCCGCGCACAGATTGAGAAGCACGCGCCGCTGTCCGCTGATGAAGGACTTGCCCATGACCAGGCGCCGCAGCAGCGGCCGGATGTGGCGGTCGCCGGGAAACCAGCGATCGTCCCGCTCTTCGAAGAAGAGGTTGAGGACCATCCTGTCGCGCCTTTGCGTGCCGAACCCCGCCGGAACCAGCGGAGCGTCGGTGCCGCCATGCGGCCAGGAGGTCGGGTGCGCCTGTGTTCGTTCGGCAACGTCCATGTCAGTCACGTCCAGGCATCGGAGAAGTCGGGCGACCGTTTGATATTATTGCTTCTTTTCTGTGATCCCGCCGGTTCCTACAAGGACAGGGCAAATTTAACGCTAACGCGCGATAACCGCGGACACGTTTCATTCGCGATCCGATTTGCAGGCTTATGCGACTATCCTGACCGGCGCTGGTGGCGCAGTGCGATGCCGCAGCAAAGGCCAACTGTTTTAACGCCCCGTTAATCCTCGAGACGCCGCCGGTCCCGTGCCCGCATGCTGAACCGCCATTTCTCGATCTACCTCGTCGCCTACATCCTGCCTGCGGCGGTGGGCTTCTTTGCCGTGACCGCCTACACGAGGCTGCTGACGCCCGCGGAATACGGCGTCTACGTCGTCGGGATCAGCCTCGCCGGCATTCTGGGCGCGGTCTTCTTCGCCTGGATCAAGCTGTCGGTGTCCCGCTATCAGGCGATGTCGGCGGAGGTGGATTTTCGCGGCACGGCGATGGTCGCCTTCGGGCTCACGGTCGCGGTGCTCTGCGCCGCCACCCCGCTGGTCTTTCTGTTCCGCAGCGACGTCAGCGTCGAGCTGCTGTTCGCCAGCATGTTCGTCGCGATCATGGCCAATGCGGTCGATGTCGGCCAGGAGTTCGAGCGCGCCAAATTGCGTCCCTACCGTTTCGCGGCGATTTCGATCGTCCGCAGCGTATCGAGCGTGGGCTTTGGCCTGCTCGGCATCTGGCTCGGCTGGGGCGGCATCGGCCTGCTCGCAGCGTTCGGCCTCGGCTCGCTGACCGGCATCATCCTCAATCTCGTCGGCGACCGCACCAGAATCGCAGGTTTCCAGCGCAGCCAGTTCATGCAGCTGGCGCGCTATGGCCTGCCGCTGACACTGGCCGGCCTTTCGGTCGCGCTGTACTCGACCTGCGACCGTCTGATCGTCGCCTATCTCCTCGGCAAGGACGCCGCCGGCATCTTTGGCGTCGCCGCCGATCTGCCGCGCCAGTTCATGGTGATGATCGCCTCGAGCGTCGCCGCGGCGACCGTGCCTCTGGTGTTCCGATCGCTGTCGGAGAAGAACGGCGAGACGACTCGCGAACGGCTCACCGAGAGCCTCGAGCTGCTGCTCGTCGTCGTCGCACCCGTCGCCATCTGGCTGGCGCTTGCAGCCGACCAGGTTGCGGGCACGCTCGTCGGCGTCGATTTCCGCGCCGGCGTGTCGGCGCTGCTGCCGACCCTGGTGCTCGCCCGCCTCTTCGGCATCGCCAATCAGTTCTACGTGCAGATCAGCTTTCAGCTTGCCGAGCGGCCCTTCATGCTGGCGACGCAGTCCTTCCTCACGCTGGTGGTGAGCGTGGCGCTGATGTTCGCGCTGGTTGCGGGCTACGGCCTCCATGGCGCGGCGCTGGCGACGCTCGCGACCGAGGCGATGGGCTTCGTCGTCGCAATCGTTCTGATGCACCGTGCCCATCCCGTGCCGTTCGACGTCAACCGCCTCGCCGGCGTTGCTGCCTCCGCCGCGGCGATGGCGGGCGCGATCCTGATCGCGAGATCGCAAGTCGACGGCACCGGCCCCGTCGCGCTGACCATCGTGAGCCTCGCCGGCGGGCTCGCTTACGCCGCCACGGCGTGGCTCCTCAATGTCGCAAATGTGCGAACGCTGTCGCTGCGCCTCCTGCGGACCTTCAACCGGAAGGCGCTGGGCGTCTAGCCGCGATGTCTCACGAGGCTGCGGTATGCTTGACCCAGGGCCGCCGAAGGCAGCCGATTCGCCGGCTGCGCGACACGGTGAGCATGCCGTGCTCCGGGGGCGGCCACGGTTCAATATCGCTCAGATCCCGAAAAATTGCGGGCCGGCCGGCAAATATGTTCGCCGTTTGCTGACGACAGGATGGTAGTGCTGGCTTTCGGCCTCGGTCGCGGGGTATTGTACTGTCGGCGGGAGCGCTGGCTCTTGGCGTGAGCAATGTCGCTCGGCCCGATATCCAGGCACGGATCAATATGAGAATGCGCGGGGCACAACGGCCGGAGGCGGCCGTGGGCAGCAACCGTGCCTCTCAAGGCGGGCATTTTCAGGAGCAGATCAGTTATGACTCAAAGGACGCCGGAAATCCGCGCATCGGCGCAGTTGCTCGCCCGTTATCGCGAGCCCGACAGTGCGCGCGGTGTCCTCGAGCTGGTGATCACGGCGGTGCCGTTCCTCATCATCTGGGCTCTGATCTGGGTCGCTCTCGACCACGGCTATTGGCTGGCCCTGCTGCTCGAGGTGCCCGCGGCGGGCTTGCTGGTCCGCCTCTTCATGATCCAGCACGATTGCGGACATGGTTCGTTCTTCCGCGGCCGTGGTGTGAACGACTGGGTCGGCCGGGCCATCGGTGTCGTGACGCTGACGCCCTACGGTTACTGGCGGCATAACCATGCACACCATCATGCGGGCTCCGGCAATCTCGATCACAGGGGCCTGGGCGACATCGATACGTTGACCGTGCGCGAGTTTCTCGCGCAGCCGCGATGGCGTCGGACGCTGTATCGTTTGTATCGGCACCCCATGGTGATGTTTGGCGTAGGTCCCTCGTATCTGTTCATCCTGAAGCATCGATTGCCGCTCGGGATGATGCGCGGCGGCTGGAAGCCCTGGCTGAGCACAATGGGCACGAACATCGCGATCGCGGTTCTCGTCGCCGCGATGATCTGGCTGGTCGGTTATGGGCCCTTGCTGCTCGTACATCTGCCGATCATCGTTCTGGCGGCGTCGATCGGTGTCTGGCTGTTTTACGTCCAGCACCAGTTCGAGCACACATACTGGTCCCATGACGGGACCTGGAATTTTCACGACGCTGCGCTGCACGGCAGTTCCCATTACCACTTGCCGGGCGTCCTGCGATGGTTCACGGCCAATATCGGCGTCCACCACATCCATCATTTGTCCAGTCGAATTCCCTGTTATCGCTTGCCGGACGTGTTGCGCGACCATCCGCAGCTCGCCGGAATCGGGCGAATAACGCTGCTCCAGAGTTTGCGGACCGTGCGGCTGGCCTTGTGGGATGAGGAGCGGCTGCGGCTGGTCTCGTTTGGGGAGGCTGGTCTGTCCGTCGGCCGTCGGTGACAGCACGTTCGGCGTCGTCAGCGCTTGCCGCTGGCCGCCGCCGTCATGGTGCCCGCCTCGAAATTCTGCTGCCAGTATTGCTCGACCTGCTGGACCAGGGCCGGCGGCAACGGAACGTAGTTGAGCGTTTCGGCCTGCGACTTTCCGCTGTCCAGCGACCAGCGGATGAAGTCGATGGCTGCGGCCGATCTCTCCGGTGATTTCGGCTGCCTGGACATCAGCACGAATGTCGTGGCCGTGATCGGGTAGGCATCCTCGCCCGGAGCATTGGTGAGAACGAGATGGAAATCCTTCTCGGCCTTCCAGTCCGCACTTGCGGCTGCTGCCTGGAACGAGGCGGCGTCGGGGACAACAAAATTGCCGGCGCTGTTCTGCACCACCCCGAACGAGATCTTGTCGAGCCGCTGCAGGGCATAGGCATATTCGAGGTAACCAATCGAGCCCGGAACGAGGCCGACCAGCGAGGCGACGCCGTCATTGCCCCTTCCGCCGAGCCCCACCGGCCATTCGACGGCGGTGCCTTCGCCGACGGTCGTTCTCCACTGCGAGCTGACTTTTGAAAGATAGTTCGACCAGTTGAATGTCGTGCCGGAGCCGTCGATGCGGTGAACGACGGTGATCGGCGTGTTCGGAAGCGTCAGCTCGGGATTGATCGCGCGAATGGCGGGATCGTTCCAGGATTTGAGCTTGCCGAGATAGATGTCCGCGAGCACCTGCCCCGTGAAATGAATCTGGCCCGGCTTGACGCCGTCGATGTTGACGACCGGAACGACGCCGCCGATCACGATCGGGAACTGGATCATGTGGAGCTTCTCCAGCTCCTTTGGATCGAGCGGCATGTCGGTCGCGCCGAAATCGACGGCGGCCTTCTTGACCAGGCCGACGCCGATGCTGGATCCCACCGCCTGATAGCTGACGGCATTGCCGGTCTTCGCCTTGTAGGCGTCGATCCATCTCGTCATCACGGGCGACACGAAAGTCGAACCTGCACCGGTGGTTTCGGCAGCGAAGCCTTGCGTCGCGAGGAGCAGAACCGTGAGCGCGATCGGTAGTCCGATATGTTTCATCATGCGTGCGACGTTAGCAGCACGCAGCGAAAGCCTCTGTGGTTTATGTCACAAGAATGCAATGGAAACAAAAACCATCTGGTTCGGTCTCTGTGTGATGCAGGACCGTGATGACGGAACGTCTATCCTGCTCAAGCGTCGAAATGGATCGCGGTGAGCACCGGCAAGGTCATACAATCGGTTGAGTAACGCCACATCACGCAAATCTCCGTGATCCCGGTCACATCCTGCCGCCCTGGCGGAGCCTAGATTGCGGACCGCTCAACAGCGCCGGACAGGATCATGACCACGACCGAGCTTGCCTTCGTCTTGCGCAAGGTCGGCGTTGCGGCGGCGCTCATCTGCGTGCTTCTCAGCATCGCCGTGCTTCTGGTGCTCCTGCTCGTGCAACATGAACAGGTTGCGCCGGCCGCTTCGCGCGTGCTTCCCCTCATGGTTTTTGCGTTGTTCGGGGCGCTCGGGGCCGGGATGGCGCGGCTCATCGAGGGGGGACGTCGTTCGCCCGGCTCCCGTCCGCGCCGCCCCTGAAGACGGACATTGTGCCGCAGCATTGACCGTCAGCTTCACGCCAGCCCCGGCCACAGGCCGCCCTTCCGCCCGCGCGGGCCGTCGTATATGAGAGATTTGCCGGCGGAACGGGCCGAATATCGCTGGATACGGAACGGATGGCGGCTGCGATTTCTTAATCCAAAGATCGCAATCTGACTGACATTTGGCCGATACCGGCGCGGACTGGCATTTCGACCGAGGATCGCATGAAAAACCTGAAGACAACGGCGCAATCCACCCTGGCGATGCGGCGTTGGGGACCTCCCGGAATTGTGACGTTGGCGGCGATGGTCGCATTTGCGGTGGCGGGTCCGGCGACCGCGGCCAAGCAGGCGCGCCAGGCAGCCGAAGCCGTGGCGCCGCGCGAGGCCGGCGAGCCGATCATGGCGATCGTGTCGATCAAGAGCCAGCAGGTCACCTTCTACGACGCCGACGGTTGGATCCTGCGCGCGCCGGTCTCGACCGGCACCACGGGGCGCGAGACGCCGGCCGGCGTTTTCGCCATCGTCGAGAAGGACAAGGACCACCGCTCGACCATGTATGACGATGCCTGGATGCCGAACATGCAGCGCATCACCTGGAACGGCATCGCGCTGCACGGCGGGCCGCTGCCGGGCTATGCCGCCTCGCACGGCTGCGTGCGGATGCCCTTCGGCTTTGCCGAGGGGCTGTTCGACAAGACGAACATCGGCATGCGCGTGATCATCTCGCCTGATGACGCCGCCCCGGTCGATTTCGCCCATCCCTCGCTGTTCGTGCCGAAGCGTGAAGCCATTGCGGCGGCGCCCAACCGGATCGGCAAGCTCTCCGGCGAAGCTGAGGAGGCGATCCGGGCAGCCGACGAGGCCAAGAAGGCTGCAACAGCGGCCGCGAAGGAGGCGCAATCGCTCCCGGCTTCGCTCCGCAAGCTCGAGCAGCAAAAGGCGCGCGCCGACGCCGAGAACGCCTATGCCGACAAGCTGGTTGCGAATGCCAGGAACGACCAGGCCAAGGCAAAGGCCGATGAGCTGAAGCAGAAGGCCGCGGCCAGGGCCGTGGATGCGGCAACCCAGCTCGACGCCGCCAAGGCCGCCGCCCAGCCGAAGCGCGACGCCGTCGCCGCGACGAAGGAAGCCGCCAAGGTGGCCGCGGCCAAGAAGACCGAGGCTGTAAAAGCCGCGACCGACGCCAAGCTCGCGCTCGAGCCGGTGTCCGTCTACATCAGCCGCGCGACGCAAAAACTCTATGTGCGGCGGAACACGCACAAGCCGGCGCCGGATGGTGGCGGCGAAGTGTTCGACACCAGCATCGAGGTTCCCGTCACGATCCGCAATCCCGACCAGCCGCTCGGCACGCACATCTTCACCGCCATGGCGAAGAACGATACCGGCCTGCGCTGGAGCGTGGTCACGATCGACAACGGCGATAGTGCCAAGAACGCGCTCGACCGCATCACCATCCCGCAGGACGTGTGGGATCGCATCGGCCCGACCGCCTTGCCGCGCTCGTCGATCGTCATCTCGGACGAGCCGCTGAGCGCCGAGACCAACTACCGCACCGAGTTCGTGGCGGTCCTGAGCAATCATCCGCAGGGCGGCTTCATCACCCGCAAGCCGACCGCGCCGCCGATGGAAATGGCAAGCGACGACGGCTGGGGCGGCAACGGTTTTGGCTTCTTCTTCCAGCCGCGCGACCCGAACCCGCAACCGGTCAATCCGCGCCGCCAGCGCGGCGGCCAGTACCAGTATTATCAGCCGGCGCAACCGATGCCGCGGAGCTTCTGGTAGGACGCGGGCTGACGCGTCCCGCGACTACGGCCGCGCCGTGATCACCAGCGCCTGGATCTTGGCTTCGACGGGGCCTGCTCCATGGCGCGCACGGATCGCCTCGGCGACGGCGTCGGTTGCAGCCTGGAGCTTGCTCGCATCCCTGGCCTCTATTTCGTTGCGCAAGGGCGTTCCCTGACAGTACGCGAACGCGACATATTCGGGCGTCGGCGCGCGGCTCACCGCGGCAAGCGTTTCGATCGAGACGTCGCCGAAGCCCGCTTGCTCCAGGTCGGCCTTGATGACGGCCTTGTCGTGATAGCCGTGGGGCGTCCGCGCCATGAAACGGGGCGGATCATCGGGAAAGATCTTTGCGAGCACCGCCGTCGCCTCGTCCGCGAACACGTTCTCCTCGATGCGGTCCCAGACGTTGAACACGAACGTGCCGTTCGGCCGCAACACCCGCTTCGCCTCGGCGTAACCCTTGACGCGATCCGGAAAGAACATGGCGCCGAACTGGCAGCAGACCAGGTCGAACGCCGCGGCGTCGAAGGGCAGGGCGGTGGCATCCGCCTGGCGCCAGGTCACGCGCGGGTCCCCGCTCTGGTGCTGCGCCGCGACCGCAAGCATCGGCTCGTTGAGGTCGGTCGCGACGTAACGGATGCCGGGAGGCAGCGCCGCCGTCACGGCCCGCGTGACCGCGCCAGTGCCTGCGGCGGTTTCCAGCAGCGTCGACGGAGAGAGAGCGGCGACGCGCCTCGCGATGTCGGCAGCGTAGTGGGAGAAGATCAGCGGGACGAGATACTCGTCGTAGATTTTCGGAATCGAGCCGGCGAAAACCTTGTCAGTGCTGGACATGCTTGCCTCGCTGAAGGTTTGGAGCGCGAGCTCAGGCTACCATGGGTCGCCCTCTAGCGCGCCAGCAATGACGTGAACCCGGCCGGTTCCTGCATCGCCTTGCGCGCTTCGAGCGACATCGGCTCGTAGCGGCTGCCGTTGGAGATGCTGAGCCGGCTCTCGACGCCGTTTGAACCGGCATAACAGCCCTCGGGCGTGAAGCTGACAAAGCCGTCGTCGCCGAAGCCGATGGCGGTCAGGAGCAGGCGTCGTTCTGCGACATCCCAGACCTTGATGGTCTTGTCCTCGCTCGCGGAGATCAGCCGGGTACCCCCCGGGAAGAACGCGACCGCTTCGATGTCTTCCTGATGGCCCGCGAAGCTTGCGAGCAATCGGCCGCTGTCGGCATCCCACAGGTTTACCGATTTGTCGCGCCCGCCGCCACCAGTGACGATGCGCTTGCTGTCCGCCGACCAGCTCGCCGACACGACATAGTCCTTGTGCCCGGTCAGGAGGCGTGACGTCGCGCTCCTGACGTCCCAGACCTTGGCCGAGCCAAACTCCGCATCCGAGCCGGCGGTGACGACGCGCATTCCGTCGGGCGAGTAGGCCACGCGCAGCGCCTTGCGACCGTAGGCGTCCTTTGCGTCGATGGCACCGCTGGTGCGATAAAACCTGATCCTGCCGTCATAGCCGGCGGAGACGAATTCGCCGGAGCCGGAGGGCGCATAGCTCAGCGAACGCACCGCCGCGCGCGCGGGATCGGGGCTCTGGTGATCCAGCCTGCTCCTGGCCAGCTCGCGGGTGCCGAGATTCCAGATCCGTACGACGCCGTCCTCGCCGGCCGACGCCACATATTTGAGCGACGGCTCCGGCGCGAAGGCGACCGCGAATTGCTTGGCGCCGGCATCGAAGGTCAGGCTCTGGCCGTCGCTTCTGAGGTCCCACACCTTGACCTTGCCGTCCCATCCGGCGGAGGCGAGCTGCGTGCCGTCGGTCCAGTAGTCGAGTGCGTAGACCGCTCCGGCATGTCCCCGCAGCACGCGGGTCTGCCGGAACGAGGATGCATCCCAGAGCCGGATCACGCCGTCGTCGCCGGCGGTCGCGATCTCCCTTCCGTTGGGAGAGACCGCGATGGTGCGAACGCTCGCGCCCTCGACATTCGGCTTGATCGAGACCGGGATGAAGGGGCCGCCGACGGCATCGTTGCCGCGCCGCGCCGTTCGCGTGGTGCAGGTCGAGGCCGGCACGGCGGCGACGCTCTTGGTCTCGGGTGCCGGTGGGGCGGTGAGCGCGAGGGGCGTGACGATGGCCGGTGCGGCCGCCAGCTTCGGCGCGGCAACGGGCTTGGTTGCCTCCGGCTGCGGCGGCAGGGCGGGTGCGATCTGAATCTTCTTCGGCTCGATCTCGGCGGTGGCCGGCGCCGTGCGCGGCGGTGCTGCGGCAAGCCTGTTGCGCTGAACTCTCGCAAGATCGGTGTAGAACCCGCTGGGATGCGCGGCGATGTAGAGGTCCCAGGCCTCGATCGTCCCGATGCGCTCGGAGAATTCGTAGTCACGCGATGCGCTCGCATCGGTGGACGCGACCGGCGCGGGCGGCGGAGCAGCAGGCGCTGCTGCCGGTGCCAGCACGACGTCGTCGCCGCCGAGCGAGCCGTAGATGAAGGGCTCCTGCCGGTTGGTCGTGGCCTGCAGCACCTCGTCGCGGACATAGCCGAACGCCTTGCGCAGATCGAGGCCCGGCGTTGCGAGGTGATGCGCCAGCGCCGTCGCGAACGGGCTGTTCTTGCCGTCGCCATCGAGTGCGGTGAGGCCGGCCTTGGCGGCGAAGGCCACCAGCGTATTCGGGCTCGACGGCTCGACCTTGGCAAGGCCGCGCGCGACCGCGCGCGAGGCCATCGTGCGCTTCATGTTCTTGGCGAACGGATTGTCGCGGCAGGCATCGAGGATGACGAGGCGCAGCCGCTTCGCCGGCTCGATCGCGACCAATATGCGGTCGAGCCCGATGGTCTCGTCATAGACGTCGGTATCGTTCTCGAGCTGGGCGTCGACCGGAACGATATAATTGCTGCCGTCGATCTCGATGCCGTGACCGGCGTAATAGACGACGGCAATGTCGGCGCTGCGGGCCTTGGCACCGAAATCGCGCAAGGTGCGCCGCATGTCCTGGGCGGAGAGGTCGTTGCGGGCATCGACGACGGTGAAACCGGCCTTCTTGAAGGTCTCGACCAGAAGGTTGGCGTCGTTGGTCGCATTGGCAAGCTTGGGCGCGCGCTGATAGGCCGAATTGCCCATCACCAGCGCCATGCGCTGGTCGGCGAATGCCGCGATCGGCTGAAAGACGAGCGCCGAAGTGCTGAGAGCGGCGCTGAGAACAAAGAGATAAAAAAACCGCATCACGGCCCCCAAGCCGGGATCTGCAATATCGTCGAGAATATCCGACCGGGGCCGCAATACAATTTCTATTTGGCGCCGGCCCGCGCTTCTCCTCGTCGCAGCGCCGGCGATGGACGTTACGATTTCGCGCCGCCGACCTCCCGGATCGGCCGCGAGCCGTCCCAGTTCATCGCCGCTTGCCGGACTTTTTCGAAGAACGGCCCCTTGGTGCCGCTGATATCGGAGATCTCGATCACGGTTCCCGGATGCGCCTGGGTGTCGAAATAGGCAAAGCGTCCCTTGTCGCCGCCAATCTGGCCCTCGTGGCCCACTTTGTAGCCAAGTCCGAGCGCCTTGTCGTAGAGCGCCTGGTAGTCATGGCTCCAGTAGGACATGTGCTGCAGGCCTTCGTGGCCGGCGTCGAGGAACTCTTTGTACAGCGAGGACGCATCGTTGCGCTGCTGGATCAGCTCGATCTGGAGGTCGCCGGAATTGGCCAGCGCAATGCTCATCTCGACGGCGGAGTCCTGGCCGCGATGGCGGAACCAGTCGGTCTTGACCCGGTCTATGTAGTACCAGGGGCCGACGCCCATGGTGTCGATCCAGTGTGTCATCGCGGCCTTGATGTCCCGCACCACATATCCGTTCTGGCGCACTGCGCCGAAGATGCGGCTCATGCCCGCGCTCCCTCTATTGCTTGGTTCATTTGACTTCGATGCCGGCATCCTTGGCGACCTGCTTCCAGGCCGCGATGTCGCGTGCGTTGATGTCGCGCTGCTCGTCGCCGGGGACGAATTGCGGCGTGATGCCGAGCCCCAAGAGCTTCGTCTTCACCTCGGCATCGCCGAGCGCTTCCTTCAGCGCCGCCGATAGTTTTTTCGCGATCGGCTCGGCAAGGCCGGCAGGGGCATACATCGCCCAGGACAGGCTGCGGTCGAACGGCACGCCCTGCTCCCTGTAGCTCGCGACATCGGGCAGGCTCGGCGAGCGCTCGCCGCAGGCCGCCAGCGCCTTGATCGAGCCGTCCTTCACCAGCGGCGTCGCGGTCGCCATGTCGAGCGTGGCCAGCGAGATGTGGCCGCCGAGCAGGTCGCCGGCGAGTTTCGCGATGCCGTTGAACGGCACGTGCTCCATCTTGATGCCGGTCTGCTGCGCCAGAATCTCCGCGCAGAACTGCCCGGTCGAGCCGACACCCCAACTGCCGTACTGGACCGGCTCGCCCTTCCTGGCGAGCGCGATCAGGCCCTTGATGTCGTTCGCGGCAAAATCCTTGGTCGCCACCAGCATGATCGAGGAGGTGCCGACGCGGCCGATCGTCGTGAAATCCTTGATCGGATCGTAAGCCAGCTTTGGATAGATCGCGGGAGCCAGCACATGCGTGGTCATGCCGCCGACGGTGATGGTGTAGCCGTCGTTCGGCGAGGTCGCGACCATCTGCGTGCCGAGCGTGCCGGCAGCTCCCGTATGGTTCTCGATATAGATGCTCTGTCCGAGCTGCTTGCCCATCTTGTCCGCGAGCAGCCGGCCGACCACGTCGCCGCCGCCGCCGGCCGCGTAGGGCAAGAGCATCCTGATCTTGTGGGTGGGGTAGGCGGCGGAATCCTCGGCGCGTGCCGGCAGCGCGGCAGACAGCAATGCGAGAAACGAAAGCGTGACCGTGCGCAGCATCATGATGGCATTCCCTAATCTTCGAAACGAAATCTGTAGGCATCGCCGTGCCGGATCACACGGCCCGCGGTCGGCGCCGGAAAATGGCCGGTGAGCAGATAGCTCGGCGTATCCGCGAGCTCCTCCAGCAGCGCCATCCGTGTCGCCACCGCCGCAGCCGGATCGACATCGGCGGCATTCGACAGCCACGGCGCCGCGCACTGGATCGGATGATGGATCACGTCGCCGGACATCACCGCATGGTCGTGGCCGCCATTGAGGTGGATTTGCATGTTGCCGGCGGTGTGGCCGGGTGCCGGCGCGAAGCGCAAGGCGGCGTCGCGGTCGCTGAACAGGCGATGGTCGGTCTCGACGAACTCGGCAAGCCCAGCCGCGACCACCGGCAGCACGGAATCCTCGAACGAGCCATGGTTCACCGGGCTCCTCGGCGCCGCATTGTGCGCGGCCTCGAAATGCCGGTACTCCTCGCGTCCCATCAGATAGCGCGCGTTGGGGAAGGTCGGTACCCAGCTTCCGTCGAGGAGCCGCGTGTTCCAGCCGACGTGATCGACATGCAGATGCGTGCACATCACGAAGTCGACCTCTTCCGGCGCAACGCCGAGCGCCTGCATGTTGTCGAGATAGGGCTGGTCGAGGTCGTTCCATACCGGCACGCGCGGCCGCTTCTTGTGATTGCCGCAGCAGGTGTCGACGATGGCGGTCCAGCGCGGCGTGCGTACGAGATAGGAGTGATGGCTGAGGATGAAGCGGCCGGTCTCCGGCTCGATATAGCGGTGATTGAGCCAGCTCCGGTTCTCCGCGATCACCGCGTCGGTGACGTTGGCGAACAGCCAGGTCTTGTCGAAGGCGAGCGAAGCGATCTCGCTGACGAGATCGATCCGCATGCTGCCGACCCTGACCTGCCGCATGCTTTAGTTCTTCAGGAGATCGCCGAACGGCACCCAGCGCGTGCCGTCGAAGCGAATCAGCTGGAGGCTCGTCATCGGCGTGGTGCGCTCCGGCGAGTTGCTCACCGCGGTGCCGTTGATCAGCATCGGCAGCTTGACGTCCTTGAGGCTCGTCGCCTGCTTCATCACATTGGCGCGGGTGAGGTCGTCGCCGGAGGCTTTCAGCACCGTCACCAGCGTCTGTGCGATGGTGTAGCCGTAGACGTTGAGCCAGTCACTCTTGTTGGCGTCGGGCAAATACTTGTCCATGAACGCCAGCCATTCCTTGTACCCGGCATCGTTCTTGTTGGCCGGGTCGGTTGCGTCCTTCAGATACTGGCTGGAAATGATGCCGGTGGAATTGTCCTTCCCGGCCGGCTCCAGCACGCCGCTGATCGAGGCCGAGACGTTGGAGATGATGGTCACAGGCTTCCAGCCGATCTCGCCGATCTTGCGGATCGCCTGCGCCGCGAATTTTGGCGTCGCAGCCACCAGCACCACGTCAGCGCCCGCGGTCTTCAGTTGCAGGATCTGCGTGTCGACCGTCGGCGCCGAGGTCTCGTAGGCCGCACGCGCGACGATGGCTTCGCCGCCGCCGAGCCCTTCTTCCAGCGCCTTCAGATAATCCTTGCCGAGATCGTCGTTCTGATAGAGCACACCGATCTTTGCATTGGCATGGCTCGCCTTGATGTATTTGGCGTAGGCGATCGCTTCGTCGCGATAGGTCGGCTGCCAGCCGACGGTCCACGGAAAGTTCTTGGGATCGTCCCACTTCGCCGCGCCCGAGCCCAGGAAGAGCTGCGGCACCTTGCGGTCGTTGAGATATTTGTGCACGGCGCTGTTGGTCGGCGTGCCGACGCCGCCGAAAATCAGCAGCACCTCTTCGCTCTCGACCAGCCGCCGCGTCTGCTCCACCGTCTTCGGCGGGCTATAGGCATCATCCGCGATGATCATCTGGATGCGCCGTCCGTTGACGCCGCCGTCGTCGTTCACTTTCCGGAAATAGGCCTCGGCGGATTTCGCGATCTGCGCGAACGCCGAGACCGGGCCGCTCAGCGGCGCGGTGGTGCCGATCTTGATGGTCCTGTCGTCGGCGCCGGGATCGTATTTCGCGTTCTGGGCTTGGACGGTGCCGGCTGCGAGCAGCGGCAACAGGATGCAGGCCGCACCCAGGCGAAGGCGGGCAAAGCGCGCCATGACATCGTCTCCCCAAATTGCTCTCCGCCTCTCAAGGGGCGGAATTGAAACGCGAGAACAGCGCCCGCGGACTTGCGGGCCGCGATCGTTCTCGCCAGGCTGGCAAACGAACGATCGTTCGTCCGGTTGACTAGCGAACGATCGTTCGTTAGTCAAGGCATCATGGCTGTCCACACCACCAGCGCGGCGGAAGCCGCCGCGCCCACGACCCGCGAGCGCATTCTCAACGAAGCGCTCCATCTGTTCGCGCAGAGCGGCTATGGCGGCGCCTCGATGCGCGAGCTCGCGCGCCGCGTCGGCATCCGTGAGAGCAGCCTCTACAATCACTTCGTCGGCAAGGCCGCGATCCTGGAAGCGATCGTGGCCGAGCACGGTCCGGCCAGCTCGGCGAGCCGGCTGGAGGAGCCGCGCTACAAGCAGCTGGCGCGGCAGCCCGCCGCGTTCTGCCGGCAGTTTGCATTGGACCTCGTCGCGCAATGGTCCGACCCGCGCGAGCACCAGTTCCAGAAGGTGATCACCGCGGAGCGCAACCGCGTGCCCGGCATCCGCGCCAAATTCGCCGATCATTTCTATGCGCGCGAGCAGAGCCTGATGACGGATTATTTCCGTGGCTTTGCGCTCGCCGGCCTGATTTCGACGCCGGATCCGCGCGAGACCGCGCGGCTGTTCGCGGCGGGCCTGATCTACATCCGTCTCGAGCATTACGTGATGGGCGCGACGCCGTCTGCGCGGCCGAAGGTGATCGAGGCGATCGACCGCTATCTCGCCTTCTTCCTGTCGCTGATCGCGGCAGGTGGCGAGGACAACAAGAAGCGCAAAGCCAAGGGAGAAACGCGTGGCAAGGCTGCCCCTGATTGACCCGGAGACGACGAGCGGCGACATCCGCGCCTCGTTCGACCGCATGCCGGTCAAGCTCAACATCTTTCGCATGATGGCCCATGCCGAGGCCAACATGATCCCGGCGATGCGGCTCGGCAATTCGATCCTGCACAAGCAGAAGCTCAGCGCTGTCAACCGCGAGCTGCTGATCCTCCAGGCCGCGCAGTTGGAGGGCGGCGCCTATGAATGGCGCCAGCACGTGCCGATCGCGCTCGGCGTCGGCTGCACGCAAGCGCAAATCGATGCGGTGGAGCGCAGCGATTATGACTCTGCCGCGTTGAGCGAGGCGGAGCGCGCGCTGCTCAAGTTCGGCCGCGAAGTGGTCGAGAACGTCCGCGTACCCGAGCCGACCTTCGCCGCCGCGCGAAAACATTTCAGCGATCAGGAGATCGTCGAATCCATCGTCGCGCTCGGCTTCTACATGATGATGGCGCGCCTCACGGAGGCGACCGAGACCGATCTCGATCCCGCGGCCGGCATGAAGGTCTATGACGGCGGCAAGAAATAGGCGGGTCGCATGGCCGAAAATTCCGAGAGCAAGCCGGAGCGTTACGTCCGTCCACCCAGCGCTGAATCATTGGGCGAAGCGCCGGGCAGGGGCCGCCTGAAAGGCCGCCGCATCCTCATCGTCGGCGGCGGCCAGCGCGTGTTCGACGCCGCCACCGATCCGATCGGCAACGGCCGCGCCATGAGCATTTTATGCGCGCGCGAGGGGGCGAAGGTTGCCGTGGCCGATCTCAACCGCAGCTCCGCCGGGCAGACGGTGAAGCGCATCACCGACGAAGGCGGCGAGGCCTTTGCCATCGCCGCTGACGTCACGAGCGAAGCCGACGTCGTCCGCATGATCGAGGAGGCGCATGGCGCGATGGGCGGCCTCGACGGCATGGTGCTCAACATCGGCACCTTCGGCAAGACCGGCCTCGATGCCGTCAGCCCCGAGGAGTGGAACAAAATCTACGACGTCAACGTCCGCGGCCCGATGCTGTGCTGCCGCGCAGGCCTGCCGAAGTTCGACGATGGCGGCGCCATCGTCTTCATTTCCTCGATCGCGGCGCTGAAGGCCGGCTCGCAGATGGCGGTGTATGATTCCTCCAAGGCTGCGCTCGGCGGCCTGATGCGCAACATCGCCCATCTCGGCGCGCGCCGCGGCATCCGCGCCAACCTCGTCTATCCCGGCCTCGTCGACACCCCCAACGGCCGCGAAGCCGGCGCCGGCCGTCCCTCGCGCGGCAAAGGCCACGTCCCCTTCGGCCGCCAGGCGACCGCCTGGGAGATCGCCTATGCCGTGTTGTTCTTCCTGTCGGACGAGAGCGTCTACGTCACGGCGCAGACGCTGGCGGTCGATAGCGGCCTGAGCGGGATGTGAGAGGCTAACGACGTCAACCACACCCACCGACGTCATCCCCGCGCAACCGCAAAGCGGTTGTCGCTGGAGGTGCTCACCCTGCGATGCATTCGCATCGCAAGGTGAGCCTCGAAGGATGGGCTACAGGCGCCCGCGGCCCATCCTTCGAGGCGCGCGAGGGCGCGCACCTCAGGATGACGGCGTGCTTGCGGACACAAAGGAGGGGGGCCTATTGCGCCTGCGATCGTGCGCGACAGATCAGATGATCGAGCGAGATGTTGCCGGGCCCGTAAGCCATGAGGGCCAGCGCCATCGCCGCCCAGGTGAGATGAATCGGCCAACCGTCGGGCACGGTGAGCTCGACGATGACGGTCATGAACAGGAGCCCGAGCGCGGCGAACCGCGTGCCGAGACCCAGCACCAGCAGGATCGGGAACATGATCTCGCCGCAGCCCGACAGGAAGGCCATCACCGCCGGCGCTGGAAAGTGGTAGGGCCCTCCGGGCAGATGCAGCATGAACTCGTCGCTGAACAGCGTCACCGCGGTGTCGTTGAGCTTCAGGAAGCCGCCCCATTTCAGCATGCCCGAGCGCCAGAACGGCACGGACAGCGCCACGCGCAGCACGAGCTGGACAAGCGAGGGAGTCGCAATCGTCTGCACCAGCTGATTGGCCTTGTCGACGAGCAGCCCGGGTGACGGCAGGCTGCCGCCGGTCGTCATGCGTTGGTCCGTGATCATCATGCGTCTCCAGCAGCAAGCGAGGTGAATGCGCCCGCCTCGATCAGGCCGGCGATGTTCGCGGCGATGTCGAATTCAGCCGATGCGTCGAACGCCGCCATTGCGGCCGCGCCGAGCGCCTGACCGGACATCAGGCTGGCGGCAAAGATCGCGCCGCCGGGCGGAAGGTGGCGTACCACGACGTCGAATTCGGGACGTGTGATCAGGGCGTCTTCCGGGGTGGACGCGTCGACGCGCGCGGTGGGCGCGTCGACGCGATTGGCGGCAAAGATCGTCACGACCGCATATGGCGATCGTACGATCCGTGTGGCCGGATGCGGTGCGAGAACGAGATCGCCAAGTCGCTCCGGCGCGATGGCGGACAGCCGCGCCGGCGACAGCGGCAGCGCGTCGGCGGCGTGATAGGCATCGAGCCAGGCCCGCTCGATCCGTGCGACGTCGGCAAGCCAGGGCATGTCCTGCGCATATTCGTAAGCTTCGATGAAGTCCGGAAAGTCGCGGCCATATTCGAACAGCAGCGGCGAGTCCGGCGGGGTGCTGCGGACATGGAAGCGTGCCATGGCGCGGAAGAAATCGGGTCCCGTGATGCGGTGCACCGCCGGGTAGATCGCAGCCAGCGTCTCGATCAGGCTGACCGTGACATTGTTGCGGTAGACGTCATAGCGTCGGCCTGCCGGCTTGCCGTTCCGGCCGGCCACGGCCATCGGCACCTCGCGCGCGGGGTCGAGCAGCGGCGGCGCGAAGGCTGCGGCAAATCCAAGGTCAGCATCACGCCGCATGGCGATCCTCCGCTGCCGCGGCCAGCTTGCAGCGATCGAGGATCGCCTGCGCGGCGGCGGCCTCGGCTCGCAGAATCGGCCATGCCGGGATGCTGCTGTCCCATTCGATCAGCGTCGGCAGGGGACCGCGCCGTGCGATGATGATCTCGAACAGCTTCCACACCGCATCGGCGACGGGGCCGTCATGGCTGTCGATGAGGAGGAGGTTGCCGTCATCGTCGGTCTGCTCCGCGTGACCGGCGAGATGAATCTCTCCGACGTGAGCAAGCGGAAAATCGGCGAGGTAGTCGAGCGCGGAGAAGCCGTGATTGGTCGCGGACACGAACACGTTGTTGATGTCGAGCAGCAGGCCGCATCCCGTGCGCGCCACGATGCGGCCAATGAAATCGGTCTCGCTCATCGCGGACTCGCGGAAGGTCAGGTAGGTCGACGGGTTCTCCAGCAGCAGCGGACGGCGGATCGCCTCCTGCACCTGGTCGATGTGATCGCAGACGCAGGCCAGTGTCGCCTCGGTATAGGGCAGCGGCAGGAGATCGTTGAAGAAGCTGGTCTCATGCGTCGACCACGCCAGATGCTCCGAGACCAGTGCGGGCTGGTAGCGCGCGACAAGGCTGCGGAAGCGCGCCAGATGCGTCTTGTCGAGCGGCTGGGGCCCGCCGATCGACATGCAGACGCCGTGCAGGGACAGCGGATGGTCGCGGCGGATCATCTCCAGCGCGCGATGCGGCGGTCCGCCGGCGCCCATGTAGTTCTCGGCGTGCACCTCGAAGAAGCCGGCTTGCGGGCCGGTTTCGAGAATCGCGGGAAGGTGCTCGGTCTTGAAGCTCGTTCCGGCGACACCGCCGATCGGACGTGAAAAGCGGAGCGGCACGGTGGCGGGCTTGATGGCCGTGATCATGGTACCTCTCCGCTTCCTTCGTGTGGCGTGATGGATCGGCCGGGCCGTCAGACCGGCTTCAGCGAGCCCTTCTTGCCGCCCGGTAGGTCGATGCTGGTGCAGGTGCCGCCCTGGACGAACTTCCAGGCGTTGCCTTGGAAATCGACGGTCGAGGTGCCCTGGCAGGTCGTGCCCGGGCCCGCGGCGCAATCGTTCTGGCCCTTCAGCGCGACGCCGAAGCACTTCTCCTTCTTGGCGGCGACGGCGGCCTCGGCCTCGGCCTTGGTCAGCGGGCCGGCGGCGGCAAGCGTCGCGAGCGCGGTCGACATGGCGCCGGCGAGAGCGAGCGTGGTGACAACGTGTTTGGCAGACATCGCAGTTCTCCTGTTCGAGATGGCATCGCCTGGCAGGCGAAGGCGCATGGTCTCGTTCGCCTCGCGCGCAGCCGGCGTTACTGCCGGGGTGCTCACGAGTCCGTGAGACCGGTTGGTCGGGGCGCCCGGTTGGTGCGCTTGGGCCGGGATTAACGGGCAAACGCCGGCGCCAATCCAATGCCTTGGCGCTATCGAGACGTTAGCCGGCGGGCATTGGCGGGGACGGCCCGCAGCTGCCAGAGGTAACGATTGACGGCCGGCGGCGTAGAACGATGTCAGATGATGCGCAGGCCCTGAGAAGGCAAAACGGCGATGAATGTTGATCCCGCACGGCGAATTCGGGAGATCGCGGGGCTGACCGTCAGCATCCGCCTCGCCGTGTCCGCGCTCGTTCTGGCCGCGATCCTGCTGACCGCCGCTCTGTCCAGCCTGTTGTGGTGGCGCACGGCGGAGGCGACCAGCCGGCAGCTGGCCTCAACCATCAACGAGCAGATCGTGGCGGCGGTGCGCAAGGAGGTCTCGGCCATCGTCGACGAGGCGCGCGCGGCGCACACCGCGATCCGCACCCTGTTCCTCCAGAACGTGCTCGACACCCGCGAGGCCGACAAGCGCGAATTCGTCTTTCTCTCGCAATTGCAGTCGCAGGCGACGATCTCCTGGGTTGCCTTCGGCTGGCCCGACGGTTCGTTCTTTGCCGCGCATAAGCTTGGCGATCGGCGGCTGGAAATGATGGAGATCTCGCTGACCGATCATCCCGGTCAGCGCCGCGTCGATGAATACGACGTCGTGCCCGGGGATATCGAATTCGCCAACCGCCGGTTCGAGCCGACTGATTTCCGCGTCGCTGACCAGGCCTGGTTCAAGGCCGGGCTCACCGCGGACGACCCGCAATGGTTCAGGGTCGCGGACCATCCGACCGGCGAGCGGCCGTCGATCGCCTTTGCCGGACCGATCGACGTCTACCAGGAGCGGCAAGGTGTTCTGGCCGTCGTCATCGAATATACGAGGCTCGCGCGCTTCCTGTCGCAGCTCGAGGTCGGGCGCACCGGAACCGCTTTCATCGTCGATGGCAGCGGCGATCTCGTCGCGGCCCCCGACAAGGAGGCCGACGAGCTGCATCCGGCGCGCGGCGATATCACGCTGCTCCCGCTGGCGCGCGCAGCGCTCGAAAAGGCAGGCGAGGCCGGCCGCAAGGAGGCCTGGCGGAGCCGCCTGACCTCGCGCGGCGCGGCCTACGAGGTCGCGCTGACGCCGCTGCCGTTTCCCGGCTGGTCGCTCGCCACCGTGATCCCGGAAGCGGAGTTCCTCGGGCCCGTCGAGACCACGCTTCGTCGCCTGATCCTCGGCCTTGCCGTCGGCGCCGTGCTCGCGGCGCTGGCGTCGGCGATGTTGGCGCGCTCCGTCATCGCCGCGCCGTTGTCGCGCGTCGTCGGCGAGCTTCGCCATGTCGAAGCGTTCGCGCTGGAGCAGGTCCGCCGCCACCCCTCGCGCCTCAAGGAAATCGCGAGCCTGTCGGGCGCGATCGCCGAGATGGCGGCCGGCCTTTCCGCTTTCCGAAAATTCATCCCGGCGGATCTGGTCCGTGCGCTCCTGCAACAGGGCGTCGAGGCAAGGCCCGGCGGCAGCATCCAGGAGCTCAGCGTGATGTTCATCGACATCGCCGGCTTTACCGGACTGTCCGAGCGGATGGGTGACCGCGTGGTGCCGCTGCTGTCGCGCTATCTCGACCTCACCTCGGAAATCATCGTCGCCGATGGCGGCACCATCGACAAATTTATCGGCGACGCCGTCATGGCATTCTGGGGCGCGCCGCAGCCGCAGGAAGATCACGCCTTGCGCTGCTGTCGCGCGGCGCTGGCTTGCCGCAGGGCGATGGACGAGTCCGGCCTTGTCGACGATCTCGGCCAGCCGCTTCAGATCCGCATCGGCATCAATTCGGGTCGCATGCTGGTCGGCAATATCGGCTCGGAGCTGCGACTGAACTATACCGTGATCGGCGATGCCGTGAACGTCGCCAGCCGGCTTGAAGGCGCCAACAAATCCTACGGAACGCGCATCCTGATCGGCGAGGCGACCGAACGCCTGGCGCGCGGGGGCATCCTCACGCGCGAGATCGAGAGCATCGCGGTTTACGGACGGGAGGAGGGGCTTTCCGTCCACGAGCTGGTCGGAATCGTGGATCAAGGTGTGACCGAAGCCGGCTGGATCGCGGATTACGAGCACGGTCTCGCCAACTATCGGGCGCGCCGGTTTGTCGCTGCGCTCGCCGATTTCGAAGCCGTGTTGCAGCAACGCGCGCACGATCGTCCCGCCGAGCTGATGCGCGGCCGTTGCTGGCAATTCATCGCCGCCGCGCCTGACGATGGCTGGCGTCCGGTCGCGGCATTGACGTCGAAATGACGCGCTGAAGCCGGCATTGCACGTGGGGATCGATGCCTGCCGGCCTTCGGCACCAGGTCCCCGGCATGCCGCACCCCCGCGAGATTCAGATTGCGCGAGCTGACCGTTCCGCATAATAGAATTGGACAAACGACCAAATAGCATGGTCGAGCGCCGAAAGGCGTGGCCATGGAGGAACAAGCTGCCCCGCGAAAATGCGCCGGCGGTCTCAGGGATGGAAGCGCAGCATGTCGCTGGACGGATTTGGACTTGCGGGTGTCATCGGCATGCCGGTCGCGCATTCGCGCTCGCCCGTCATTCACAATTACTGGCTGAAGGCGCACGGCATCCGCGGCACCTATGTGCCGCTGGCGGTGAAGCCGGAGCGGCTCGAGGACGCGCTCGACGGGCTGATCGCGCTTGGCTTCCGCGGCTGCAACGTCACCATGCCGCACAAGCAGACGGCGATGCCGCTGCTCGACCACGTCAACGAGACCGCAAAACGCATCGGCGCCGTCAACACCATCGTCGTCGAAGCGGACGGCACGCTTTCCGGATTCAACAATGACGGCAACGGTTTCGTGCAGAGCCTGCGCGATGCGAAGGCCGATTGGCGCGGCGATGCCGGGCCGATTTTGCTGTTGGGCGCAGGCGGCGCCTCGCGCGCGGTGGTCGTGGCGCTGCTGGAGAACGGCGCGCGCGAGATCCGTATCGCCAACCGGACCGCGGAGAAGGCGCAGGCGATCGCCAGGGAGTTCGGCTCCGCGGTCAGCATCGTCGCGTGGGACGACCGCGCCGCCGCGCTTGGCGATGTCGCCCTGCTCGTCAATTGCACCGATCGCGGCATGGTCGGCAAGGATGCGCTGGAGATCGACCTGTCGCGCTTGAGGCCCGAAACGCTTGTCGCCGATCTGATCTACACGCCGCTGGAAACGCCGTTCCTGGCGGAGGCCCGTGCGCGCGGCTGCGTCACCGTGAACGGGCTCGGCCTCTTGCTCAACCAGGCCCGGCTTGCCTTCAAGGCCTGGTTCGGAATCATGCCCGACGTGACGCCGGAGCTGATCAAGGCCATCGAGGCGACGTTCTGATACGAACACCGGGGAGTTTTGCGCCATGACAATGCCGGCGTCCCCCAGGATCGATTGCCACATCCACGCCATCGATCCCGTCCGCTTTCCCTATTCCGCCGACACGCCATACCGGCCGGGCGGTCAGGAGATCGCGCCCGCCGCGCAGCTCATCCGCGTGTTCGACGCCTTCGATGTCAGGCACGCGCTCGTGGTGGCCACCAACACCGGCTACGGCAGCGACAGCCGCATCCTGCTCGATACGCTGAGGCAGGGCGGCGGCCGCTTCAGGGGTGTCGCCGTCGTCGAGAACGACGTTGGGATCCGCGAGCTGGAACGGCTGAAAGCCGCCGGCGTGATCGGTGTCGCATTCAATGTGCCGTTCCACGGCGCCGACTATTATCTCAAGGCCGCGCCGCTGCTGGAGAAGCTGACCAGCCTCGGCCTGTTCCTGCAAATCCAGGTCGAGCAGGACCAGCTGCTCGATCTGTTGCCGCTGATCGAAAAATCACCCGTGCGTCTGGTGTTCGACCATTGCGGCCGTCCCTCGGTCGGGCAGGGGCTACAGGGCAAGGCCTTCCAGGCGCTGCTGGCGGTCGGCCGCGAGCGCGACGCGCATATGAAACTCTCCGGCTACTACAAGTTCTCGCAGCAGCCGCATCCTTACGAGGACACCTGGCCGTTCATCGCAGCGCTCGTTGACGCCTTCACGCTCGATCGCTGCGTCTGGGGCTCGGACTATCCGTTCCTGCGCGCCGCTGAACGGCTGGATTACGGCCCGCTGCTCGCGGTGCTGACAAGACTGTTTCCGGACGCGAGCGACCAGCATCGCCTGTTGTGGCGAACGCCGGCACGGCTGCTCGGCTTCGACGGAGCTGCAGACCAGACAAGATAACAACAGAGCAAACAGGGGAGGGACGTGATGAGGCATCTTAAAGGGAGGCTCGGTATCGCCATCGTGGCATCGCTGTGGGCGGGCGCGGCCTGCGCGCAGACCACGGTCTACATCCCCGACGTCATTGAGCTCTCCGGACCCGGCGCTGTGTCGGGCACCAATTGGCGTGACGGTGTTGCGCTCGCCGTCGAGGAGATCAACAATGCCGGCGGCATTCTCGGCCGGAAAATCCAGACCGAGCATCTGGACACCCAGAGCAATCCCGGAATCTCGCGCGCCCAGGTGCAGAAGGTTCTCGACAAGGACCCCTACGTCGTGCTCGGGCCGATCTATTCCGGCTCGGTCAAGGTCAACATGGCGCTGACGCAGCAGGCCGAGATCCCGCAGATCGTCGGCGCCGAGGCTGCCGACATCACCACGCAGGGCAAACCCTGGGTGTTCCGCACCGCCTTCGGCCAGCAATTCTCCATGCCCAAGATCGCCAACTATCTGCACGACAAGCTCAAGGTGAAGACGGTCGCGCTGGTCTGGGTCAACAATGATTTCGGCAAGGGCGGCCACGACAATTTCGTGAAGGAGATGAAAGCGCGCAATATCGAGATCGCCGCCGACATCTCGACCGAGCAGGGCCAGGTCGATTTCGGCTCCGACGTCATCAAGCTCAAGGGCGCCAAGGCGGATGCCGTGTTCGTCTACACCAACGAGGAGGAGAGCGCCCGCTTCCTGATCGAGGCGAAGCGGCAGGGCCTGACGACGCCATTGTTCGGCGAGACCACGCTGCTCAGCCAGAAGGTGGTCGAGCTCGCCGGCCCCGCCGCCAACGGCGTGCGCGGCCATGTCGGCCTGTCCGCCGACGCCCCGATCCCGGCCATCGAGGACTTCACGAAGAAGTTCAGCGAACGCTACAAATATCGGCCCGACCACAACGGCATCAAGGGCTACACCGCGGTCTATCTCGTCAAATACGTCACCGAAAAGATCGGCAAGTTCGACAGCAAGGCCTTTGGCGCCGCGATGAAAGGCCTGACGCTGACGCCGGACAAGGCGCCCGGCATGCTGATGGAAGCCAGCTGGGACCAGAACGGCGACATCGACCGCGCCAGCTTCCTCGCCGAGATCGTCGACGGCAAGCAGAAGATCGTCGAGACGCTGCCGAAGCTGAAGGCCGGCAAGGGCGAGTGAGGGTCACCTAGACCTGTAGCCCGCATGTCGCTTCGCTCATGCGGGCTACGAAACTGCGCGGTGTCTCCCCGATGATGCCACGGGCGTCGCACCTTCAATTGCCGATTGAAGGGCCGAGATTCGGTCCCCGGTAAGTTCCAGCCAACACCAATCGGAGGGGACTCGGAAAATATTCCGAGAAAGCCTCTTGCCGTTCCGATGCAGCCGAAGGAATATCCGTTCATTTTCTGCCACTTGAAATTGATTTCCTGCCCGGAGCGGCAAATGTCGGATCTGTTCATTTCCTACAGCAGCAAGGACGAAGTCTGGGCGAAGCGCTTTTTTAGCGATATCCGGACGCGCTTCCCGACCATCAAGCCATTCTTGGCGCCCAACTCGATTCCGCCCGGTGAGCAGTGGCGACCTGTCTTCCAGAATGAGGCCCGGGACTCGGCGAACTTCGTCGTTTTTTGGTCCTCAAATGCACATCAGTCCAACGAAGTTGCACCCGAGATCGAGGCGTTTCGGCAGCACCAGCAGACCAACCCGACGATGCCGGACGGCCGCAAGCGAAAGCTCTTCTACATCCCCCTGGAAAACGGCGTCGACTATGGTCCGCTGACCGTTCTCCAGGGCTTTACGGCTCTTCGCGGTGTCTATGACAAGATCGCAGGCGATCTCGGTGTCGCCAAGGTCGACGCGGCGCCAGCAGACGCAATCTGGTCTCGGATCGTGCGCGATATCGGCAATGCGGTTCTCGAAGGGTTGCCCTCGCAACCCGTCACGCTCGCACTGACGGTGCTGACATCCGAGCCCGCCGCCGGGGCGGACTATCTCGACAGGATCATCAACGACAAGATGGTCGCGAGCGAGCCGTCGCTAGGTGAGTTTCTGCAATCGGTTGGCTTGGCTCTGGCGGATGCAAAGGCGCGATACGGTGCGAGTGCGTTCGACTGGAAACCGTTCGGCACGGCCAAGACCATCATCGATCTGGCGCAGGATGTCCGGGAAAAGGTCAACGCGAGTCTCGATGCCGCCCATCGGTTTCATTGGCGGCCGATCGATCTTGTGGAGGAAGTCAAAAAGCTGCCGGACGCGGCCGCGGTACGGCGGTTCGTAGAGACGCTGTCCGACGGGCCCTCGGTCGTGGTCACCGATCCGGTTTCGCTGTTTCATCCCGTCGTTCAGAAAATCTTCCGTAGACTTGACGCCTACGCCAAGAAGCAGCAGTCGATGATCGTATCGATCTCGCCGGTCGAGGCGGTCGGTGCCTACCAGCTCTACAGCAGCCTGCTGGGCAACAGCAGGCCGGTTCTGGACGCTCATCTCATTCCGGAAATTCTCACCTTCGAACCGTTCGCGTTCTGCGGGATCGACGTCCAGCACGCCGTCCAGGTCGAGCGCCTGATCCGGAGCGGCCTCGGCTACTACTACTTCCAGAAGAAGCGGAGCGGGACGAATCCGCTGCTGACGCCGGGGAGCTAGCCATGATCTACACGTTCTACTCCTACAAAGGAGGCGTCGGCCGCTCCATGGCGATCGCCAACGTCGCCGAGACCTTCCACCAGATGGGCCTCCGCGTCGTCCTGATTGATTGGGATCTGGAGGCGCCGGGCCTCGAAACATTTTTCTGCCTGCCGGGCCATGAATCGGAACTTGCCGCGCTGCAGTCCCATCTGGGGCTGATCGACATGGTCGTCGCCTACAGGGATGCCTATCCCGGGTTCTCCGCGCAGAGGCTCAAGGCGCAGATCAAGCTGCGGTCCCCGGCGAGCGAACATGACTCCTCGCAGCAGACGACTATCGAAGCGGCGCAGGCAGCGGAACAGAACCGCAAGGTGCTGCTGGATGCCAATGTGCCGGAGTTTCTTCTTCGCGACATCGTCGAAAGTCCACAAGAGGAGCCTCCCGAGACGTTCGAGGCGTTCCTCGACAAGCTCTATTACGCGGTGAAGCCCCGCGCGTCGTCGCGAAATGTCGGTGGTGTCCTGGCTGGGTCCGTCTTCGGGCCGTTTCTGCAACAGCTACACGCGCCCGACAAAGGCGAGAACGGCGTCTTCCTGCTCTCCGCGGGTGCCCGACCCGCCGACAAGTTTGGCGACTATGCGGCGATGATCCAGAGCTTCGATTGGAGCGAGTTCTACGGTGCATACGAGGGACAGCAATATTTCTCCTGGTTTCGCGACCAGCTTCTCGCGATCGCCGACGTCGTCCTGATCGACAGCCGCACCGGCGTCACCGAAATGGGCGGCATCTGCACCCGCCACATTCCCGACGCCGTGGTCGCATTCTGCGCTCCGAATTTTCAGAACGTCGACGGCGTGGTGCGCGTCATTTCCGGACTGAACAAGCACGATGTGAAGCAGGCGCGTGATGATCGGGCGGTCCAGGCGCTGGTGATTCCGACGCGGATCGACAATTCGGAGTCCGATCGTCTCGCCGAGTTTTCGGCCAGCTTTGCCGACAAGGTCGAGCGGGGCGGTTTCGTCCCAGCGCCGTTCCAGGACATGGATCGGCCGCTCTGGAATCTCCAGATCCCTTACATCCCCCGATACAACTATCGGGAAGCGCGGGTGATCGGTCCGGACACCGCGCCTCCGGATCCGGCGACCCAGAAGCTCATCGACGCGTATCGTCGCATCGCGCTCCACCTCGCGCTGCTGGCGCCGGAGACCAGCCGCGTGCGCAGCGTATTCGCCGGCGAGATCCAGGCCGCATTTCCGTTCTTGTACAAACTCGCACCGCAGCTCGCCCCGCTGGTCGCGGACTCCTGGGTCGACCGTCCGGCGGCGATCAAGGAGCTCAAGGACGAGGTCGTGCGTGCGGCCTCCTCGCAACTGACGCGGCTGGCCGTGTGCGGTGGAGGCGGGACCGGAAAGACGACGCTGGTTGCAAAAGTCTGTAGAGACCCCGAGGTTGTTGACAAGTATCCGGGAGGTATCCTCTGGGTGAACGCCGACCGCCACTGGACGCGCGAGGCCGTTCAGGAATGGTTCCGGAAGATCTTCGGCGGCGGTCGTCAAAGCGGCGACGCCTGGCTCCAGAAAACTCTCGCGGATCGCCGTTATCTACTCGTCGTCGATGACGTCTGGTTGATGGAATATGTCGAGGAGTTTTTCAAGCTCGGGGCGCAATGCACGCAGATCGTCATCACCCGCGATGCGAGCGTCGCCGGCCGGTTCGAGGGGAAGGTGATCAATGTCGGGCCGCTCACGGAGGATCAGGCCCTTCAGGTCCTGAAGACCAACGATATTTTTCTGACGCCGGCGGAAAGCGCGCGCTACAAATATGCACGCGAATTGGTGACTTTGCCGCTGGGGGCAACCCTGGTGCGGTCGGCGCTCGATCGCCGCATCTCGCAAGGCGCGACGCTGTCGCAGGCCTGTGAGCAGCTCAGGGAAGAATTCGACCGTCACGACGTTGTGGCCTTCGATCAATTGCTGTCGGCAACGCGGAGCACATCAATTGCTCAGAGCCTCAAGGAAACCGTCTCGCGATTGAAGCCGGATGAGGAGGCTTTGCTGATCGCGATCGCCAAGGGCAAGCATGTCGAGACCGAGGGTGGTAAAGATTCGGTGGCGGCCCTGGCCCGACTCCAGCGTCTTGCCAATCTCGCTCTGGTCGATCCGTTGTCTCAGCCGGTGGCGCTGCATCCGTTGGTCCAGGCGTACTTGCTCACGGAGGGAAGGCTTGACGAGAAGCTGGGCGGCTGGTCGCGCAACGCAAAGATCGCCAGTTCGGCCGACAAGGCCGCCAGGCAAGGCAGGAGTGGGGAGGCCAACCCGACGGTCGAGCAGGCAAGGCGGATCATTCGGGGCGAAAATGCGACGCTCGATACGATCAGGGAGCTTGCCGAGCGCCTCAAGGAGGAGCGCTACTTTACCTACGCCAGGGAGCTCTTCGCGATCGCGAGCGAGCTTCCGGAGGCGAAGCGGCAGGAGCGCGTCCGGCTGAGATTGATTCAGAGACAGGCCTTGTGCACCTACCGCGATCCGGACCTTCCGGCGGAGACGCGGTTCGACGAGGCACTAAAGCTTCTCGAATCGGCAGACCTCCATGCGTCACGGCCGTCCTCGGAGACCCTCGGTCTCGCCGGCGCGCTCCACAAATACCGGTGGAAGCTGACCGGGCGTCGGCGCGACCTCGAACGGTCCGTCAGATGGTACGCCGCGGGCGCCGACCGCGATATCGCGGAAGACTGGGGTTACACCGGGATCAATGCCGCTTTCATGCTGGATGTTCTCGCTCAGCAGGAGCGCGAGGGTAGCCCGGACGACGCGGTTCGCCATGCCGCGGACGCTCGCACGATCCGTGAACGGCTGATCGCCGAGCTCGTGCCGGCCTCTGAAATCAAGGCCAATGCCGCACTCAAGACGAATTGGTGGTTCGTCGCCACGCTGGCCGAAGCCTGTTTCGGCCTGCTGCGCTACGACGAGGCACGCTACTGGCTGCGCGAGGGTCTGGCGCTCAATCCTCCGGATTGGGAGCTCGAAAGCACCACGCGCCAGCTGGTTTCGGTGGCGACCGCGCAGCAGCAGGACCTGTCCGAGGGAAAGGAAGCTTATCGCACGCTGCAGATCTTGTTCGGCGATGCCGTCCACGCCATGCGCGGGGCGACGATCGGCAAGGTCGGCCTCGCGCTGTCCGGGGGCGGTTTCCGCGCGTCGCTGTTCCACATCGGCGTTCTCGCGCGCATGGCCGAACTCGACATGCTGCGCTATGTCGAGGTCCTGTCCTGCGTATCCGGAGGATCGATCGTCGGCGCGCACTATTATCTGGAAGTGCGCCGTCTGCTGCAGGAAAAGCCGGACACCGAGATCACGCGTCAGGATTACATCGACCTGGTGCAGCGTGTTGCGCGCGACTTCGTCGAGGCGATTCAGGAAAACCTTCGCCTGCGGCTGTTCGCCAACTGGTTTGTCAACTTGAAGTCCCTGATCGTCCCCGGCTATACGCGAACGACGCGACTTGGCTTGCTATTCGAACAACACATCTATTCGCGCGTGCGCGACGGGCACAAGGATGGACGCCGTTGGCTGAACGAATTGCAGATCGCGCCCGAAGGCGGCCGCAGCGACTTCAACCCCAAGGTGGACAATTGGGATCGCGCCGCAAAGGCTCCGATCCTGCTGCTGAACGCGACGACGTTGAACACCGGCCATAACTGGCAGTTCGCGGTCAGCTGGATGGGTGAGCCGCCTCTGGGCGCGAGCTCTCCCGTCGACCGCAACGATATCCTTCGCCGCATGTATTATTGGGAGGCGCCGCTGGACCATCGGCGTGTTGCGTTGGGCGAGGCCGTTGCGGCATCGGCGTGCGTGCCGTCGTTGTTCGACCCCGTCGAATTGCGAGGATTGTATCCCGACCGCATCATCCGCCTGGTCGATGGCGGCACGCACGACAATCAGGGGATCGTCGGGCTCCTGGAGCAGGAATGCACCGTGATGCTCGTCAGCGATGCGAGCGGGCAGACCGGTAGTGAAAACGTGCCAAGCGGCGAGGTTCTGTCGGTAAGTCTGCGCTCCAGCGACATCCTGATGGCCCGCGTGCGGGCATCCGAATTCCGTGAAGTCGATCTGCTTCGGCGCGGTTCGGCGCTGAACGGCCTCGCATTTCTACACCTCAAGAAGGGGTTGGACGCCAGTCAGATCGACTGGGTCGATTGCCAGGATCCGACGGAAAACGAGGCGATCAGGGAGCAGAACGCCTCGAAGCCGTTGACCAGTTACGGAATCCCTCGGTCCGTCCAGTCGCGACTGGCTGCCATCCGCACCGATCTCGACGCGTTTTCCGACAGCGAGGCCTATGCCCTGATGCTGAGTGGCTATCGCATGATGACGGACGAGGTGCAGACCAGCCTGTCCCATCTGTCGTTCAGCGACGAATCGAAGGTCCAATGGGACTTCCTTGCCGTCAGGGATATCGCCCTGAGAACGTCCAACAAGGAACTGGAACACGCCGATCTGCTGAAGCAGCTCGATGTCGGCTCCAGGCTGCTTTTCAAGGTGTGGCAGCTCTGGCCCGTGCTGCGCTGGCTCGCAATCGCGATCTCGATCGGCGCGGGTCTTGCCGGGATTACGGGCTTGCGAATGGTTCTCAAGTTGGCCTGCTCTGGGCCAACGATGTGCGAGATGCTCAAGGGGACGACCGGCAGCATTTTGCTCGACTGGCTCACCGCGCCACCTGCCGACATCGGCTGGTGGCTGCTTTCCACCGCGGGCGTGGCACTGGCGCTGGCGATCCTGCTGGTCCTGTTCATGACCGTCGTGAGCGCACTGCTATGGCTGCTCCATTATCTCTTCGGGACCGAGAAGGGCGCCACTGTCATCGTTACAGGCGTCTTCATGGTGGTGGTCGGCTGGCTGATCGCGCTGGTGCATCTTTTCCCGCTGAACTGGTTCTATTTGCGATACGGCCGGATCAAGCTATCGTCGCCCAAATCAGCCGTTCCCGCGCAACATGAGCGGATCGGCTGACGTGCCTTGTTCCGGACAGTCTCCACCACATGAAAACCACGCTGCTCAAATCCGAAGATTACACCCGCTCGCCCTGGAAGAACGGTGGCGGCATTTTTACCGATATCGCGGATGCCCATCGCGCAGGTAGCCCGACGAAGGATTGGGACAGCCTGCTGTGGCGCTTTGCGTTCACGCCGATCGTGGCGCCCGGCCCGTTCTCCTACATGCCCGGCATCGACCGCCTGCAGATGGTCGTCGAGGGGCGCGGACTGGTGCTGAAGGCACCGGGACGGGAATTCGACGAGCGCGAACCTTTCACGACCGTGCGCTTCACCGGCGAGCTCGAGATCGTGACCGAGCTCGAGGCAGGTCCGGTCGAGGTCGTGAACCTGATGGCCCGGCGCGGTGCGGCCGAGATCGAGCTTCTGGCGCTCCGGGAGCCCGGGAAGCGGTCATTGCCTGCCGGCACGCATCTGGTTTACGCGGTGTCCGGCAATTGCAGCATCCGTCTCGATAACGGGGAGTTTGTCATCCCCGATGGCAGCACGCTGAAGGCGGAGCTGACCGAGGCAGCGCAGCTGACGCTCGTTTCGGGGCTTGCGGTGCTAGGCTCGATCCAGCTGGCCGGCTAGATCGCAATCGCCTTGCTGATGCGCACGATCCGGGCAACTGGCCAGGTTGACGCGGCCCGGCCGGCGCACGATATCTCCCCACGTGCAGACCGCCGCGAAGGGGCAGGATATGACCACGCCAGACAAGAATCCCGCCACGACGCTGTCCGACGGCGTCGTCGACTGGCTGACCAACGGCACGCGCGACGAGCGCTTCATCGACAATATCTTTGCGCAGATGTGCATCCGCCTCCAGCAGGCCGGCATTCCGCTGAAGCGGTCGACGCTTCATGTCCTGATCCATCATCCGCAATGGCTGGGGGCCCGCTTCATGTGGTCCGACGGCATGCGCGAGGCCGAGATCGCGCGGGTCGATTACGACGTGCGCGAGCGCTCCGAATTCATCGGCAGTCCCGCCAGCGAAATGTTCGAGGGTGCGACCGAGGTGCGCGAGAATCTGGAACGCGATCCCGCGCTCGGCCGCAAGCACGCCCTCTATGACGAGATGCGGACGAAAGGCCTGACCGACTATGTGGCCTGGCCGCTCTACCACACCCTCGGCAAGCGCCATCTCGTCACCTTCGCCACCGACCGGCCCGGCGGCTTCGACGAGGCGCATATCGCCGCGCTGAAGAAGCTGTTGCCGGTGCTGGCGCTGGTCAGCGAGATCCGCATCAAGAACCGCCTGGCGCGAACCCTGCTGGAAACCTATGTCGGCGCCCACGCCGGCGAGCTGATCCTCGCCGGTGCCACCAGGCGCGGCACCGGCACCACGGTGCGCGCCGCCATCATGATCTGCGACTTGCGCGATTTCACGAAAATCTCCGACAACTGGCCGCGCGACGACGTCATCGACCTGCTCAACGACTATTTCGACGCGATGTCCGAGCCGATCGCGCGGCACGGCGGCGAGATCCTGAAATTCATCGGCGACGGCCTGCTCGCGATCTTCCCGCTTCACGAGCCCAATGCCTGCGCAAATCTGCTGCATGCCGTCACCGAAGCCCGAGCGGCCATGGCCGCACTGAACGAGCGGAACAACGGCACCGGCCGCGCGCCGCTCAACTACGGCATCGGCGTCCATGTCGGCGACGTCATGTACGGCAATATCGGCTCGACCACCCGGCTCGACTTCACCGTCATCGGCCCCGCCGTCAACATGGCCTCGCGTCTCGAAGCGCTCACCAAGCAGCTTGGCAAGAAGGTGCTGCTGTCGCGCGACTTCGCCGAGCTGGTGGAGCCGAAATTCGAGCTGGAGCGGGTCGGCCAGCACGCGGTGCGCGGCTTCAGCGATCCGATCGAGCTGTTCGCGTTTGAGCCGGGCTCCAGCGCGAGCTGACGCGAACGCCATCGGCAAATCTGCGATCGGGGAGTCTTGTTGCCAACGCGGGAATGTCCGACTACCCTTTACCCTGGGTAGCCCGAACGTTCCTACGATTGGCCGCGCGTTCATGCCGAAATTTCTTCGCATCGGAGTCCATCAGTCCAACGTCTCCGGATACACGTCGAAGGCATGGTGTGTCAGGCGCGTCGGCTCGGCGGTCTTCCTGAAATGGGGCGCCGTCGAGGTCCACGGCGCCGGAGACGGGCGCAGGGTCTACTGGACGCGTTCGCCGCAGGAAAAGACCATCCGCTGCGGCACGGCGCAGCGTGCCCAGGACTATGCCAAGGCCGCGATCGCGCGGCGCCGCAGCCATCGCTACGAGCCGCTGGCCGGGCCCATTGCGAACCGGCGCCGAACGGCCGGCGGCGGTGCCGAGCCCAAGCAGGCACTCGCCACCATCTTGATCGTCGATATCGTCGGCTCCACCGCAAAGGCCGCCAAGCTCGGCGATGCGCGCTGGACCAAGATCATGGGCCACTATTACGCCGCGGTCCGCAAGGAGCTGAAGACCTCGCGCGGCAAGGAAGTGGTGACGACGGGTGACGGCGTGCTCGCGACGTTCAAGGCGCCGGCGGCCGGGATCAGTTGCGCGACCGCGATCCGCAAGGCGGTGCGCACGCTGGGCCTCGATATCAGGGTGGGCTTGCATGCCGGCGAGTACACGGTGAGCGGCGGCGAGATGGTCGGCCTCGCCTTCCACATCGGCACCCGCGTCGCCGCCAAGGCGCGCGCCGGCGAGGTTCTGGTGTCGAGCGCGGTCAAGGACCTGATGAAGACGCAGTCGGCGATCGGCTTCAGGGATCACGGCGTGCACCAGCTCAAGGGCGTGCCGGAGCGGTGGCGGTTGTATCGGATCGAGGATTGAGGCGGCTGGCCGCGACAGTCCAGATACGTTCGGAATCTCGAGGGCGGACCGGCCGCGCCTATTGATCGAGCCGGATCTGCGCGGTCTTGACGATGTCCTGCCAGCGCGCGATCTCGTCGGTCATCCGCTGCCTGAGCGGGGCGGGGCCTCGCTGATCCGGCGGCGGCAGAATCAACCCCGCCTGTTCGAGCCTTCTGCGCACGCCGTCGTCGTCGAGCGCCGCGCGAAGCGCATCGGTGAACCGGTCGCGAATGGCCTCCGGCACGCTCTTCGGCAGGTAGAATGCGAACCAGCTCGACGCGACGAACCGTGCGAGCCCCGCTTCCGCCGCCGTCGGCGTATCAGGCAATTGCGGAACGCGGGCGGGCGCCGAGACGGCCAGAAACCGCAAATGGTCGTCGGCCAGGAAGGGAAGAACGTCGCCCAGCAGCGCGCAGCTGAAGTCGCTGCGGCCTGCGATCAGGTCGGTCATCGCCAGCGCCGATCCGCGATAGGGCACCCCGACCGGCTTGAACCCGACCACGTCGGTGAACAGCAGGCAGCTGATGTGGCTGATCGAGCCGACGCCCGCATGGGCCAGGGTGAGGTCCGGGCCGCGCGCCTTGGCGATCGCGATGAACGACGCCATGCTGTCCGCGCCGAGGTCCCGGCGGGCGACGACGAGGATCGGCGTTTCCGCGACGAGGCCGATCGGCGTGAAATCGACCAGCGGATCGTAGCGCAGGCTCGGATACAGCGCGACCGATGCCGCATGCGTGCCGACGTGACCGCTGACCAGCGTATAACCGTCGGGCGGGCTCTTGGCGACGCGCGTCGAGCCGGTCGTGCCGCCCGCGCCGGCGACATTCTCGACGATGATCGGCTGCCCGAATTGCCGCGACATGTGCTCCGATACGATCCGGCTCATCACGTCATTCGGGCCGCCCGCCGCGAACGGGACCACCAGCGTGATCGGCCGTGATGGAAACGGCGCCTCGGCCTTCGCCGCATTCAGCATGGTCAGCACCGCGGCTGCGGCAACGAACGGGCGAATGCGCTTCAGCCTCATGGGGGTCCGCTCCGTTTCGCCTCTGGCGCTGCGCGGCGCGGCCGGTCGGCGGATGCCGCGAGGACGCGGTCGACCTCGCGGCCGGACAGGCCGACGTAGCGGGCCGGATCCGCGGCCGCCTCGATCTCGTGCGGCGCGAGGTGGGCCGTCACGGCCGGATCGCGCGCAAGGCTCTGGGCCAGGGTGAGGCCCGACGCGATGGCGTGCGTGCAGGCCGCGCCCACCATCTCATGCGCATGATGGCGCCCGACATGCGGCGCGAGCGCCATCATGACCGCCTCGGCTGCGATCAGTCCCTGGGTCCGGCCGAGATTGGCCTGCATCGCATCGGGGCGGACGACGAGCCCGCTACAGAGCCGGATGGCGTTGTCCATGGCCCGGGCGATCAGCATGAAGGCTTCCGGCAGCAGCAGCCATTCGGCCTGCCACGGTCCCGTCGCCCGTTCATGGTCGTGCACCGAAGCATCGAGCATGGCGCTTGCGAGCCGGCGCAGCGCCGATCCGGTGCTGAGAAGCTGCTCGCAGATGATCGGATTTCGCTTGTGGGGCATGGTGCTGGAGCCGCCATGGCCCTGGCCGCCCGGCTCCAGCACTTCGCCGACCTCGGTCTGCGCCATCAGCACGACGTCGGTCGCGATCTTGCTCAGGCTGGTGGAGATCAGTCCGAGCAGGCAAACCGTCTCGGCCAGGGCGTCGCGCGCGGCGTGCCATGCCACGAGCGGCTCGGCGAGCCTGAGCTCGCGGGCGAGCGCAGCGCGGATGCGGTCGCCGTCGTCGCCGAGCGAGGCGAAGGTGCCGACGGCGCCGCCGAACTGCACCTGCAGCACTCGTGGTTTGAGCTCGGCGAGACGTTCGCGGTGGCGCAGCAGGCCCGACAGCCAGACCGAAACCTTGAAGCCGAAGGTGATCGGAATGGCGTGCTGAAGCTTGGTCCTGCCGACCATCGGCGTGTCGCGGTGGGTCCGCGCCAGCTCCGTGATCGCCGCGATCAGTCTCTCCAGATCGCGCTCGACCAGTTCGAGCGCGTCGCGAATCTGCATCACGAGCGCGGTGTCCATGATGTCCTGGCTCGTGGCACCCCAATGGACGAATTCGCCATGGGGCTTGCCGGTGAGCCGGATCAGCTGCTCGACCAGATTCACGATCGGCAGTCCGGCGCGCAGCGTGCCCGCGGCCAGCTCGTCGAGGTCGAGCCGCTCGGCTCGGGCCGCGGACGCGATCGCCGCCGCGGCCTCGGCCGGGATCACCCCGAGCTGCGCCTGAACCTTCGCCAGCGCCGTCTCGACCAGCAGCATCGCGGCCAGCGAATTGCTCTCGGCGAAAATGGCACGCATCGGCGCGGTGCTGAAGATGTCGGCGAGGTGGCGGCTGCCGAAGACCGTCGCGGGCTCGAAATTCAGCATGGCGATACCGCACGCGTCGATCGCCGGGCGGTCGCGTCGCTTCCGGTCACGCGCGCTCCGTCGTCGCGAACGTTGTCTGATGATCCGGAGAGCAATCGCCGCTGAAAAATTAGCCGCATCGGTCGGTATCCGTCCCTCCGCCGTCACGCCCCATTGCGCAACCGTATGGCTCAATATCGATCGAGCCTAGGTCACCTCGCCATCTCTCAAAAATGCATTGTTGAGATATGTGCGTTCTGAATCGAAGAACGCGCGCCGGCAAAGCTTGGTAGCGCCTGCGGTGAAGGATCTGCGTGAAGACGCAGTCGACGATCGGCTTCGGGGATCGCGGGGTGCATCCGCTCAAAGGGGGTGCCGGAGCGGTGGAGGTTGTGGCGGGTCAGGCCGGCGTCTTGCTCGGCTGAAATTCCCTGGCGCTGCGGCCTTGGTATCAGCGAGATCTTCATCTCGGCATCACCGCACGCCCGTGCCCTTGCAGCGCTGGCACTTCACCACCTTGTCGCCCTTCTTGAGCAGACCTTTGCCCTCGCAATTCTTGCATTTCTGCTTCTTCTTGATGTTCGGGCCTTTTTCGCTGGTCATGATAGTCTCCTGCCGCCAGAGAGCGGTCTTGTGCGGGTGCTCGGCGGAATGGCCGGGCTGTGCCGGGTAAGCCCTACACTTATGCCGGCTTCGGCACCACCAGCACCGGCACGCTTCCGTCCACCAGGACCACGGATGTCCGGTGCCCAAAAACAATTTCCTGAGGCCGCCCGGTGGCTCCTCTGTTACCGGGGAAGCGGTCTGGCATGGGCCGCAACGAGCTTGATCAAGTCAGCCTGACGGCGCACGCCGGTCTTGCCAAAGATATTCTGGAGGTGAGTTTTCACGGTGGACTCGCTGATGCCGAGCGCCTCCGCTATCTCGGATACTCCGCTTACTTTCAGCACCGCATCGAGGACCCGCACTTCGCTCGGCGTGAGCTGGAACTGTCGCGCCGCCACTTCGGTCGGATCAGGCGCGGCCATTGATACCTTTCGGACGAAGACGGCAGCGACCGCAGCGTGAAGGCCCCCGGCTCGACGGCGGGCCCCTGATGTCAGAGGCAGGATATCAGCCACCCAATTCTGGCCAGGCTTGCTGGACAGCGGAATGGCAACACCATCCGCGCCGACAGCGCCATCGCCACCGCTCGCGGCGGCGACAACGTTGCGCAATACCTGCGCCGCATGCGGGTCGACGGCGATCAAATGATTGTTGACGGCTCGCAAGATCGTCGCATCATCGAGCAGCGTTTGCGCGGCCGTGTTGGAGAATGCAATATGGCAATGCTCGTCGAGCAGAAACGCGCCGGCGTCGAGCCTGTTGAGCGCGTCTGACAGACTTCCGGCCTTTTCCTTTTGAAGGTCGACGACATTGCCGATCAACACCGCGCGGCGCACGTGAGGAACCAGCAGGCGCATGCGCCGCCGCATCGTGTCGTCGGCAAGCCCCTGGCGCTCGTTTCGGAAGACTCCGAACTGAGCGAAGCTCGTTGCGGTCTTGTCGAGCGTGGCAGCCAAATGATCGGCCCATCCGTTCGGCTTGACCCACTCCTTGTAGAAAGTCGTCTCGACGAACTCACTATAGGGCAAGACGTTGGTCGTGTTGTAAATCTCCTCGACCTGGAAAAAGAATTGAGCCGTCAAGCTCGGATCGAGGCGGATATATTTGTTGAAATACGCGTCCACGCTGGATGGTTCGACATTGTAGACGTAGTGAAGCTCACCCTGAACGGTGATGTCCTTCCAGTAGAGTCCAGCCGCAGTTCCGCCGATGAATTGCGTCGCCTGCTCGAGAACGCCGACCCACAGACTGGGGTCGAGTGCTGCGTCGTAGATATCGCCGATCAACTGCGACAAAAGTTCCGGATCGACCATTCCCGACACCGCTCGTTCGACGGACTGCGATATTGATGCAACGGAGCAATCGCATCAACCGCCTGTGGGACACCAATATGCTCTGAGACCCGATGGCCTTCAGCGTGTCTATGGCGCGAGCCGATGGCCTCCCGCCTTGGTCGAGCGTTGTACAGGTGTGGAATATCGCAGGCCAGCCCAGATTTGGCGCGCCAGTCTCGTGTGAGACGGCCAGATGCGCATAGCGAACAGGCACTTTGTCGAGTGGAACGGGGGGCGGTGAAAGTGCTGCTCAATTCATGAGCCTTCGAATCCGCGCGCCGTGACGTGGAACGGCGCCGCGCGTTGGGATCACTGCCCCGTCAATTCGTATTTGACCTCGCGGCGAAAGCGCTCCAGCGCACCGTCCGCCTTCATCTCTTTCAGGACCGCGGCCAGGCGGCCCGCCAGCTCTGCATGTTTCCTGTGCAGATAGGGATGAAGCGCGATCGTATCGCCATACGTGAGCAGCGGACGAACCGAGGTGACATTGTTGAATTCAGGCAGATACAGCGCGTTCAGCACGGCGGCGTCCAGCTCGCAATAGAAGTCGACGCGCCCGGCGAGCAACATGCGCAGCCCAAGCTCCGGCGTCGCCACGCTGGACAGCCGGTCGCTTGGCAGCACTCCGGACAAGACGTTCTGGCACTGCTCGACACCACGTCGGTAGATCCCGGTCCAGCTCGTTGCGGCCAGATCTTCCGGGCGCGACAGGTTGAGCGCCGGATTGCTCACCCACAGCCCGAACACCACGTGATAGATCGGCTCCTCCACCCGCATTTGCTCGGGGTGCGCGTCCGCGTAGGCAAAAACGCGCACGAACTGGCCATCGACGGCACCGGAGTCCGCCATCGCGGTCATGCGCGGCGTCGGCAGCAGCGTCACCTCGATCGGAACGCCGAGGCGCCTGAACGCCTCCTGATAGACCCGCCGCTGCCATTTGCCTTCGTAAGTGGTGTCCGGCTGGTTCGTGGCCATGACCAGGGGTTTCATCGGCTCCGACCGGAGGCGGGCAGGCATCACGGCAAACGACGCGAGCAGAGCCGCGATCAGGAGGTGCTGCACGTAGTTGCGTGGACGGTCGCCGGAAGCCTGGGACATACGGAATGGCATCGACTGACTTTGCAAGATGAGGGGCGTGGGTCCGACATTCGTTTCGCCGCGAGCACCCTGCGGATTTTCCGCGACAGCTTCCGTGATCGCGCCGAGGGGCCCGTTGGGCAAGGCCATGACGATCTGAGAGTTGCGCGATGATGGAATAGTGTCGGTGATTTGCCCGACCTGTCAAAATCTTTCTTGCAGGATTGGCCCAAAGGCATCGATGCCGGAGCCCTGTTACTTTGCACGAAGGTGCTTTCGATAATTGAGTTGGGAGCGCGAGCCGTGTTCGGCCTTGCGGTTGGGAAGCGGGGCTTGCCGAGCCGTAGCTCGTGGCAACGCCCGCCTTCGCCCAAGTGGGCTTCAGCGTCGCAGCCTTCATTCGCTTTGCGAGCGAAGGCTGGTGGGTCCGGCAGGACTCGAAGCTGCAACCGGACCGTTATGAGCGGCCGGCTCTAACCATTGAGCTACAGGCGCGGCCTGACTACGGTCCAGTGCACGTATTGGGTCTTAATTGATATATTGCGGTAACAGTGCACTCGATGGCTCAGCCGCATTTGCGGGTGCGAAGGCGCGTAAATCCAGTGCGCTGTCACCGCAATTTCATCGAATCGCCCGTCAACGGCCCCACCATTTCTGCCTCGAGTGTCGGGGATTACGGTGCCAGTGCATTCGAATGACCCCTTTCGCGGGCACGAAGGAATTAAGTGTACATCGTAATGCCATTCGTTATCGCCTTCCCGACCGCCATCCCGATAGTGGGAGGCCTACCAAGATATTCGTTGGACGTAGTCTTACTGGCTTGCTCGATAGATCGACGTCACCCACCTAGCTCGAAATCGGTTAGTCGAGTTCTGCGCGCATCGCCAAGCTTTCCATAAGTCCCTCTTCTGAACCGAAGAGAGTATATGGGCTTAGATTGTACTCGGCCAACTCCCTTATGACTTCACGCCGCTGGTCATTTGACAGAACGAATTTGAAGAGAATGTCCTGCTGAAAATCGGCCTTGGGATCGAATGGCTTGCAGACGTTTGTATGCTCAAGGAAGTGTGGGCTGACTTCCTGCCATTGTGTGCAAACGGTGTAATATGAGCGTTGAGCGAAGTGACGCTTTGGAGCCGCAACGTAAGGGCCAAGCAGCCTTATTGCGGGTTCATCGCTTCCGCCTGTTTTCATCCCACTAGCATCCCGCTCTCGAAAGGCGTAGATCGCCACGTTGTCGGCGTCCGCACTTCGAAACGCAAAAAACGCCGCTACCATCGCTGATGCACTCCAATCCAGGAGAGGAGAAGGGAAGCCGTGGTGCCTCAAATAGGCTAGGTATGAGTAGTGGGGCAACGAGCCGCGCAGCATGATCGAACTGAAACTGTCGTAACCAGCCAACACGCCGCGCTCGATTTCAGAAATCGAAGGCTCCTCGCTCCACGTTAGTCCTGTGTAAGCCTCGACTTCAGGCTTTACCCGTAAGGCTATCCTGTAATAGTCGGCCACCCCTTCTAACAAACCGCTTCTTTCGAGGGTGGTCTGCAATCGCCACTCACTCGACGCCTGACCACGAAACAAAACTATGGAGCCTTCGTCGCGCGCCTTCTTTGCGAGTGATGAAGCTTCTTTCTTGAAATCCTCCCAACTAACCTCGGTGCCCGCCAATCTGCGCCTCCTACGTCAAATAAACCTAGACGTGCGTTTTATATCAGATGGGCCGCTTTCATGGGGCGAACGCTTATGAATTAACTGCAATTCTTACCGCAATACTAACGGGCTTAAACTTGTCTGTTTGGACGATGCCGCTTTTGATCCTGGACGTGCAAATCGGCCCGGGTTGGAAAGAACGTATCATCGTCAGCCAAAGTTAGCAGATTGGTTGGAACGGGTAGCAAGCCAATCGTCTTCGCAAACTTCGATGGCAGAAGGATGCGGGTCTTCAGACCTTCAAAGGGCTTCGTCTTCGATTTTCGCTGCAACGAGCCATCGAGCTTGAAATCAATATGCAAGAATGCAAACAGGCCGTACTTCTGTGCAGTATAGATGTGGTAGGCGTCCAGGCTCTGCTTTTGACCAAGTGATTCAAGTAGGGCCCGATAAAGCGGATCGTTGCAGGACGCGATGCGATCAAGTTGCGCTTGCTTTGGGTTGTTTAGATCGAGCTTAAACCCATCGATGCTTTTAAGCCTGATGCCGGCAAAGACATTGTGATCGGCATAGCCGTATCCTTGAAACCGACCAATTGGTTGCCGGAATTGTTCCGCCTTGAGCTCGGCAGAAGTGCAGAGCTCAAGATATCCCGCTCGGGCTAGGTAGGCTATTCCAGCGAGGTATTGAACCTCATTATAAAGTTGGGTGTCGTTACCCGGGGCATGGATCGGTATCTTGGCCAGATAGCCGGTTGGGACCTCGACCTTGCCACCCCACATAACCGACCCTGTCGAAATCCACCCTCCTTCATGCGTAATTCCGTGTGCCAGGACCGAGCTGTCGACAAGAATCCGAAGGGGGCCTTTTTTCCGCAAAATAAGCTTCGTCGGGAGCACAGACATGGGCAAAAGCGCTTTTGCCACACGCCGCTTAAGTGACCGACTGAGCTTTTCGCTAAAATTTTTCATGCTGGACCTACTACTACTCTAGCACGTTCTTTTTGACCTTCACTACTGGAGAACCAATAAGAAATCGCCCTTGTGCTTGTCCGACGTTCGCTCAGAAAATAACCAAGACTACCGTGACAATGCACTCAATGAGTCCGGCTATTTTCTCGGGTTCGAGGCTTGACCTTATCACACCCCAGGCGGTCCTTGAGCCACATCGATTACGTGGCGGTCCGATCCTACAATGATCACCACAGTATAGGTCTTTTGCGTACCGCCCTGATCGGTGGGCGGCGCGAGATGCAGTTGGCCTCCGTACCATTCGCCGGGCAGGAGCGTATTGTCCTTGATCACCGCTTGCTCGAGCACAGCCATGTTGCGTTGACCTGATTCAATCGTCGCGGAAATCATCGCGTCATTTTGTGCGGTGGCGTTGCCTTGCGCGATCACCGCGGCAGTCGGGCTGTAGAATGTGCCGGTCCGGCCGCTTGGGGTCGTATAGGTGCCATATCCAGCTCGCGATGCGCTGTAAGCGTTGGCGCCGGCTGCGACCCCTGTCAGAAGCGCAACTGCGACCTGCCGGTTCTTCTCCTCTTGAACAAGCATCTCATATGTCACGATCTTCATTTCGAAGTCGGACCCCGCGGCGTGTTGGATGGCTTCAACTTGTCCGACTCGAAACTCGACCGGCTGGCGGCTGAGATTGTTGATACCGACCACGAACACGGGCCGGCCGTTCGCTTGGAGCTGGCGGGACGCCGGTCGAACGAGGACCAGGGAGCTCTTTTGCCGAGAGACGAGAGCGGGCTGCCCATCCCTCATGAGAGCTTGTTGCTGAGGATTGGAAGCTTTGAACGAAACCGTTTCGCCAGCCGTCATGCAGCCGGTCAGCGCGGCGCAAGCCGCCACCAAGACTAAAATGCGCATGCTGAAATTCCCCCGTCGAAAGAGTCGATGCAAGCGCAACCGTTGAGCGAGCGCAAGGGGAGTTTACGCGCGCCGGGCCCACGGTCCTCGGTCAAAAGGTCTAAGAAGGCAGGGGGTTACCGCCAGGCGGTCTGTACCAGATCTTTGAGCGGCATTACTGTGACAGTGGTGGACTTAATCGAAGTCTTTCGAGCCCTCGCATTGAGTACACTATCACCCTAAATCCGATGGTCTCTGCTCTACGGCCGTATGGCGCTCATTGGAGCGGACAATTGTAAGTCGTGACGATATAGATTCCACGACGCATCCGTTTCGAAGCAACGATTTCGCAACTTGATCCGACGTGGCGGAGCCACTCCGAAGCTCCACCGTCCTCGGCGAGGCTATCGCTCGGGTTCGAGACGAGGTAAGCGTCATTTTCCATACCTGCCATTCCCCAGCTTTCCCAAGCCAGCATGACCGAGTCTTTGTCCGCGAACCCTTCTGGTGCGTCGTTGCGCGCGTAAGACCAAGCCAGAAACCGAAGTTCATCCTTGACTCGCGGCAGTGCCCAGAAGGTCCCGCCGATCAGCATGAGCAACACCACGAGCGAGATGACTATCGAGCGAGCTCGGGGTGATTTCCTCTCGACTCCGGCCCAGATGCAGAGTCCGACGCAAACCAATGCCACCGCGGGCAAGTAGAGTGAGATGAGAAACAGAAACGTGCCAAGGCTCTTATCCCACGCAAAGGGCGCTGCGGTCGTGACCGCGGCAATTGCGGCAATGAAGGGCAGCCACCGCAGCGTCTGCGCCTCTTTCTCGGGGGCTTGAGCAAACGAGGTCATGGTTCTCAGATTTATCAAGAAGGTTCCGGCAGTTTACAAGCCCGAAGACCAAACGGCTATTCGAGACGAGAGCAAGCGCCGCTGCATTGGACAAGCGCCGAGATTTCGTGAGGGCGGCACGGCGGGCCTCCAGCTCTTATTTTTCGCTCGCGAAAACATCCGCCGCATACACGACCTTACCGCCCACGACCGTCAGCAGAGACGCCGTGGCGCCGATTTGCTCGACGGGGACGGACATGAAATCCCGGTCGAGGATCGCGAAGTCGGCGAGCTTGCCGGTCTCTAATGTGCCGCGCCGCGTCTCGTCGAAGCAGAACCAGGCGCTTCCCACGGTGTAGAGGCGCAAGGCATCTTCGCGGCTGGGTGTTTCGTCCGGGCCGCGCGTCGACAGGCCACCGACGGTCTTGCCGTCCAGCATCCATTGCAGCGCCACGAACGGATTGTAGGATGCGACCCGATGCGCGTCCGTGCCGGCCCCGACATGGACGCCCGTGCGCAACGCCGTGACCAGGGGCGGCATGCTGCGCGCGGCACCGCCGGCCTGCGCGACGATACGGTCGCCTCCGAGATACATCGCGTCCTGCATGGTCCAGCCGACACCAAGGGCCTTCATCCGCAGAAGCGTCTCGGACGAGGCGTTGTCGAGATGGGCGATCGACCAGCGCAGCGGCGCGAGCGGCGTCTCCTTGTTGACCTCGTCGTAGAGGTCGAGGAGGTGGCGGACGGATTTGTCTTCCTGCCAGTGGATGGTGACCGTCAGCCCTTGCTTGGCCGCCCAGCGAATGATCTCGCGGAACTTGTCCTTGGCGGCCGCGTCGGGCGCGTTGTTGTTGTACATGGCGCCGGTGATGCGCTCGCCGATGCCGTTGAATCGCAGCATGTCGTCGCCGAATCCCATCGGCAGGAACGGCGTGAGAGCCTTGTACTCCTCGAATTCCGCGCCGACATTCTGGGCGAACAGGCTGTAGGCGACCCGCACCGACAATGATTTCTCGCGCCAGAGCTTTTGCAGGGCGGCGTAGTGGCTGGGATAGATGCTGAAGCCGCCGGGATCCACGATCCCGGTAATTCCGAGACGATTGAGCTCCGTGAAGAACTGCCTTGTGCCGGCGACATTCTCCTCGAAATTCGGCCTCGGCAGGCGATCGAACAGCGCGGAGATGCTGACGATGGATCCGTTGAACCAGCCCGTGGTGTCGCCCGATGCGGCGCGCTCGGTCGTGATACCGGCCGGCAACTGATCCGCTGATATCCCGAGCGCCTGCTGCGCTTTCGGCGTCATCAGCACCGCCGAATAGAACAGCTGGATGTAAGCCGGATTGTCGGGAACGACCGACATCACTTCGGCGAGCGTCGGCCGCCGCTTCTCCGCAAATTGCAATTCGCTCCAGCCGCCGGCCACGATGATCCAGGATTCCGGGCGCGCTGTTGCCGCCTGGCGCAGGCGGTCCATGGCCTCAGGGATAGTCTTCGCGCCGATCCAGTTGACCTCGGTTGCGTAGGTCAATCCGGCGCGCACGGCGTGAATATGCGAATCGATCAATCCCGGAATGATTGTGCGTCCGCCGGCGTCGACGCGGCGCGTCGCCGGCCCGATCAGGCTTTCCATGGCATCGTTGCCGCCAACTGCAACGATCTTGCCGTCGCGCACTGCGAGCGCCTGCGCGATCGTCGATGCAGGATCCAGCGTCACGATCTTTGCGTTCGTGACAATGAGGTCGGCCTTTTGTGCGTAAGCCAAAGTGGCCCAGCACGAGATCACCAAAACAGCGAGAAGCTTGCGCATGTTCGGTCCCCCCCAAATAGATTGTTTTATAGCCCGCCTTCGCCCGTTGGGCTTCGGCGCGGCAGCCTTCCCCGCTTTGCAGCAGTTCGTCCGTCTTCGCTCTCACTTCGTTCAAGCTACGCCGGACACCACGCTTCGCCCTTCGCTCTCCGCGCGGCTGCGCCACGCGTGGCCGCCTTCGGCGCGGCAGCCTCACTCGCTTTGCAGCAGTTCGTCCGTCTTCGCTTTCACTTCGTTCAAGCTACGCCGGACACCACGCTTCGCCCCTCGCTCTCCGCGTGGCTGCGCCACGCGTAGCCCGAAGGGCGAAGCGTGGTGGGCCCGGCAGGACTCGAACCTGCAACCAGACCGTTATGAGCGGCCGGCTCTAACCATTGAGCTACAGGCCCCGCCGCGGGACGGCCTGCGGAGATGCGCGGCCGGCAACGGTGCGCGGTTCGTTTACAGGGATGGAGGCGGGGGTGCAATGCTGGGCCTGATCGAGACGGAACGCGGGATTGCGCGGAAAGCGCACGCGGGTCGGACGAGGACCGTATTCGGAATAATCGCATTATGCCCCTGTTTTGCCCGACGAGTCAAAGGGTCTTTGGCTCATGGGCCGGCGCCTCTCGTGGTGCTTCCCTAAGTCTTTGTGATTGCTCACGTCTTCTACTGTGCATGGGGTTGTTTTCGCACTTTTTGTTTTTGAGGGGGCTGTTGGCCCCTCAAACGTCTTGACGGTGAGCCCTGACCCCGCGGCGGCTACTGCCTAGTCGACCGACACCCCCGCGAACTCCACCACCTTGCGCCACTTCTCCGTCTCGTCGGCGACCAGCTTGCCGAACTCGGCCGGCGTCATCGGCTTGGGGATGCCGCCGGTCTCGGCGAGGCGGGCGACCAGCTTGGGGTCCTTCAGCGCTTCGCCGACGGCCTTGTTGAGGATCTCGACGACCTCGGGCGGCGTGCCCTTCGGCGCGGAGATGCCGTAGAAGCCGACCGATTCGAAGCCGGGCACGGTCTCGGCGATCGCGCTAGGGCATGCACATATCTGGTGCGACGGATTGACTCGGGTCGAGGGTAAGGGGTTCCAGAATCGGGAATCCGTGTG
>NZ_JBXAQU010000027.1:0-104075 GCF_058807535.1 Bradyrhizobium sp. GW821-FHT12B03
CGCACACGGTTCTCCATCGCAACCTCCTTCGCTGGGTGTTGCGACGAGTGATTGAATCCGCCCAGTATTCCAGAGACCTCAGTGATTGAGCCGAAGGGCCGCGGCGTACTGGATGCCCCGGTCTAGCCGGGGCATGACACCGGTCATGTAGGCACGCGCGGGGAAACTAACTCCCGCCCTCCTTGATCGCACAGCAACGACGCTGTCACCCTTCCCTAGAATTTTAAGTGCCGGATTAAGGCCGCGATCAGCCCACTCGTCTAGGCTGCATCAAGGAACTCGCCACGCCTCTGCTGTGCACCGCGGCGTCACCAACAAGATCATGAGGCGAAATGACAATTGGCCTGGGAATGGCATCGCTGAGGCAGCAAGTCAGTCACATGGGTCTTGCGGCCCCGAAGAGCGCGGCGTGGAAGGTAACAGCCGCCCTGGCTTCCTTGCCGATACTGATCTTTGTGATCGGTCCCGTGCTCACGACGTTGCTCGCGGACGAATCCCCCAATCTTCGTGAAGCGGCACACTATCTCGCAGGTTTCGGGCTCCTCTTCCTGCCAACGTGGATCGCGCTCTTTCTCAATCATCCCTGTGTCTTGTTTATATACTTGTTGAATTTCCTTGCCTTCGTGACGTCCCTGCTCTGCCTGGCCGGGATAACCGTCAACAGCTGGGTCGGGCTCGAGAGCCAAGCGTTGTGGTCGATCCTGGCGACGCCAGTCGCGTTCATCTGGTCGTTGATCAACAGCAAGAGACCGGACGCGGCGCTGGATCACTCCGCCCCCGCCGATCCCAGCGCTGACAACGATCAACACCTAACCTTCCGTCAGGCGTAACTAACCCCCGCCCGGATAGTTCGGGGCTTCGCGCGTGATGGTCACGTCGTGGACGTGGCTTTCACGCAGGCCGGCGCCGGTGATGCGGACGAAATTCGCCTTCTCGTGCAGCTCCTTCATGTCCTTGGCGCCGACATAGCCCATCGCGGCGCGCAAGCCGCCGGCGAGCTGGTGCATGACGTTGCCGACCGGGCCCTTGTAGGGCACCTGGCCCTCGATGCCTTCGGGCACGAGCTTGAGCGTGTCCTTGATGTCCTGCTGGAAGTAGCGATCCGCCGAGCCGCGCGCCATCGCACCGACCGAGCCCATGCCGCGATAGGCCTTGTAGGAACGGCCCTGCCACAGGAAGACTTCGCCTGGCGTCTCGTCGGTGCCCGCGAGCAGCGAGCCGACCATCGCGATGTCGGCGCCGGCGGCGAGCGCCTTGGCGAGATCGCCGGAGAACTTGATGCCGCCGTCGGCGATGACGGGAATATCGGATTTCTTCGCGGCTTCCACCGCATCCATGATCGCGGTGAGCTGCGGCACGCCGACGCCGGCGACGATGCGCGTGGTACAGATCGAGCCCGGGCCGATGCCGACCTTGATGCAGTCCGCGCCCGCATCGATCAGCGCCTGCGCGCCGTCGGTGGTGGCAACGTTGCCGGCAACGACCTGCACGGAATTGGAGAGACGCTTGATGCGGTTCACCGCATGCAGCACGTGCCGGGAATGGCCGTGCGCGGTGTCGACCACGACGAGATCGACGCCGGCATCGATCAGCCGCTCGGTACGCTCGAAGCCGCTGTCGCCGACGGTGGTGGCGGCGGCGACGCGCAGGCGCCCCTGCGCGTCCTTGCAGGCGAGCGGATGGGCGACAGCCTTCTCCATGTCCTTGACGGTGATCAGGCCGACGCAGCGATATTGCTCGTCGACCACGAGCAGCTTCTCGATGCGATGCTGGTGCAGCATCCGCCGCGCCTCGTCCTGGCTGACATTCTCGCGCACCGTGACGAGGCCTTCATGCGTCATCAGCTCGGAGACTTTTTGCCGGCGGTCGGTGGCAAAGCGCACGTCGCGGTTGGTGAGGATGCCGACCAGCTTGCCCGGCGTGGCCTTGCCGGCGCCGGTGACGACGGGAATGCCGGAGATGCCGTGATCGCTCATCAGCTTGAGCGCATCGTCGAGCGAGGCCTCGGGGCTGATGGTCAGCGGGTTCACCACCATGCCCGACTCGTAGCGCTTGACCTGCCGCACCTGGGCGGCCTGCCCTTCGGGATCGAAATTACGGTGGATGACACCGACGCCGCCGGCCTGCGCCATGGCGATCGCCATGCGGGCTTCGGTGACGGTGTCCATGGCGGAGGCCATGATCGGGATGTTGAGCGGAATGGCGCGGGTGACCCGGGAGCGGATGTCGACCTCGCCCGGCATGACGTCCGACAGGCCAGGCTTCAACAGCACGTCGTCGAACGTAAGGGCTTCGCGGATGCCTTGAACTTGCACCGTGGCCATCTGCCAACTCCTTCCTGCGGCCCTGCCGCAAATAGCTATGGATGAGCGCCGCCCTCGGCGTACCTTGCGGCATCGCCGGAGAATCGGAGCCCATCGGTGGGGTTGACGCGGGTCGATAGCACGGCCGCGTGACGAATCAAAGCAAATCGAACCGCTGGCCAGCCATGCACAGGCTTTTTAAGTAAATTCGGCGTGGACAGCCGGGCGGCGGGCCAGCCGCCGTCATTCCGGGCTCGCGTCAATGGGCGCGCCCCGCCCAGGAAGCGAGCGCAACCGCCGCTGGGAGTCACACCGTTATTACCCAGGGTTTAGGTGCTATGCGTTGATCCGCAATGGTCGCGGCCGAGCAGCGGTGTTAAGCCGCAACTCGCACCCCTCCTTCCGATTTTCATTACTAATCCGTCATGGTCGACAAGCAACGCGTCATTCCGCTGATCGTGGCCACTGCTCTCTTCATGGAGAACATGGACTCGACTGTGATCGCCACCTCGCTGCCGGCGATCGCGGCCGACATCGGCACCAGCCCGCTGACGCTGAAGCTCGCGATCACGTCCTATCTTTTGTCGCTTGCGGTGTTCATCCCGGCAAGCGGCTGGACCGCGGATCGCTTCGGCGCGCGGATGGTGTTCGCGATCGCAGCCGGCGTGTTCATGGTCGGCTCGGTCGGCTGCGCGCTCTCGACCTCGGTCACCGATTTCGTGTTCGCGCGCATCCTGCAAGGCATGGGCGGCGCCATGATGACGCCGGTCGGGCGCCTCGTGCTGCTGCGCTCGGTCGACAAGAGCGCGCTGGTCAATGCGATGGCCTGGGTGACGGTCCCTGCGCTGATCGGTCCCGTGATCGGCCCGCCGCTCGGCGGCTTCATCACGACTTATGCGTCGTGGCACTGGATCTTCCTGATCAACATCCCGATCGGGCTGCTCGGCATCTTCATGGCCTTGAAGTTCATCGATCCCATCAAGAGCGAGGAACGCGAGCCGTTTGATCTCTACGGCATGGTGCTCGCAGGGCTCGGGCTCGCCGGCATTGCGTTCGGCCTGTCGGTGGCCGGCCTCAACCTCTTGCCCTGGAGCACGGTTGCAGCGCTGGTCGTGGGCGGTTCGATCTCCATGACGCTCTACGTCATCCATGCGCGACGCACGGGATCACCGGTGCTGGACTTCTCGCTCTTGAACCTGCCGACGCTGCGCGCCGCCATTCTCGGCGGTTTCCTGTTCCGCCTCGGCATCGGCGCGCTGCCCTTTTTGCTGCCGCTGCTGATGCAGATCGGATTCGGCCTGTCGCCGTTCAAGTCCGGCCTCGTCACCTTCGGCTCCTCGCTCGGCGCCATGGGCATGAAGGCGCTGGCCGCGCGCCTTATCCGCGCTTTCGGCTTCCGCAATCTGATGACGGTGAACGCGATCGTCAGCGCGGTCTTCCTCGCCGCCTGCGCACTGTTCACGGTGGCGACGCCACTGCTGATCATCATGATCATTCTCGTGGTCGGCGGCTTCTTCCGCTCGCTCGAGTTCACCGCGATCAACACGGTGGCCTATGCCGAGGTCGAGACCGCGCAGATGAGCCGCGCCACCACCCTCGTCAGCGTCAACCAGCAGCTCGCGGTCTCCGCCGGCGTCGCCGTCGGCGCAGCCTCAGTCGAGACGACGATGTGGCTCAGCCATGTCAGCGAGCTCAACGCCACCGTGTTCGCGCCGGCCTTCGTCGTGGTCGCGCTGACCTCGGCGGCATCGAGCTGGTTCTTCTGGCAGATGCCTGCCGATGCCGGCCACGAGATCTCCGGCCGCAAGGCGAGCGAGATCGCGAGCCGCAAGGGCGCCGGCAAGGGTGCGGCCAAGGCCGCCGTGAAGGCCGCGACCGAGGATACGCAGGACGTGCGGGACCAGCGGCTGGGGTAGCCCCCAATCTCGTCATTGCGAGCGAAGCGAAGCAATCCAGGATCTTTCCGCGGAGGCAGTCTGGATTGCTTCGTCGCAAGGGCTCCTCGCAATGACGGAGCTTGTGGTTACGTCTTCGCCTCGCCGCGAAACCCCGTCGCCAGCACGTAGCGCTCCGACGAATCCTGCCGGCTCGCGGCGGGCTTGACGTGACGCACGGTTGCAAAGTCGCGCTTGAGCTGGGCGAGCAACTCGGCATCGGCGCCGCTCTGGAACGCCTTCGCCAGGAACGTTCCGCCGGGTTTCAGCACGTCACAGGCAAAGGCAGCGGCGGTCTCGATCAGGCCGACGATGCGGAGCTGGTCGGTCTTGCGGTGACCGGTGGTGTTGGCGGCCATGTCGGACATCACGATGTCGGCGCCGCCCCCGAGCATGGCGGTGAGCTTCGCCGGCGCGTCATTGTCCATGAAGTCGAGCTGCGCGAATTCGACGCCGGCGATTTCGGGCATCTCCAACAGATCGATCGCGACGACCTTGCCCTTGCCATCGATCGAGCCGACGCGCTTGGCGGCGATCTGGCTCCAGCCGCCCGGCGCGGCACCAAGATCGACCACGGCCATGCCGTGCTTCAGCAGGCGGTATTTGTCGTCGATCTCGAGAAGCTTGAATGCCGCGCGCGAGCGATAGCCCATCGCCTTGGCCTTGACGACATAGGGATCGTTGAGCTGCCGCTCCAGCCAGAGCTTCGACGACAATTTGCGCTTGCCGCCGGTCTTGACCTGGACGTGCAAGCGGCCGGTGGTGTCCTTGGCCATCTCACCAGCTCCTGAGCGCGCCGTCCTCGCGCATCATCTCGACCAGCATGCCTTCGCGCAGGCCCCGGTCGGCGACGCGCAGGCGCGGCAGCGGAAAGGCGCGGCGGATCGCGTCGAGGATGGCGCAGCCGGCCAGCACGAGATCGGCGCGCTCGACGCTGATGCAGCTGTTGTTCGCACGCTCCTCGTAGCTCATGCCGAGCAGCTTGCTGATGGTCGCGGCGATGTCGGTATCGTTCATCCAGATGCTGTCGATGCGGCGGCGGTCGTAGCGCGCGAGGTTGAGATGGATGCCGGCGAGCGTCGTCACCGTGCCCGATGTGCCGAGCAGGTGCATGTCCGTGATATCGCGGCCGTGCTCCTCGGCGAACGGGGCGACATGCTGCGCCACCTCGCGCTCCATCGCGGCATAGATCTCCGGCGTGACGTCGCGGCCGCCGAACTGCTCGGCGAGCGTGACCACGCCATAGGGGATCGACATCCAGGCCTTGATGCGCGGCTCCGGATTTGCGGGATCGCGCTCGATCCGCACCAATTCGGTCGAGCCGCCGCCGATATCGAACAGGATCGCGCCCCGGCCCCTGGGATCGACCAGCGGCGCGCAACCGAGCACGGCGAGCGAGGCCTCGGTCTCGCGGTCGATGACTTCGAGCTCGATGCCGGTCTCGGCCGCGACGCGGCTGCGAAAGCCCTCCGCGTTCGAGGCCGCGCGGCAGGCTTCGGTGGCGATCAGCCGCAAACGCCGCGCTTTCCGCAGATTGATCTTGTCGCGGCAGATGCTGAGCGCCGCGATGGCGCGCTCGATCGCGGCCTCGCTGATGCACCCCGTCGCCGAGACGCCTTCGCCGAGCCGGATGATCCGCGAGAAGGAATCGACTACGCGAAAGCCGTCGCTGGTCGGACAGGCGATCAGGAGCCGGCAGTTGTTGGTTCCGAGGTCCAGCGCCGCATAGACGCCGGTTCCCGGCGCTTGCGCGGCGACGGCCGGCTCAGTGGCCAACGCCACCGCCGCCATCGACCCCTCGAGCTCACCGTGCGGCCCATGGTGCATATCATGGCCGTCGCGGAGCCGCGTGTGGTCATTCATACAAACTGTCTTTCCGCGGCCCCGCTGGGGCCGAGCTGGAATTGCTTTTTCGCCTGAAACATTAGCAGCGCGGCAGGCCTGCGCAACAACGCATCACATAGGACCATGCCCATTCGTGCGTTGTCGTGAACGGGACCGTGGGCTATTTTTGATGGGTCCGGTCCTCCAAGCGCCCCCCCAAAACGCGCAATTGCCGGCTTTTCAGGTCAATTCCATGCAAGAACACACCAAATCGTCCACGCTCGAAAACGCTATTGCACTGCAAAAATATGGCGTCGGGCAGCCCGTCCGCCGCAAGGAGGACGACACCCTGGTGCGCGGCAAGGGCCGCTACACCGACGATTTCAACCTGCCCGGCCAGGCCTATGCCGTGGTGGTCCGCTCGACCCACGCCCATGGAATCATCCGCGGCATCGGCCTTGATGCCGCCAAGGCGATGCCCGGTGTGCTCGGGGCTTGGACCGGCAAGGATCTCGATGCGGCCGGCTACGGCCCCTTCACCTGCGGTCTGCCCCTGAAGAGCCGTGACGGCTCGCCCCTGCTCCAGACCAACCGCCAGCCACTGGCGACCGACAAGGTCCGCTTTGTCGGCGATCCCGTCGCCTTCGTCGTGGCGGAGACGCTGGCCCAGGCGCGCGACGCCGCCGAGGCGGTCGAGCTCGACATCGAGCCGCTGCCGGCGGTGACGGATCCCGAGGAGGCCGCCAGGCCCGGCGCGCCGCTGCTCTACGACCACATCCCGAACAACGTCGCGCTCGACTACCATTATGGCGACATGGACAAGGTCAATGCGGCCTTTGCCAGCGCCGCGCATGTGACCAAGATCGACATCGAGAACACCCGCGTGGCCGTGGTCTCGATGGAGCCGCGCGTCGGCCTTGCCTCCTACGACAAGAAGACCGAGCGCTACACCCTCCAGGTGCCGACACAGGGTGTCGCCGGCAACCGCGCCAACCTCGCCAAGAACCTGAAGGTGCCGAACGAGAAGGTGCGCATTCTCACCGCCAATGTCGGCGGCTCCTTCGGCATGAAGAACATCAACTATCCGGAGTATATGTGCATCCTGTACGCGGCCAAGGCGCTGGGACGCCCGGTGAAGTGGCTCGACGAACGCTCGACCAGCTTCCTGTCCGACAGCCACGGCCGAGCGCAGAAGATCCATGCCGAGCTGGCGCTCGATGCCGAGGGGCACTTCCTCGCGGCCAAGCTCGAAGGCTACGGCAATCTCGGCGCCTACATCACCGGCGTTGCGCCGGGGCCGCTCTCGCTCAACACCGGCAAGAACTTTTCGAGCGTCTATCGCACGCCGCTGATGGGCGTCGACATCAAGACGGTGCTCACCAACACCACGCTGATGGGCGCCTATCGCGGCGCCGGCCGGCCCGAAGCCAACTACTACATGGAGCGGCTGATCGACCGCGCCGCCGACGAGATGGGCATCAACCGGCTGACCCTGCGCAAGCGCAACTTCATCAAGTCGAACCAGATGCCGTTCCCGGCCTCCTCCGGCGTCACCTATGACAGCGGTGACTTCCAGGCTGTCTTCAACAAGGCGCTCGAAATCTCCGATCACGAGAATTTCGCCAAGCGCAAGAAGGAGAGCAAGAAGGCCGGCAAGCTGCGCGGCATCGCCATCGGCTCCTATCTCGAGGTCACCGCGCCGCCGAGCCCCGAGCTCGGCAAGATCGTGTTCGATCCTGATGGCACCGTACAGCTCATCACCGGCACGCTCGACTACGGCCAGGGCCACGCCACGCCGTTCGCGCAGGTGCTCTGCGAGCAGCTCGGCGTTCCCTTCGAGAGCGTGAAGCTGGTGCAGGGCGACAGCGACATCGTCCACACCGGCAACGGCACCGGCGGCTCGCGCTCGATCACGGCCAGCGGCATGGCGATCGTGGGCGCCGCCAAGCTCGTGATCGAAAAGGGCAAGCGCGCCGCCGCGCACATGCTGGAGGCGTCCGAGGCCGACATCGAATTCGAAGGCGGCAGCTTCACCATCGCCGGCACCGACCGCAGCATCGACATCATGCAGCTCGCCAGGAAGCTGCATGACGGCAAGGTGCCGGAGGGCGTGCCTGACAGCCTCGACGTCGATCACACCAGCGAGCCGGTGCCCTCGGCCTTCCCGAACGGCTGCCACGTCGCCGAGGTCGAGATCGATCCTGATACCGGCGTGGTGCAGATCGTGCGCTACAGCGCGGTGAACGATTTCGGCACGGTGATCAACCCGCTGCTGGTCGCGGGCCAGCTCCATGGCGGTGTCGTCCAGGGCATTGGACAGGCGCTGATGGAGCACGTCCGCTACGACGAGAGCGGCCAGCCGATCACGGGTTCGCTGATGGACTACGCCCTGCCCCGCGCCGAGGACGTGCCGAACATGACGGTCGGGGACCACCCGGTGCCGGCCACGACCAATCCGCTCGGCAGCAAAGGCTGCGGCGAAGCCGGCTGCGCCGGCAGCCTGTCGACGGTGGTGAACGCGGTGGTCGATGCGCTCTCCGACTACGGCATCAAGCACATCGACATGCCGCTGACGCCCGAGCGTGTGTGGCGCGCGATCCAGGACGCGAAGGGCAAGGCGGCGTAGGGGCGCTCTTCTGCTTCCCCAATCTCGGTGTCATCGCCCGCGAAGGCGGGCGATCCAGGACGCCGAGACAGTAGTGACTGACCGATGGGCCGCGGCGTACTGGATTCCCCGCTTTCGCGGGGAATGACAGCGAATATGTGGACGCGCTGTGCCCCTTCTACGCCGCCGCCTGCTCACGCGGCTGGTAAATCGCGACGTGCTGGCAGTGGGCGAGCGGCGTCGTACCGTTGGCAACGACCAGTGCGTCCAGCTCGACGAAGCGGTGGCCCTTCTTCTCGTAGTTCGCAGTCACTTTTGCGCGCGCGGTGATCTCGTCGCCGGCGCGCGCGGCTGACAATAGCTGCATGCGGCTGCCGACGTGGATCCACGGGCCCAGAATGGTGTTGTCGACCAGAACGCGGTTCATCACGCGCTGGATCAGGCCGGGATGGCCGAGGCCCTCGCGCGCGAAGATCGGATCGGCTTCCCTGACATCGGCGAGATAGTCAGTCGCGTCCTGGCCGGCCCAGCGACGGGGCATCGTGCCGAGCCATTTGCCCGTCTCGAAGGTCGCCGGGCTGACCGGCTTACGCTCGGCAACCGCGGGGACCTCGACATAGTCGTTCAGCGAAACCGCCGGCACCACCGCCGGCAGCGATGCCGTTCCGGTCGCGCAGAGCGCGGTGCGGCTGAACACTTCGATCGTCAGCAGGCCGTTGTGCTCGGTGGCGTCGACATCGGCGGTCTCGCCGTCATAGACCGGCTTGATGAAGCGGGCTTCGATCAGCCCGCGCGACAGGAAATCGCGCCCCCAGCGGGCAACCGGCACGTGCATCATGTAGGCGAAGACGTCGACCCCCGGGACCAGCCCGCCGGAGAAGCCGAAGCGACGCGCCACCGTGTCGTCGTGCATCTTGTTTTCGGATTGCTTGGCGGTGTTGTAGGCCTCGACGCGGTAGGTTTCGAGCCGGTTCGGCATGCTGGCTTTCCCCAAAATTCCTGTTGTTTCAGGCCGATCGTAGGCCCCGGGGAACACCGGTCAATCCCCTCGCCTTTGCGGCCCGAATGGGGTACCACCCCGCCAATGACTGATACGCCCACCCGCATCTATGTCGACGCCGACGCCTGTCCGGTGAAGGACGAGATCTACCGCGTCGCGCTCCGGCATGGCGTGCCCGTGAGCGTCGTTGCCGGCAATTTCATCCGCGTGCCGCAAGACCCCCTGATCGAGCGGATCGCGGCAGGCTCCGGCATGGATGCCGCCGACGACTGGATCGCCGAGCGCGCCAAGCCCGGCGACGTCGTCGTGACCTCGGACATTCCGCTGGCGAGCCGCTGTGTGAAGGCGGGCGCCGACGTGATCGCGCCGAACGGCAAGCCGTTCACCGAGGAGTCGATCGGCATGACGCTGGCGGTGCGCAATCTGATGACGGATTTGCGCTCGGCGGGCGAAGTCACCGGCGGCCCGCGATCGTTCGCGCCACGCGACCGCTCGGCCTTCCTCTCCGCGCTTGACCAGACACTGCGCCGGATCCAGCGCCGCCGCGCTGACCAAGCCGCGACAAGTCAGGGCTAACGATGGCGCCGCCGCTGATCCAGTTGAAAGACATCAGGCTGACCTTTGGCGGCACGCCGCTGCTATCAGGCGTCGAGCTCAATGTCGCGCCTTCCGAACGGGTCTGCCTGATCGGCCGCAACGGCTCCGGCAAGTCGACGCTGTTGAAGATCGCAGCCGGGCTCGTCGAGCCCGACGGCGGCACGCGCTTCGTGCAGCCCGGCTCCACCGTCCGCTATCTGCCGCAAGAGCCTGACTTCGGCGATCACAAGACCACGCTGGCCTATGTCGAGGCAGGGCTCGCGCCCGGCGACGATCCCTACCAGGCACGCTATCTGCTGGAGCAGCTCGGGCTGACCGGCAACGAGAACCCCGCACACGTCTCCGGCGGCGAGGCGCGCCGCGCGGCGCTCGCCTGCGTGCTGGCCCCCGCGCCCGACATCCTGCTGCTGGACGAGCCGACCAACCATCTCGATCTCGCCACCATCGAGTGGCTGGAGAAGGAGCTCGACAGCCGCCGCAGCGCGCTGGTGATCATCAGCCATGACCGCCGCTTCCTGACTAATCTCTCGCGCTCCACCGCATGGCTCGACCGCGGCCGGATCAAGCAGATCGACCGCGGCTTCGCCTCATTCGAGAGCTGGCGCGACGAGGTGCTGGCGGAAGAGGAACGCGACCAGCACAAGCTCGACCGCAAGATCGTCGACGAGGAGCACTGGCTGCGCCATGGCGTCTCCGGCCGGCGCAAGCGCAACGTCAAGCGGCTCGGCAATCTGCACGCGCTGCGTGACCAGCGGCGCAATTATCGCGGCACGGCGGGCACCGCCAGTCTCGCCGCGGCGGAAGCCGAACAATCCGGCAAGCTGGTGATCGAAGCCAAGGGCATCACCAAGGCCTATGGCGAGCGCATCATCGTCGATAATTTTTCGACCCGCATCCAGCGCGGCGACCGGCTCGGCATCATCGGTCCCAATGGCGCCGGCAAGACCACGCTGGTCAACCTCCTCACGGGCGGGGCGCAGCCGGACTCCGGCACCGTGCGGCTCGGGGCCAATCTGGAAACGGCCACGCTCGACCAGCACCGCGAAAGCCTCGACCCGAAATCGACGCTGGCGGAGGCGCTGACCGGCGGCCGTGGCGACCAGATCATGGTCGGCGGCAAGCCGAAGCATGTGGTCGGCTACATGAAGGACTTTTTGTTTGCGCAGGAGCAGCGCGGCACGCCGGTGGAGGTGCTCTCCGGCGGTGAGCGCGGCCGGCTGATGCTGGCCCGCGCGCTGGCGAAACCCTCGAACCTGCTGGTGCTGGACGAGCCGACCAACGATCTCGACTTAGAGACGCTCGACGTGCTCGAAGACATGCTCGGCGATTACGACGGCACCGTCATCCTGATCAGCCACGACCGCGACTTCCTCGACCGCGTCGTCACCTCGGTGATCGCGCCTGAGGGCAACGGCAAGTGGATCGAATATGCCGGCGGCTACAGCGATATGCTGACCCAGCGCGGCGCCGACCTCAAGCGCGAGACCGCAAAGCCGCAAGCCCCCACGGAGAAGAAAGAGGAGCGGATCGCAGCGCCCGCCTCCGCGCCCAAGCGGCGCTTGAGCTTCAACGAGAAGCACGCGCTGGAAACGCTGCCGAAGAAGATGGAGACGTTGCACGCCGACATCGCAAGACTGCAACGCGTGCTCGACGATCCCAATCTCTACGCCAAGGATCGCAAGAAATTCGACGACACCTCCGCCGCCATCGCCAAGGCGCATGACGAATTGTCCGCCGCCGAAGAGCGCTGGCTCGAACTTGAAATGCTTCGCGAAGAAATCGAACAGGCCTAGCGCGCGTTCCGCAAAAGTGGGCACCGGTTTTGCGATCCGAATGCGCGCCAACTAAGAGACTCACATGACCACTCCCCTCGCCGCAAAAATCGCCCGCGAATACGGCACGCCCTGCGCCGTCATCGACATGGACAGGGTCGAGCGCAACATCGCGCGGATCCAGAAGGCCTGCGACGACGCCGGCGTTGCCAATCGTCCCCACATCAAGACGCACAAGAACCCGACCATTGCCAGGATGCAGGTGGCGGCCGGCGCGAAAGGCATCACCTGCCAGAAGCTCGGCGAGGCCGAGATCATGGCCAATGCCGGCATCGACGACATCCTGATCAGCTACAACCTGCTGGGCGAGGAGAAGATGGCGCGGCTCGGCGCGCTGCAGGCCAAGGCCAACATGACGGTGGCCGCCGACAATTCGACCGTCGTCGCAGGTCTGCCCAAGGCCGCCGCAGCCTCAGGACGTCCGCTCTCGGTGGTGGTCGAATGCGATACCGGCCGCAAGCGCGCGGGCGTCGAGACACCGGCCGAGGCGATTGCGCTGGCGCGTGAGATCGCCGGGTCCAAGGGACTCGAATTCGCCGGCTTCATGCTGTATCCGACCGAGACCGGCTGGGCGGATGCACAGAAATTCTACGACGAGGCGCTGGCCGGCGTGCGCGCGCACGGGCTGGATGCGAAGATCGTCTCGACCGGCGGCACGCCGAACCTCGTCAACATCGGCAAGCTCAAGGGCGGCACCGAGCACCGTTTCGGCACCTACATCTACAACGACCGCATGCAGGTCGCCGCGGGCTCCGCGACTTGGGACGACTGCGCGCTGCACATCTATTCGACGGTGGTGAGCCGCGCCGCGCCCGAGCGCGGCATTCTGGACGCCGGCTCGAAGACGCTGACGACGGATACCGGCGGCCTCGACGGCCACGGCCTGATCCTCGAGCACCCCGAAGCCAAGATCGCGCGTTTCGCCGAAGAGCACGGCTTCCTCGACCTCTCGCGCAGCAACACGCGGCCGAACGTCGGCGACGTCGTCCGGATCGTGCCCAATCACGTTTGCGTCGTCGTCAACATGATGGACGAGGTGGTGATGGTCCGCGGCGAGGAGATCATCGGCACGCTGCCGGTGGCGGCGCGGGGTAAGCTGCGGTAAGCGTTCGCGCCCGCGCATCCTTCGAGGCTCGCCCTGCGGTGAACCGCAGAGCTCGCACCTCAGGATGACGCTCTCGTTAGCTAGTCATTGGGATGAGGCTGTCTGATAGCCGTCACCCTGAGGTGGCCGCTTCTTCAGCGGCCCCCGAAGGGCGACGGCGTTCTAAGAACGCTTGAGCCACTTCAGCACGCCCCTGCCCGCGGCAGCCCCCGTCGCGAACGACGCCTGCAGCAGATACCCGCCGGTCGGCGCTTCCCAGTCCAGCATCTCGCCGGCAGCGAACATGCCGGGCAGCTTGCGCAGCATGAAGCGCTCGTCGAGCTCGTCGAAGGTGATCCCGCCTGCGGTCGAAATCGCGCGCTCGATCGGGGCAACGCCGGTGAGCTGAACCGGAACGGCATTGATCAGGTGGGCAAGTTCGGCCGGCGAGAACGAGGCCAGCGGCCGGCCGGACGCAATCGCCGCCTCCTGCATCAGGCCGATGCCGACCGGCGATAGCTGCGCCGCCTTGCGCAGGAAATTGGCGAGCGATTGCTTGCCGCGTGTGCCCGACAGACGCGTGGTCAGCGCATCAGCGTCGAGGTCGGGGCGTAACGCAATGGTCAGCGTCGCCTGTCCGATCCCCAGCACCGCCTCACGCAGCTCCGCCGACAGCGCATAGATCGCACCGCCCTCGATTCCGCCGCGCGTGATCATCGCTTCGCCGCGCACCGTATGCGCACCGATCGTCAGCGCCACGCCCTTGAGCGGCTGGCCCTCGAAACGGTCGCGGAAGACGTCGGACCACGCAACCGTGAAGCCGGAATTGGCCGGCCGCAGTTTTGAGATAGCTATGCCTTTTGCCGCGAGGATATCGACCCAGCCGCCGTCCGACCCGAGTCGCGGCCAGCTGGCACCGCCGAGCGCGAGCACCATGGCGTCGGCCGCGATCGCAAGCGCGCCTCCGGGCGTCTGAAATTGCAGACGCCCCTCGTCATCCCAGCCGGTCCAGCGATGGCGAAAGGCAAAGCGCACACCCACGGCATCGAGCCGTCGCAGCCAGGCTCGCAGCAAGGGCGAAGCCTTGAAGGCCTTCGGAAAGACGCGGCCGCTGGTGCCAACGAAGGTCGGCTCGCCCAGCGCCTCGCTCCAGCCGCGCAGCGCATCGGGCGAGAACTCTTCAACCGCGGCCTGCAGCTTCGGCGCCGCCGCGCGATAGCGCGCCATGAACTGCGGCAGCGGTTCGCTATGGGTGAGATTGAGGCCGCCGCGGCCGGCCATCAGGAATTTGCGGCCGGCGGACGGCATGGCGTCGTAAACGGTGACGCCGGCACCGCCCTGGGCCAGCACCTCCGCCGCCATCAGCCCGGCGGGACCAGCACCGATGACGGCGACGTCGGTCAGAGCTTGATCCCCGCCCGCGCAGCGGCCTGCGCTACATATTTCTGCGTCTGCTCGAACGCGCCGGTCAGAGCCCTCGCCTTCGACATGTCGCTGATCTCGGCGAAGTGCGCGGCGACCGCATCGGGGGTCCATTCGGATTCCGGCAGGTTGATGCCTTCGCTCTCGACAATCTTGATCACGGCAAACGAGCCGGCACCAGCGCCCATGATGGTGCGGGTCGGCGCATCCTCGCTGAGCATGTACTCAACCGCGGGCGTGATCGCGTTGGGCTTCATCAATTGCAGCGCCTGCGGCGGCAACAGCTCTTCGGTCATGCGGGTTGCCGCGGTCGGCGAGATGATGTTGACGCGGATGTTGGTCTTGCGGCCTTCCTCGGCGAGCACGTTCATCAGGCCGACCATGCCGGATTTGGCCGCGCCGTAATTGGCCTGGCCGAAATTGCCGTAGAGGCCGGAGGACGACGTCGTCAGCACGATGCGGCCGTAGTTGCGATCGCGCATGCCGGCCCACACCGCCTTGCAGCAGTAGAAGGTGCCGACGAGGTGCACGTCGAGCACCTTCTGGAAATCGGCGGTCTCCATCTTGCCGAACGACTTGTCGCGCAGGATGCCGGCATTGGCGCACATCAGATCGACGCTGCCCCATTCCTTCGTCGCACGCTCGACCATGGCGGTGACCTGCTCGAAATTCGAGACGTCGGCCCCGTCGGCCATTGCGATGCCGCCGGCTTTGCGGATCTCCTCGACCACGGCTTCGGCCGGCGACAACGAGCCGCCGCTGCCGTCGCGCGCGCCACCGAAATCGTTGACCACGACCTTCGCGCCGCGGCTGGCCAGTCCCAGCGCATGCGCCCGTCCCAGACCATTGCCAGCCCCGGTGACGATGGCGACGCGTCCGTCAAACCTGATTGCCATGAGTGCGTTTCCCTGTGCTTTCTTCCCTTCTCCCCTTGTGGGAGAAGGTGGCGCGAAGCGCCGGATGAGGGGTTGTCTCTGCAAGCGAGTCCGCGGAGAGATACCCCTCACCCGGCTTCGCGTTCCGCGAAGCCACCCTCTCCCACAGGGGGAGAGGGTTAGAAACACGAAAATTCGACAGCTTTTGAGCAGCGATGCATCGCCGGGTCAAGCCCGCCCATGACGGCCCGACTTACGCGAAATAGATCAACCCCAGCCAATCCGCGACCAGCGCCGGCTTGTCCTCGCCTTCGATCTCCACGGTGACGTTGGTGCGGGACTGCAATTCGTTCGGCTTGCGCAGCCTGGCTTCTGCCAGCACGAAACGGCCGCGGACGCGCTTTCCCGAGCGCACCGGGGAGATGAAGCGCAGCTTGTCGAAGCCGTAATTGACGCTCATCGTGGTGCCGGCGATGACGGGCATGACTTCATAGGACATGATCGACAGCAGCGACATCGTCAGGAAGCCGTGCGCGATCGTCGTGCCGAACGCGGTCTCCTTCTTCGCCCGTTCAGGATCGACGTGGATGAACTGGTGATCCTCGATCACGTCGGCATAGGTGTCGATGCGGGGCTGGTCGATCAGGTGCCATGACGACACGCCGATCTCCTTGCCGGCCAGGGCCTGATAGGCGTCCAGCGTAATCGGCGGCTTCTTCCAGACTTCGTTCACTTAGGTCTCGCTCCGTGTTTTCGGCAACTCCGGAAAATCCTCCTCGCGGAATTCCCGGCCACGCAGCGGATCATTGCGATCGTCGTCGCGCTCGAGACGTCGTAGCTGCACGCGGCGAATTTTGCCAGAGATCGTCTTCGGCAGCTCGGTCACGATTTCAAGGCGGCGGATGCGCTTGAACGGCGCAAGGCGGGTGTGCAGGTGCTTGAAGATCGAGAGTGCCGTCTCTGGCGTTCGCTCCGCATCCGCGGTCAGCAGCACGAACGCCTTGGGGATCGCGAGGCGGATCGGATCGGGGCTCGGAACCACGGCGGCTTCGGCGACGAGCTCATGCTCGAGCAGCACGCTTTCGAGTTCGAACGGGCTGATGCGGTAGTCGGAGGATTTGAACACGTCGTCGGAGCGGCCGACGAAGGTGAGATAACCATCCTCGTCCTCGAACACGACGTCGCCGCTGCGATAGAGCGCACCTTCGGCGCCGGACAGCTTTCCATCGTCGCCCTGATAGCCCTGCATCAGGCCGGCGGGGCGGTCGGCATCGAGCAGGAGCGCGACCTCGCCTTCCTTCGCCGGATTGCCATCGGCATCACTGACCTGCACGCGAAAGCCCGGCAGCGGCCGGCCCATCGAACCGACCTTGATCTTTTGCCCGGGCGAGTTGCCGGCCAGCGCCGTGGTCTCGGTCTGGCCGTAGCCGTCGCGGATGGTGAGGCCCCAGGCCGCCTGCACCTGGTCGATCACTTCAGGATTGAGCGGCTCGCCGGCGCCGCAGACCTCGCGCAACGCGACCTTGAACGACGCAAGGTTCTCCTGGATGAACAGGCGCCACACCGTCGGCGGCGCGCACAGCGTGGTGACGCCGCAGCGGCCGATGGTGGCGAGCAGTGCCTTGGCGTCAAAGCGCGGCTGGTTGACCACGAACACAGTGGCCCCCGCATTCCACGGCGCGAAGAAGCAGCTCCAGGCGTGCTTGGCCCAACCGGGCGATGAGATGTTGAGATGGACGTCGCCGGGCTTCAGCCCGATCCAGTACATGGTGGAGAGATGGCCGACGGGATAGCTGCGCTGGCTGTGCCGCACCAGCTTCGGCTTTGCGGTGGTGCCCGAGGTGAAATAAAGCAGCATCGGGTCGTCGGCGTTGGTCGGGCCGTCGGGCGCAAAATTCTCCGAGGCCATCGCCGCTTCATCGTACGAGAACCAGCCATCGGGAGCCGCGCCGACCACGATGCGGACGACATTCTCGGCACCGAGGCTCGCGAACTTCGCGACCTGATCCTGCGCGGCCACCACCGCCCTCGCCTTGCCGCGATCGAGCCGGTCGCGCAGCTCCTCGGCGGTGAGCAACGTGGTCGCGGGGATGACGACGACGCCGAGCTTCATTGCAGCCAGCATGGTCTCCCACAGCGGGACCACATTGCCGAGCAGCAGCAGCAGATGGTCGCCGCGCTTCAGGCCGTGCGCGCGAAGGAAGTTGGCGACCTGGTTGGAACGGCGCGACAGCGCCGCGAAGGAGAGTTTTGTCTGCCGGTCCTGAGCGGCATCGACGATCCAGAGCGCGGGCCGGTCGCGGCTCTTCGCATTCATCGCCAGCTCGGCGTCGAACCAGTCGAGCGCCCAGTTGAAGGGAACCGGATCGGGCCAGCGGAAGTCTTTGACCGCTGTCTCGTAATCCGTGCGGTGCTCAAGCAGAAACGCGCGCGCTTCCTGAAATGTCGTCATCAAGCTTTCCCGGCCAGCCCCCTAACGTGCTTGATAATTCCGGAAAAATCCACCCCGCCCTGGCCGTCCTTGTCGAAGGCCTGGTAAATCTCCTGCGCATGCTGGCCGAGCGGCGTCGCGGCGCCGGCGGCCTTGGCGGCGTCCTGCGCCAAGGTCAGATCCTTCACCATCAGCGCCGAGGCAAAGCCCGGCTTGTAATCGTTGTTGGCGGGCGAGGTCGGCACCGGGCCTGGAACCGGACAATAAGTCGTGAGCGACCAGCACTGGCCCGACGAGGTCGAGGCGACGTCGAACAGCGCCTGATGCGAGAGGCCGAGCTTCTCAGCCAACGCAAACGCCTCGCTGACCGCGATCATGGAAATGCCGAGGATCATGTTGTTGCAGATTTTTGCCGCTTGCCCCGCGCCGGCCCCGCCGCAATGCACGATCTTCTTGCCCATGTTTTCCAGCACGGGCTTGGCCGCCGCGAACGCGTTCTCCTCGCCGCCGCACATGAAGGTGAGCGTCGCGCCCTTGGCGCCGCCGGTGCCGCCGGAGACCGGCGCATCAACCGAGAGCACGCCGTTCTTGGCGGCGAGCGCATGCGCCTGGCGCGCGCTCTCGACGTCGATGGTGGAGCTGTCGATGATCAGCGCGCCCTTGGTCATGACAGGGACGACCTCGTTCCAGACGCCGAGCACATGCTTGCCGGCCGGCAGCATGGTGACGACGACATCGGCGCCCTTCACCGCGCCCGCAGCGCTGTCGGCAATGCCGGCGCCATCAGCCTTGGCTTGATTGCGCGAAGCTTCGGCGAGGTCGAATGCCACCACCTTGTGGCCGGCCTTGACCAGATTGGCGGCCATCGGGCCGCCCATGTTGCCGAGACCGATGAATGCGATCGTGGCCATCTTCGTTTCCTCCGCTTGAACGTTGTTAGTTGAATTTGAGTTCGTCGGTACCGATCTCGGCGAGATATGGTGCGAGGACTGCGGGCGTCACGTCTTCGATCCGCGGCGGCGACCAGGTCGGATTGCGGTCCTTGTCGATCACGGCGGCGCGCACACCTTCGCGGAAATCGTCGCTGCGGAAGACTTCCAGCGCGGCGCGATATTCACGCACCAGACACTCTTCCAGGCTCGACGCAGTACGCGCCAGCCGCAGCAGCTTCAGCGTCACCACCATGCCGCGCGGTGATTTTTCGTTGAGCGTCTTCAGCGTGGCCAGAGCGAATTCGGAGCCGTCACGCTGGAGGGCGGCGAAGATGTCTTCCATCCGGTCGAAGCCGAACAGGGCGTCGATCACAGGCTCTCTTGCAGCGACAGCGCCTGCGGTCTCACCGGTCGCAAAGCCGTTGATGAGTTTGCTCACCTCGGCAGCGGTCACGCCCGCGCGAACCCTGGTCAGAGCCTCCCGCAACTCCGGCCATTTGGCCACCGGCACCACGGCATCGGCGAATTTCGCGTGGATCGCGTCGGGCCCGTTCATGGTCTGGCCCGTGAGACCAAAATACGTTCCAATCTCGCCGGGCGAGCGCGACAGCAGCCAGGTGCCGCCGACATCGGGGAAAAAGCCGAGGCCGACTTCGGGCATGGCGAGCTTGGTGCGATCGGTCACGACGCGATGGCTGGCGTGGCCGGATAGCCCGACGCCGCCGCCCATCACCAGACCGTCCATGAATGCGACATAGGGCTTCGGATATTTCGCGATCCGCGCGTTCATGACGTATTCCTGGCGCCAGAACCGCGCGCCGAGATCGCCGCCCTCACGCGAGCTCTCCCACAGGCCGCGAATGTCGCCCCCGGCGCAGAGGCCGCGCTCGCCGGCCCCTTCCAGCACGATCACCGCCACGTCCGGATCGGTCTCGAACCGGTCGAGCGCCGCGTCGATACCGATCGACATTTCCAGCGTCATGGCGTTGAGCGCCTTGGGCCGGTTGAGCCGGATCACGCCCGCCGCGCCCTCGCGGCGAACGATGAGGTCGCCCTCTTCCACTGCATTCATCGCGCGCCCTCGATCAGTTTGCGCGCCACGATGAGCCGCATGATTTCATTGGTGCCCTCGAGGATCTGGTGCACGCGCAGATCGCGGACAATCTTCTCGATGCCGTATTCGCTGAGGTAGCCGTAACCGCCATGGAGCTGGAGCGCCTGGTTGGCGACCTCGAAACCGACATCGGTGCCGAAGCGCTTGGCCATCGCGCACAGCATGGTGGCGTCAGGGTCCTTGCGGTCCAGCGCAGCGGCAGCACGCCAGAGGAACGTGCGCGCGGCCTCGAGCTCGATCGCCATGTCAGCGAGCTTGAATTGCAGCGCCTGGAATTCGTCGAGGCGCTTCCCGAACGCCTTGCGCTCCTTCATGTAGGCGCGCGCCTTGTCGAGCGCTGTTTGGGCACCACCAAGAGAACACGCCGTGATGTTGAGACGGCCGCCGTCGAGGCCGGCCATCGCGATCTTGAAGCCGACGCCCTCCTCGCTCAGCCGGTTGGCCACCGGCACGCGGGCATTCTCGAACATCACGGCGCGGGTCGGCTGCGCATTCCAGCCCATCTTGCGCTCGTTGGCGCCGAAGGAAACGCCCGGCGTCTTGCCATCGATCACCAGCGTCGAGATGCCGCCGGGACCGTCACCGCCGGTGCGCACCATCGCGACCAAAAGATCGGTGCCGCCGGCGCCCGAGATGAACTGCTTCTGGCCGTTGAGCACATAATGGTCGCCGTCGCGCACCGCGCGGGTGCGCAGCGCCGCCGCATCCGAGCCGGCGCCCGGTTCGGTCAGGCAGTAGCTCGCGATCAGCTCCATGGTGCAGAGCTTCGGCAACCATGTGTGGCGCTGGGTGTCGCTGCCATAGGCATCGATCATCCAGCTCGCCATATTGTGGATGGAGATGAAGGCCGAGGTGGTCGGGCAGCCCGTCGCCAGCGCTTCGAAGATCAGTGCCGCGTCGAACCGCGTCATGGCGGAGCCGCCGACATCCTCGCGGATGTAGATGCCGCCCATGCCGAGGGTGGCCGCCTCGCGCATCACGTCGACGGGAAAATGCTTCTCCTCGTCCCAGCGCAGCGCGTGCGGCGCGATCTTCTCCGCCGCGAACGCCAACGCCATGTCGCGAACCGCGACCTGATCCTCGTTCAGAGCGAACTGCATCTCAATGCCCCCGCCGGCTAGGGTCACCTCTCCCCGGAGGGGAGAGGTCGATTTGCGCAACAAATCGGGTCAGGGGGCGCCGCTCCGACGAGAGACCGTAACCCCTCGCCCGGCGCTTCGCGCCGACCTCTCCCGAAGGGAGAGGTGATTTCCCGATGCCGCTGGAGCTCACACCAATCGCACTACTTCATCAGCGGGATCGAGAACTCCGCGCCTTCCTTGACGCCGGACGGCCAGCGCGAGGTCACCGTCTTGGTCTTGGTGTAGAAGCGGACGGAATCCGGGCCGTGCTGGTTGAGATCGCCGAAGCCCGACTTCTTCCAGCCGCCGAAGGTGTAATAGGCGATCGGCACCGGAATCGGCACGTTGATGCCGACCATGCCGACATTGACCTTGGCCGCGAAGTCGCGCGCGGCGTCACCGTCGCGGGTGAAGATGGCAACGCCGTTGCCATAGTCATGCTCCGACGGCAGCGCCAGCGCTTCCTTGTAGTCATGCGCGCGCACGACCGAGAGGACCGGGCCAAAAATCTCTTCCTTGTAGATCCGCATGTCCTTGGTGACATTGTCGAACAGCGAACCGCCGAGATAGAAGCCCTTCTCGTAGCCCTGCATCTTGAAGCCGCGGCCGTCGACGGCGAGCGTCGCGCCTTCCTTGATGCCGATGTCGATATAGCCCTTGACCTTCTCGACCGCCTCGCGCGTCACCAGCGGGCCGTAATCGGCCGACGGATCGATCGAGGTGCCGATCTTGAGGCTCTCGACGCGCGGGATCAGCTTTTCCATCAGCCGGTCGGCGGTGGACTTGCCGACGGGCACGGCAACGGACACGGCCATGCAGCGCTCGCCGGCCGAGCCGTAGCCCGCACCAATCAACGCGTCGACCGCCTGGTCCATGTCGGCGTCGGGCATGATGATAGCGTGGTTCTTGGCGCCGCCGAAGCACTGGCAGCGCTTGCCGGTTTGGGCTGCGCGCTCATAGATGTACTGGGCGATCGGCGTGGAGCCGACGAAGCCCACGGCCTTGATATCGGGATCGTCGAGGATGGCGTCGACGGCTTCCTTGTCGCCGTTGACGACGTTGAGGATGCCGGCCGGCAGGCCCGCTTCCATCATCAGTTCGGCGAGCAGCATCGGCACGCCAGGGTCGCGCTCCGACGGTTTGAGGATGAAGGCGTTGCCGCAGGCGATTGCCGGCGCGAACTTCCACATCGGGATCATCGCCGGGAAGTTGAACGGCGTGATGCCGGCGACGACGCCGAGTGCCTGACGCATCGAATAGATGTCGATTCCAGGACCGGCGCCTTCGGTGTACTCGCCCTTCATCAGATGCGGGATGCCGCAGGCGAACTCGGCGACCTCGAGGCCGCGCTGGATGTCGCCCTTGGCGTCGGGCACGGTCTTGCCGTGCTCGCGGGCCAGCAACTCGGCGAGCTTGTCGTAGTCGCGCTGAACCAGCTCGACGAACTTCATCATGACGCGGGCGCGGCGCTGCGGGTTGGTCGCGGCCCACTCCGGCTGCGCGGCGCGGGCGTTCTCCACCGCGGCGCGGACTTCGGCCTTCGATGCCAGCGCCACCTTGGCCTGGACGTCACCGGTCATCGGCTCGAAGACGTCGGCGGTGCGGCCAGAGGTACCCTTGACCTCCTTGCCACCGATGAAATGTCCGATTGAACGCATGGAAAGATCTCCTTCAGGCCAGCCTGTTCGCTTTGACAAATCCTATCGACCTGCATTTTATAGGATTCAAGTCTGAGATAATGCACCATAGATGTGCGAAAATGCTGGATCAAGGCGCTATCGATTGGGACGACTTCCGCTTCGTGCTGGCCATCGTGCGGGGCGGCTCGGTGTCGGCCGCGGCAAAACAGCTCGGTGTCGACCATGCGACTGTGATCCGCCGCGTTGACCGGCTGGAAAAGCACCTCTCGGCCAAGCTGTTCGACCGGCGCAAGACCGGCTACCTCCTCACCGAGGCCGGCCAGCGCGTCGCGGACAGCGCGGAAGCGATGGAATCGACCATCGTCGCCAATCAGGAGCAGGTCGGCGGCTCGGTGGCGCGGCTGACCGGCACGGTGCGGATCGGCGCGCCTGACGGCTTCGGCACCGCCTTCCTGGCGCCGCGGCTGGCGCCCTTTGCGGATCGCTATCCCGACCTCGACCTGCAACTTGTGGCTACTGCGCGACTGTTCTCTCTCTCCAAGCGCGAGGCCGACATCGCCATCAGCCTGACCATGCCGAAGGAAGGCCGCATCGTCGGCCGCAAGCTGCTCGACTACCGCCTCGGCCTCTATGCCGCCCCCGCCTATCTCGACCGCTTCCCGACGATCGTCTCGCGCGAGGTGCTGCCGCAGCACCGCTTCGTCGGCTACATCGAGGAGCTCCTGTTCACGCCGGAACTCGACTATCTGCCGCAGGTGTCGCCGCGGATTTCCGCACGCTTCCGCAGCGCCAATCTGATCGCCCAGCTCAACGCCACGCTCTCGGGCTTCGGTATCGCCGTACTGCCGCATTTCATGGCGAGCGACTATCCGCAGCTCAAAGCTGTGCTGCCGGAAGAGGTCTCGATCACGCGGACGTTCTGGATGCTGATGCACGCCGACAGCAAGGATCTCGCCCGGATCAGGGCGGTGGCGGATTACATCGGCGAGATCGTGGAGCGCGACCGGGCGCTGTTTGCGGGGCGATAGGAATTCGTAGGGTGGGTTAGCGTCAGCGTAACCCACCACTTTTGTTTCAGCGGCGACAGAAGCGGTGGGTTACGCCAGCCGACTGCGCTTTGCGCAGCCGCAAGGCTAACCCACCCTACGAATTCTGCTTCGCCTTCTTCGCCGCCGTCACCTTCGGCTCGCGCTTGGCGCCGTCGAGCGCATTGTCCTTGCCCGCCTTCAGCACCTCGTCCGAAAGCTCGCTGGAGCCGGCGATGCGCGCCAGCAACATGGTGCCGGCCATCGTCGCCAGTGTCGTGATCGCCTGCTTGCGCGCCGCCTTGCGCGGCAGGTTCGGGATGTAGTCGGTCAACATCTCGATCATCTCGTCGAGCTTGCCGGCAAAGGCTTTTCGCGTCTTCGGGCTCTCGCGGGCGATTTCGGCACCGAGCGCGGGGATCGAGCAGCCATGGCCGGGATTGTCGCGGTGCAGCGCAGAGAGATACGCCTCGGCGATCAGCATCAGCCGCTTCTCGGGCGCAACCTCATCCGTGAGCTTGCGCCAGTGCTCCATCGAACGGTCCATGGCGTAGGCAAAGGCCTCGATCACCAGCGCCTCGCGGGAATCGAAATGCGCGTAGAAGCCGCCGTGGGTGAGGCCCGCCTCCTTCATGAGGTCGGCGACGCCGATGCCGTGCGCACCCTTCTCGCGCAGCCGCACTGAGGCCTTCTTCACGATTCGGTCGTGGGTTTCCTGCTTGTGTTCCCGGGAATAGCGCATGCGCGTCTCATTGAATGTCGGAGATCATCCCATAACACAGAAATGGACCATACGGTGAATTAAATCATGTTAAGTTGTTGCGCCGATCATGGAAAAAGTTGCAGTTGCATGGACTGCGAGCGCGCCCTTGCCGTCGCGGACAAACCCCTCGGTGTAGCTGGTCTGGCGTCCCAGCTTGATGATTTTACCTTCCGCCGAGATCAGCCCGGACCGGACCGACAGCGGGCGCAGGAACGTCATTTTCAGATCGAGGGTCACTGAAGACTGCCCGGCCTCCAGCCGAGTCGAGAGGGCGCATCCCATGGCGGTGTCGATCAGCGCCGCGGCCGTCGCGCCATGCAGGAGGCCGATGGTATTTTCGAGATCCTCGCGCGGCTCCAATTCCATCACGATCCGGCCCGGCTCGACCACCGCCATGGTGAAGCCGATCAGCTTCGCGAAGGGCGGCGGCGGCAGGCGGCCGTCGCGAATGCCCAGCATGGCATCCATGCCCGACAGACCCATCGCCACTTTCGCGACCGGCGCAGGAACCTGCCAATCCACCACGCGCTCGCGCCGCTGCGTAGGCGAAAACAGGTCGAGCTGATCGTTACAGGTCATGGCGGCCTCTTTGAATGATCGTTATCATACTATGCCACGAACTTCGCGCTGGCAACTCCGCCTCCCCGGCCTGCTTGACAAGCAAGCCATTTCGGCCCGGAAGTGTTCCCGACGAATGCATCAGCGCACGTCCAACAAACGTCGAGATCCCACGATGGAAATGCTCAACAATTACTGCGGCGTGACGCGCGATGCGCGCGGCGTCGTTCACGTCGCGATCTGCAACGCCGGCCCTCTGAATATCTTGGGCTCGCCCGTGACCGACGCAGTCCGCGAAGGCCTGCAACAGCTCGCCACCGACCGCAGCATCCGCGTCGTGGTGCTGCGCGGCCAGAGCGAGAAGAGCATGATCGGCGGCGCCGACATCAAGGAGATGGCCAAGCTCGACCAGAAATCAGCCGAGGCCTTCATCAGCCGGCTGCGCGATCTCTGCGAGGCCGTGCGCCAGTTCCCTGCCCCCGTGATCGCGCGCATGCCCGGCTGGTGCCTCGGCGGCGGGCTCGAGGTGGCAGCCGCGTGCGATTTCCGGATCGCCGCGCATGATGCACATTTCGGCATGCCGGAGGTCCGCGTCGGCATCCCCTCGGTGATCCACGCCGCACTGCTGCCGCGCCTGATCGGCTGGGCTCGCGCACGCTGGCTGGTGATGACCGCGGAGAACATCGACGCGCCGACGGCGCTGGCCTGGGGTCTGGTCGACAAGGTCGCGCCGGAGGGCGGCTTGGACGCGGAGGTCGAACATCTCGTGACCGCTCTGCTCGAATGCGGCCCGGAGGCGCTGCGGTCGCAGAAAGCGCTGCTGCGGCAATGGGAGGAGCTGCCGCTGACGGAGTCGGTGAACCTCAGCATCAAGGTGTTCGGCGAGTCGTTCCTGACGGACGAGCCGACGCGGCTGATGGGCGCGTTTGTGAACCGGAAACGGTAGGCGGCAGGCCTCGCGCTACAGGACGCCTGTTTGTTAGCACTGTCCTGAAAGCTACCCTCGGTGTCGTCCCGACAAAGGCCTTTCGGCTCTCATCAACAAATCTCATGCGAACGGCAAGATTTTCTCATGCGGGGCGCGGTTGCATTTTTTGCGCCGCATCATATGATGACTATAATCTTACACACCGTCATCGCAGGGAGTTCCGTCATGGCCGAAGCCGCCGATCCCGTCGTCATCGTCTCCGCCGCCCGCACCCCGCTCGGCCGCTTCATGGGCGAGTTGTCGCCCCTAGCTGCGCACAAGCTCGGATCCCATGTGATCGGCGTTGCGCTGGAGCGCGCCAAGCTCGCGCCCGAGAAGGTCGACGAGGTCTTCATGGGCTGCGTGCTGCCGGCTGGACAAGGCCAGGCGCCGGCGCGGCAGGCTGCGCGCGCAGCCGGGCTGCCCGATGCGACCGGCGCCACCACGGTCAACAAGGTCTGCGGCTCCGGCATGAAGGCGACGATGCTGGCGCACGACATCATCCGCGCCGGTTCGGCCGACATCGTGGTCTCCGGCGGCATGGAGAGCATGAGCAACGCGCCCTATCTGCTCGCAAAAGCACGCGGCGGCTATCGCGTCGGCCATGACCGTATCATCGATCACATGATGATGGACGGACTGGAGGACGCCTACGAGACCGGCCGCTCCATGGGCGATTTCGGCGAGGCCACGGCGGAAGCCTACCAATTCACCCGCAAGGACCAGGACGCCTATGCGATGGAGACGCTGAGCCGCGCCCGCAAGGCGGTCGAGGGCGGTGCCTTCAAGGCCGAGATCGCGCCGATCACGCTGACCGAGAAGGCCGGGCCCCGCGTCATCGCCAACGACGAGCATCCGCTGAAGGTCGATCCCGCCAAGATCCCCGGCCTCAAGCCAGCGTTCCGCGCCAACGGCACCATCACGCCCGCGGCCTCCTCCGCCAATGCCGACGGCGCTGCTGCCCTGGTGCTGGCGAAGCGCTCGCTGGCCGATCGCAGCGGTCTTCCGGCCCTCGCCGTGATCAAGGGCCACGCCACCCACAGCCAGGAACCGCAATGGTTCACCACGGCGCCGATCCCGGCGATCCGCAAGCTGCTCGACAAGGTCGGCTGGAGTGCCGGTGACGTCGACCTGTTCGAAATCAACGAGGCGTTTGCCGTGGTGGCGATGGCGGCGCAGCGCGATCTCGGCATTCCCCGCGACAAGCTCAACGTCAACGGCGGCGCCTGCGCGCTCGGTCATCCCATCGGCGCTACCGGCGCGCGGTTGATCGTGACGCTGCTGCATGCGCTCGAGGCGCAGAACCTCAAGCGCGGCGTCGCGGCGCTCTGCATCGGCGGAGGCGAGGCGACCGCGATCGCGGTGGAGCGGCTCGCGCACTAAGGCGTGGCGTCCGAAAATGAGGGAAGTCTGTCATTTCAGACTTCCCGCTTCCATGCCAGACTGCAACAATGACGCGGGTTTCCCTGAGCCTGCCAACCACGATTGAGGGGCGATGATTTCGAACTGGCTCGCGGCAACACTCAGCCGCCGCAATATCCACTACGGCTGGGTGATGGTCGGCGTGACCTTCCTCGCCGCGCTGATCAGCGCCGGCACGGTCGGCGCGCCCGGCGTGTTCATCGTTCCGCTGCAGAAGGAGTTCGGCTGGAGCACCGCGGAGATCTCCTCCGCGCTCTCGATCCGCTTCATCCTGTTCGGGCTGATGGCGCCGTTCGCCGCCGCCCTGCTGAACCGCTACGGCCTGCGCAACGTCACGCTGACGGCACAGCTGATCGTGGTCTCGGCGCTGGTGCTCTCGCTCGGCATGACCGAGGTCTGGCAGCTCGTCGCGCTCTGGGGCGTCGTGATCGGCATCGGCACCGGCATGACTGCGCTGGTGCTGGGCGCCACCATCGCCACGCGCTGGTTCGCGGCACGCCGAGGTCTCGTCATCGGCATCTTGACCGCGAGCGTCGCTACCGGCCAACTCGTGTTCCTGCCGCTGCTCGCGAGCATGACTGAACGTTACGGCTGGCGCCTTGCGCTGGGATTCGTCTGCATCGCGCTTGGCGTTTCCGCATTCGCCGTGCTGCTCGTGATGCGCGACCGGCCGAGCGATGTCGGCCTGCGTCCGTTCGGCGACGAAGGCACCGAGCCGCTGCCCGCCCCGCCGGTCAATCATGGCTCGATCACGGCCGTCGCACTCGGCACGCTGCGCGACGCCTCCAAGTCAGCTGCGTTCTGGATCCTGTTTGCGACCTTCTTCGTCTGCGGCGCCTCGACCAACGGCCTTGTCCAGGTGCACCTGATTCCGATGTGTCTCGATTTCGGCATCCCGCAGGTGCAGGCGGCCAGCCTGCTCGCGGCGATGGGGATCTTCGATTTCTTCGGCACCATCATGTCGGGCTGGCTGTCGGATCGCTACGACAATCGCTACCTGCTGTTCTGGTACTACGGCCTGCGCGGGCTCTCGCTGATTTTCCTGCCCTTCAGCGATTTCTCGTTCTATGGACTGTCGATCTTCGCGATGTTCTACGGGCTCGACTGGATCGCCACGGTCCCGCCGACGGTGCGCCTCACCGCGCAAAAATTCGGACCCGAGCGTGCCAATCTGGTGTTCGGCTGGGTTTTTGCCGGCCATCAGCTCGGCGCCGGCACGGCGGCGTTCGGTGCTGGTTTCTCGCGGACGGTCTATCAGAGCTATCTGCCCGCCTTCTTCATCGCCGGCGCACTCTGCGTGTTCGCCGCGCTGATCGTGCTGGCGCTGTCGCGGCAGCCGAAGGCCGAACCGAAGCCGGCGATGGCCTAATACCTGATCGTGGTGGTGACGCCGAACACTGCGGCGTCACCGATCCGCGACACTCCGGTCGGATCGTTCGGGTTCGGGATGCCGCCGGAGGGGCGGAACACGTACTGGAAGTAAGGCGCGACCAGCCAGCCCGGCTTGATATGCGCCTCGTAGATCATCTCGATCAGCGTCTCGTTGCTGCGCACCGGGCCCCGGACGCCGGTGTAGACATTCGTATCGAGATCGAGATTGCGCGCGGTGTTCGAGATCCGCATATAGGCCATCGCCACGCCGAAGCGGTCGAGCGGACGGCCGGGTGTGAAGCCGACGAAGCCGATGCCGCCATCGAGATAGAGGTCGATCAGATTGCGGTCCGGCGGGCTGTAGGCGATGCGGCCGAACGCGGTGATGCCGGGGATCGAGGCCGACGTAGAGTTGTCCTTCACCTCCGGTGGACGGTAGAGCACCTGCTCGATCACCGCGAAGATCCCGTAATTGCCGCGAAGCTTTGCGGGAATGCCGCTTCCAGAGGGATCCGCAATCGACTGGCCTTCCGCGGTGAAACGCTGGCTGTCGAAGGAGCCATAATGCTTCCAGGCGCCCGGCGTGACATTGCCGGCGAGCGGACGTCCCCCGATATCGATGTCGTAGTTGAAGCGGACCTGCCCGATCACCCAGGGCGGGTCGTTGACGCGGAAGGCGAGGCCGTGATGGTCGCGCAGTTGCGGATCGGCATCGCCCGGCCCTGACGGATCGCCGTTGAACACCGCACCGTAGGCGGTGATCTTGTCGGTCAAAGCGGCCTTGACGCGAAGACCGGGCACCGCGATCGGCGGCGCCGGGCCGCCGGCCGGAAGGTTGGACGCCTTGATCGCCGGCCAGCCGAAGGTGCCGTTGATGAAGAGGTCGTCGGTCTGGCTGTCGAAGAACTCGACATCGGCGGCCTGCTGGCCGACCCTGATGTTCAGGCGGTCGTCAAGGAGGCTCTGCTCGAAATAGGCGTTGTAGAGCCGCTGGTCCGGCAGCGCCTCGATCTCGCTGATCGCGGCGAGGTTTTGCACGTAGTTGCGCGAGAGCCCGCGACCGTAGACCACGAAGGCATTGGCGTAGAAGCGGCCGCCGCTCCAGCCGACCAGCTTGTCGAGATCGGCGTCGACCGACAGATCGAGGCGACCGAAATGGATGGCGCCGCGCCTCACGCCGCCGGAGGCGTTGGCGATGTTGTCGGCGATATAGGTCGCACCGAAATTCAGGCCCTTGCTGGCGAGCCCGTCGTGCCATTCGTTGAACCATTTTGGGGCCAGCCACGCGGCTGCACTCTCGTCCTTGGCGCCCGCGAACGCAGCGGTGCTCGCCACTGTTGAAGCCAGCGCAATCGCGCTCACGCATCGCAACGGAGACTGATGGGCAAGCCAGCTCACGATCGACGCACGCTATCCAAAAATGCCCTTGCGCCGCATGAACAGATAGGCCGCACCGACCGACGAGGCCATCAGCACCGCCGCCCAGAGAAACCCGCTCTCGACATCGGTCAGCGGCAGGCCCTTGGTGTTCATGCCGAAGATGCCGGTGATCAGCGTCGGCGGCAGCAGCAGCGAGGTCACGATGGAGAGGGTGTGGAGATGGCGGTTGCTCTCCTCCTCGTTCTTGAAGCGCAGCTCCTCCTCGAGCAGGCGGCTGCGCTCGCGCAGCTCGACGATGTCATGATCGAGTCCATCCAGCCGCTGCGCCAGCTTGCCGGCGTGAATGCGAAGCCCGGGCGAGAGATGATCGGTGTTCTTCTGGTCGAGGCGGTGGAACAGCACGCGCAATCCCGTGAGCTGGCGATGCAGCCTGACGCAGGTGCGGCGCAGGCGGCCGAGATTGCGGCGCATCTCCGGCTTGGCGTCATCGGCCAGAATCCGCTCCTCGATGCTGTCGATCTCCTGGCCGAGCTTGTCGGCCAAGCGGTCCAGCGTGTCGGCGACCTCGTCGACGATCTTTTCCAGGAGATGGGCGACATTGTCGACACGGTAGCCGCCCTCGAGCACCCGGCGCGTCGCATCCGCCGAGCACAGTGCCTGATGCCGGCCGCTGACCAGCAGATGCTCGGTCATGGCGAAGCGCAGGAACGCGGTCTCCTCCGTCGCGCTGTCGATGTCGCGCACGAGGTCGGAGAATACGCCGTAGACGCAATGGTCGATGACATGGAGCTGCTGGAACGTGTCGTTCGACAGCAGCAATTCACGGGCAAGCGGCGGCAGCGTCGATGCCGCAATCCACGGCCGGGTGCGGGCATCGGTCAGGTTGAAATGCAGCCAGAGCCGGCCGTCATGGCTGAGCTCGATCGGACGGTCGATCGGCAGCGCCTCGGTGCTGCCGTCGCCGTGCAGGCGGAACGCCCACACCAGACCGGAAATGGCCGGCGCAGGATCCGACGTCGCGCTGACAAGCTTTGCCGGCTCAGCCATGGCCAACCCCAACCGTCAACAGATGCCCAGTCTCCGGACGATGGCTGACGGCATCTTCCGGATCCATGCGGGTACTCAATTACGGCTTTGTTACAGCTTGATGATGGGGACCGCCCTACTCCGCGGCCAGCCCCGTCGCGGCCGCCGCCTCGGCTTCCCTGATGTAATCGTGCACGACGCGGCCGAACGGCAGCGTCAGATCGGCGATGTAGTGATGCGCGCCGACGACGCGGCGGACCGGGAAATCGGCAACCGGCGCATTGACGTGCGGCACGAGGTGAAGACGTCCCGGCCCCATCCACGAGCCCTTCGGCACGATGTCGACGAGGTTGATGGCAACGAGCTGGCAGACCTCGAGGCGGCCGTCGACGCCCGGGATCATCTTCAGATTGATTTGCGTCTTCGACAGCGTGGCGCGGGTGAGATCGCCGTTGCCGGCCATGCTCTCGTGCTTGTAGCCCATCGTGCCCATGGCAACGAGCTGGCCGGCATATTCCAGCGTGCCGGTCAGCGTGTCCTTGACGATCTCGAGTTTCGGATGGGCGTACTTCTTGGGGAAGCCCCAGATCTCGCGGCCCGCGGCGATCGGCGGATCGTCGTCCAGATACATCTGCGAGACGAAGTTGACCTCTTCGCCGTGCAGGCGCGCCGGGATGACGAGGCCGGACTCGGTGTAGCTGCCGAAGCCGGAGGAGTCCGGCATCCTGATCCATTCGTAATGCACGATCGGCTGGTCGATCGGCTCCAGCGGCTCGGGCAGGCCGGCGCGGATCAGGTCCGGATCGGTCTCGTAGGTGATGACGAGGAATTCGCGGTTGACGAAGCGATAGGGCCCGGCCGGATAGCTCGGCCCCGCGGCCGGCATCGACGGAAGTCTCAGCACGTCTTCCCTGCGCATCGCGTCTCTCCTGTGATCCGTTCGGCCGGAAGTGCTAGCGGTCGTCATTGACTGCGATGTGAAGGTTTTCCGTCAGTCGCGCGACCCGGCCATTCCAGGCGAGGCTGGTCTGCATGCACACGCTGCATCGGCGCCGCCGTTGTCATCACGGCGTCACCGCCGGACGCAATCGTTTTGCGAGGCAGGAGATACCAGTCATGGACGCCCGCACGTCGCAACCGGCTTATCAGACCCATCAGCCTCCCGTGCGAGGCTGGCGCCCCGAACGCTGCGACCGCGTCGCGCTGGTGCTGCAAGGCGGCGGCGCGCTCGGCGCCTACCAGGCCGGGGTCTATCAGGCGCTGCACGAGGCCGGCATCGAGCCCGACTGGGTCTGCGGCGTTTCAATCGGTGCAATCAACTCGGCCATCATCGCCGGCAACAGGCCGGAGAAGCGGCTGGATGCGCTGCGCACCTTCTGGGAGCGCATCACCGACCGCAAGATCTGGCACTACACGCCCGATGGCGACGTCTTCCGCCAATGGCGCAACCTCACCAGCGCGTGGATGACGTCGGCGATGGGCCAGCCCGGCTTCTTCACCCCGCATCAGGTCAATCCCTGGTTCAGCCCGGTCGGCGCCAGGACCGCGACGAGCTATTACGACACGACGCCGCTCAAGGAGAGCCTGCGCGAGCTCGTCGACTTCGACCTCATCAACGAGAAGAAGGTTCGCTTCGCGGTCGGCGCGGTGAACGTGCTCTCGGGCAACTTCATCTATTTCGACAACGCCCATGACGAGATCGGGCCGGAGCACATCATGGCCTCCGGCGCCCTGCCCCCGGCGCTACCGATGGTGCGGATCGGCACCGATCATTTCTGGGACGGCGGCATCGTCTCCAACACCCCGCTGCAGCACCTGCTCGACCAGGAGGACGCGCTCAACTCGCTGGTGTTCCAGGTCGACCTGTTCAGTGCCCGCGGCGTGCTGCCGCGTTCGATCCAGGACGTGATGGCCCGCCACAAGGACATCATGTATTCCTCGCGCACCCGCCACAACACCGACGTCTATCGCCGCACGCACAATCTCAAGGTCCTGCTCTACAAGGCGCTGGCGAAGCTGCCGGAGGAACAGCTCTCCGACGAGGAACGCCAGCTCAAGACCAGCCTCAGCCATATGCCGGAGATCGCGATCCTGCATCTGATCTACCAGCAGAAGGCCTATGAGGGCGACGCCAAGGACCATGAGTTCTCGGGCACCTCGATGCGCGAGCACTGGGCAAGCGGCTTTGAGGACACCAGGCGCACGCTGAAGCGGCGCGACTGGATCAAGATGCCGGAGCAAGGCATGGGGCTCGTGGTGCACGACGTGCACCGGGAGACGGAGAGCGCCTGAGGAGCGCTTCGGGCGAAGCTCTCAAGCAAAAAGTAAAAAACAACCCCATGCACAGTAGACGGGCGTGGAACATCAAAGACTTACGATTTACCGAAGAAAAACTTGACCCGTCGGGCAAAACAGGGGCATGATGTCAACGTCCCCGATCTCCGACAGGGCCTGCCAACGAAGCGCGTGGCCCCGTCGCGAAGCTAGCAGGTCTTCAGTTGCAGATGCTGGATGCACGTGCACGTCGTCGTCGACGACGAGCTGTACTTCACGTCGTAATACGGAAAGTTCGACGTGGCCGGGCTGTTGGTCGAGCAGCGCGGGAAGAGGTAATAGCTGTCGGTCAGCTTGACGGTGCCGCTGATCGTGTAACCGAGGTTGGGCGTGTAGTTGTAGGACACTTCGCTCAGAATGAGCGAGATGTTGGCATTGTTCGGATTATTCGGATCTGGTGCGGTAAACGACGACAAGATCATCGGGTCACCCGACTTCCTCTTTCCCGTCGTGCTGGTCGACTCGCTCCATTGAACTGTCGCGTTGCCATTGCCGTCGGTGGAGACTTGGGACACCGTGATCGTAATGAGTGAGGCCCCGCCGGCGTCCGTAACGGGATAAGGCGCCATGATTGCCTTCGCGGCGCCGAGAATGGCTTGCATGCGAGCCGCGCTGACCTGCGTATTCTGAGAAACCATGTCACCGACAGAATGCGCAGTGGCGCTGACCTTGACGTTCATGGCCAAGCCGTTGCCGAGCTCGACGCCGCCGACATAGAGCACCAGCATGAACGGGACCACGATGGCGAACTCGGTCGCTGCAACACCACGAACGTCAGTCCAAAGGTGCCGCGCGCGAAACGACAGGCCGGCGATCATAGCTGACTCCTTCTGCGATTACGGCTCATTCTGGAAAGCGGCGGACGCCATGATCTGCCGGTTGCCGTCCGAAAGATTTGAGAGATTGAAACCGAGCGGCCCAAGAACGACCGGCCAGATGTATGTCACCCGGAGAACGACGATATCGCCGACATCGCCCGGGTTGAACTGCCAGGTATTCGTGACTGCTCCGTTGCTGTCGAAAGTCAGGGTGGGCAAGGCCGTGTTCGCCGCAGACCATGAATTGGCAACCTGCAGGTCGACCATCAGGCCTTGGCAGGTGAAGAACAGCACGACCTGATCGCAGACCTTCTGCTTGAATGCAGCCTGCGTCATCCCCTGATCCTTCACCTGCCCGGTCATCACCAGGCGACTCGATTGACGCACCACGGATTCGAGCAATTCCTGAGCGAAGAAAACCAGAAACGTCTGGATGAGGGCGATGATGAGGGCGAGGAACGGGGCCGCGACGAGCGCGAATTCGACCGCCGTGGCTCCCTTGCTGTCCCCGGCGAAAGCGGCGCAGCGATCGCGGCGTCTCTTCCTTGTTGCAACGTTCAGTCGGGTCATGGCGCTTCCCTACTGCACGAGATTGGCGGTGCTGGACGCGACCTTGATGAAGAGGTTGGTCAGCGCCGCGGAAATGTCGCCACCCGTCTGCACGCTCGCATACAGGCCGGGCGATGCGCACGATTGCAGCCGTTGCGCGATCATGCCCGTTGACGAGGACGGATTGTTGAACTGCGCGATCCGGGTGTTGTACCAACTTTCGGTCGGCAGCGGCAGATACTCGGTATAGAGCACCGCGATGCGAATGCCGCGGTTCTTGATCGTCGTGCAGATCGCCGTGTCGAGCGGCTGCTGGCACCGCAAGGTCGTCGAGTTGGCCGAAGGAAGCGCATAGGTGGCATTGGCGTCGCAGGTGCCGCCCGTCTTCGGGATGAGCTTGTCCTCGACTCCGTCGGTGACGAGGAAGACCACCTCCTGCGGCGTATCGCCCGACTGGTTGGTGCCGCTGCCCGGCGCAGGCATCACGTTGTTGACGCCGGTGAGCCCGTTCGAAATATCCGTGCCGTAGTCGGTGGTGTAGACGCAGTTGCCCTTGCTGTCGAGAATGGGGCAGTTCTGGTGGTCGACCGTCAGGAGTTGAATGTTGCCGATCTTGGTGCCGGCGGTGGTCGGCGTGGTCAGCGTCTGGATCGTGTTCAGGCCATAGTCGAAGGTGTAGATGGCAGCCTTGTAGGTCGTGTTGTTGAGCGCCGCCATGCACTGCATGACGCCGCCCGAAACGCCCGACTGCGGGCACGCCCAGGGCCCGACCATCAGCTGCGTAACGGCGTTCGTCACGAGATCGATGCGCAGCGTGACGTTGTTCGCACGCGCGACGGTGAGATTGTCCTTGTTCGTCGAGCTGGGATTTGCGTTGTTGGGGTGCGTCTCGTGGCAGGCAAACGCGCAATTTTTCGCGTAGCTGGGCTGGTTCTTCGTGGCGGCGATCATGTTGTCGATGGCGGTCTGCGTCGCAGCAATCGCCATCGACGGCGAGTCATCCAGCAACAGGTAGAAGTTCATGTTGGGCGCGCTCGACGCCTTCGCCGTCGCGGAGCCGCCGATCTGCCAGGTCTGCCGGCCGAGAACGCCGGCGAAGTTGTTGACGGACTGCGCGGTGTAGGAAACCGTGATGCTCCGCGCGAGCCCGGAATCGACGACATTGACCGTCGGTGTCGGGGTCGACGCCAGCCCCTTGAGATTCGCCTTCGCGGCAAACACGGCTTCCGCGGTCGCCTTGACCACGGAGGTGTCGGTCTGCGTCAGCATCGCCGGCCTCACGGCCGCGATGGCGGCAGCGTCGGCGGCCGCGTTCAACTGCTCCCGCTGGCGAATGGCCAGCGTATAGTCGAGCGCCATGCCCAGCAGAAAGATGGTGGGGACCATCATCAGCGCGAAGATGATGGCAACGTTGGCATTCCGGTCGCTCGCGAAACGGAGCACTACGCGGAGGAGCATGGTCTGACCCTGGTTGCCGTCGTTGCGGCGGAGACACTTCCCTTAATTCGTGTGATCGGAGCAAATGGCGGGATTTTCAGCCCTTTTCTGGCCTGATCACGGGCCGGACTATGGAGATGGGCTTCTTAATCAACGCTTACGGGCAATCCACAAACACGGACTGCAACAGACTGAAATGCCCCCTGTTGAGAGGGCATCATTAACGCGAAATAAACGGGTTCCCGGAGATTGAAGCGATGGCGTTCGGGGGGAGCGAGACGGGGCGTCCCCCGCAAAACGTCATCCCGGCAAGAGCCGGGAACTCCCTGCTGGAGCGCCTGGCCCAAACCGCCGTCCGTGATCCCCGGCCAGCCACGTCAGGGGGAATGATGCGAGAATGCGAGGGGGCGCGCCTTCGGTCCGCAGCGATCCCGCGCCTACGGCCTGATCGTCATGTTCTCCGGCGGCCCCGGCTTGCGCAGCGGCTCGGCCAGCCGCGCGAACTCGCACAGCAGCGACCGTGTCTTCCTGGGATCGATGATCTCCTCGACCCAGAATTTCTCGGCCGAGCGGAACGGCGAGCGCAGCTTGTTGAGGCGCTCCTGGATCTCCTGCAGCTTGCCTGCCTTGTCCTCGGCCGCGTCGATGTCGGCGCGGTAGGCGGCTTCGATACCGCCTTCGAGGGGCAGCGAGCCCCAATAGGCCGAGGGCCAGGCGTAGCGGATCGAGAAGCGGTCGGCGGGCTGATGCACCACGCCGGCGACACCGAAGGCGTTGCGCAGGATCACGGTGCACCAGGGCACCGTGGTCTGGTTGACCGCGGCCATGGCGCGGACACCGTGGCGGATCGTGGCCGCCTTCTCGGCATCGAGGCCGATCATGAAGCCGGGGCAGTCCATGAGATAGACGATCGGCAGATGGAAGGTCTCGGCGAAGTCGACCCAGCGCACCACCTTCTGGCACGCATCCGCCGTCCAGGAGCCGCCATAGTGAAAACTGTCACTGGCGAGCAGCAGCACCGCCCGGCCCTCGAGCCGGGCAAGACCGACGATAACAGGTCTGCCGAAATTGGAGCCGACCTCGAAGAACGAGCCCTTGTCCACGACCTGCTCGATGATCGGCCGCATCTTGTAAACCTGCTTTCGGTTGCGCGGCACCGCATTCATCAGCGCTTCCTCGCTGCGCTCCGGACTGTCGGCGCAGGGCACGGTCGGCGGCAATTCGTAGACCGACGACGGCAGATAGGACAGGAAGCGCCGCGCGCAGGCGAACGCCTCTTCTTCCGTGTCGACGGCATGATCGATCGCGCCGGCGCGGGTCTGGATATCCGCGCCGCCGAGCTCCTCCTTCGAGAGGTCCTGCCCCAGCGCTTTCACCACCGGCGGGCCCGCGACGAACATCGCGGACTTCCGGGTCATGATAGAATAGTGGCTGGCGGCAAGACGCGCCGCACCAAGCCCCGCGACCGAGCCGAGGCCGAGCGCGACCACGGGCACGCGCGACAGGTTTTCGGTCGTGAAGCGATACCAGCGCGTGCCGCCGATGCCGCCCGGCAAATTCGCAGCACCCTTGGTCTCGATGGTCTTGACCGAGCCGCCGCCGCCGGAGCCTTCGATGATGCGGACGATGGGCAGACGTAAATCGTGCGCCATCTCCTCCGCCATCAGCGGCTTTGCGGAGATCGAGGCATCCGCCGAACCGCCGCGCACGGTAAAATCGTCGCCGACCACGACCACGGTGCGGCCGTCGACGCGGGCGCGGCCGAACACGCAGTTCGCCGGCGTCAATTTCTGCAACTCGCCGCTGGAATTGTACTCACCGATGCCGGAGACGGCACCGATCTCGTGAAAGCTGCCTTTGTCGATCAGCTTGTCGATGCGCTCCCGAACAGTCAGCCGGCCCTGGTCATGCTGTCGCTTGACCTTGTCAACGCCGCCCATCTCCCGCGCGAAGGCTTCGCGCCGGGCGAGCTCGTCGAGTTCCGGCTTCCAGTTCATTCACTCCCTCCGAATTGATCGGCTTGTTATTGTTGTGCACGGCCATTGCGACCGGTTTACGCGGGATGCGGCTGTTGAAGACGTCGCCTTCCGCGCCCTCCATCAGGCTGCCGAGCGAGCGGCCAAGCGCGAGCATCAGCGGCGCGACTTCGGCATGCAGACGCTGCTCGTCATACATCGCCGACAGAAGACCGATCGTGATGACGACGAAGGTCTGGTACTGCGGCGACCAGATCGGCACCGCGAGGCCGTTGATGTGCGGGCTCCACAGGCCGCAGGCCACGACATAACCGCGCTCGCGCAGCGACTGCCTGTTGGCCTCGATGCGGGGCCGCAGGATTTTCGCAGCCTCGGGGGCTTCGCGCTCCATGTCCGCAATGAAGGCATCGCCGACCTCGGGCGCCAGTGCCGCGGTGTAGGCCGCGCCCGCGGCAGTGGATGCCATCGAGATGCGGCTGCCGGTGCCCTCGTGCAGGCCGAGGGCGGTCGCCGAGCGCGCGAACTGGAGATAGACGAGATGGAAGCGATCGGGGACGACGAAGCCGACCGTGCCCGGAAGCTGCTCGGCCACTTCCTGGAGCCGCTGGCGGATCATGCTGCGCAGCTGCGCGCCCTTCATCATCGAGGCGCTCATCGCCACCGCGCTCGGGCCGATGCGATATTTCTGATCGCGCGGCAGATACACCAGCTGGCCCATGCGCGTCAGCGTGTGCGTGAGCCGCGACACGGTCGAGCGCGGCAGGCCGCAGCGATTTGAAATCTCGAGATTGCCGAGCCTGCTATCGTGGCCCTCGAAGCATCGCAACACGTCGAACGCGCGCGACACCACCTGGATGACATCACCTTCACCGGCATCACCGACGAGGATTCCTTGCCTACTCAACCGCTCCGAACGTCGTCCCATGTTCCCTACCAGCTGTTCCGCTCTGCGGAATTAAATTCCGCTTGCAGAAGAAACTACCTCAGGCATTTTGCGACCACAACAAAAAGGCGATTGGCATGCCAGAAATAAAGATCGTCACTGAAGTCGCGGGACGCATCTGCGCAACTCCCGTGCAAGTTGGAGGAACCGTGGCGGATGGCGACGACGTTGTGGTGGTCGAGGCCATGAAGATGGAGATACCCGTCCCTTCGCCCGCGAGCGGCACGATCACCTCGCTTCTGGTCGAGCTCGACGATGTCGTTGCCGAAGGACAGGCGATCGCGATCGTCGCGAACTGACTGCATTATCCCTGGCTTCCGCGACAATCTGTCTGCCTCGTTGCTGCGTTCGCGGTACGGCGTTGCCATCGCTTGATCGCGATGACATGATCTGTTTCAAACAAATCTTGTTTCAAACAAAGAAAGAAAATCTTCGCGGCAAACGCGAGGATCATTGGAGGGAAACATGTTTCGTGGGCTGCTCGTGCTCGCGCCTGCCTTGGTTGCGGGCATTTCTTTTGCGTCTACACGCTATGCGTTCGCCGAAGACATCAAGCTGCCGGCGACATTGACGTTCACCGCCTATGACACCGGCACCGCCGGCTTCAACATCGCGGTCGGCGTCGGCAAGATGATGAAGGACAAATACGGCACCGACGTGCGCGTGCTGCCGGCCGGCAACGACGTCGCGCGGCTCGCGCCGCTGCGCGCCAAGCGCGCGGTCACCGCGGCGATGGGATCTGGCACCTATTTCGCGCAGGAGGGCGTGTTCGAGTTCGGCAGCAAGGAATGGGGGCCGCAGCCGCTCCAGATCCTGCTCTCGACGGTCGACTGCAATTGCGGCTCGCTCGCCGTCGCCGCCGACACCGGCGTCAAGGAGCTGAAGGACCTCAAGGGCAAGCGCGTCGGCTTCGTGGTCGGCTCGCCGGCACTGAACCAGAATTCGCTCGCAGTCCTTGCCTTCGCCGGACTGACGCAGAAGGACGTCAAGGTCGTCGAGTTCGCCAGCTACGGCGCGATGTGGAAGGGCCTGATCAACAACGACACCGATGCCGCCTTCGGCACCACCATCACCGGCCCCGCCAAGGAAGCCGAGACCTCGCCGCGCGGCCTGATCTGGCCGCCGCTGCCGGCCAAGGACAAGGAGGGCTGGGCGCGGATGCAGAAGGTCGGCTCGTTCTTCTTCCCGCAGCTTGCGACCTGTGGCGCCGGCATCTCGCCCGAGAAGCCCGTTGAACTCGGCAACTACCCCTACCCGATCTTCGTCACCTATGCCTCGCAACCCGCCGACCAGGTCTATGCCGTCACCAAGGCGATGATCGTGAACTACGATGCCTACAAGGACTCCGCGCCCGGCGCCGGCGGGCTTGCCGCCGACCGGCAGACCAAGAACTGGGTCGTGCCGGTGCATCCCGGCGCGGTGAAGGCGCTGAAGGAAGCCGGACAATGGAGCGAGGCGCAGGAGGCACACAACAACAAGCTGATCAAGCGCCAGGAGGTGCTTGGCGCCGCCTGGGCGGATTACGGCAAGTCCAACCCGCCCGCGGACGACAAGCCATTCCTCGAGGGCTGGATGAAGGCGCGCGCGGCGGCGCTCGCCAAGGCCGAGATGGTGAACGGGTTCGAGGACTAGAGCGTGGTGAGATCGGGCTTGATCGTGGCCATGCGCGAGATGCGCTCCCTCTCCCGCTTGCGGGAGAGGGGTGGGGAGAGGGTGTCTCCGCGGCGGGGTTCCCCCAGAGGAGAAAGCCCTCACCCGGCGCTGCGCGCCGACCTCTCCCGCAAGCGGGAGAGGTTTGGTCGCCCGCGGCCCGACCGCTCCAACCAACTGCGATTCGCCTAGTCTGCGTTCAACAACCCACGCGCGGTATCGATCATGTCTGCTTCCATCTCCACCGCCCCGCAGGACGCGGCCAAGCGCGTCGTGTTCGACGATCCGCACGGCGCCGCCGCCAACATGCAGGAGGCGGAGGTGACGCGCGTCCGCAGCTTGCGCGGCGCCTGGCGCTGGACGCTGGTGGCTGCGACCGCGGCGACCATCCTGCTCTGCATCAACCAGCAATTCTCGCTGCGCTTCTTCATCGGCTACACCCAGCTCAACACGGAGTATTTCTATCTCCTGATCGCCTTGATGCTGCCGTTCACGTTCCTGATCTTTCCGGGCACCGGGCGCGCGCCGCTCGACCGCATTCCCTGGTACGACCTCGTCTTCTTCGTCGTGACCTTCGCGGCCGCGCTGCTCTTGATGTCGAACGTGCGCAAGGCGGCGGAGGCCGGCTGGGAATTCGGCGGCGCGCCGAACACCGTGATCGCGGCGGGCCTCGTGATGTGGGTGATGCTGATGGAGGCGCTGCGGCGCACCGGCGGCTGGAGCCTGCTCTTGAGCGTGCTGCCCTTCACCGTCTATCCGCTGTTCGCCGAATCCAGCTGGTTAGGTCCGTTCCGCGGCACGCAATCGACGCTGGAGCAGGCGACTTCCTATCACGTGCTGTCGGGCGAGAGCCTGCTCGGCATTCCCATCCAGGCCTTTGCCGACACCGTGATCGGCTTCCTGGTGTTCGGCACCGCGCTGATGATGACGGGTGCCGGAAAGTTCTTCATCAACCTCGCCTTCGCGCTGTGCGGCACGTTCCGCGGCGGCGCGGCCAAGGTGTGCATCTTCGCCAGCGGCCTGCTCGGCATGATGTCGGGCTCGATCATCTCCAACGTGCTGACCGCCGGCACCATGACCATCCCCGTCATGAAGAAGAGCGGCTTTCGCGCCTCCTATGCCGGCGCGATCGAGGCCTGCGCCTCCACGGGCGCGGTGCTGGCGCCGCCGGTGATGGGCGCCACCGCCTTCGTGATCGCGCAATTCCTCAATGTCAGCTACGCCGACGTCGCGATCGCCGCGATCATTCCCGCGGTGCTGTATTATGTCGGCCTGTTCATGCAGGTCGACGCCTACGCCGCGCGGCACAAGCTGAAGGGGATTCCGCGCGCCGAGCTGCCGCGGATCATGGATACGATCAAGGACGGCTGGTACTACGTCTTCGTCATCGCGCTGCTGATCGTGATGCTGCTGTATTTCAAGCGCGAGAGCCACGCGCCGTTCTACGCGACCGCACTGCTGCTGGTGCTCAACCAGTTCTTCTCCAAGGACACGCGCTGGACGTTCGGCACGATCGGCAAGTTCCTCGAGGTCAACGGACGCACCTTCGTCGAGCTGGTCGGCATCCTCGCCGGCTGTGGCCTGCTGATCGGCGCGTTCTCGATGACCGGCGTGGTGTCGAGCCTCGCCAACGATTTGCTGCACATTGCCGGAGACAATCCGTTCCTGCTGCTGGGCATGTGCGCCCTCACCAGCCTCATTCTCGGCCTCGGGCTGACGACCACGGCCTGCTACATCTTCCTCGCCATCCTGGTCGCGCCCGCGCTGGAGAAGCTCGGGCTGAACAAGATGGCCGTGCACATGTTCATCTTCTACTGGGGCATGTTGTCGTCGATCACCCCGCCGGTCGCGATCGCCTCGTTCGCCGCCGCGGGCATCGCCGGCTCGCCGGCGATGAAGACGGGATGGGAATCGATGTGGGTCGGCAGCATCATCTATTTCATCCCGTTCTTCTTCGTGCTCAATCCGGCGCTGGTGCTGCAGGGGGAAAGCCCCTATCTGGCCGGCCTCGGCCTGATGGCGCTCGCCGCCTTCGGCACGCTGTTCATCTGCGGTGGCATCCAGGGCTACCAGCCCTTCGTCGGCGATCTCCGTGGCACAGGCAGCCTGGAATGGCCGATCCGCGTGCTGCTGGTGATCGGCGGCTTCGTGGTGGCCACCCCCGGCGGCGGAATCATGCCGCTGTCACAGATGCAGGTGACGCTGCTCGGCCTCGCGATCCTCGTCCCCACGGTCTTGATCGCCCTGTTGCTGGTCCGCCGGCAGACAGCGATACCGGACGGGTTGCGCGTGCCCTGATTGCGTTGCACAAGGAGGCGATGACATCGCCTCCCGCCTCCGCCTGGACCCGCTCGAAGCCGCCTTTGCTGCGGTTTCTCGACACCTGCCTCAACGAATTCTCCGCCGAAACGTCCGGCACTGTGGCCGATTACATTCCCGAGCTCGGCAAGGCCGACCCTGCCTATTTCGGCATCAGCCTCGCCACGCTCGACGGCCATGTCTATGAGGTCGGCGACTCCAGGGTGCCCTTCACCATCCAGTCGATGTCAAAACCGTTCGTGTTCGCGCTGGCGCTGGATCTCCTGGGCGCCGGCCGTGTCGAGAGCGCGATCGGCGTCGAGCCGTCGGGCGACCCCTTCAACTCGATCCGGCTCAATTCCGAGAACCACCCGTTCAACCCGATGGTCAATGCCGGCGCGATCGCCTGCACCGGGCTGATCTACGACAGCAAGGGCCCAGAGGCTTTCGAGCAGATCCGGCTCGCACTCAGCCGTTTTGCCGGACGCGATCTCGCGGTGGATGAGGCGGTCTACACTTCCGAAAGCCAGACCGGCGACCGCAACCGCGCGATCGGCTATCTCTTGAAGACCAACGCGGTGATCTCGGACAATGTCGCCGGCGTGCTCGACGTCTATTTCCGGCAATGCGCGGTGCTGGTCACGGCGCGCGACATCGCGGTGATGGCGGCAACGCTCGCCAATCGCGGCATCAATCCGGTGACGGGCGAGCAGGTGATGACGCCGTATGCGATCTCGCGCACGCTGTCGGTGATGACGTCCTCGGGCATGTACGACTATGCCGGCGAATGGATCTACCGGATCGGCATTCCCGCCAAGAGCGGCGTCGGCGGCGGCATTCTGGCCGCCCTCCCCGCGCGCCTCGGGCTCGGCAGCTATTCGCCAAAGCTCGACAAGCACGGCAACAGCGTGCGCGGCATCAAGGTCTGCGAGGCGCTGTCCTCGCATTATGATTTGCACATGCTCAACCGCAGCGACGACGCGCGCAACGCCGTCATCGCCGACTACGACATCGGCAAGAGCCCGTCCCGCCGCGTGCGCCGTCCGCAGGAGCGCGAGATCCTCTCCGCGCATCAGCAGGAGGTCCGGGTCATCGAGCTGGTCGGCACGCTGTCGCTGTCGGCGGTCGACTACATCTCGCGGCGGCTCGCCGGGCGGACGCGGCCGCAATTCGTGATCTTCGATCTGCATCGCGTCACCTCCACCACCCGCGCCGGAGCACGGCTCGTGGCCGAAGCCTTCGAGGAGCTCGCCGCACTCAATGTCACCGTGATCTTGTCCGGCGTCAGGCGTGCCTCGAAAGAATGGAACAGCTTGCGGGAATGGACCGCGGAGCTGAAGAACGTCCGCGACTTCTACCTGCTCGACACCGCGATCGAATGGGCCGAAGACCAGATCGTCTACCGCTATGGCGGCTCGATCGACTTCCACGAGACCACCGAGCTTGCCGAGCAGCCGCTGCTCGAAGGCCTCAGCGCGGACGAGATCGCGGAGCTCGGCGCAATCTGCACCATCAGGACCTATCAATCCGGCGCAAAGATCCTCACGACAGGCGATCCCGCCAACGCGCTGTTCTTCCTGCGCAGCGGCGCGGTGCACGTCACGCTGCCCGACGGCGTGAGACTGGCGACACTGACCGCCGGCATGGCGTTCGGCGAGATGGCGCTGCTGGAGCAGACCCGCTCCGCCGACGTGTTCGCCGACATGGCGGCGACCGCCTTCGAAGCGCCACTGAAGGATTTCGAACGCTTCCGCGAGCAGCACCCGCGCGCTTCCGAGCGCATCATGCGCAACCTCGCGCAGCTGCTCGCCGATCGCCTGATCGTGGCCAATGCCAAGGTGGATATCCTGACGTCCACCTGAGCGCGCGCCTCGTCCTTCGAGACGACCGCTTCGCGGTCTCCTCAGGATGAGGCTAAGTGGCACCGCTGCCGGTTGAAACTGCTGCCGCGCCCTCAGTCCTCATCCTGAGGGCCCGCCAGCGGCGGGCGTCTCGAAGGATGGCCGCGGAGAAATCGTTTCCTCACCTTGCCTCAGCGGCTCGCCGCCTCGCTGATCCGCCGATTGATCTTGGCCGCACTCGCCTTGAGCAATTCGGATGGCTGCTGGCCGGTCGCGGCGCACAGGCAGGCCCAATAGTAGATGACGTCGCCGAGCTCTTCGACGAGGCCGGCCTTGTCGAGCCAGTCATCGCGCAGCAATTTCTTGATGTGCTCGGCGACCTCGCCGGATTCGCCGGCGAGGCCGAGACCGAGATAGGACAGCCGCTCGTTGGACGGATGCTCATCCACTTTCGCCACGCTCGCGGCCCAGGCCGCGTATTCATCGATCGTCATGTCAGACCTCGCCGCAGTCTTGGGATCAGCCCACCACTTCCGTGACCGGCTGAAGATCGATCTCGAACGTCTCCAGGAATTTCGAGGTCATGATGTAGAAGCCGACCGAGAGGTGGAGCTCGACCAGCGCGGCCGGCGTCAGCTTCGCGGCGATCGCCTTGAAGGTCGCATCCGTCGGCTTGTTCAATTTCACGATCTCGTCGGTGAAGGCGAGCGCGGCGCGCTGCACCTCGTTGAAGCAGCTCGCGGCCTGCCAGTTCTCGAGCGCCTCGTTCTGCTCGTCGGTGACGCCGACATTCTTGCCGATGCGCTTGTGCGCGACGATCTCGTAGGGCGCCTCGCACAGGATGCCGGTGCGCGTGATCGCAAGCTCGCGCACGATCGGATCGAGCTCGCCCTTGTGGCGGATGGCGCCGCCGAGGCGGCAATATTGCTCGAAATAGCTCGGCGAATGCGCCATCATGCGGAAGATGTTGGCGTGGCGGTTCTTGTCGAGGATTTCGCGGGTGCGGTCGGACGCGTTGATCGGGTCGCTGTAGAGGATGCGGGCCATCAGTCACCTTGGGTCTTGGTCTTGTTATGGTTTTCTAAGGACCTCCAAGATTAATCGTGCGACGAGCCAAGAGCAACATCATGGCGCCATGGCTGGCGCCGGGAACGGCGCCGGATCGGCAAAGCGCCTGACGATGTTGGTCACCAGCAGGGCCGCCACGTTGTTGTAGCCGTCGACCGGCAGCGCGCCGATGAAATTCATCGAGCCGACGGAGAACACCGCGCCGCCATTCGGCGTCTCGAAAAAGGTCAGGTCGGAGCGGATGATGTCCTCGCGCGGGGCCGGCCAGGTGTGGTCGTAGCGCTCTTCGTTGACGGGCTGATAGGTCGGATCGGTGAGAACGGCGCGGCCGATGATGATCGCGTGATGCGGCGTGCCGAGGCGGGTGTCGGCCCGGTCGAGCTCGTGGCCGGCGGCGCCGCCGCCCATGAAGCCGCGCTCGCCGAGCCTGGCGCCCGGCCTTGCCAGATCCTCGATCCCATCGCGCATGAAGGCGACGCGGGGATCGAGGACGCCGTCGAGGAAGGTATAGGGGAAGCCCATGTACTCCCCTTGCGTGCTGAAGCCGACGCCGACCAGCGCCTGCGGCGGGCGGCCGAGCCGCCGCCAGAGACCGCCATAGGACCCGTCGAACGCGTGATAGCTCTCGCCGGGCAGCGTTTCCCAGAGACGGATGCCGCCCTCGGCGCGTCGCAATTCGAACGCCCAGGTGCCCGTCGCGTGCGGCACCACCTTCCAGTAGAAGCCGTTGCCGCCGAGATACATGAAGCGGCCGCCATTGCCGAGATAGGCGCCGAGCGCGTCGAGCGTCTCGTGCGTGTGGTATTCCGGATGCTGGCCGGTGAGAACGACGGAATATTTCGACAGCAGATCGACGCCTTCGGCATGGACGTCGTGATCGGTGATGACCTCGAAGTCGATGCCCTTGCGGGTCAACAGATCGGTGATGGCGCTGTCGGCGGAGATCCAGTAGAGGCCGGAGCCGTCCTCGCTGGGATCGACCAGATGGATCTGGTTCACGCGCTTGTCGATCAGCGGGCGGCGCATGGTGGACATCACCACGCCGCTGCCGTCCGAATGGAAGTTGTAGGGCGAGACGCCGTATTCCGGATGGCCGTCCGGCGCCTGCGCCAGCGCGCCCCAGGCCAGCGACCGCTCCGTGATCAGGGCCTGCCTGCCCTTCTTCTGATACTGGCTGTAGACCGTGTAACTGAAGGTCGGGGCGAGGAACGCCACCTTGGCCTGCGATCCCGGTACTTTGGCGCGGACATAGAAGACGATGTTGTCGCGCGCGCCATCTTTTTCGAGATGCAGCGCATAGACGCCGCTTGTCCAGTCCTCCGGCACGGTGAAGCTGAGCGACGGTCGCCAGCCGGAATCGCCGATATCGTCGTCGTGGAAATGAATCGCGCCCCAGAGTTTTGGCTCTTCGGTCCAGCGATGCGTCACGCCGCCGGTCCAGCGCGATCCCGTCATCGCGCGCGTCGGCAAATTGATGCAGGTGCCGTGCGCCATCGAGGGACCGACATCGGTCGCAATGTCGGTCGGAATGCCGATGGAGAAATCCCATTCGGCGATGGCGGGAGCCGCCGTGCCAGAAGCTTGCGCAGCGATGATGCCGTCAAGGCCGCTGCCGCCATCGGTGACGCGCGGCCGTTCGATCTTGCCGTTGAAATGGTGGACCACGCCCTGCCCCGCGCGCGCCGCCGCGATCGCGGCGGCCCCGATGCCGGTCAACGCGGTGCGCGGCGCGCTCAGCGATTTTGTCGCGCGCTCGTCACGGTCGAGCCTGATCTTGCGGGGCGACTGCGCGATCGCCAGCGATCCGGTGACGGGGTCGAACAGGCACGCGATGTCGTGCCAGGCCCGCTCGGTGAGCGCGATGCCGGTCTCGACCTCGACGGTCGCACCACCAATCACGAGCCTGGCGAATGCACCCGCCTTGCCGACGCCGAGCGTCAGCGCGCCGCCGGCGCCCGCCCAGTTCAGCACGGCCTGCCGGCCTGCCGCGAGCAAGGTCGGCCAGACCGTCGCGGCAAAGGCGATCGGACCTGCCGGCAGCGCCAGCACCGAGACATCGACCCACGAGCCCTTTGCGATGATCTGCTCGATGCCGTCGTGCTGGCCTTCGAGATCCCACTTCACCGGAATCTCGCGATAGCCGGGTCCCCTCGGGTTCGGGTCGCCGCAGATGACGCGCGCGATCCGCGCCGAATAGCGGCCGCCGCCCTTGACCGCGATCATGAAGTTGATGTCGTCGCCGGGGCGCACGCTCCAGCGGTCCGTATAGCCGGTGATGGGAAGCATCGAAAATCCTTCTTCAGGCGCCGCGCACGTTCCAGAACAACGGCAGGCCCTTGAGCATGCCCGTCAGGCTCTTCTTGTACGCGGTCGGCTGATAGAAGACACCCAGCGGAACATAGGGAACGTCGATAAAGCACTGCTTCTGCATCTCGACGCCAATTTTGGCCTGCGCGGCAGCATCGGGCGCGGCGAACCAGGCATCCCGCAGCTGTTCCAGTTTCTCGCTTCTAGCCCAGCCGAAGGTCGCCTTGTCGCCGCTGCCGCGGATGAAGTTATGCGCCGAAGGGTTCAGCTGCGTGACGCCCGCAGAATAGGTGCAGAAGGCGCTGTATCCGCCCTTCTCCGGTGTCTCGCGATTGCCCATGCGCCGCAGCATCGAGCCCCAGTCCATCGCCGCGTAGTCGAGATTGAAGCCGAGCTTGCGAAACAGATCGGCCGCGACTTCGCTCATCTGCCCGATGACGGGGAAATCGCCCGGCGCCATCAGCAGCACTTTCTCGCCCTTGTAGCCTGCGTCCTTGATGGCCTTGGCCGCGGCGGCGATATCGCGGGGGCCGTTCAGCGCGTCCATGCCGACATCGTTCGCCATGATGCCGCCGGGCGCGAAGAAGCCGACCTTGTCCCGCCACAGACTGGTATCCTCTCCCGCGACCGCTGACATGAACTCCTTCTGGCTGACGGCGGAGAGCACCGCACGGCGGATGGCCGGGTTGTCGAACGGCGGCTGCGTATGGTTGAAGCGCAGCACGCCGACATTGCCGATCGGGTCGAGCAGCTCGACATTGAGCGCCTTGTTGGCCTTCAGCTTCGGCAACAGGTCGACGATGGGCTGATCCCACCAGTCGATCTCGCCCTGCTGAAGCGCGGCCGCGGCCGTCGCGGGGTCCGGGATGACCTGCCACTCGACCCGGTCGAAATGCGCGATCTTCGGACCGGAGAGCAGGCTCGGCGTCCCCTCGGGGCGCGGCACATAGCCGTCGAAACGCGTGTAGACAAGGCGCGCGCCGGGCACGTGCTGATCAGCCTGGAACTTGAACGGACCCGAGCCGACCAGCTCCTTGACCGGCGTGACGCTGTCGGTTTGCGCCAGACGCTCCGGCATGATGAAGGCGACGATGGCGCCGACCTTGCCGAGCGCTTCCGGCAAAAGCGGAAACGGCGACTTGAGCCGCCAGCGCACGGTCTTGTCGTCGGGCGCCGAGAGCTCGTCGACCAGGTTGAACAGCGAATTGCCGAACGCATCGCGCGAGGCCCAGCGTTTCAGGCTCGCCACCACGTCGCGCCCCCGCACCGGCTCGCCGTCGTGGAATTTCAAGCCATCGCGCAAGGTCATGGTCCAGAGCTTGCCGTCGTTCTCGACCGTGTGGCCGGCGACCATCTGCGGCTGAACCTGGAATTTCTCGTCGACGCCGTAGAGGGTATCCCAGATCAGGAAGCCATGGTTCCGGTTGACGAGGCCCGTGGTGATCATCGGATCGAGGATGGCCGCATCGGCCTGCGGCACGAAGCGCAGCACGCGCGAACCTTGCGCACGGGCCAGCCGCGGCATCGCCAGAGTCGACCCCAAGGCGGCGCCGAGACCGGCGCCCAGTGTGGAACGAAGCAGGTCTCGACGGCGCATGTGACGGTCTCCTCAAGGGGTTACGCAGATGGACGTGTCTCGGCAAGCCGGGCTTCGGCGCTGAACAAGGTCCGCCCGAACAGGTCGAGCGCCTCGTCAATTCCGGCTTCATCAATGATCAGCGGCGGGCAGAACCCGATCGTGTCGCCCATCGCGCGGATGATCAGGCCATTCTCGATCGCAAGCGCATCGAACATCGCGCCGACCTTCAGCGCGGGATCGAAGGCCTGCCGCGTCGCGGGGTCGGCGACCAGCTCGACACCGATCATCAGTCCCTCGCCCCGCACCTGGCCGACGATGCGCGAATCCCGCGCGATCTGCTCCAGCCCGGCACGGAGCCGGCCGCCCATGCGGCGGACATGCGGGACGACATCCATCTCGTGATAGATCTTCAATGTCTCGAGCGCGATGGCCGCCCCGACCGGATGTCCGGAATTGGTGAAGCCGTGGCCGAACAGCTCGCCACCCTTGTTCATCTCGCTGAGCGCATCCCGGATCGGACGGCCCAGCAACACCGCCGACATCGGGAAGTAGGACGAGGTGATGCCCTTGGCGAGCGCCACCATGTCCGGCTTCATACCGACCGTCTGGCAGCCGAACCAGTTGCCGGTGCGGCCGAAGCCGCAGACCACCTCGTCACCGAGCACCAGAATATCGTGACGGCGCAGCACCGCCTCGATCGCAGCGAAGTAACCCTTGGGCGGCACGACAATGCCACCACCGGCATTGATCGGCTCGGCGATGAACGCCGCGATCGTATCGGGCCCTTCGGCCATGATCAGCGCTTCGAGATCGGCCGTGAGGCGATCGATGAATGCCGCCTCGCTCTCGCCGGGCCTGGTGCCACGATAGGCATCCGGGCAATGCGTGTGCAGGAAGCCGTCGAGCGGGAGGCCGAACTCACGATGCATGCGCGGCAGGCCGCACATCGAGGCGGCAACGATCGTCGAGCCATGGAAGCCGCGGTCGCGGGCGATGATCTTGCGCTTGCCGGGCTTGCCGTGAACCGCGTGATACACCCAGGCGAGCTTCACCATGGTCTCGGTGGCTTCCGAGCCCGACGTGGCGAAATAGGCCTGCGCATCCGGGATCGGCGAGATCGCGACCAGCTTCTCGGCGAGGTCGATCGTGTTGTCAGGCGTCTTGTGATTGAAGCTGTGGTAGAAGCCGAACTTGTCGTAGGCAGCAAGCGCTGCCGCCTTGAGCCGCGTCTCGGAAAAGCCGAGCGAGGTGCACCACAGTCCGGCCATCGCCTCCAGATAACGCTTGCCGCTCGCGTCAAAGACATGGACGCCCTCGCCGCGCGCCATGATCAGCGGTCCGATTTCTGCATGACGCTGCGGGTTGGTCTGCGAGTGCAGATGGAACGCGATGTCGCGCGCCTCGGCTGAATTCGGCTTGCTGTCGAACACGCGCAGCCTCCATCATCCCGCCGACGGAGCATTCCCAACCTCCGGTCGCGCGAAACTGGTCAGTCCAAATTGGTCTGACCAGCTTGGCTTTCGTGCCGCGGCTTGTCAAACTCAAATAAAGAGCTGATGAGCACGAAGATGTTGCACGATCCCCCGTCCAAGCCCGAACGCAGCTTCGAGATCGTCGCCCGGCGCATTGCTGCGATGATCCAGGCGAGTTACCGGATCGGCCAGCGCCTGCCGGCCGAGCGCGACCTCGCCAAGACGTTTGGCGTGTCGCGGCCGACGGTGCGCGAGGCCATCCTGTCGCTGGCCATGGCCGGCATGCTGAAGGTGCGCAGCAACAGCGGCGTCTATGTGATCAGTCGTCAGGAAGCACCCGACGTGCACGTGCTCGAAGGTTTTGGCCCGTTCGAGAATCTGGAAGCGCGTCAGCTGATCGAACCGCAGATCGCGGCGATCGCGGCGCAACGCGGCACCGAGGCCACCTTTGCGCAGCTCGCCGAAGCGCTCGCCATGATGCGCTGGGAACATGCGCAGGGGCGCGAGGCGGACACCTCCGACCACCGCTTCCACATGGTGCTGGCCGAGGCGACCGGGAACGGCGCGCTGGTGTCGATCAGCGACTCGCTGTGGCGCGCACAGACCGAGTCCGGCATCTGGCAGGAGATCCACAACCACATGCAGATGGAGGACTATCGTCCCATGTGGCGCCGGGATCACGAGGCCATTTTCGAAGCCGTTCAAGCCAGGAACCCGCGCAAGGCGAGCCTCGCCATGACACGCCACCTCACCAACATCCGGGATGCGCTGATGGAGGCTTCGAAGGCCAAATCGATGGCCACGACGAAACCGGCAAATTCTCGTGGAAAAATTCGTTGATTTGTCGCGGTTGAAGAAAGTTTCCGCACACCCTGCGCGGCGCGACCGCAAGAGCGACAACATCGAGTCAAAATGCCGCCGCATTGCTCATCGACCTTGGCACAGTCGATATTCGCCGCGTGGGGACAAATCGCGGTGAATACTCGCAAGGGGTGTTCCGAGTAAAAACAATTGGCCGTCTTTGCGCTTCAAATGCGCAGCGATGAGTCACGCCCAAGTCTAGGGAGAATAAGGCATGAAGGAAGCCACCAAGGGGGCGGCCTCGGGAGCGCTCGCGCATATGCTGGCGGTGACGGCGATGCTCGTCATCGCCAGCATCTTGTTCTACGGGCGCTAGTTAAGCGTTGTGTGAGAGTTTTCGTCATTCCGGGGTGGCTCTCGCACAGGCCAGGCCCAGAATTCCCGTTCCAGGCTCGGTCTCTCAGGACCGCCCCCGAATGACGAAATCCCACAGCTCGCTCTTGGCGGCGAGCATCCAAATTTCACTATTTGCTCCTGGTGAAGAACGGCACGCGCTTTCCGGCAAACAGCCTGAAGCTCGCATCAACCTCGTCCCCGATAACGAGGTCGTTCTCGCCATGGGCCATCATGCGAAAACCCTCGGCGCAATCGACCAGCAGGATGTTGTAAGGCACGTGCGCCCGCGTCTCGGGCGTGGCGGCGCGGCAGACCAGCGAGGTCGCATAGACCCTGCCCTTGCCGCTGGCGCGCTGCTCATGCGGATCGGATGCCCCGCAGGCCGCGCAGAAGGCGCGGTGGAAATACTGCACATGGCCGCATGAGGTGCAGGTCTGATAGGTGATGGCCTGTTCGCCCTTGGTCCAGTCCGCGAGATGATCGCTCATCGCACCCGCTCCAGAAACATGCTGACGTGGGACGACAGCACGCCGCCGTCACCGTGCAGCAGCGCGATCGAGGCATCGCGCACCTGGCGATTCGTGGCCCGTCCCGTCATCTGCAGATGCGCCTCGACCAGGTGCGCCATGGCGCCGCCGACGCCGCAATGGCCGTAACTGAGCAGGCCGCCATGGGTGTTGAGCGGCATCGCGCCGTCGCGGCTGAAATGGCCTGATCGCACGCGCGCGGCCGCTTCGCCGCGGCCGGCGAGACCGAGGTCTTCCAGCAGCATCGCGAGCGTGATGGTAAAACTGTCGTAGATCGCGGCGTAGCGCACGTCGGAGATCGCAAGGCCGGTGGCCTCCTTCGCGCGGGCGATCGAGATCTCGGCGCCGAGCTCGCTGAGCGCCGGTGCGGCCGTGACATGCTGATGCGTGTGCGCCTGCGCGCAGCCGCGGATGCGCACGCCGGCCTCCCCGGTCTGCGCGCGGCTGATCACCAAGGCTGCGCCGCCGTCCGACACCGGACAGCAATCGAGCAGCTTGAGCGGCATCGCCACCGGCTTCGAGGCCATGACGTCGGCGACCGTGATGGGGGCGTGGAATTGCGCACCGGGATGGGTGCAGGCGTGGCTGCGCATCAGCACGGCGAACTCGGCGAGGTCCTCTTCGGTCACGCCGTATTCGTGCATGTACCTGTTGGCAACGAGGCCGTAGTAGGCGGGAATGGTCGGGCCGAGCGGCACCTCGTAGTCGGGGTGGCCGACTTGCGCCAGCGCCTGGATCGAGGCATCGCGGCTCTGCCCGGTGAGACGGTTCTCGCCGGCGACGACGAGCACGTTGCGCGCGACGCCGGCTTCGACGAGATGATGCGCGAGCATGGTCATCGCAAGGCCGGTGGCGCCGCCGACCTGGACGGCGTGGGCGTAAGATGGGCGAATACCGAAATGCTCGGCGAAGACGGTCGCGAGCATGATGTGCGGCGAGACGGTGGAGTAGCCGCAAAGGATGCCGTCGATGTCCGAGCGCTCGAGCCCGGCATCGTCGAGCGCGGCTTGCGCGGCCCTGCTCATCAGGTCGAGCGAGGATGAGCCTTCATGCCTGCCGAAGGGCGTGAGGCCGACGCCGGTGATGAAGCTCATGGGCGCACCTGCGCATCGTCATTCAGGGGCGGCGAACGGGTCACGCCATCGCGGACCATGGCCGCGATCTCGTCCGCGGAGTAGCCGATCTCCTTCAGTATCTCCGCGCCTTGCTCGTTGAGACGCGGCGCAAGCCTGACAGGCTCGGCCCCGGTCTCCGACCAGCTCGCCGTCACCTTCATGCTGCGGATCGGGCCTTCGGTCGGATGGTTCACGACAGGAAAGAAGCCGGTCGCCTCCAGATGCTCGTCGTGCAGCATCGACGCGAGGTCGTGCATCGGCATGACAGGCACGTCCGCCCCAGTCAGCAGGTCGATCCATTCCGCCGTGGTGCGCGTCTCGAAGATCCGCGCGAGCTCGGCGTAGACGACGTCGATGTTGGCGGCACGGCCGGCGAAGGTCGCGAATTTGGGATCGGCGCGCAGATCGTCGCGGCCCGTGGCGTTGAAGAAGTTCTCCCACTGCTTGTCGTTGTAGACGATGACGCTGAGATAGCCGTCCGAGGTCTTGTACGGCCTGCGATCGCGCGAGAGATGGCGGGCATAGCCGCCCTTGTCGAGCGGCGGCTCATAGGTGAGCCCGCCCATGTGGTCGCCCATGACGAAGCCGGCCATGGTCTCGAACATCGGGATGTCGACGCGCTGGCCGCGCCCGGTGCGGTCGCGGTGCACGAGGCTGGCGCAGATCGCGCCGACGGCGGTGAGGCCGACGATGCGGTCGACCAGCGCGTTCGGCACATAGCGCGGGACGCCATCGCCGGTCTGCGCCATCAGCGCGGGCAGCGCGGTGGCGCCCTGGATCAGATCGTCATAGGCGGGCTTGGCGGCATAGGGGCCGTCCTGGCCGAAGCCGAACACGCCGGCATAGACGAGGCGCGGGTTGATCTTTGCGACGACGTCATAGCCGAGCTGAAGCCGCGCCATCGCCTGCGGGCGGACGTTGTAGACGAGAACGTCGGCGTCCTTCAGAAGGCGCAGCACGGCATCGCGTCCCGAGGGCTTCTTCAGGTCGAGACAGATCGAGCGCTTGCTGCGGTTGGTGTTGAGGAACACCGGGCCCATGCCGGCGTGGCGCATCGGGCCGATCAGGCGGGTGACGTCACCGTCGAGCGATTCCACCTTGATCACGTCGGCACCGTAATCGCCGAGCATCTGGGTCGCGTACGGCCCCATCAGCACGGTGGTCATGTCGACGACCTTGATGCCCTTCAGCGGCCCCATGCGTTCGCTCCCGATTGCGCGGGCTCAAGGCGGCCCGCGAATTCGGTTCAGCTAACGGCAGCGACGCCGCGCGCGCAAGGGCGGCCGGCGTATGGCTGCATGCGTGGCGAGGCGCGTCCGCTATTTCTTCTGGCGGGATTCGCGGATCTTGATGAGACGGTCGAGCTCGTCATTCTGCTGGCTGATCCGGTCGGCGATGCGCGACTCGTTCTGCTCGCCGGAAGCGGCGGCGGCCTGCTCGATCAGCTGGCGGATATTGTCCTCGAGGATCGCGATGCGATCGTTGAGTGCGTCCATCGACAGCGAGTCTTCGTAGTCATTGCTCATGATGTATTCCCTGCAAATCGATCAAGAGCTTTAAGGGACCCGGGCGGGCCCACCATGATCTAGCGCAAGAAAGGAGGTGGGCACGGCGCTTTCGCGCCTTTGCCCACCCTACGAGAGCTTACTTCAGCGGCTCCAGCACGGAGACGTAGTTGGCAACGGCAGCGCCGCCCATGTTGAAGATACCGCCAAGCTTGGCGTTCTTCAGCTGCATGCCCTCGGGCGCCTGCCCCGCAAGCTGCATCGCGGTCATCACATGCATGGAGACGCCGGTGGCGCCGATCGGATGACCCTTGGCCTTGAGGCCGCCGGACGGATTGACCGGCAGCTTGCCGTCCTTGAGGGTCCAGCCTTCCTTGATGGCGCGGGCGCCCTGCCCCTTCGGCGTCAGGCCCATCGCTTCGTATTCGATCAGCTCGGCGACCGTGAAGCAGTCATGGGTCTCGACGAAGGAGAGATCGGTGAGCGCAATGCCCGCCTGCTCGAGCGCGCGCTGCCAGGCAACCGTGCAGCCCTCGAACGCGAGAATGTCCCGCTTGGACATCGGCAGAAAATCCTGGGCGTGCGCTGTGGCGCGGAAGCCGATCGACTTGCTCATGGCCTTGGCGGTCTCGGCATCGGCCAGAACCAGCGCCGCGGCGCCGTCGGAGACCAGCGAGCAATCGGTGCGTTTCAGGGGGCCGGCAACGTAAGGGTTCTTCTCGCTCTCGGCGCGGCAGAACTCGAAGCCGAAATCCTTGCGCATCTGGGCGAAGGGATTGGCGACGCCGTTCTTGTGGTTCTTGGCCGCGATCAGCGCCAGCGCATCGGACTGGTCGCCGTATTTCTGGAAGTAGGAGCTGGCGATCTTGCCGAACACGCCGGCAAAGCCGCCAACCGTGTCGCCGTCCTCCGGCAGGTAGGAGGCCTTGAGCAGGTTCTTGCCGATCTCAGGGCCAGGGGTGCGCGTCATCTGCTCGACGCCGACGACGAGGACGATCTTGGCGGCGCCCGCGGCAATCGCGCGCAGGCCTTGATGGACGGCAGCAGAGCCGGTCGCGCAGGCATTCTCGACGCGGGTCGCCGGCTTGAAGCGCAGCTTCGGGTCGGCCTGGAGCACCAGGGAAGCGGTAAAATCCTGCGGCGAGAAGCCGGCGTTGAAATGGCCGAGCACGATCTCGTCGACATCGCCGGCCGAAATGCCGGCATCCGCCAGCGCCTCGTTGGCGACCTTCACCACAAGGCTTTCCACGGTTTCGGTGTCGAACTTGCCGAACGGCGTATGCGCCCATCCGACGATGCTGGCGGTCATGGTCATTCTCCCTGATCTTGTCTGACCTAAGTCTTAGCCCACCGACCGCAAGACTTCACGCGCCTTTCAGGGCCGTGAGGGTGCGCTGGCAGATGGCAGTTATGCCGGCCCAGTTCCCCGCCTTGATCTCCGCCGTCGGGCACAGCCAGGAACCGCCGACCACGACCACGTTGGGCTCCGCCAGCCAGGTCGCCGCATTGGCCTCGCCCACCCCGCCGGTCGGGCAGAACCGCACGTTCGGGAACGGCCCGCCGAGCGCGCGCAGGCCCTTGATGCCGCCGGCCTGCTCGGCCGGGAAGAATTTTGCGACGTCGAAGCCGTAAGACAGCGCCGTCATCAGCTCGGACGCCGTGGCGATGCCCGGCGCGAACGGCAGGGAGCTGTCGGCGGCGACCTTGAGCAGATCGGGGGTCAGGCCCGGGCTGATGCCGAACGCGACGCCGAGCTTCTCGACACGGACGAAGTCGGCCGGACTGAGAATGGTGCCGATGCCGACGACCGCCTCGGGGACTTCGGCCATCATCGCCCGCGCGGCCTCGATCGCAACGGGGGTGCGCATGGTCACCTCCAGCGTGCGGACGCCGCCGGCAACCAGCGCTTTCGCCAGCGGCACGGCATCCTGGATCCGCTCGATGGTGAGGACGGGAATGACGGTCGCGGCCTTGAACAGCGCGACGAGGTGGTTCTGTTGGGCAGTCGTGGTCATCTTGGCTTTCGTTTCACTTGGTCGCGAGTCACTTGGTCGCGAGTCACTTGGTCGCTTGACGCGTGCTCGCCGGCCGGTGCCGCTTCTTCGGCGGCATGGCATAGCCCGGAATGATGGCGCCGGGATAGCAGATCACGAGGCTGGCGAGACGATGCCCGGCCTGGGCCGCCTCGACCGGCTCGGAACCGGCGAGCCGGGCGGAGATATAGGCCGCGGCAAAGCTGTCGCCGGCGGCCGTGGTGTCAACGACCGGCTTGGTCATTGGTTCGGCACGGACTTCGCTGGTCCCGCCCGGGAAGCGCAGCAGGCTGACGGGCTCGGCGAGCCGGAACACCAGTTCGGGCGAGGGAATCCGCGCCATCAGCTGCTCGTGGCTCTCGCCGGGATAGAGCGCCAGCAGATCCTCGGTCGAGGTCAGGACGATGTCGGCGGTCGCGAACGCCGCGGCAAACACCTCGCGCGCGACGTCGCGATCGGGCCATCCGCGTGCGCGGAAGTTCGTGTCGAACACGAAGCGGGTGCCGAGCAGGCGCGCACGCTTGATCGCCGCGAACAGACGCTCGCGTCCGGGAGCGTCGTAGATCGAGAGCGTGATCGCGGAGAGATAGACGATGTCGTAGCTCATCAGCGAGTTGAGCAGCTCGTCCGTCTCCGGCAGGCTCATCAATTGGCGCGCAGCCGCGCTGTCGCGCCAATGGAAGAACTGACGCTCGCCCTTGGCATCCGTCTGGATCATGTAGAGGCCGGGCAGCTTGCCCGGCAACCGCACCACGCGCCGCGTGCCGACGCTCTCCGCGGTCCAGGCCGCGATCATCTCGTCGCTCAGGGCATCGTCGCCGAGCGCGGTGAAATAATCGACCTTGACCTCGAGCCGCGCCAGATACACCGCCGTGTTGAGGGTGTCGCCGCCGAAGCCGCGCGAGTACAGGCCACCGCCCTGCCCGGCCTGCCCAGTGGAATGTCCCCCCTGGGCCTGCCGGAGCTCGACCATGCATTCGCCGATGCAAGCAACGCTCGCCATCACCTTACCCGCTCTGTCAGAGATCAGGCGACGAAATTGCCGCCGAGCTCGTCTTCGATGTGAATGCGGATGATGTCGTCGAACGTCTTCTCGGCGGTGGTGAAGCCGAGCTCGAGCGACCGCTTGGCGTTGAAGTTGCGCGGCCAGCCGCCGACGATGCCGACGATAAAGGGATCGGGCTCCCGCTTGATGCGGGCGGCGACCTTGTCGCCGGCAACCCGCTTCAGGGCCGCGATCTGCTCGCCGACGGTCGCCGACAGGCCCGGCATGGTCAGGTTACGGCGCGGGCCGACCGCGGCGAGATCCATGGTGCCGGCATGGAGCAGGAAGCCGACCGCCGAGCGCGGCGTGGCGTGCCAGTGGCGGACGTCCTCGGACACCGGCAGGATCACGTCCTTGCCGGCCAGCGGCTCGCGCAGGATGCTGGAGAAGAAGCCCGATGCCGCCTTGTTGGGCAGGCCGGGCCGGATGCAGATGGTCGGCAGGCGGATGCCGATGCCGTCGAGGAAGCCGCGGCGGGAATAGTCGGCGAGCAGCAATTCGCCGATCGCCTTCTGGGTGCCGTAGCTCAGCAGCGGGGTGTGGAAGAACTCGTCGCCGATCGCGTCCGGGAACGGGGCACCGAACACCGCGATCGAGGAGGTGAACACCACGCGCGGCTTGTAGCCGCCGCCGACGAGGCGGATGGCGTCGAGCAGCATCCGCGTGCCGTCGAGATTGATGCGGTAGCCCTTGTCGAAATCGAGTTCGGCCTCGCCCGAGACGATCGCGGCCAGATGGAAGATCGCGTCGGGGCGGCCGGCGATCAGCTTCTCGGCCGCACCCGGCACGGCGAAATCGCCGGAGACGGTCTCGACGGGGAAACCGGCCTTCTCCGGCTTCTTGGGCTCGACCACGTCGTGCATGGTCAGCTTGGTGATCTCGCTCTTGCCGAGCCGGCCGTCGCGCAACAGCCGTTCACAGAATTTGCGGCCGACCATGCCGGCGGCGCCCAGAACCAGAATGTGCAAGAGCCTACTCCTTTTTATTGGCCGGAACGCGCCGCTCCTGACGCGCCCTCGGCAAGCCCCGCGATCACTCCTTCACGGCGCCGGTCATCGCCGACACATAATGCTCCACGAAGAAGGCGTAAAGGATGACGAGCGGCAGCGAGCCTGCCAGGGCCCCCGCCATCAACGACCCCCAGCGGTAGATGTCCCCGTCCACGAACTCGTTGACGATCGCGACCGGCACGGTCTTGTTGCTGGTCGATTGCAGGAAGGTCAGCGCGTAGATGAACTCGTTCCAGCACAGGGTGAAGCAGAAGATGAAGGCCGAGATCAGGCCGGGGATCGAGAGCGGCACGACGATCTTGATCAGGATCTGCCAGCGGCTCGCCCCGTCGATCAGCGCGCATTCCTCGAGCTCGAAGGGGATGGTCTTGAAATAGCCCATCAGAAGCCAGGTCGAGAACGGGATCAGGATCGTCGGATAGGTCAGGATCAGCGCCAGCGGCGAGTCGAAGAGGCCGTACTGATACACGACGGTGGCGAGCGGAATGAACAGGATCGACGGCGGCACGAGATAGGCAAGGAAGATCAGCCCCCCGACCAGGTTGGCGCCCTTGTAGCGCAACCGCACGATGGCGTAGGCCGCAAACACCGATGCGACGATCGAGAGCACCGTGGCGCAGATCGCCACGTACATCGTGTTCCAGAGCCAGTGCGGATAATAGCTCTCGAACAGCAGCTTGTAGAAGTGCTTGAAGGTCGGATTCCAGGTCCAGAACGGATTGAACCTGTCGAGGTCGAGCAGCTGCTCGTCCGGCTTCACCGAGGTCAGCGCCATCCAGTAGAACGGGAACAGCAGGACCACGACGATGATCGTGAGCGGCAGATAGAGCGTCACCATGCGTCGCGGCACGGACTGGAGGTAGCTCATGCCCTCGCTGTGATCGGCGCGCGTCGGCGTCGATAGCACGGACTTGAGATCGACTTTCGAGGCAGGAAGATCAGTCATTGCTTTCTCCCTGTTGCCACTTGCGACGCTGCAGGCCGAACCAGGAGACCATGATCGCGGCGAGCAGGAACGGAATCATGGCGCTCGAGATCGCGGCGCCCTCGCCGAGCTGTCCCGCGATGATCGCGCGCTGATAGGACAGCGTCGCCATCAGGTGGGTCGCATTGACCGGGCCGCCGCGCGTCATCGCCCAGATCAGCTGGAAGTCGGTGAAGGTGAACAGCACTGAGAAGGTCATCACCACCGCGATGATCGGCGTCAGCAGCGGATAGGTAATGAAGCGGAAATTCTGCCAGCGCGTGGCGCCGTCCAGGGTCGTGGCTTCATAGAGCGAGGGCGACACCGTCTGCAGGCCGGCGAGCAGCGTGATCGCCACGAACGGCACGCCGCGCCAGATATTGGCGAAGATGACGCAGACCCGCGCCCAGGTGGTATCCCCGAGGAAATTGATGTTCTGGCTGATCAGCCCGAGATGCCGCAGCGACCACGAGATGATGGAAAACTGAGAGTCGAATATCCACCAGAACGCCAGCGCGGAGAGCACCGTGGGCACGATGAAGGGGATCAGCACGGCTGCGCGCAGCAGCGCCTTGAACGGCATGTGTTCGTTCAGGAGCAGCGCGAGATAGAGCCCGACCGCGAATTTAACGGCGCTGGCGACGAAGGTGTAGAGCAGCGTGTTGAACACCGACAGCCAGAAGATGGAATCGTCCCAGAGCCATTCGTAGTTCTCGGTGCCGATGAAGTGGCCGACGCGGCCGATGCGGGTATCGGTGAAGGACAGCCAGATACCGAGCCCGAGCGGATAGGCCAGGAAGAAGATCAGGAACGCCATGGCCGGCACCATGAACCAGAAGCCGAGCCAGTTGCGGTTGTGTTTGAGCTGGTCCCAGGCGCCTTGAATCTGCGGCTTGGCGCGGGGAGCAACTGCGATATCGGCCATGCTCGGATCCCTGATCGGAGTGTTGATGAGTGGGTGGCCGGCGAGGCCACCCACTCCGCGACGACTAACGATAGATGCGCTTCAACTGGCGCTCGGCTTCCGCTATCGAGCCCTTCACATCCTTGGTGCCGGTGCAATAGTTGGCGAACATGTCGACGACGATGAAGTCGGCGATCGCGGTTGCCGCCTTCTCACCCACGGTGCCGATGCCCGAGGCCGGCAACGTACGCTTGGACGCCTGCGCAAACACCGCGTTCTTGGGATCCGCAGTCCAGACCGGCGCCGTCTCATAGGCGTTCAAGGTCTGCGTCAGATAGCCTTGCGCGCCGCTCAGCCACTTCTCGTAGTTCTCCTTTTCCAGCATGAAGGCGATGAAGGCCTTTGCTGCGTTCGGATATTTGGTGAAGTTGAACGCGAGGATGGGCAGCGCAAGCTGCAATTCGGTCGGCTTGCCGATCGGACCCACCGGCCACAGGGCGTGATAGGTGTCCTCGGTCAGCTCCTTCTTGGCCGGATCGGTCTTGGCCCCCACGTAGATCGAGATGCCGTTGGCCGTGCAATAGAGTTCGCCAGCCAGGTACGCCTTGTTGTTGGAGGAATCGTTCCACGACGGCGTGCCCGGGATGAAGGTGTCGTACAGCGCCTTGCAGTACTCCAGCGCCTTCGCCGTCTCCGGCGAATTGATGATGACCTTGTCGTTCTGGTCGACCGTGTAGGCGCCGTGCCCCCACAGCACCCAGTGCAGCCACGAATTGCCGTCGCCCGACGCGTGACCGAGAGCGAAGCCGGCCGGGGTGTTGTTTGCCTTGAGGGCCTTGCACATCTCGAGGAAGCCGGGGAAATCCTTCGGGAATTCCTTGAAGCCGGCCTTGTCGAGCGCCGACTTGCGGTACGTCATGTAGCCGCCGTTGGTCGCAACCGGGATTCCCAGCCAGTCGTCACCGAGCTTGCAGGTCTTGGCGGCCGCATCGGTCCATCCGCCGTACTTCTTGCCGAGATAATCGGCGACGTCGTTCATCTTGAGCACTTTGGTGGGGAAGAGCTGCGGCAGCGTGTGCAGGCCCCAGGCCAGATCGAGGCCCGAGCCGGTGTTGGCTGCAACGGAGGCCTTCGGCTGCACGTCCTCGAAGGACTCGCTGAACACGTTCATCTCGGTGCCGGTCGCAGCCTTGAACGCCGCAACCATCGCGTTGAACGCATCGTCCTCCGCGGGCACGAAGCGCTTCCAGCGCATGACGGTCAGCTTGGCGCCCGACTCCGCCTTCCAGGGCGCACTCTGCGCCCAGGCCTTGGCGAAGTCGAACAGTGCCGGCCCGGTCAATGCACCGGTGGCAGCCAGAGCCGTTCCGCCTTGAAGCAGAGCCCGGCGGGTAAAGTCTTGCATGTTGTCCTCCCTGTGATGCTTTTTTCTTGTCTTACGTCTTACGCTACGCGTTGAGGCGCTTGCCCGTTGCGTCGTCGAACAAGTGAACCACCGACGGATCGGGCCTCAGCCGGACCTTGTCGCCCGGGTTGAACTGATGACGCTCACGGAACACCGCGACGACCTGCTCGCCGCCGAGCTTGGCGAACACCTGGGTCTCCGAGCCGGTCGGCTCGACCACGATGATCTCCGCCTCCGCGCCGTCGTCGGCAATGGTGAAATGCTCGGGCCGGACGCCAAAGACCACGGGACGGCCGTCGGACGCCGCCGGCGCGGTCCTGAGCGGCAGCTTGACGCCGTTCGGCCCTTCGAAGATCGCAGCGCCGTTGACGCGCACATGGCCCTTCAGGAAGTTCATGGCCGGCGAGCCGATGAAGCCCGCGACGAACTGGTTCTCGGGCTTGTCGTAGAGCTCGAGCGGCGTGCCCATCTGCTCGACGATGCCGTCATGCATGACGACGATCTTGTCAGCCATGGTCATGGCCTCGATCTGGTCGTGGGTGACGTAGACGGTCGTCGTCTTCAGCCGCTGGTGCAGCTCCTTGATCTCGGTGCGCATGGCGACGCGCAGCTTGGCGTCGAGGTTCGACAAGGGTTCGTCGAACAGGAAGACCTGCGGATCACGCACGATGGCGCGGCCCATCGCGACGCGCTGGCGCTGACCGCCGGAGAGCTGGCGCGGATAGCGTTCGAGCAGCGGCGACAGCGCGAGGATCTCGGCGGCGCGCTTGACGCGCTTGTTGATCTCGTCGGCGCTCGCGTTGCGCAGCTTCAGCGAGAAGCCCATGTTCTCGCCGACGGTCATGTGCGGATAGAGCGCGTAGTTCTGGAACACCATCGCAATGTCCCGCTCCTTCGGCTGGACATTGTTGACGACGCGGTCGCCGATCGAGATCGTGCCGGAGGTGATGTTCTCGAGGCCTGCGAGCATGCGCAGAAGCGTCGACTTGCCGCAGCCGGAGGGGCCAACCAGGACGACGAACTGACCGTCCTCGATCGGAATCGAGACGCCGTGCAGGACTTCAAAATTGCCGAACGATTTCCGCACGTCGCGGATTTGCACAGACGACATCTAGCTCCCTCCTCCGACTCAGGCGACGCAATAGCCGCGCCGCCACCGTCTTGTTTTTTCTGAACTTCGCCGAACGAAGCCCGCTCATAGCAGGCGACATTGTCGGCAGTTTGTGCGGCTTTGGCAATTTGTCTTTGGTTAGTCGTTGCTGGTAGCGCTGTCAACGTTCCTTTGTTTGCGAGGGCGACTGTGTTAAGAGCAACAAATGGGTCGAAAACGCACCAAGTCAGGCAAAATCCGGCTGGCGGAAGTCGCCGAGCTTGCCGGCGTGAGCCCGATCACGGCGTCCCGCTTCTTCCGTAATCCCGAGGCGCTGTCGGTCGCCAAGCGGACGCGGGTCGAAAGCGCGGCCAGAGAGCTCGGCTATGTGCCGAATCTTGCGGCACGTGCGCTGGCCTCGCAACGCACCGAGGTGATCGGCGTCTTGATTCCGTCACTGACCAACAACGTGTTTTCCGACGTGCTGCGCGGCATCTATGACGCCTCCGAAGGCGGCCGATACTCGATCCAGTTGTCCAACACCCGTTACAGCATCCTCCAGGAGGAGAAGCTGCTGCGCCTGTTTCTTGCGCAGAAGCCGGCCGGGCTGATCGTCACCGGCATCGACCAGACCGCGGAATCGCGCGCGATGCTGGAGGCCGCCGACTGCCCGATCGTGCAGATCATGGAGATCGGGCCCAATCCGGTCGACATGATGATCGGCTTTTCCCACTATGATGCAGCCCGCGCGGCCATTGCCCACCTGTTCGCGCAAGGTCACCGCAAGGTCGGATTCGTCGGCGCGCGCATGGACCCGCGGGTGCAGCGGCGGCTGGACGGATACGTCTCGGCCATGAAGGACGCCTCCCTGTTCGAGCAGCGCCTCGTCGTCACGACGGCGACACCGACCTCGGTGACGCTCGGCGGCGCCCTGTTCACGGATTTGCTGGCGCGGGAGCCCGGCATCGATTCCGTATTCTGCGCCAATGACGACCTCGCGCTCGGCGTGCTGTTCGAATGCCGGCGCCGCGAGATCGCGGTCCCCGAGCAGATCGCGATCGTCGGCTTCAACGACCTCGAGTTCATGGCCTCCGCCGTCCCCACCCTCACCAGCGTGCGCACCAACCGTTACGAGATGGGCAAGACGGCGGCCACCATGCTGATCGAGGCGATCGACGGACGGCGCCCGGAGCAGCCGGTGCTTGATCTCGGCTTCAAGGTCATCGAGCGGCAAAGCTCGGCGTCGCGTCATTCGGACAGCAGGCCAGCCGTATCCGGCGGAGGTGCGCCGAACAAAATGGTAGCGTTACCAAGTGGCCATGACTAGTATCGAACTTGTGAGGAAACGACCCGCCAACGGGCAGGCACAGCATCGCTCACGCCGTTGGGCATCGCACAAGCCGACCGACCAAAACCTACGCCGGTGACCGACGCCAGTGCGTTTGCATTGCAGGAGAAACCAATGACAAAAAAGCCAACCAATGGGCACGCGCCCGCCGGTAACGGCACGCGCCGCCACCTCCGCTCGCAGGAATGGTTCAACAACCCGCATAATCCGGGGATGACCGCGCTCTATATGGAGCGCTACCTCAACTACGGCCTCACCCGCGCCGAACTGCAATCCGGCAAGCCGATCATCGGCATTGCGCAGACCGGCAACGACCTCTCGCCCTGCAACCGCCACCATATCGAGCTTGCCCATCGCGTCCGCGAAGGCATCCGCGAGGCCGGCGGCATTGCGATGGAATTCCCGACCCATCCGATCCAGGAGACCGGCAAGCGCCCGACCGCCGCGCTCGACCGCAACCTCGCCTATCTCGGCCTGGTCGAAATCCTCTACGGCTATCCGCTCGACGGCGTGGTGCTGACCACCGGCTGCGACAAGACCACGCCCGCCTGCATGATGGCGGCGGCAACCGTGAACCTGCCGGCAATCGTGCTCTCGGGCGGCCCGATGCTCAACGGCTGGCACAATGGCGAGCGCACCGGCTCCGGCACCATCGTCTGGAAGTCGCGCGAGCGGCTCGCCGCCGGCGAGATCGACTATGAGGAGTTCATGGAGATCGTGGCGTCGTCGGCGCCCTCGGTCGGCCATTGCAACACCATGGGCACGGCCTCGACCATGAACGGGCTTGCCGAAGCGCTCGGCTTCTCGCTGCCGGGCTGCGCGGCGATTCCCGCGCCCTACCGCGAGCGCGGCCAGATCGCCTACGAGACCGGAAAGCGCGCCGTCGAGATGGTCTGGGAAGATCTCAAGCCCTCGGACATCCTGACCCGCAAGGCGTTCGAGAACTGCATCGTGATCAACTCGGCGATCGGCGGCTCGACCAACGCGCCGATCCACATCAACGCGCTGGCGCGCCACATCGGCGTCGAGCTGTCGATCGACGACTGGCAGAAATTCGGCCACGACGTGCCGCTGCTGGTCAACATGCAGCCGGCCGGCTTCTATCTCGGCGAGGAATTCCACCGCGCCGGCGGCGTGCCTTCAGTGGTGCGCGAATTGATGAAGCACAAGCGCATCCACGAGGACGCCGTCACCGTCAACGGCCGCGGCATCGGCGAGAACTGCAAGGACGCGCCGGTCCCCGACAACGACGTGATCCGGGCCTACGACAAGCCGCTGGTGAAGGACGCCGGCTTCTTGGTGCTGAAGGGCAATCTGTTCGATTCCGCGATCATGAAGACCAGCGTGATCTCCAAGGAATTCCGCGATCGCTACCTGAGCAATCCGAAAGACCTCAACGCCTTCGAGGGCCGCGCCATCGTGTTCGAGGGGCCCGAGGACTATCACGAGCGGATCGACGATGCCTCGCTCGACATCGACGAGCGCTGCGTGCTGTTCATCCGCGGCACCGGCCCGATCGGCTATCCCGGCGGCGCCGAGGTCGTGAACATGCAGCCGCCGGCAGCGCTGATCAAACGCGGCATCCACTCCCTGCCCTGCATCGGCGACGGCCGTCAGTCCGGGACCTCGGGCTCGCCCTCGATCCTCAATGCCTCGCCGGAAGCGGCCGCCAATGGCGGGCTTGCGATCCTCAAGACCGGCGACAAGGTGCGCATCGACCTCAACAAGGGCAGCGCCAACATCCTGATCTCGGACGACGAGGTGAAGAAGCGTCACGCCGAGCTGATGGCCAATGGCGGCTTCAAGCATCCGGCAAACCAGACGCCGTGGCAGGAGCTTTATCGCAACACCGTCGGCCAGCAGTCGACCGGTGCCTGCATGGAGCTCGCCACGCGCTACCAGAACGTCGCCGGCACGTTTGGTGTGGCGCGGGATAATCATTAACGGCCACATCGTCATTGCGAGCGAAGCGAAGCAATCCAGAGATATCTCCGCGGAGACAGCCTGGATTGCTTCGTCGCATCAGTGCAAAATTGCTACGCAATTTTGTCACGAGCTCCTCGCAATGAGGTGGGGTTGGCATTCGAATGAACACAAGGGAGAACAAAATGGCAGACCGCCTCAAGGGAAAGCGCGCCGTCATCACAGCTGCGGCAGCGGGCATCGGGCGCGCATGCGCCGTCGCATTCGCGCGTGAAGGCGCAACCGTCATCGCCACCGACATCAACGAGGCCGGCATCGCGGGCCTGACCAAGGAAGGCATCGCCGAGGTCGCAAGACTCGACGTCCGCAACACCGCCGACGTCAACGCCTTCGCCAAGCGCATCGGCAAGATCGACATCCTGCTCAACGCGGCAGGTTTCGTGCACCACGGCACCATCCTGGAATGCTCGGAAGAGGATTTCGACTTCTCGTTCGACCTCAACGTCAAGTCGATGCACCGGACCATCAGGGCGTTCCTGCCCGACATGCTGGCGGGCGGCGGCGGCAGCATCGTCAACATCTCGTCCTGCGCAGCGCTGCGGCCGCCGGCCAATCGCTACGTCTACAGCTCGTCGAAAGCCGCCGTGTCGCTGCTGACTCGCGCCGTCGCGCTCGACTTCATCACCAAGGGCATCCGCTGCAACTCGATCTGCCCCGGCACCGTCGAGACGCCCTCGATGCTCGACCGCGCCGCCGCGCAAGGGCCGCAGGGCAAGGAGATGTTCATCTCCCGCCAGAAGATGGGCCGGCTCGGCACCGCCGACGAGATCGCCTCCATGGCGGTCTATCTCGGCAGCGACGAGAGCGCCTTCACCACCGGCGTCGACCTCGTCGTCGACGGCGGCTACATGCTCTGACGCCAGAGGCCTCCAGCATGAACAAGATCGATCTCAACGGCCGCGTCGCAATCGTCACCGGCGGCGCGCAGGGCTTTGGCCGCGCCATCACCGAGCGCTTCGTCGCCTCCGGCGCCAAAGTCGCGATCTGGGATTTCGACGCCGCGCTGGCCGAGAAGACGGCGAAGGAAGTCGGCGGCGAGACAAAGGTCTTCAAGGTCGACGTCACCGACCCCGCAGCCGTCGAGCAGGCGCGCGACGCCACGCTGGCCGCCTTCGGCAAGGTCGACATCCTCGTCAACAATGCCGGCATCGCCGGCGTCAACAAGCCGGTCTGGGAGACCGACCTCGAGGAATGGCGCAAGGTGCTGCGCATCAATCTCGACGGCCCCTTCATCGTCTGCAAGGCCATCGTGCCCACGATGCTCAAGCAGAAATACGGGCGCATCGTGAACATCGCCTCGATCGCCGGCAAGGAAGGCAATCCCAACGCCTCGCATTATTCGGCCTCCAAGGCTGGCCTGATCGCGCTGACGAAGTCGCTCGGCAAGGAATTGGCCGCACATGACATCCTGGTGAATGCGGTGACGCCGGCCGCCGCCAGGACCGCGATCTTCGACCAGATGACGCAGCAGCATATCGACTTCATGCTGTCGAAGATCCCGAAAGCGCGCTTCGTGCTGGTGGAAGAGCTCGCCGCGATGGTGGCGTGGCTGTCGTCCGAGGACTGTGCATTCTCGACCGGCGCCGTGTTCGACATCTCGGGCGGTCGCGCAACCTATTGAGAGGCAGTCATGATCCGGGAAGGCGGATGCCTGTGCGGCGCAGTGCGGTTCAAGGCGGAGGGCGAGCCGCTCAACGTCCGCATCTGCCATTGCCGCCTCTGCCAGAAGGCGATGGGCTCGCCCTATTTTGCCCGCGCGCAATTCGACCAGCGCGCATTGACCGTCGAGGGTGACACCGAGCGCTATGCCTCGTCCGAGAACATCGACCGCGTGTTCTGCAAGCGCTGCGGCACGCGCCTGTTCGCCTGGCGGCGCAACGGCACGCTGGCGGGCGTTTCGCTCGCGACCTTTGACGACCGCAACGCCTTTGCGCCGACCGAGCACATCTGGGTGTCGGAGAAGCTCGCCTGGCTGAAGCTCGACGATGGCCTGACGCAATATCAGACGACCATCCCGGCGTGAATTTGTGCCGGCACGGCGGCTACGGGTCTCGCCGGTCATCTGCGGCGTGGCATTTCAGAATCGGCCACCCTATGTTGAGGTGAAGCGTTGCTGCACGGCCGGTTGGCTGGGACGGCTGCAAGGCCGCAGGCAAACCGGGACAAACGAGCCGTGAACATTTCCCTCTATGACCTCTCCGTGTGGGTGCTGCCGCTGGTGCTCGCCATCACCTTCCACGAGGCCGCGCACGCCTTCGTCGCGAACCGTCTCGGCGACAACACGGCCTCGCAGCTCGGCCGCGTCAGCTTCAATCCGCTCCGCCACATCGATCCGTTCGGCACCCTGATCCTGCCGGCGATGCTGCTGTTCGCGCATTCGCCATTCCTGTTCGGCTACGCCAAGCCGGTGCCGGTGAATTTCCGCAAGCTCAACAACCCCAGGCTCGACATGGTCTGGGTGGCGTTGGCCGGTCCCGCCACCAACATCCTGCTGGCGCTCGCCGCCGGACTGGCCGCTCACGCCGTGTCCCTCGCGCCGGAGAGCGCGGCGGATTGGATTGCCAACAACCTCGTCAATGCGATCCGGATCAACGCCGTGCTGGCCGTGTTCAACATGATGCCGATCCCGCCGCTCGATGGCGGGCGGGTCGCGGTCGGCTTGCTGCCGCGGCCGCTCGCCCTGCCGCTGGCGCGGCTCGAGCCGTTCGGTATGCTGATCCTGATCGCCCTGTTGATCCTGCTGCCGCTCGCGGGCTCGCAGTTCGGTCTAAATCTTGATGTTATTTCAGCAATACTGGGAACGTTGACCGGTTATGTGATTCAGGCTGTTCTCTTCCTGACCGGCAATGCGTAGTTGAACAGAACACCCCGAACACAAGCCGAAGGGCCAGAGGCCGACTTGGTCAAAGCTGCCGATATGCTGATCGCGCGACGCGCGGACACCCGTGCCCGCGCCGATTTTGCCACCTGGAAGATGATGGCCAAGCTCAACGGGTCATCCGCACTGCCTCCGGAGGCCCAGGAGTTCCTTAGCAGCTACAAGAACCTGCTGGCGCAGATGAGCGAGGGCGAGGCCACCGAAGCCACGATCGGCGCGATCTACAAGGCCTACTATGCCGAGATGGGCGGCGGCGGAACCCCACCCGACGTTCGCCCCCGCCCGGCTGAGCCCGCGGCGGATAATGTTACCGCTTTCCGCCGCCCAGAACCGAAACCCAAGAAGGTCAACTTCTTCGGGGCGAGCGCGGCCGGCGGAACCCAGCAACGGCCGCTGCCGGTGGCGCTGATCTTCGCCTGCCTGGTCGTGGTCTATGTCGGCATCCGCCTCTACTGGCGCTGAGCCTGCTTCTTCTTTTTCTTCTCGTCCGGCGGCTTGAAGACGATCTCGACGGTACGCTCGATCCGATCCTCGGTCAGCGCGGCAGGCGGCTGCGGGAACGGGTCGGACTTGCGGACCATGGCGATCGCCGCGGCATCGTAGGCCTTATCCCCGGATGACGTCACGACCTCCACCGAAAGCACGTTGCCCATCCGGTTGAGCGCAAAGCTCACCTTGGCCGTCTCGTTATTGGGGTCCTTGCCTTCCGGATTGACCTTGTGCGCCGAAAGATGCGCGCTGATCTTGCGGTTCCAGTCGGCCGTCAGTTTCAGCAGGTCCTTGCCGATGCCGAGCGCCGGCGCCATGGCCTTCTCGGCCTCGCGCGTTGCGTCCTCGAAGGTCTGCCGCTCCATCGCAATCGACTTCTGCGCGGCCTCCATGGCGGGCGTCTCGACGGCGGCGATCTTCGGCTCCTCGTCCTGCTCTTTCTTCGGCTTGTTCTCGGTGACGAGGCGATCGGCCTCCTCGACCTGTTGCGGCCGATCCTGCGGCAGGTCCGACTCTTTGACCTCGGCCTTCTGCTCCGGCATCTCCGGGCGCTCTTCCTGCTCCTCGGAATCCTGGGGCCCGGGTGCCCTGTCGGATTCCTGAGCCGGCGGCGACGTCATCTCGACTGCGAACTCCGCCCCCGCAGCGCCCAGCCCTTCGTCGCCGTCGTCGGCCTTCAGATTTGCGAGCGCGAGCGCCGCTCCGCCCACATGGAGGACGAGCGCCGCGATCGCGGCCAAAATCCAAAGCCGTCGGGATGATCTGGGTTCGAGCTCGACGTCAGGCATGAACTGACCTCTAGGGCTGCGCAGGGCCGGCGGCAGGCGCTCCCGCCGCCGTGGGAGGCCCCTCGAGCGCAACCAGCTTCACCCGCGTGTAGCCGCCGGAGCGTAGCAGCTCCATGACCCCCATCAACTCGCCATAGGGCACGGAGCGATCGGCCCGCAGGAAGACGTACTTGTCCTTGCTCATGTCGGACATCGCATCGAGGGTCGTGGTCAGCTCGGCGCGGTGAACGGTCTCCTCGCCGATGGCGATCGTCAGATCGCGCCTGATGCTGAGATAGGTCGGCTTGTCCGGCTTCTTCTGCGGCATCGCGCTCGACGTCGGCAGATCGATCGGCAGATCGACCGTGGACAGCGGAGCTGCGACCATGAAGATGATCAGCAGCACCAGAATGACGTCGATGAACGGCGTGACGTTGATGTCATGCGTTTCCGAGAAATCGTCGTCGTCATCGTTGTCCGTGAGCGAAACGGCCATGGTTCACTCCGCCGCGCGCGAATGCACGCTGCCGTGGCTACGGTCGAGATCGCGCGAGAGCAGCCGCGCCGCCGCGCCCGAGGCACGGCTGACGAGCTCGAGATAGCTCTTCGTCACGCGCGAGAAGTGATTGTAGATGATGACGGCGGGAATGGCGGCGACGAGGCCGATCGCGGTGGCGAGCAGCGCCTCGGCGATGCCGGGCGCGACGACGGCGAGGTTCGTGGTCTGCGACTTCGAGATGCCGATGAAGCTGTTCATGATGCCCCAGACGGTGCCGAACAGGCCGACGAAGGGCGACGTGGAGCCGATGGTTGCGAGCACGCCCATGCCGATGCGGATGCGCCGCGCTTCTGCACGCACGATCTCCTGGAAGCTCGAGGCGGCGCGCTCCTTGATGCCGGAATCGCTGGACAGGCCGGCCGACATCCGCGCCTCGCGCAGCGCCGCCGCCAGGAAGGACGGCAGGATGCCCTGCTTGGCACCGAGCGCCATCTGCGCTTCGGCGAGCGAGCGTGCCTCCGAGATCTTCTTCAGCGCCGAACGCAGCCTGCCGGACGCGACCGACAGCTCGAACGACTTGGCGATCAGGACGGTCCAGGTCATCAGCGAGGCAAAGGCGAGCCCGATCATCACCGACTTCACGACGACGTCGGCCGACAGGAACATCACCCAGGGGGACAATTCCTTCATGCCCGGCACGCCAACGGAGACCACGTCCGACTTCGCGGCTTCTGACTTCGCCGCCGGTGCGGTGGCCGAGGGGGCGGCCGGCGCAGCCGCGACAGGGGCGGCCGCAGCCGGAGCCGGAGCCGGGCTGGCGACGGGGGCCTGAGCGGTCGGCGGCGTCGCCGCCGGGGTTTGTGTCTGGGCAGAAACAGGCGATGCGAACCAGGCAGCCGCCAGCATCAAGGCTGCGGCAAGGCTTGCTCGGAAGGACATGATCTTCATACTTCGGCCCAGTAGCGAATGAGGTTGTGATAGATACCCGTCAATTTGACCGTTTCGGGATCGTCACGCCCGAGCCGTTCCACCAGCGCCTGAATCGCGGTGTCGAGGTCAAAGATCATGCTCCGGGCTTGATCGTCCCGTATCATGCTCTGAAGCCAGAAGAAAGACGCAACCCGCGTTCCCCGGGTCACCGGCGTCACGAGATGCAGGCTGGTCGAGGGATAGAGCACGCAATCGCCCGCTGGCAACTTGACTTCGTGCGAACCGTAGGTGTCCTCGATCACAAGTTCGCCACCGTCGTACTCCTCCGGCTCGGCGAGGAACAGCGTGACCGACAGGTCTGTGCGGATGCGAAGGCCGGTCAGGCGGTCGCCGCGGATCGCATTGTCGACATGCAGGCCGAAATGGTGGCCGCTATCGGCCGCATAGCGGTTGAACAGCGGCGGGAAGATCTGAAGCGGGATCGCAGCCGCGACGAAGCGCGGGTTCGACGTCAGCGCCGAGATGACGCGGTTGCCGAGCTTGCGCGCGACCTCGCTGTCGGGCGGCAATTGCTCGTTGCGCTTGACCATGGCCGACTGCGAGCCCGCCGTCGAGCGGCCGTCCTCCCATTCGCTGGCGTCCATGATGCGGCGGAAATCCGCCACATCATCTTTGCTCAGGACGCCAGGCAGGCACGTCAGCATGATCAGAACTTCGCCGACGTCACGATGTAGAACGCCCTGCCCGGCGCGACCGCCACGAACGGCGTCGCGCTGCGGTAGAGCGTGTCGTAATAGAGCTTGTTGGTGAGGTTCTGCGCGTAGAACTTCATGGTCCAGTTCTTGTCGATCTTCTTCTCCACGAACGCGTCGAAGCGCCAGTAGCTCGGGATCAGCGTGCCGGTGTTGGCACCGAAGGTGCCGCCATAGACCTTGGAACGGAACACCGCCTGGCCACCAACCTCCCAATCGCCATCGAACTTGTACTTGCTCAAGAGGCTGAAGGACTGGTGCGCGACGTTGGCGAGCGGCAGGCCGACATTGCCCGCGATGTTGCTCTTGGTCACCTTCGACTCCATCAGCACGATGCCGCCGAAGATGCTCCAGCGATCGGTCAGCTTGCCGCTGGCCTCGATGTCGATGCCCTGGATCCGGTACGCCGCACCCGACGTCAGCGTAGTGCCGACGGTTTCGCGCGCATTGTCCTTGGTGGTCTGGAACAGCGCGCCGCTCACGAGAAGATGACGGTCGAACAGCTCCCATTTGGTGCCGACTTCCGCTGCCTTGTTCTGCTCGGGCCCAAGGATCGTGGTATTTGTCGGCGTGTTCGCGCCATAGTCCGCACCGGTCGCATCGAGTTCAGAGCCGAACGGGTTGGTCGAGGTCGCATAGGCCGCATAGAGGCTGCCGATCGGAACGGGCTTGTAGACGATGCCGGCGTTGTAGTTGACGAAGTCCGAGTTGACGCTGCTCGAAGCCGCGGCGATCGACGATCTCAGCGCGTAGTTGTCCCAGCGCACGCCGCCATTCACGATGATGGTGTCTTCCCAGTTCGCGGTGTCCATCGCGTAGACGGCGCCGCTGTCGACGTTGTAGTGGGTCGGATCGCCGGTGAGCACCGGATTGAACGGACCGGGGCTGTTGGTGTAGCCCGGCGAATACATGTTCTGGAGGGTCAGAGCACCATTGCTGCTGAATCCCGATCCAAACGCCTCCGACGCAAGCCCGTTGTAGCGGCCGATTCCAATACGCTCGTTCGAGACCTCGAGCCCGGTCACCGCCGTGTGCTTGACCGATCCCGTGTTGAACTTGAACGTGGCGTCTTCCTGGTTGGCGATGACGTCGACCCACTGGTTGCGGCTCTGCGCGCTCGCGGTGATCGTCCACTTGGTCGGATCAGAACTGGTCGTGATGGGCGACTGCGGCAATGTGCCGATATATTCCAGCGTCGACTGCTCCATACGGGTCCGGCTGGTCAGGGTGATGTTGTTGGTCGGCTTGTACTCGGCCGTCAACGTGCCGAAATCCTGCCGCGCGGTCTGGAAGTCGCGATTGAGGAGGCCGTACCAGGTCCCGCGCGGAATGCCCGCTTCAGTGGCTGGCACGTTGCCCTGCTTGTAGTAGGGCACGCCGAAATCCGGGTAGCCGCTGAGATCGGTGTGGACGTAGTTGGTGGTGATCTTGAAGTCGTTGGTTGGGGCGTATTTGGTCGAGATGAAGGTGCCCCAGCGATTGTCGGTCACGTAGTTGCGACCGGCGACGTTGGCGTCCTGGAACAGGCCGCCAACGCGCACCGAGAAGGTCGGGTCGATGACCTGGTTGACGTCGATCGTGACGCGCTTGGTCATGTCGGTGCCGAACGTCGTCTCGGCGTTCTGGAAGTTGCGATCGGTCGCCTGCTTGGTGACGATGTTGATCGCGCCGCCCGCGGTGCCGCGGCCCGCATAGGACGAGGCTGGGCCGCGCAAAATCTCGAGCTGCTCGGTGAAGAAGTTCTCGCGAATGGACACCGCGGGATCGCGGATGCCGTCGATGAAGACGTCGTTGCGCGCATCGAAGCCGCGGATGAAAAAGCGGTCGCCGAACGCGTTGCCGCCCTCGCCCGATCCCAGCGTCACGCCGGCGGTCGAGCGGCCGACTTCCTTCAGCGTCGTGGCGTTCTTGTCGTCCAGCACTTCCTTGCTGAGCACCGTGATCGTCTTCGGCGTGTTCAACATCGGCTCGGGAAACTTGCCCGAAGCCTGGACGCGGTCGACCTTGTAGGGTGCGGCCGGATCGGCATAGGGATTGCGGTCGGCGGGGCCGGACGGCGTGGCGGGAGCGGCCTGTTGCGCCGCCTGCTGGCGCTCCGCGGCGCGGCGCAGCGCGTTGCGGGCGCGGACCTGATCCGGCGTCGGCTTCGAGGCCGTCGGACGCGGACGCTGGACCGGCGCATCGACCGTCACCGGCGGCAGGTTCGACTGCTGCGCCTCTGCGCCGCTCGACACCGATGCCACCGCGATCAAGCTCGCGACCGCCGAGACCTTCTTGCCGGAAATGCCCGCGGACTTTTCTTCCGCCGGATCGAACGCTGCGACCGAACGCAACGACTTCGGTGCGACCACCTGCCCCATTACAACACGCCCCATCTTCATGTTCGCTCATTCACTTCGATGAGCGATTAGGGCTGTTGGTATCGGCGGCAAAATAGCGGGTCAATGCGAGCAAGCCGCGAGAACCCTTGAATAAGTCCAGATCAAAACGATTCTAAACTGTAGTTTGAAACGGTTCTAAGAAGAGATTGGAGTCGTTCTAAATCGAGCGCGAGAAATACCGCGAAATCGGTGGTCGCATTCGAGCATCAATCACTGCTCGGCGGCTTCATCAGCGAGAACAATTCATCGACGGTTTTCAGCGCGACGGCGCGCACGCGATCGGTGTTGTCCATGCCGGCGATGTTGACGCCGTTGACCACCGCTTTGATCTCGTCGCGGAAGTCGGTGAGGAAGCGCAAGGGATCGCGCTGCTCGTTGGCGACGCGGGCGATCAATCCCGTGATCAGAATCTGACACGCGATCAGCTTGCCGTTCAATTCGTCCATCATGCGCCCCCGTTGTGGAGGCGCCGATATGGACGATACCGATTTTGCTGACAACCGAAACGCGTCCCGGGCGGTTTAGAACCGTTCTCGGAAAGAGCGAATCCCGCAACTCCTGGCCGCGCCTCCCCAGACCTCGCCCGCAACTTCCCGCGCCCGCCCACACTGGTTGCGCGCATTGCCTGATTTTTGCACGCTGGTCGCTCGTGCCGGGAAAATGCAGCACTGCACACCGATGCGCCAGAGAGCTGCACAGGCGGTGCAAAGCTTTCCAATTGTTTAGGATTCCCAACCGATAGTGCTGTTTACACTGGAACTTGGCGTGTATTATACAAGCGCCTTGGAACCCTACGATTGCCCCACAATTCGTAGCTGAGGGCACACGAGCCGACACGAGCCGATATGAAAAAAACACGGCCGATCCTCTGGATTCTGATCATCGCGGCCGTGGCCTCCGCGGGTTACTATGGCTGGCAGAAATTCGGCTCGCCAAACGCCGGGAAAACCCAGACGGCACAAAAAGGTCCGCCCCGCGCGCCCGCCATTCCCGTGAGCGTTGCGCCGGTCCAGAAGACCGACTTCCCGGTCTACCTGACCGGCCTCGGCACGGTTCAGGGTTTCAACACCGTCCAGGTCCGGCCCCGGGTTGACGGCCAGATCGACAAGATCGCCTTCACCGAAGGCCAGATCGCCAAAGAGGGCGAGCTTCTGGTCTCGATCGATCCCCGCCCCTATCAAGCCGCGCTCGACCAGGCCAAGGCCAAGAAGGCGCAGGACGAGGCAAATCTGGCGAACGCCAATCTCGAGCTGCAGCGCGCCATGAAGCTCGGCGAATTCGCCACCGCCCAGCGGGTCGACACCCAGCGCTCCACCGTCGCCCAGCTCACCGCCCAGATCGCCGCGGACGACGCCGCGATCTCCAATGCCCAGACCCAGCTCGACTACACCCAGATCAAGGCGCCGATCACCGGGGTCGCCGGCCTGCGCCAGGTCGACGTCGGCAACATCGTCAACGCCTCGACGCAGACCGGCATCGTCACGATCTCGCAGGTCGAGCCGATCTCGGTGATCTTCACGGCGCCGGAGGATCAGCTCGCCTATATCAGCGAGGGCCAGAAGGCCGGGGCACTCAAGGTGATCGCGTTCACCACCGACGGCAAGAAGACGCTGGCCGAGGGCAAGCTCGCCGTCGTCAACAACCAGGTCGACACGACCAGCGGGACTATCCGGCTCAAGGCGGTGTTCGACAACAAGGACCACACGCTGTGGCCGGGACAGTCGGTCTCGACGCGGCTTCTGGTGCGGACGCTGAAGGATGCGACCGTGGTCCCGGATGACGCGGTTCAGCATTCGACCAACGGTCTCTACGCCTACACCGTCAATCAGGACAACAAGGCCGAAGTGCACAAGATAAAGGTCAGCTACGCGATCGACGGACGTTCGGTCGTCGACGAAGGCCTCACGCCCGGGCAGCAGGTGATCACCGGCGGTCAATTCAAGGTGCAGCCCGGAAGCCTCGTCTCGACGGCGGTGGCGAGTTCGGACCCGGCGCAGAACAAGGTACGACAGGAATGACCGAGGGCGGGATTTCGGCACCTTTCATCCGTTATCCCATCGGCACCTCGCTGCTGATGGCCGGCATCCTCTTTGTCGGTCTCGTCGCCTATCCCCTGCTCCCGGTGGCCCCGCTGCCGCAGGTCGACTTCCCGACCATCCAGATCACCGCCAACCTGCCGGGCGGCAGCCCAGAGACCATGGCCTCGTCGGTGGCCCAGCCGCTGGAACGCCAGTTCGCCCAGATCCCCGGCATCGCCCAGATGACCTCGACGAGCTATCTGGGCACCGCGTCGATCACCATCCAGTTCGACCTCAACCGCAGCATCGACGGCGCTGCCAATGACGTGCAGGGCGCCATCAACGCCGCCAGCGGCCAACTGCCGAAGAATCTTCCCTCGCCGCCGACCTACCGCAAGGTCAATCCGGCCGATGCGCCGATCCTGCTGCTGTCGGCAACCTCCGACACGCTGCCCCTGACCAGCGTCAGCGACGCCGTCGACGCCCAGCTCGCCCAGCAGATCAGCCAGCTCTCCGGCGTCGCGCAGGTGTTCATCGGCGGCCAGCAGAAACCGTCCATCCGCATTCAGATCGACCCGGCGAAACTCGTCGCCAAGGGCCTGTCGATGGAGGACGTGCGCAGCCAGATCGCGATCACCACGGTCGACAGCCCCAAGGGCAATATCGACGGCGACAAGCGCGCCTACACGATCTACGCCAACGACCAGCTGACCCAGTCCAAGGACTGGAACGACGTCATCATCGCCTATCGCAACGGCGGCCCGTTGCGGATCCGCGACATCGGCCAGGCGGTCAGCGGCGCCGAAGACGCCAAGCAGGCGGCCTGGGCCAACGGCAAGCGCGGCGTGTTCCTGGTGATATTCAAGCAGCCGGGCGCCAACGTCATCGAGACCGTGGACCGGATCAAGGCGACCTTGCCTCGCCTCGTGGCGGCAATTCCGCCCGCCATCAAGATCGAGCTCATCAGCGACCGCACCACGACCATCCGCGCCGCGGTCGAGGACGTCCAGTTCACGCTGCTGCTGACCATCGCCCTCGTGGTCATGGTCATCTTCATCTTCCTGCGCAGCTTCTGGGCGACCGTCATTCCCACCATCACGGTTCCGCTGGCGCTGCTGGGCGCGTGCGCCCTGATGTGGGTCGTCGGCTATTCGCTCGACAATCTGTCGCTGATGGCACTCACGATCGCAGTCGGATTCGTCGTCGACGACGCCATCGTGATGCTGGAGAACATCACGCGCTACATCGAGGAAGGCGAGTCGCCGATGGCGGCCGCCTTCAAGGGGTCCAAGGAAATCGGCTTCACCATCGTCTCGATCAGCATCTCGCTGGTCGCCGTGCTGATCCCGCTGCTGCTGATGGGCGGCATCATCGGGCGACTGTTCCGCGAGTTCGCCGTCGTGCTGGCGATGACCATCTTCGTCTCGATGTTCGTGTCGCTGACCCTGACGCCGATGATGGCCTCGCGCTTCCTGCGCGCCCATGGCGAGGTGACCCACGGCAAGTTCTACCAATGGAGCGAGCGCGCCTTTGACGGGATGCTGCGGGGCTACGAATACATCCTCGACCATGCCCTGGCCTGGCGCCGCACCACGCTTCTGATCTTCTTCGCCACGCTGGGCCTGTCGATCTACCTGTTCGTCCTGATCCCCAAGGGCTTCTTCCCGCAACAGGACGTCGGCCTGATTACGGCGACCTCGGAAGCGTCCCAGGACATCTCGTTCAAGGAGATGCAGCGCCGCCAGGTCGAGCTCGGCAAGATCGTGATGGAAGACCCCGACGTCGCCACGATCGCGATGAACATCGGCGGCAGCGGCCGCGCCGGCAACAACGGCAACATGTTCATCACGCTGAAGCCGCGCAGCGAGCGCGAGGCCTCCGCACAGCAGATCATCGCGCGGCTGCGTCCCAAGCTGGAGAAGGTGTCCGGCGCCCGCCTCTACATGCAGGCGGCCCAGGACGTCCGGCTCGGCGGCCGGCCGACGCGCACGCAGTTCGAATTCACCTTGCAGGACGCCGATCTCACCGAGCTCAACGACTGGGCGCCGAAAATCCTCGCCAAGATGCAGACGCTGCCGGAGCTGCGCGACGTCGCGACCGACCAGCAGACGCAGGGCACCACGGTTCAGCTCAAGATCAACCGCGACACCGCCTCGCGCTACGGTATCCAGCCGCAGCTGATCGACGACACGCTGTATGACGCCTTCGGACAGCGCCAGGTCACGCAGTATTTCACCCAGCTCAACACCTACAAGGTGATCCTCGAGATCCTGCCGGAGCTGCAGGGCAATCTCGACAGCCTGAACAAGCTCTATCTGAAATCACCGCTGACCGGCGACCAGGTACCGCTGTCGACCTTCGCGACCTGGACCACCGATCCGGTCCGCCCGCTCTCGATCAGCCACCAGGGCCAGTTCCCGGCGATCACGATCAGCTTCAACCTCGCGCAAGGCGTCGCGCTGGGCCAGGCCACCGAGGCCGTGCAGAAGGCGATGGCCGACCTCGGCGCGCCGCCGACGCTCAATTCGAGCTTCCAGGGCACCGCGCAGGCGTTCCAACAGTCGCTCGGCACCGTGCCGCTGCTGATCCTCGCCGCCCTCGTCGTGGTCTATCTGATCCTCGGCATCCTCTACGAGAGCTACATCCACCCGATCACGATCCTGTCGACCCTGCCCTCGGCCGGCGTCGGCGCGCTCCTGATCCTGATGGCGGCCGGCTTCGACTTCAGCCTCATTGCATTGATCGGAATCATTCTTCTGATCGGCATCGTGAAGAAGAACGGCATCATGATGGTCGACTTCGCCATCGCCGCCGAACGCGACGAGCACAAGACGCCGGAGCAATCGATCCGCCAGGCCGCGCTGCTGCGCTTCCGCCCGATCATGATGACGACGATGGCGGCGCTGCTCGGCGGCGTGCCGCTGATGCTCGGCCACGGCACCGGCGCGGAGATCCGCCAGCCGCTCGGCTACGCCATGGTCGGCGGCCTGATCGTCAGCCAGGCGCTGACGCTGTTCACCACCCCGGTCGTCTATCTCTATCTCGACGAGCTCAACAACTGGTTCTCGGGTTGGGGCCGTACGGGTGACGGCGAAGGCCACGAGGCGCCCGCGCACGGCACCGTCAAGGAAGCCGCCGAGTAGGCTTGCACCGCGCGTCTCGCAACGCTACAGCGAGACCCCCGGTTCACGCCAACGCGATTACGCCATGCCCATGCAATCCAGACTTGTCGCCCTCGCCGCCGCTCTGCTGTTGTCGACCGGTGTCGCGTACGCCCAGCAGGGCGCCAAGAAGAACGCCGCGCCTCCGGCCGCACAGCCCGCACCGGCCCCGACGCAGCCGCAGGCCGACGGTGCCCCGGCGCAGCAGGGCGGCTGGGTCGTGCGCTGCACCAGCGTCAGCCGCGACGCGCCGCTCGAATGCGCGATGGAGCAGAACGCGGTGCTGACCAAGACCGGCCAGACCATCATCCTGATCAACATCCGCATCGCGCCCGACACCCGCACGCCGGTGGCACTGCTGCAATTGCCGCTCGGTCTCAACCTTCCGATCGGCGCCAAGCTCCAGGTCGACGAAGGCAAGACGGTCGACCTCCAGATCCAGACCTGCGAGAACCGCGGCTGCTACGCCTCGACTCCGATCGCGCCGGACCTGCTCGCGGCCTTGCGCTCGGGCAAGCAGTTGAAGGTCTCCTTCCAGAACATGGCCAAGGAGACCATCGCGATCCCGATGCCGCTAGGCGATTTCGCGGCGGCCTACGACAAGATCAAGTAAGGGCCCTCACTGCCGCGCCATCTGCGCGTTACCGACGGTGACGCATAGGAGCCGTCCGGCGAATTCGAACGGCGCTTCGTAATGCGACACCGGGCTGCCTGTCGCTACTTCTTCAGGCGGAGCTATGACAAGCCCTCCTCACGAAGGATCTGTTTCGCCTTCTCGTCTCCGAGCGCCGCGGCCTTTCTGAGCCAGTAGATGGCGCGTTCGCTATCCTTCGGGGCGCCGTTGAGGCCGTGGAGACTATTCACGATCATCTCTCGAGTGGTCGGCAAATGACCTGACTCGGCCACACGCACCTTCAGACTGAAGGCCCTGAAGTGGCGCTCCTGGGCCGTCCCGGCCCCGAGGCCCCTTCGCAAGGCGCCAGCGAGATAGAGCAGCGACTCGAAGTCGTCGGCAGCGATCGATGCCTCCGCCCGCTCCATCCACGCCAGGCTGGAGGATTGATCCCCCTTGTCATACAGATGTTCGGCCATCTCGATCATCGCCAGGACAGAGCCTTTCGCAACGAACTGTTCGAGATAGGCGACGCCTTCGCCCTCTTCGCCTTGCTTCAAAAGATATCTGGCGGTCGGGACTTCAAATCCGATCGCGTCTGAGAACATGGTCCAATCTCCCGGGGACCCCGCAAGCTACGCAAGCGTAACACCATTCGCTGACGCCTGTCGCGACTGCTCCGCCAGAAGACGGGTCACCCCACCCCGAGATAGGCCTTCTGCACCTGCGGGTCTTCCGCGAGCGCAGCCGCCGTGCCGGACAGCACGCTCTTGCCGACCTGCAGCACTGTGGCGAAATCCGAGACCTCAAGGGCGAGCTCGATCGACTGCTCGGCGAGCAGGATGGTCAGGCCCTCGCGATGCAGGCGGCCGAAGGTCTCGTACATGGATTCGACCACCGCTGGCGCGAGGCCGAGCGAGGGCTCGTCCAGCATCAACAGCTTCGGGTCGCTCATCAGCGCGCGGCCGACCGCCAGCATCTGCCGCTCGCCCCCGGACATGGTGCCGGCGCGCTGGTTGCGGCGCTCTTTCAGGCGCGGAAAGATCTCGTAGACGCGTTCGAGCAGCGCGGCCTGGCGCGACCTGTCGTGCAGCGGCGTGGCGCCGAGCATCAGATTGTTCTCGACGCTCTGCTGCACGAAGAGACGCCAGCCCTCCGGCGACAGCGCCAGTCCCTTGCGCACGATCGCAAAGGCCTTCTGGCCGGCGATGTCCTCGCCGCGGAAGCTGATCGATCCCGAATGCACGGGGATGAGCCCGGCGATCGCGTTCAGCGTCGTGGTCTTGCCGCCGCCATTGGAGCCGAGCAGCGCGACGACGCTGCCCTCGGGCACCTCCAGCGACACGTCGGAGACGCCGATGAGGTCGCCATAGCGCACCTCGAGGTGCTCGATCCGCAGCAGCGCCCCGCTCATAGGTCCGGCCCGCCCATCAGTTCGACCGGCGTGTGGCCAGCGGCCGCCTTCGCTGCACGCTTGCCGAGATAGGCCTCGATCACGGCCGGATTGGACGTCACGTCGCGCGGCGAGCCGCGGGCGATCTCCTTGCCTTGGTGGAACACCATCACGCGGCTGGCGAGCGACATGATCACTTCCATGATGTGCTCGACGATGACGAGCGTGATGCCGGAGCGGTGGATGTCGCGGACGAGATCGATCGCGAGCCTCACCTCATGCGCGTTGAGGCCGGCCATGGCCTCGTCGAGCAGCAGCACTTTTGGTTCGGTCGCAAGCGCACGCGCGATCTCCAGCCGCTTGCGGCCGGGCGTGCCGAGCGAGCGCGCCGGCGCATCCGCAAGCCTGATCATGCCGACACGCTCCAGCACGGCGCGCGCCTTGGTCTCGGCCTCCTTGCGGTGGGGCGTGCGGAGGAACGCGCCGATCATGACGTTCTCGAGCACCGTCATGCCCTCAAAGGTCTGCGGCACCTGGAAGGTGCGGGCGAGCCCGAGCCCGGCGCGCTGCTCCGGCGTGAAGTCGGTGATGTCGCTGCCCTCGAACAGCACGCGGCCGGAGGTGGTCTTGAGATCGCCGGTGAGGCAGTTGAAGAAGGTGGATTTTCCCGCGCCGTTCGGGCCGATCAGGCCGAGGATGTCGCCCTGCTCCAGCGTCACGGAGGCATCGTCCACCGCCTTGAAGCTGCCGAACGCCTTTGTGATCCCGCGTGCCTCAAGGAGCATGGCCGGCTCCTGTGTCTGCGCCGGGCTTGCGGCGCCGCGTGAACAGGCTGAGCAGACCGCCGGGCTGGAAGCGCGCGATCACGACGATGATCGCGCCATAGAGCACGAAGGTGAGGCCTGCGCCCTTGCCGCCGAGCCAGCTGTTGGAGATCTCCTCCAGCGGCACCAGGATCGCAGCCCCCACCAGCGGCCCGAACAGCAACCCTGCCCCGCCCAGCGCCGCCATAATCAGGATCTTGACCGAGATCAGGATGCCGAGACCGGACTCGGGATCGACGAAGCCGAACATCATCGCATAGAGCGCACCCGCAACACTCGTCAGCGCCGCGCTCAGCATGTAGGCATAGAGTTTGGTGCGGCTGGCAGGCGCGCCGAGCGAGCGCGCGGCGCGTTCGGAATCCTTGATCGCGCGCAGGTAAAACCCCATCCGGCTGTTGGTCATCCACCAGGTGATCAGCAGCGTGATCACGAGAACGGCGAGGAAGAGATAATAATACGGCAGCGACGACAGGAACGAGAGGTCGAAGATATTGCGCGGCACGGTCGGCCCCGAGAGGCCGACGGCCGCACCCAGCCATTCGGTGTTGGTGACGATCAGTCGCATCGTCTCGGCGACCGCGATCGTCGCCATGCTGAAATAATGACCTGATAGCCGCAGCGTCGGCACGCCGATGATCGCAGCGAGCGCAACCGCGACAACGATGCCGCCGGGGATGCCGAACAGCGGCGACAGGCCGAATTTGGCGTAACTCCCCATCGCAGCATAGGCGCCGCAACCAAAGAACACGACGTGCCCTACCGACACCTGCCCGGCATAGCCGCCGACGATATTCCAGGCGGAGGCCGCAATGGCATAAAGCAGCACCAGCGCGCCGAGGCGCTGCTGGAACGGCGAAGACAGCAGCAGCGGATAGGCGATCGCAATCGCCGCAACCACCGAGAGCCAGATCAGGCGCCGCATCACATCTTCCTCATCAGGTCTTGCCCATCAAGCCTTGCGGCCGGAACCAGAGGAAGAGCAGGAACAGCACATAGACGACGATGTCCTTGTAGATAGCGCCGATCAGATAGCCGGACAGCGACTCGATGACGCCGATCAGGAGGCCCGCGACCAGCGCACCGGGCACGCTGCCGAAACCGCCGAGCGAGACCGTGACGAAGGCGACAATGCCGAGCGTCTCGCCCACCGTCGGCACGATGTAGAAGAAGTTCGCGATCAGCGCGCCGGCAAGGCCGGTGGCGCCGGCCGCGATCGCCCAGGCGATCGCCTGCATGGTGTCGGGCCGGATGCCCATCAGCTGCGCCGCGGTCTGATCCTCCGCCACCGCCAGCATCTTCGAGCCGAGCGAGGTGCGCGTCAGCAACAGATGCAGGCCGAGCGTCACGAGAAGCGCGACGACGCCGGCGAGCAGCCGCGAGGCCTCGATGCGCAAGCCCGCGACGGCAAAGGTGCCGCCGACGATGTTTTGCGGCATCGACAGGAAATTGGCGCCGAACCACCAGAACACGGAATAACGCAGCAAGAGCGCGAGCCCGAAGGTGCCGAGGATCTGCGCCAGCATCGGCCCCTTCATGATGTCGCGGATCAGGGCGAAATAGACGACGACGCCGAGGGTGGCGAGCACCAGCGTTGCGAGCGGGGCGCCGAGGATCGGCCCTCCGCCCATCAGGGTGTAGACGACATAGGCGACGTACATGCCGAGCATGACGAAATCGCCATGCGCGAAATTGACGATGTTCATCATGCCCCACACCAGCGTGAGGCCCGAGGAAAACAGGGCGTAGACGGCGCCAAGCAGAAGCCCGCCGACAATCACCTGCACGAGAACAAAGGACATGAGCTGCGCTGCTCTACCAAGCCTTATGAAAAAGGCGGGACTGCAGGTCCCGCCCTCGCATGATCACCAGCCCTTGTAGGGCAATACCGGCGCCTTCTCGGCATTGGCCTTCGGCCACACCGAGACGTAATTCTCGCCGTCCTGAAGCTGGATGATGTAGGCCGAGGCCAGGATGTTCTGGCCCTTGTCATCGAACTTCACGCCCTTGTAACCCATGATGAGCTGTTCGGGCTTGAGGTCGGTCGCCTTCAGCGCGGCCTGGATCTTGGCGGGTTCGGTCGAGCCGGCGCGATCGATGGCGTCGACCAGCACGAAGAAGCCCTGCATCTGGCGGCCGACGGTGTCGTCCATTTCCTCGCCGCTCTTCTTCTTGTACATGTCGGCGATGATGGCGGACGGCGATCCGGACGGACCCACCGCCCAGGACGAGCGGTTGAAGACGCCCTGCGAGAGCTTGCCGACCGCCTTGATGAAGGACGGATCGGAATAGCCGGCGTCGTCCGCGAGCAGCAGCGGCGGCTTGTAGTCGAGCGATTGCATCGTCTTGGCGAACAGGATCGCGTCCGAGGTGTAGCTGATCATCAGCACGACGTCGGGCTTCTTCTCCTTGAGCTGAAGCACCTGGGCCTGCACGTCGGTGGCGTTGACGGCATAGGCGATGTCGATGACACCGCCACGCCCTTTATCCTTGAAGCCGGAAGCGATCGTGTTGGCGACCGAAGTGCCGTATTCGGTGTTGTCATGGACCAGCGCGATGCTGTCGGTCTTGGCGCCGGCCGCCTTCATGTCGATGAGGAATTCGTCATAGATGCGGACGAAATCCGGCGCGATCGGCGTGGTACGGAAGAACCATTTGAAGCCGCGCTCGGTGAGATTGGCGGCGACCGATTCCGGCGTCAGGAACGGGATGCCGTATTTCTCGGCGATCGCGCTCGAGGTCAGCGTGATGCCGGACTGATAGGCGCCGAGGATTGCGGCGACCTTCTCTTCGGTGATGAGCCGCAGCGCCTGGTTCTGCCCTGTCGCCGGGCTGCCCTGGTTGTCGGCGAACACCACCTCGACCTTGGCGCCGCCGAGGCCGGCAAGGCCTGCGTTCTTCGCCAGCGGCAGATTGCCGAGCTCGGGATGGGCGTTGTTGATGATGTCCGTGGCGACTTCGAGCGCCGCCTTGGCATGCGCGCCGATCGAGGCGGTGCCGCCGGACATCGGCAGGATCGCGCCGATCTTGACGACCTTGTCCTGGGCCTGCGCACCCGAAGCCAACGCAAGGGACATCGCGGCCGCGCAAAGCAGCCCGGTGACGTGCTTCAATGTCATGAAATCAGACCTCCCAAAGGGTTTCCCCAACCAAGATTTTTTGGAAAGCTTGGGCGAGCCGCCCGCTTCCGTTTGATTATGCCTGGCGACGGGAGGATGGCATGCCGGCCGGACACCGGCAAGGTGAAACGGATTGCGACGATGCTGCATGGGGGAGCGGCGACGACGCACGGCGCAGGCGACGCTCAATCTGGCATCGTCTGGCGCAGGTGAGACAACCGCAGCGGCGGTTGTCGAATGCGCAAGGCGCGGAGCGCGCTCATCCCACGACGTCGCTCGCCCTCAGCAACGTCGTGAAGCCGCCATAGATCATGCGCTTGCCGTCGAACGGCATGCCGTCCAATTTCAGCCGAGGGTCAGCCATCACCTTCCTGTTGACGGCATCGCGTGTCTCCCGGTCGCGATAGACGATCCAGGCGAACACCACGACCTCGTCTTCCTTCGCCATCACCGCGCGCGGAAACGATGTCAGCTCGCCATAGGGAACGTCGTCGCCGATGCATTCGACATAATCGAGCGCGCCGTGCTCCATCCAGATCGCGCAGGCCGTGTTCGCCAGCGCCTTGTAGGCCTCGATCCTGTCCTTGGGCACGGCGAGCACGAAACCATCGACATAGGGCATCACGGATCTCCTTGGGTTGTGTGTCCCAAGGACGATCCGATGCCCGGCAATCCGACCCACGAAGACGATATTCCGATGAGGCAAACCGTCGCGAGCGGCCGCGCGGCTGGACGGCCGTCACAATTGGTGAGGCCCTGGGCAGGTCAATCATGGCTTGACAAAAGCGCCCGGAATTGGCTGGGGAACCTGGATTCGAACCAAGACAAACAGAGTCAGAGTCTGTTGTGCTACCGTTACACCATTCCCCAACGGAATAGCCGAACAAATTCAATATCTTATTGATCTGTCCGGCTGTGGCCGGAAGCGCGTTTGGCGCAAATCACGGCTCAGGCGTGGCAGCGTTCTACCCGCTCGGCTCTGGGCTGGCAAGCGCTGCGGTGCGAGGGGCTGTGAACCCGGCAGCGGGGCCGCGGGACAGGCCTATTCCGGCGCGAGCGTTGCGAGTCCGGCTTCGATGATCGTGATCTCCTGGCTGACCTGCGCGATGGCTTGCCGCGGGTCTACGCCCGTCACCGACACCAGTTGCCGCAGCAGATCCTGCCGATGCGACAGGATATCGTGGAGCGCATCGCGATCGTTCAGCCGCACATATCCTTCAACGATCAATTCCAGGGAACGGGACATCGTACTCTCGAAACATGGGTTACTCTTCGGATATCCAAAATATCGCGATTGGCTTGCCCATGTGAGCACGATGTCACGTCAACCTTGACAGGTAAGGCTAACGCCCGGACGCAAACCGGCCCCCTACTCCAGCTTGATGTTCGCGGCCTCGATCACCTTCTTCCAGCGCGCCGTCTCCGCGGCGATGTAGGCCGCGAACGGCTCCGAATCCACGGCAACGGCGGTCGCGCCGAGCTCGGCCATCTTCTGTACCGTGTCCGGCTGCTGCATGAAGGCGCGGATCTCGGCCGAGAGCTTTTCGACGATCGGCTTCGGCGTGCCCGCAGGGACGAAGAAGCCGTGCCAGGCGACCGCCTCGAAACCGGGCAGGAATTCGGCCACAGCCGGGACCTCCGGATCGAACGCGGCACGCTTGGGCGTTGCGGTCGCCAGCATCGCGAGCTGGCCAGTCTTCACCTGCGGCAGCAGCAGCGGCACGTTGTCGAAGGCGAGATCGATCTGGCCGCTGAGCAGGTCCGTCAGCATCTGGCTCGAACCCTTGTAGGGCACGTGCACCATCCTGGTGCCGGTCATCTGCTGAAACAGCTCGCCGGCGAGATGCTGCGAGGTGCCGACGCCGGCCGAGCCGAACGAGACCTTGTCCGGATTCGCCTTCAGATAGGCGATCAGCTCCGGCACGGTGCGCGCCTTGATCTTGTTGGGGTTCACGACGAGCACGTTGGGCACGATGCTGATCTGGGCGACCGGCACCAGATCCTTGTCCGGCTGGTAGCTGAGCCTCGGCCCATAGAGCGAGGGGTTGATGGCGAGCGCCGAGGTGCTGGCAAGGCCGAGCGTGATGCCGTCGGGCGCCGATTTCGCCAGCCGCGTGACGCCGAGGATCGAGCCGGCGCCACCGACATTCTCGACCACGAAGGGCTTGCCGAGCTTCACCTGCAGATGGTTCGAGACCATGCGTGCGAAGATGTCCGCGGTGCCGCCGGCGGCGAAGGGGACGATCACCGTCACCTGCTTGGACGGATAGCTATCCTGCGCCTTCGCCGGCGACGTCGCCAGCAGCATGACCGAAGCCAGAACAAGCCACATCGATCTCATCGAAGTTTCCTCTTTTCACTGTGTTATTGATTGGTTGCCGCGCGGCGGAGATGGCTTAGAACGCGACCTCGTACATCTTCAGGATCGCGTCCCGGCCGAGATCGCGCGGATTGTTGTCGAGCAGGCGGCGAATGGCGTGCGCCTCATCGGCCATCACGCCGAGATCATTCTTGGGAACGCCGAGCGTGGACAGCCGCATCTCGATGCCGAGATTCTTGCAGAACCCGTAGGTCGCGTCGAAGGCGAGATTCGGATCGTTTCGCACCGACAGCCCAAGCGCTTCCAGCACCGCGAGGGTCTTCGCCTCGACGGCCGGCATGTTGAACGCGAGCGTATGCGGGAAGATCACCGCGCAGGCGAGCCCGTGCGCGATGTGATGGCGCGTGCCGAGCGGATAGGCCACGGCATGGCCGGCGGTGGTGTTCACCGGTCCGAGGCAATAGCCGCCATAGAGCGACGCGAGCGCAAGACCGGCACGCGCCTCGCGGTCGCCGCCGTCGGCCACCGCGCGCTTGAGATAGCGCCCAACCAGCCGCGCCCCCTCGAGCGCGTAGAGGTCGATCGTCGGATGCGACTTGCGGCTGGTATAGGCCTCGACGCAATGGGCCAGCGCGTCGACGCCGGTCGCCGCGGTGACCTCCTTCGGCACGGTCATCGTCAAGTCCGGATCGACGATGGCGATGTCGGCGAGCATGAAACGGCTCTGCACCGCCTGCTTGTTCTGGCTGACGGGATCAGTGACGAGCGCACGGGTACCGGCCTCGCTGCCGGTGCCCGAAGTGGTCGGGATCTGCATCAGCGCCACGCTGCGGCCGGCGACCTTCTCCGGCCCGACGATATCGGCAAAAGGCACGTCAGAGGTGCACATCACCGCGACCAGCTTGGCGAGATCCATCGCGCTGCCGCCACCGAAGCCGACCACGAGATCCGGCTTGGCCTCCTTCGCCATCGCTACCGCCTTCTCGAGATTGGGCAGGTCCGGCTCGGGCTTGACGTCGCCGAACACCTTCACCGCACCCGGCAGCGCCAGCATGTCGATGCGGCGCGCGTTGAACGCATCAGAGATCACCAGCGGCCGCTTGGCGCCGATCCGCTCGGCAAAGCGCGCCGCGGCCGTGATCGTGCCGTTGCCGAATTCGAGGATGGTGGGGCGCTGGATTTCGATGGGCGTGAAAGCGTTGGTCATCGTGCGGTCGATCTCATGACTTGGATGCGGAAGCGCCGGCGGCCAGCCGTTCGGCATAGTCGATGGCCTCGATCAGGCTGTGCTCGTTGGCGATGCCCTTGCCGGCAATGTCGAAGGCGGTGCCGTGATCGACGGAGGTGCGGATGATCGGCAGGCCGAGCGTGATGTTGACGCCGGACAGCTCCTGCCAGCGGCCGGTCGCGGGATCGACCTGGAAGCCGAGCAGCTTGACCGGAATATGCCCCTGGTCGTGATACATCGCGACCGCGGCATCGAACTGGCCGGCGCGCAGCTTGACGAAGATGGTGTCGCCCGGCACGGGGCCGACGACGTCGAGGCCGTCGGCGACAGCCTTGGCGATCGTCGGCGCCGACACGTCGATATCCTGCCGGCCGAACAGGCCGCCCTCGCCCGCATGCGGATTGAGCGCGGCGATCGCGATCTTCGGTTTGGCGATACCGAGCCGCAGCAAGGCGTCGTTGGTGAGGTCGATCACCATGCGCAACCGCTCCGGCGTCAGACGCTTCGGCACATCCTCGAGCGCCACATGGGTCGAGACATGGCTGACGCGCATGTTGCCGTGGGCGAGCAGCATCACCGAGCCGCGCACGCCGGTGAGATGGGCCAGCATCTCGGTATGGCCGGGGAAATGATAGCCGGCCTTGTTGAGCGCTTCCTTGTTGAGCGGCGCGGTGACGATCGCCGCGGTGCGGCCGGCCTGGGTGAGCCGGACGCCCTGCTCAATCGCCTTATAGGCGAAGCGGCCGCCATCGGCGCTGAGCACGCCGGGCTTGATCGGATCACCTTCGGCGTCGGCCTGCAGGTAGCAGAGATTGGGCCATTCGCGATCGTCCGCCGACACCTGCGGGATCGCGACGTCGGCACCGAGCGCGACCTTCGCGCCATCGAGCGCCGCGCCGCTGCCGATGATCAGCAGACGCAGATCGCCCGTCGCGATCCGATCCTTCAGCCCGAGGCAGGCCTTGACGATGATCTCAGGCCCGATCCCGGCAGGATCGCCCATGGTGATGGCAAGATGACGAGAGGTCATGTTCGACTCTCCATTCTGAACAGATGATTTTCCCGGAGCAGATCGCGCCAGAGCTCGCCGGGACCGAATGCGCCGGACTTCGAGACGACGTCGATGCCGGCCCAGCGACCGCCTTGCAGGGTCGAGCGTGGCAATCCCGGCACGATACGTCCCGTCACCTGGAGCGCATGCGCGCCAAGGGCGACGCATGCGGCCTTCAAGGTTTCGCCGCCGGCGACGATCAACGTGCCGGGCGGTTCGAGCGCCGCGATCAGTACCGTCATTTCGTGTGCGATGCGCCGCGCGGCCTCGGCGCGCGTCAGGCCTTCGGCGAGAGAGAACTTGACCAGCGCCACACCGTCACCGGCCAGCTTGCGCTGGACACGCGCCGCGCCCTCACCCTCCGCAAGCGCGATGGTCGCCTCGCCGCATGCGGCCAGTTGCGACGCCGTGGCGGGCTGATCGGAGCCGAACAACCCCAGCACCGGCAGCTTCAACCGATCAGGCGCATCGGCACGGTGGCTGCGCGCGAGCGCGCCGGCCAATCCGCCGCTTCCGCACCACAGCACGGGCCCCGGCATGCGCCGTCCCATCTCCACGACACGATCGAGATCGATGTCGCTCTCTGCATCGAACACCTGGACGCCGGCCTGCGTCAGCGTATCAGCTTGCCCCTGCCGCGCCTCGATGCCCTCGCGCTGCAATTGCGCCAGGAGATTGTCGCCGACGCGATGCCACTCGCCTTGCACCGTGCGCGCGAATTGCTGGCCACCGACGGTACGACGCCCCTGATAGTCGAAGGCGGGCGCAACCACGCAAGAGGTCCAATGACCGCCGCGCAGGCAGGCACCGAGCTCGGCCGCCCAGGCACCACGCAGAAGGCTGTCGACCTTCTTGTAGCCGATCGCCGCCCCCTGGAGCTGCGGCGCCAGCCGCTCGACGATCTCGACGCTCTCGGCTCTGGAGCGCTCCCGCGTGCCGCTGTCGATCGCGAGGCTCCGGGAGGCTTGCGCCGCGGGCGCTTCCGGCCAGGTGACGTCGAACGGTCCGCACAGGCCGACGAACTCCGCCGCGGTGTCGAGCGCGCCAGTCAGATCGTCAGCGAGCAGGCGGACGCTCGTCATCGCTGCACGCCTCCCGCAAAAATCTTGCCCGGATTCATCAGGCCATTCGGATCGAGCAATTGCTTGATGTCGCGCATCAGTTCGATGTCGAGGGGATCGGCGACGCGGACGAGCCGGCCGCGATTGGTGATGCCGATGCCGTGCTCGGCACTGATGGCCCCGCCCTGCGCCGCGGTCTCGTCATCGACGATCTCATTGATCTCGGCCACCAGCCTGGCCGTCGCGTCCGGGTCCTGGCAATGCACGTGAGCGATCAAGGCCACGACATGGATGTTGCCGTCGCCGATATGGCCGTGCATCACCACGTTCGCATGCGGCACGGCATCCTTGATCCGGGCCTCGACATTGTTGACGAAAGCCGCCTGGCGCTCCAGCGGCACCACGCTGTCATGCGACACCACGTAACCGCTGCGCTTGTTGCCCTCGGACACGCTGTGCCTGATAGCCCAGATCGCCTTCGCCTGCGCGAGGTTGGTCGCCAATATAACGTCCTCGGCAAGCCCGGCCTCCATCGCATCCGCGAGCACCGCGGCGAGCGGCTCATCCAGATCGACGCCCGGGAGCGTGTCGGTCAGCTCGACGATCAAATACCACGGCGTCGTCAGATCGAAGGGGACCGTGACATGCGGCACGGTCTTCGCGATCGCCTCGATCTGCGACCGCGACATGATCTCGAGGCTGCCGAGCCGGTCGCCGACCGCGCCGCGCAGGCGCTGCATGATCTCGAGCGCCTGCTCGACGCCCTGCAACTTCAACAGCGCCAGGGCCGAGCTGCGTGGCGGCGCGAACAATTTCAGCACCGCCGCGGTGACGATCCCGAGCGTGCCCTCCGCACCGATGAAGAGCTGCTTCAGCGCATAACCCGTGTTGTCCTTGCGCAGCGCGCGCAGGCCGTTGAAGACGCGCCCGTCGGACAGCACGACCTCCAGCCCCAGCACGAGATCGCGCGTCGGCCCGTAGCGCAGCACGGCCGTGCCGCCGGCATTGGTCGAGATGTTGCCGCCGATCTGGCAGGAGCCCTCGGCGCCCAAGCTCAGGGGAAAATAGCGGTCGACGCCCTTCGCCGCGTTCTGGACCTCGGCAAGGATGCAGCCGGCCTCGACCGTGATCGTGTTGGCGAGCGGGCTGACGTCGCGCACGGCCCGCATGCGATCGAGCCGGATCACGACATTGCCCGTGTGATCGTCCGGCGTCGCGGCGCCGCACATGCCGGTGTTGCCGCCCTGCGGCACGATCGCGAGCCGCCTTGCCGCGCAGAGCTTGACGACGGAGGCAACCTCCGCCGTCGAGCCGGGCTTCACCACCGCAACGGCGCGGCCGTGATAGCGCCCGCGCCAGTCCACCACATAGGGCTCCTGGTCAGGCCCGGACGCGATGACGTACTTGTCGCCGACGATTGCGGCAAGCCCGGCCAATGCATCCTGGAAGGAGTCGGACATCAGATCGCCTCGTCGTCCGCACCAAGCCTAGGCGGAGGCCGCGAATGCCGCGGCATTCGCAAGCAGCTCTTTCAATTGGTCCGGCTGCAAGGACTCCAGCGGCGGACGCAGGCGCTGCCAGCCGGCGTGCCTGGTGCGCTCGGCCACCAGCGCCTTCAGAGATGCCATCTGCGGGAATTTCGAGACCAGCTCGCGCGCCTTGACGATGCGCGCCTGCGCCGCCTTGAGGGCCGGGTCGTCGTCGCTATCGCGAAAATGCATGTAGACGTACGCAAGGCTGCGCGCGACGACGTTGGAGGTCGCAGTGATGCAGCCCGCGCCGCCCTTGCGCAGCAGCGGCAGCATCAAAGGATCGGCACCGCCCAGGACCGCGAATCCCGGGAAGCGCTCCACCATCGCAGTCATGTTGGCGAAGTCGCCGGAGGAATCCTTGATGCCGGTGAACGTCGCCGGATAAGTCTTGCGCAGTCGCTCGATCAGCGCATGCGAAATCGGCTGCGCCGACATCTGCGGGTAGTGATAGAGGACGACTTTCAGGCGCGCATCACCAATCCGCTGCACCACTTCGCTGTAGGAGGCAAAGATGCCGTCGTCGGTGACGTTCTTGTAGTAGAACGGCGGCAGCATCACCACGCTGTCGACGCCGACCGAAAGCGCGTGGCGCGTCAGCGCGATGGTGTCGCTGAGCGCGGCAACGCCGGTGCCGGGAAGCAGCCGCTGCGGCGCGATACCGGCGGCAACCACCGCCTCGAGCAGCGCCGTGCGTTCGGTCACCGAGAAGGAATTCGCTTCACCCGTGGTGCCGAGCATCGCGATGCCGTCGCAGCCTTCGTCCAGGAGGTAGCGGCAATGCTCCACGAAACGCGCGTGATCGGGCGCAAGCTCGGCGTCAAGCGGCGTCAGCGCGGCTGAGAATACGCCATGAGGGTGCAGCGATGATGTCGACAAGACTTCCTCCGATCGCCAGAACGATATTGTTCGGAATGCGAACATTTGTTATTTACTGATCCAGTGGTAAAATCAGCGCGCTCCCGCGTCAAGGGCGATGCTGTCATGACGGGGCATTCGAGCATGGCCAAGAACCAAAAGAAGGCCGCAAAGCGCAAACCTGAAGCTAGCCCAAAGAATCCCAAGAATTATGTCGCTTCCGTCGGCAAGGCGTTCGCCGTGCTCAGGAGTTTCACCAGTGAGGACTTCGAGCTCACCCTGAGTGAGATTGCCGCACGGTCTGATCTCGATCGCGGAACCGCGTTCCGGCTGATCCAGACCCTGGTCGAGCTCGGCTATCTCCAGGCCGTGCCGCAGAGCCGCCGGTTCCGCCTCGGCCTCGCCTGTCTGGACCTTGGCTACACCGTGCTGTCGCATGGATCGTTGCGGACCATCGTCGAGCCGCTGCTGCGCCAGCTCGTGCCCGATGTCGGCGATGCGGCCTCGCTCGGCATCCTCGACGGCGGCGACGTGATCTATCTCGCGCGCATCAGCGCCGGCCTCGATCGCTACAAGATGGATCGCCGGCCGGGCTCGCGCATTCCCGCCTACAGCGCCGCGCTCGGCCATGTCATGCTGGCGCATCTGGCGCGGGACGAACAGATCGCGCGGCTGGAAGCGCGCCCTCGCGTCAAGCTATCGGAGCGAACGCTGACCGATCTCGATGCCCTGCTCACCCGGCTCGATCAGGTGAAGAAGAAAGGTCATGCGGTCTCCGACGGCGAGAACGCCTATGGCCTGCGCACGCTGGCAACGCCGATCTTCGACGCCCAGGGGCTCGTGATCGGCGGCTTGAGCGTCACCGTCGACGCGATGCGCATGGACATGTCCGCCTTTCGCGACCAGGCGCTGCCGCGGCTGATGCAGGTGACGCGCCAGGTGCAGGATCTCGCGATCAAGTCGGGATTGTCGAGCTGAGGGCGTTCTTGCCGACCGGGCTGGCGTGAGAGCTCGATCGAACTATATCCCGTGAGTTAACCCTCCCACTCTCGACCTTCTCTTGAGAAAAACCGTGCTCACATTTCTGCTGCTGGTGTTCGTGCCGATCTGCGTGTCGGCCGCGCGGTATTACTGGCTTGGAGATGGTCGCGGCAATTGGCAGACGGCCGACCGTTCCAGCGCAGGTCTGCTGCCTCCGGCCTCGTCCCATCCCGATGCCCTGATCCGGATCTACGCGGCGCGAACGGTGCGGTGGCGCAGCATCTTCGCCGTCCACACGTGGATCGTCGTCAAGGAAAAGGACGCGGCCAGCTACAGCCGATACGACTACACGGCGTGGGGCGAACCGATCCGGAGCAATGGGTTTGCTCCCGATGGACGATGGTTTGGCGCCCTGCCGGAAACCGTGGTGGCGGTCGACGGGCCACAGGCCGAACTCCTCATTCCCAGGATTCGATCTGTCATCGAGACCTACAAGTTTCGGACCTATGGTGATTACAGCGCCTGGCCCGGGCCAAATTCGAACACCTTCGTTCAAGCCGCCTTGAATGCCGTGCCCGAACTTGGCGCGGTTCTGCCGCCGACCGCCATCGGCAAGGACTATCCCTATTCCGGGCAATGGATCGGGCTGACCGCCTCGCGCACCGGCTTCTACGCGTCGCTTTCCGGCTATCTCGGCCTCACCCTCGGCTGGGTCGAAGGTCTCGAGATCAATTTCTTCGGCGCCGTGCTTGGCCTCGACATCAGGCGTCCCGCCCTCAAGCTGCCCGGCATCGGCCGCCTCGGCGTCGCGTCCGGCCTGTAACGCTCGTCATGATCACAAGACAACAATGTGATCAAAGTCGGCGGCGATCCGTGTGCTCGGAAAGACCTTCATCGCCTCGGCGAGAATCTCCTCGTCCTCGTAGCGTCCCGACATATGGGTCAGCACGAGCTGCCCGACATTGTTCGCGGCCGCGAACGAAGCCGCCTCTGCCGCGGTGAGATGGCCGTAATTCCGCGCGGTCGCCGCGTCGCGATCGAGGAACGTTGCCTCGATCACCAGCATATCGGCGTCGGCGACATGGTGCGAGAGCCTCTCGGTGGTCTCGGTATCGCCGATCACGACGAGCTTTTTGCCGCCGCTCGGCGGCCCCAGGACCTCCTCCGGATCGATCGTTCGGTCGGCGATGACGATCGGACGTCCCTGCGCCAACTCGCCGCGCAAGGGACCGTCGGGGACACCGAGCGCGACGAGGCGATCGGACTGAAGATGGCGGCGGGCGGGACTCTTGAAGGCGAAGCCAAAACTGTCGGTGTCGCGATGCCGCACCGGAAAGCAGTCGATGGTGAAGTCGCCGGCGTCGACGACCTGTCCCTCGGTCAGCGCTGCAAACTCCACCGGGATCGGCGCCCTGCCGGCCCCCCACAGGCCCGCAAGCATGCGAATGACGAGGTCGAGTGTGCCCGGCCCGCCATGGATGGTCATCACGTCTGAGGTCTGGCGCAAGCCGAGCGTCGAGAACAGGCCGGGGATGCCGAGCACGTGGTCGAGATGCGCATGCGTCAGCAGGATGCGGTCCAGCCGCCGGAATCCGGCGCCACTGCGCAACAATTGGCGCTGCGTGCCCTCGCCGCAATCGACCAGGATCCGCTGGCCGGCCGCCTCGACGAGGAGCGCCGGATGGTTGCGTTCCGCCGAGGGAACGCTTGCGGAAGTCCCGAGAAATGTCAGGGAGAACATGGTCGTCAATGTCCCGAGACCGCCGCACTCCGCAACAGCACGGTGGACGGCCTCACCGCCCCCAATGCCACGCGAGCAGCAGCGCGTACAGACCCATCGACGCGGCGTAGAGCGCGGCAAGCAGGGCATACCCGGCGATCTGGCGACCGATCGCCGCCTTCGGCGTGATCCACCAGTCCAGCGCCTTGAAGGCGGCCGGCACCAGCCACCAGCCGAGCAGCTGGGTGCTGACGAGATTGCCGACGAAGAGCGACAGCCAGATCGGCACGCCATGGCTGTCGATCAGCGGCCTGCTGATGAAAGTGCCCCAGAGGTAGACCACGGGATAGAGCACCAGCAGAACGATGAGGTTGCTCTTCCAGATCAGGCTTGGGCTCTGCTCCGGGGCCTGCGTCTTGCCGGACGGAAACCAGAAATTGAAGCCGTAGCTCGCCCGCTTCACGTTCATGCCGGCGTTGAAGCGCGCGCCCTCCTTGAGCAGCGTCTGCCGCAAGGGCGAGTCGAGCCACGCATTGAGATTGGCATCGCCGTCGAATGACAGGATGACGATCCATTCGTCATGCAGGCCCGGGATCGGCCGCTCGATCTTGTGGCGCAGGAATCCCTTGAACTCGGCCTCCGCGGCCTGGATGCGTTGCTGCCATTGCAGGAACGCGTCCTCGAGCCCATCAGGCACCTTGAAGGAGATCACGGCCGAGACCGCGCTGTCGCGCTGAACGCCGGTGTCGGGCAGGATATGGACATCCTCCGAACCGACGAAGTAGCGCTGCACCTGCCCGATCAACTTCGCCCGCACCTCGCTCTGAAGCCAGGCGCGCGCCGCCGCCGGGCTCGCAAAGCGCAGGATCGTCACCCAGTCCACATGCGCCGGCGGCTGCGGCGGCACCACCTCCTGGCTGAGAAATCCCGGCCACGTCTTGAGCACCTCGCCGACCTCGCCGTTCCACCGCGCGAACGCGGCAAAGCCGTCGTCGGCGATGCGACGCTGGATGACGAGAGCGACCGGCTGGCCGGCCGTGTCAGGGGATGCGCTCATAAGCGATCGCCTCAGCTCTTCTTGTAGAGGCGCTTGCCCATCACCCAGGTCTCGTCGACGCAGCGGTCGTCGCCGACCATCATGACGGCGAACAGCATGCTCGCGGCTTCATCCATCGTGCGCGGGCCGGCGCCGTCGGCGATCAGCGACTGGTGCCAGGCTTGCGCGATCTGCCCGCCGTTCGGATCGAGCGCGACGAAATCGGCCTCCTTCCCCGGCTCGAAATTGCCGAGCTTGTCGTCGATGTAGAGACCTTCGGCGCCGCCGAGCGTGATCGACCAGAAGCCGCGATAGGGCGACAGCTTGTTGCGCTCGGCTTCGGCGAGGTCCTTGCGCACCGGATCGATGCTGCCGTCCAGCAGCGTGTTGTTGCACATGCCGACCTTGTAGGCGTCGTCGAGCACGGAGATCATCGAGAAGCGGTTGCCGCCGCCCACATCGGTCCCAAACGACATCTTCACGCGATGCTCGGGATCGGTGGCGCGGCCAAGGCGGAACAGGCCGCTGCCGAGGAACAGGTTCGAGCACGGGCAGAACACCACCGCGGCGCCCTTCTTCGACATGCGACGGAACTCGTTGTTCGAGAGATAGACGCCGTGGCCGCCGGAGAACTTTGGCCCGACCAGATCGAACTTCTCGTAGACGCCGAGATAGTCCTGGCAGTCCGGATGCTCGACCAGCACCCCGCTGCATTCCGCCGGGTTCTCGGAGATGTGGGTGTTGACCCAGCAGTCCGGATGCTCGTGCTTGAGACGCTGACATGCTTTCAGCAGCTCCGGCGAGGCGCCGAAGGCGAAGCGCGGCGTGATGGCGTAGAGGTTGCGGCCCTTGTTGTGGTACTGCGCGATCAGCCGCTTGCTGTCGCGATAGAAATTCTCCGGGGTATCGATGAAATCGGCTGGCGCGTTGCGATCGATGCCGGTGAGGCCCGCGATGACGCGCATGTTGCGGCGGGCCGCTTCCTCGAACAGCTCCTCGGTTGAAACGGGCGAGGAGCTGGTGAAGGCCTGGCAGGTCGTGGTCCCGGAGGCGAGCAGCGCGTCGAGGAAGCGCTTGACGCCCTCGCGCGCGTAGTTGCGATCCCGATATTTGAGCTCTTCCGGATAGACCCATTTCTGGAGCCACGGCAGCAGCTGCTCGCCATAGGCGCCGAGCACGCGGGTCTGCGGCAGATGGATGTGGCCGTCGATGAAGCCGGGAACGATGATGCGATCCTTGATATCGGTGATCTGCACGCCCGGATGCGCGGCGGCGATCGTCTCGTACGGACCGAACGCCTTGATGACGCCATCCGTGACGATCATGAGGCCGTCCTGATGGAAGCGCGCGGCGGCCTGCTCGTTGCCGATGTGCTTCCAGGGATCGTCGACGAAGTCGAAGAACGTGCCGCGAATACCGACGGTGGTCATGAACTGGTTCCTTCCTTAGGTCTGTGTGGCCTGGCGCACCGAGGGCAGCGAGATCGCAAGCAGCGTGCCCGCGATGGCGCAGAGGCCGAGATAGAGCCATCCGATCGGCGCCTGGGTTGCTTCAGGCAGCACCGCCGCGATCGCCATGGCGCCGCTGACCGCGAGGTAGCAGAGCGCGCTGATCAGGCCGCCGATCAGGCCGTGGTCGCGTTCGAACAGGCCGAGCGCCATGCCGTACATCATCGGGCACAGCACGCCGCAGCCGCCGAGCACCAGCGCGCCGCCGATCGTGATCGATGCGAAATCGAGACCGACGGCCATGCCGGTTGCGGCCAGGACCGCGGAGCCTGCGAGAAACAGCGCGAAGGCGCCGAAGCCCAGCATGCGGGCCGGCATGACGCGCGCGAAATGCGCGCAGCCGAGCTCGCCGGCGAGATTGACGCCGCCAAGGCCGAGCGCGACGAGACCGTAGATGGCCGCCGAATAACCAAGGCCGGTCTGGTAGAAGAACGGCGCGACGACCCCGAACGCGAGCTGCGCGCTGGCCGCCGCGGCGAACACCAGTACGAAGGCGAGGAAGCCGGGACGGACAAGCGCAGCGCGCAGGATACCGGCAGTCCTGCGCGGATCGAACGGCGCGCGCCGCTCTGCCGACAAGGTTTCAGGCAGAAGGAATACGACGATCGTGGCAACGATGGCTGCGGCAATCGCGATGATGACGAACACGCCGCGCCACGACGTCAGCTCGACGATGAAGCCGCCGGCCGCCGGCGCCAGCACAGGTGCGAGCCCCCAGGCCGCACCCAGCAGACCGGAGATCGCCGTGAGCTCGCGGCCGCGAAAACAATCGGCGGCGACCGCGTAGGCAACGACGAGGCAGGTGCAGCCGCCGATGCCTTGCAGGAAGCGCAGGGCCAGCAGCAGCGAAGCGCTGGTGGCGAGCGCACAGGCGATGCTCATCGCGATGAGCACGGAGAACCCCGCGAGCAGGACGTTGCGGCGACCGAGCGTATCGGAGGCGATGCCGACCGGCACCAGCGCCAGGCTCATGCCGAGCATGTAGGCGGTGACGGTGTTCTGCATCGACGCGGAATCGGTTGCGAGGTCCACCACCATCTGCGGAAGGCCCGGCGTATAGGCATCGAGCGGAATCTGGCTGAACGGCACGACGCACAACAGGATCGGCACGATCCCGCGCTTCGCGCAACCGGCGTCCGAAGCAAGTGCAGTCATGGCTTACGCCCCCTCGATGCCCGCGGGCCCCGTCTTTTCGTGCGCGCAATGAGAGGCGACGATGCAGGTTGCGGAAATTGACGCGCGGAAGGTGCCAGAACTGTGTGTAAAAATTCTTAGGGGATTCGGTCCGATAGGGGAGGCCTCACGCTCGGAACCATGCGGCGCGGTGACGCTCCGGCAAAAAATCGAAAACAACCCCATGCACAGTAGGGATCGGGCCGAAATCATTGGCCTTTTCAAGAATTCGGTAAGGACGAAATTTTGCTTGCGCCGTCGGGCAAAACAGGTGCAGAATTGCATCATGGCCGACCGTGGGTTTGCCGCCGCACCGGGCCGTTAACCGTTCGGAAGGCATGGCCGTCTCGAACGGCATTACCCTCCGCATCGGCAAGCTGGTCCGGTGCTGGTTGCGCGGCCCCTCTGATCCCCCTTTCAAGATCGCACGTTCGACGCCCCGGGCATTTGCAACGGGAATGGCCTCGACGCGACAATGGGATACAATGGAGTTCATGATGACCGCAGATGACGCTGACCTTGACTACGGCTCGATCGGCGCACTGCTGAGCGCCCTGCACGCGCGCAAGCTGTCCGCGGCCGAGCTCCTCGAACACACGATCGCGCGCATCGAAGCGCTGGACGGGCCGATCAACGCCATCATCGTTCGCGATTTCGATCGTGCACGAGACGCGGCCCGCGCTGCCGACGCCGCGCTCGGCCGCGGCGAGCGGCTGCCGCTGCTCGGTATTCCCGTGACCTTGAAGGAACCATTCAACGTCGCCGGCCTGCCGACGACATGGGGCTTTCCGCATTTCAGGGATTTTCAACCAAAGGAAGACGCGCTCGTCGTCGCGCGGTTGAAGGCCGCGGGCGCCATCATCATCGGCAAGACCAACATCCCGATCGGCCTCAGGGATTTCCAGAGCTACAACGAGATCCACGGGACGACGAACAACCCGTGGGACCTCGGCCGTTCGCCCGGCGGTTCCTCCGGCGGATCGGGGGCGGCGCTGGCTGCGGGCTTTGGTCCGCTCTCGATCGGCTCGGATATCGGCGGCTCGATCCGGGTGCCCGCGCATTTCTGCGGTGTGTTCGGACACAAGCCGAGCCTCGGCCTGGTTCCGCTGCGCGGCTACAGCCTGCCGCCGGCGCCGCCCGTTCCGGGCCAGGGTGATCTCGCCGTCGTCGGACCGATGGCGCGCACAGCATCGGACCTCGCATTGTCGCTCGACGTGATCGCCGGCCCCGATGAGACGCGCGACGGGATCGGCTATCGCCTTGCGCTGCCCGCCCCGCGCCATGACCAGCTCAAGGATTTCAGGATCCTCGTGATCGACACCCATCCGCTGATGCCGACGGGCGATGCCGTGCGCTCCGCCATCGGACGGCTGGCGCAGCGGCTCGAGCGTTCAGGCGCGCGGGTTGCGCGCGCGAGCGCGTCGCTGCCCGACCTCGCCGACTCCGCGCGGCTCTACATGAAGCTGCTCAACGCAGCGCGAAGTCCGCGCCTGACGCCGGCCGCCCTCGCAGAAGCGCAAGCACTTGCCGCGGCGCTGTCGCCCGACGACCGCAGCCTGCAGGCCGAGCGCGCCCGCGGCTGGGGCATGACCCATCGCGAGTGGCTGGCGACCGACGCGACACGCCTGCAGCTGCAGCAACGGTGGCAGCTGTTCTTCCGCGAGTTCGATGCCGTGATCTATCCGGTCGCCGCCGTGCCGGCCTTTCCGCAAGACCAATCCGAGCCGTTCGACGCCCGCCAGCTGGACATCGACGGCAAGCCCTACAACTATTCCGATGCCTGCTTCATCTGGGCCGACCCCGCTTCGACCTGCGGACTGCCGGCAACCGCCGTTCCGATCGAGCGCACGCCATCGGGACTGCCGATCGGCGTGCAGATCATCGGGCCGTATCTCGAGGATCGCACCACGATCGCACTGGCCGGATTGATCGAACGGGAATTCGGCGGCTTCGTCCCGCCGCCGGGGCTGGCTGCAAAGTAACCCGCGCCAGGCCGACCATGCCACGGACTCGTTCAGCGGCTGGCCGCCTGATGTCGGCTCAAACCCCGACAGCGGCGGAGAAGGAGCATCTTCCGATGTCGCTGACGGGCCGATTCTGTTGAAAAAGGCGGCGGTTGCGACGCAGAGGGATCAGTGATTCAGTCTGTCTAATTGGCAGGACTG
>NZ_JBXAQU010000028.1:0-79156 GCF_058807535.1 Bradyrhizobium sp. GW821-FHT12B03
TGGAACCCCTTACCCTCGACCCGAGTCAATCCGTCGCACCAGATATGTGCATGCCCTAGGGCGAAGGCCGGGACCCAACCACACGATTTTGTGGTTGGGACGAGCTGCCACTCCGAGTCTTCGCCAAACTCAATTTTGTGGCTATGGGTCCCGGCCTTCGCCGGGACGACGGCGGAGATTGGCGCCTTCCCCTCACGGCTACCGTTGGTGGGGCCACCCTTGACGCCGTCCCCGCGCCATGGTGAGTATCCGCCCATGAGCATCGCCGTCCGCCCAGCCCGTCTTTGGTGGCGCACCTCCTAAGAGGTGGCCGGTGCGATTTCTTTTCCATAAATCGTCGAAGGTCGCCAACGCAGTGCGGCGGCCTGATCGTTTGTCCTGTGTGGCGTTCCCTCGGCAAGTTTCGTAAGAGGACGACATGAACAGGACAGTCTTTGCCCTCCCGGCCAGAAGCGATTATGTGACCCGCGCGGGTCTCGCGATCACGCGCGTGGCGGAGCAGTTTACCGGCGGCGCCAACCGGCTCGACGATCTCGTCAGCCTGCTCGACCGTCGCCGCGGCGTGGTGCTGTCCTCGGGCACGACCGTGCCCGGCCGCTACGAGAGTTTCGACCTCGGTTTCTCCGATCCGCCGCTCAAGCTCGAGACCGTTGGCGTCAATTTCAAGCTGGAAGCGTTGAACGAACGCGGCCTGGTGCTGATCGCATTCCTCGCTGACGTTCTGCGTGAGCCCTGCGTGGTCATCTCCGAGAAGACGCCATCGCGCCTTGCCGGCCACATCCTTCGCGGCGATGCGCCGATCGAGGAAGACCAGCGCACGCGGCGTGCCAGCGTGATGTCGCTGGTGCGCGACCTCGTCGCCGCCTTCTCGGCCAATGACGACGGGCTGCTCGGCCTGTTCGGCGCCTTCGCCTACGATCTCGTGTTCCAGATCGAGGACCTCGTGCAGAAGCGTCCGCGCGAGGCCGACCAGCGCGACATCGTGCTCTACGTTCCCGATCGCCTGCTGGCCTATGACCGCGCCACCGGCCGCGGCGTGGTGCTCTCCTATGACTTCACGTGGAAGGGCAAATCGACGGAAGGCCTGCCGCGCGAGACCGCCGACAGCCCGTACCTGAAGACGCCGCGCCAGGGCTTTGCCGATCACGCGCCCGGCGAATATCAGGCCACCGTCGAGACCGCGCGCGCGGCCTTCGCCCGCGGCGATCTGTTCGAGGCGGTGCCCGGCCAGCTGTTCGCCGAGCCCTGCGACCGCTCGCCGGCCGAAGTCTTCCAGCGGCTCTGCGTCATCAACCCGTCACCTTACGGCGCGCTGATGAATCTCGGCGAGGGCGAGTTTCTCGTCTCCGCCTCGCCCGAGATGTTCGTGCGCTCGGACGGGCGCCGCGTCGAGACCTGCCCGATCTCGGGCACGATCGCGCGTGGATCCGATGCGATCGGCGATGCCGAGCAGATCCGCCAGCTCCTGAACTCGGAGAAGGACGAGTTCGAGCTCAACATGTGCACCGACGTCGATCGCAACGACAAGGCGCGCGTCTGCGTCCCCGGCACCATCAAGGTGCTGGCGCGCCGGCAGATCGAGACCTATTCGAAGCTCTTCCATACCGTCGACCATGTCGAGGGCATGCTGCGCCCCGGCTTCGACGCGCTCGACGCCTTCCTCACCCACGCCTGGGCTGTCACCGTCACCGGCGCGCCAAAGCTCTGGGCGATGCAGTTCGTCGAGGATCACGAGCGTTCGCCGCGGCGCTGGTATGCCGGGGCGATCGGCGCGGTGAATTTCGACGGCAGCATCAACACCGGCCTCACCATCCGTACGATCCGCATGAAGGACGGCCTCGCCGAAGTGCGCGTCGGCGCCACCTGCCTGTTCGATTCCGATCCGGCCGCCGAAGACCGCGAGTGCCAGGTCAAGGCCGCCGCATTGTTCCAGGCGCTGCGCGGCGATCCGCCAAAACCGTTGTCGACCTTCGCGCCCGATGCGACCGGCTCGGGCAAGCGGGTGCTGCTGATCGACCATGACGACAGCTTCGTGCACATGCTGGCGGACTATTTCCGCCAGGTCGGGGCCGACGTCACCGTGGTCCGCTATGTGCATGCGCTCGACATGCTCAAGCAGAAGAGGTGGGATTTGCTGGTGCTGTCGCCCGGCCCGGGCCGGCCTGAGGATTTCGGGATCAAGAAGACGATCGCCGCGGCGCTGGAGAACGAGCTGCCGGTGTTCGGTGTCTGTCTCGGCGTGCAGGCGATCGGCGAATATTTTGGCGGCGAGCTCGGCCAGCTCACCCATCCCGCCCACGGCCGGCCTTCGCGGGTGCAGGTGCGCGGCGGGCGGCTGATGCGCAATCTGCCAAACGAGATCGTCATCGGCCGCTATCATTCGCTTTTTGTCGAGCGCGACAGCATGCCCGAGGTTTTGTCCGTCACCGCCAGCACCGAGGACGGCGTTGCCATGGCGATGGAGCACAAGACGCTGCCGGTTGCCGGCGTGCAATTCCATCCGGAATCGCTGATGTCGCTCGGCGGCGAGGTGGGTTTACGAATTGTCGAGAACGCATTCCGGCTGAATGCGGGCGTCGATTGAGAGGCACCAATGACATTTGACCACGACTTGAAGGCGAGCGTTCGCACCATCCCCGACTATCCCAAGCCGGGGATCATGTTCCGCGACATCACGACCTTGCTCGCGGATGCACGCGCGTTCCGCCGCGCGGTGGACGAACTCGTCAATCCCTGGGCGGGCAACAAGATCGACAAGGTCGCGGGCATGGAGGCGCGCGGCTTCATCATCGGCGGGGCGGTGGCGCACCAGCTCTCGGCCGGCTTCGTGCCGATCCGCAAGAAAGGCAAGCTGCCGCACACCACCGTGCGCATCGCTTACTCTCTTGAATACGGCATCGACGAGATGGAGATGCATGTCGACGCCATCCAGCCCGGCGAGCGCGTCATCCTGGTCGATGACCTCATCGCCACCGGCGGCACCGCGGAGGGCGCGGTGAAGCTGCTGCGCCAGATCGGCGCCAACGTGGTCGCGGCCTGCTTCATCATCGACCTGCCCGAGCTCGGCGGCGCCGCCAAGCTGCGCGCCATGGACGTGCCGGTGCGCACGCTGATGACGTTCGAGGGGCACTGAGGGTCAGATCGCCTCGGCCCTCAGCTCCGCCAGCCAATGCAGCATGCGCTCCTTCAGGAGCGCGTTCCTGACATAGCTGCTCTCCTCGTCCTCCAGACGCTCGCATTCGCCAAACGTCAGACCCGCCTCGCCATGCGAGTTCCACGCAGCCTGGAGGCTGCGGCAGGTGTGGCTGCCCTGGCGCAGCGAGAACCAGATGCGGTTCTGGATTGTCTCCAGGTTCGGCGCCTGGCCGACCCAAGCCTCGCCCGATGCCGCGCAGCGAACGACGAAGATGCCTGCGACGGTCTTCCGTTCCTTGTAGGCGGCGATGGCTGCTTTCCGGTCGATGCTCACGGGATAGAACCTTGTTGAGGGGCGCGCCCTCAATAAGTGCGGTCCGGCTCACAGTCAATATTATCCGGGTAAAATATTTGCCTTATGACCGTTGCAGGATCAGGCTGAGCTCAAGCTCCCGGAACGCCAGGTAATTCCGCCGGGTCCACTGGTGCAGCTCGGTCGAGGCGTCCTTCTCCTGGCGGAGGTAGCCGGTGAAGGAGAAGTTCAGCCGGTCGATATAGGTCTTCAGGAAGCCCGGCAGTGCCGGCAGGCGGAACACCCGTCCGGTGCTCATTGCGGCCGGCAATTCGCCGCGCACGATGTGCTCATTGTCCACGGTAATCAGGCTCATCCGCGGGATCTGCTCGCGCAGCATCTCGTGGGCGCGGGCCGAGACGCGGTCGGTGTCGGCGACGAACAGGATTTGTGGCGCGACATGGCGGCGGGCCGCCTCCTTCAGGAGGCCAATCTCGTCGGCCATCTTGAAGAACTCGTCGAAGGCGTGGAAGCCGAGGTCGATCACCTTGGCAAGTCCGTCATCGACGATGACGCGGTCCATCAGCTGCATCTTGCCGTAGGTGTCGATCACATCAGCGGTTTCCGTGACCTTCGGCAGATAGTCCAGCAGTGACGGCTCCTTCAGATTGACGTCGAAGGCCGCCACGTTGCCGTTCTTGAGCAGCAGGAACTCGCTCAATAGCCGCGCCAGCAGCGTCTTGCCGACCTGCGGGCGGGGCGAGCAGATGATGTAGAGGGGTGTCGCGGGCATCACGAACTATTATCTGAGCGAACTCACCGCCCAATCCAGCCGTATCAGCCCGGGCTCCGCAACTATTTTTCGCTGCTGCGGGCGCCGGGCTTCGAACCGACGATGTCGGTCAGGCGGATGCGGTCGAACTCGCTCCAGACATTGGCCAGCCAGTGCCGGACATAGCCGCGCAGCACGAAGGAGTAGTTGGCGGCCTCGTCGTTCATGCCCTTGTTGGCGACGAATTTCAGGAACGGGACGGAGGACACCTCGACCTGCTCATAGGCCATTTCGTTGAGCTTGGGGATGGTCAGCTCGGTCGCGTCCTTGATGCGGTGGAAGTAGGAATTGTAGGTCGCCTGGTCCCACTGGAAGAACTGGGTGTCGTTGATGAAGTTCTTCACCAGGAAATATTTCGCGCCGGTCATGAAATTCGCGGTCTCGGCGATTTCGTCCAGCGAGGCGATCGAGGGGCCCAGGATGTGGAACACCGCGAAGGTGATCTGCCCGGCCTTGGCGGCGTCGAGGAAACCGATGTCGCGCAGCGAGGCCAGCGCCGGCGAGAGCAGGCCGGCGCGGACGTCGATCACGGTGACCGACGGGCTGGTTGCATTGAGCGTATCGAAGATCTTCATCTGATCGGCCGTCGTCGTCATGTCGACGATTTCGGTGATGTCGGGATGGAAGCGCTTCAGCGTTCCGCGCGGAGATTCCGTGTCGAAGGCGCGGGTCGGCACGTTGTTGGCGGAAAAATAATCGAGCAAGGTGCGCGACACCGTGGTCTTGCCGACCCCGCCCTTGTCCGCGCCCACCACAACCACTGCCGGCTTTGCCATTGCTGTCCCCTAACGCGCGCCCCCGATCGCGAGGTCGCAATCGGCCGGGCCCCAAATCGATGTCCCGAGTCTGCTGTTGGGCGCGAACATGGCAGAAACAAGGGAGAATTCAATTCCGCAGGACCTGGTTGCGGCAATTCCCGAGGTTTTTCCAGATTGCCGTGAAACTGGCCGCGGGACGCGCTTAATGGCGGCCCCAGGGACCGATGGGATTACCCATGGGATTGCCGGCCGGGGTTCCGGAGGGGCTGGGCGCGGGCACGGGCGGCGGATTGGACGGGCTGCCTGCATCGCTCCATGGTCCCTGCGACAGCGGCGGCGGGGCGTCCTGCGGGTCGGCCGGCGCATCGGGCTGATCCGTTTCGTCCGTCGGGTCCGGCAGTGGACCTGGATCATGGCCGCCGGCGAATTTGACCAGCGCATCGACCCGGGACTGCACCGACGGGTGGGTCGCGAACAGATCGGCAAAGCCCTCGCGCGGATTGTCGACGCAGAGCTCCATCACCGCCGAAGTCGCGCCCGGCAGCTCGCCGCGGTTCTCGATCTTGCGCAGCGCCGAGATCATGGCATCGGGGTCTTTCGTCAGCTCGACCGAGCCGGCGTCGGCGAGATATTCGCGCGAGCGCGACAGCGCCAGCTTCACCACCTGCGACAACAGCCAGGCCACCACGATCAGCACGACCGCGATGATGATGACGATCACCGCGCCGCCGCCGGAGTTCTTGCTGTCGCTCGACGAGGAGGACGAGCGCGACGAGGACGAGGAGCCTGACGACCACGAGCCGCCGGAATTCCAGCTCAGATTGGTGAACAGGCGGAAGAACAATTCGCCGAAGAAGCCGACCACGCCGGCGATGATGACGGCGACGACCATGAGCTGCACGTCGCCGTTCTTGATGTGGGTCAGCTCGTGGCCCAGCACCGCCTCGATCTCCTTGTCATTGAGCGTATCGAGGAGACCGGTGGTGACCGTGATCGAATATTGCCGCGGGTTGAGGCCGGTCGCGAACGCGTTCAGCGCCGGGCTCTCCATGATCTTCAACTTCGGCATGGTGATGCCGCGCGAGATGCAGAGGTTTTCGAGCAGATTATAGAGCCGCGGCTCATCCTGCCTGTTAACGTCGTGGCCGCCGGTCACCGCGTCGATCATCGACTGGTGGAAGAAATAGGCGATCACGACCCAGACCGCCGCCACGACCGTCGCAACGGGGGCTGCGACCTTCAGATCCTGGAAGGCGTGGCTCAGGTAGAAGGCGACGGTCCGGTTGCTGTCGATCAGAACTTCGGCAATCAGCGCGCCGGCATAGACCAGCACATAGACCAGCGCGAACAGGCCGGCGAGCAGCAGCATCGAACGGAACTTGTTCGAGGCGATGTGCGTGTAGAGACCATACGCGGCCATGACGCGATGCCCTGCCGGCCTATCGGCTCAATTCAGAACTTCACCTGCGGCGCCGCCTCGACCTCGGTCCGGCTCGCGCCGAGATCGAAGAAGTCCTTCTTGGTGAAGCCGAACATGCCGGCGAACAGCGCTGCGGGCATCTGCTGGATGCCGGTGTTGTATTCCTGGACCGCATTGTTGAAGAAGCGGCGGCTCGCCGCGATCTTGTTCTCGAGGTCGGAGAGCTCGGATGCGAGCTGCTGGAAATTGGCGTTGGCCTTGAGGTCGGGATAGGCCTCCGACAGCGCGATCAGCCGACCGAGCGCGCCGGACAGCTGATTCTCGGCAGCGGACATCTGCGCAGGTCCTTGTGCCGAAATCGCCGAATTGCGCGCCTTGATGACGTCGTCGAGCGTGCCGCGCTCGTGCGAGGCGTAGCCCTTCACCGTCTCGACCAGGTTCGGGACCAGGTCGTGGCGCTGCTTGAGCTGCACGTCGATGTCGGCAAAGGCCTGGCCGACGCGCTGGCCCAGCGCCACCAGGCGGTTGTAGGCGCTGAACGCCAGGAACACGAGGACGACGATGACGCCGAGAACGATCCAGCCGGTCGACATGGAGAACTCCTGAAGGGGGACGAAGGCGGGCGCAGCCTAGACCAAATTGGCGCAGGGCGAGAGCCCCGGCGCGGAAGGGAGGTAGGATTTGGTCGGGGCGGGTGCCATCCGAGTTCAAGGGAAAACGGGGGAACGAGGTTAACTTTCGGCCATGATCGCATCGCCCCAGCGCCAACGCCTTGCGTCGGCATACGCGGCCTTGTCCCGCCGCGGGACCTTGGTGATCGCGACGCCGTCCTCCGTGCAGAGCTTCGCCGTGATCTCGGCCTTGCCGAGATCCGGCGGCGCCAGCACGCGCGCGGCACGCGTGGCGGGCGGCGTGCGGGTCAGGACGACGTAGATGAAGCGCTCGTCCTCGAACGGGACGTCGGCACCCTTGATCTGGCGGTGGGCTTGCGAGCGCGGCAGGCGCTGAGAGAAATGGCACCAGTCGGGCGCTGCGAGCGGGCAGGGCTTTTCGTGCGGGCAGGGCGCGGCGACGTACGCGCCTGCTGCGATCAATTGCTGGCGCAGCGCGAGGATGCGCGCGTAGCCGGCGGGCGTGCCGGGCTCGATCACGACCAGCGCGTGGCTCGCTTTCGTCCACATCGCCTCGGCGAGTTTACGTTGATCGCCCTCGCTGAGCTCGCCGATGATGTAGCTGGCAACGATGAGATCGGCTTGCGAGGCTTCGGCGAGGTTGCCGCCGGCATCGCCCGGCAGGTAGCGGCACTCCGCAAGTCGCGAGCTGTCGCGGGCCAGTTCAAGCGCGAGCCGGCTGAGCGTCGCGTTGGCATCGAGCAGTGTAAAATCTTGCAGCGACGGAAACGCCTCGGCCGCGGCCCAGCTCGCGGTGCCCGGACCTGCGCCGACGTCGAGCAGCGTTTCCGGGGCGAAGTCCGGCGCGATCGCGGTCAGCGCATTCAGGCTCGCAGCCACCGCCGCGTAGGTCGCCGGCATCCGCGCCAGCGCGTAGGCGAGCGCATCGGCTTCGGATTTGATCGTGCCCGAGCCGCCGCCGGCGCGATAGGTGGTCGAGATCTTCTGCGAGCGCTGTGCGGCATCAGTGCGGGAAAAGCCCTGAAGCTTACCGTCGAGGGCGGCTTTCAGTTCGGCGGGGAGGGTGGGCGAGATCATCTTCGCCCACCTTCATTTCTGAACCAGAGACGTCACGCCACGTTCTGGTCGAGAATGTCCACCGCCTCGGACAGGCTCACCGAGACGAGCTGGGAGACGCCGCGCTCGGCCATGGTGACGCCGAACAGGCGGTTCATCCGCGCCATCGTGATCGGATTGTGCGTGATGATGATGAAGCGCGTGTCGGTCGAGCCGGTCATCTCGTGCAGCAGGTTGCAGTACCGTTCGACGTTGTGGTCGTCGAGCGGTGCGTCGACTTCGTCCAGCACGCAGATCGGCGAGGGGTTGGTGAGGAACACCGCGAAGATCAGTGCCATCGCGGTCAGTGCCTGCTCGCCGCCCGAGAGCAGCGACAGCGTCTGCGGCTTCTTGCCCGGCGGCTTGGCGATGATTTCCAGACCAGCCTCCAGCGGGTCGTCGCTCTCGATCAGATGCAGCGCCGCTTCGCCGCCGCCGAACAGCTCGACGAACAGGCGCTTGAAGTGATTGTTGACGACTTCGAACGAGGTCAGCAGCCGCTCGCGGGCTTCCTTGTTGAGGCTCTGGATGCCCTGGCGCAGCCGCTTGATGGCCTCGACCAGGTCGTCGCGCTCGGTGACGAGGCCGGTGTGCTGGGTCTCGACCTCGCGCAGTTCCTCCTCGGCGCGCAGGTTGACGGCGCCGAGGCGCTCGCGGTCGCGGCGCATCTTTTCGAGGTCTTCCTCGATGTCGTGCAGCGGCGGCAGTTCCGCGCCGGGCTCGATCTCGGCAAGGCCGGCGACGGCCTGCGGCTCGACTTCGAGCATGTCGCGGATCTCGCGCTCGATGTCCTCGAGCCGGCGCCGCGCGCCCTCCATGCGCTCCTCGGCGCGGGCGGTGGCCTCGCGGGAGCTGGAGAGCGCCTCCAGCGTCAGCTTGGCGACGCGATCGGTTTCGGCCATCGCGGTCTCCGCGGTGGCAAGCGCGTCGGCGGCCATGCGGCGATCGTTTTCCGCATACTCGATCTCGGTGATCAGCGCGCTGCGCTTCTCGGCGAAGACGGCAGGTGCGTTTTCGAGATCGCTGCGTTCGATCGAGACTTCCGTGATGCGGGTCTGGATGGTGTCGATATGGGAGGCCGCGCTCTCCTTGCGGTTCTGCCACTCGGTGCGCTCGGCGAGGATCGCCTGGACGCGGCGGTCGGCGAGCTCGGCCTCGCGCGCCAGCGCCTGCGCCTCGGCACGGACCTGCGCGGCCATGCGGCGATGGGCTTCGATGTCGCTGCGGACGGCGGCGAGACGGGTCTCGGTGTCCTCGCTCGATGGCAGTTCGGAGATCCCGGCCTCGGCGTATTCATACGCGGCTTCGGCCTCGGCGCGGTCGGCGGCGAGACGGCTGTGCGCTTCCGACAGCGTCGCCTTGCGCGCGGCGTGGCGGCTGATCTCGCGTTCGGCGGTGGCATGGCGCTCACGCGCGGTGTTGAGCTCGCGCTGCGCGGCGCGCCAGGCTTCCCGGCTGGCGCCTTCGGTGCTGGCAGCCATCTGCAGCTCGGACTCGGCATTCTCCAGCGCCTGACGCTTGATCTGCGCGTCGATGCGGGCCTGCTCCAGCTCGTTCTCGATATCGACCAGGCGGGCGCGTTCGGCGAGACGCCGTGCGGCGCCGGTCGGGGCGTGAGCGGCTGCGACAAAGCCGTCCCAGCGCCAGACGTCGCCCTCGGGCGAGACCAGCCGCTGGCCGGTCTTGAGCTGCGAGACCAGCTCGGCACCGCGCTCGCGCGGCACCACGCCGATCTGCGCGAGGCGGCGAGCCAGCTCGGCCGGAGCCTGCACGTGGCTCGCGAGCGGCACGACGCCTTCGGGCAGCTCGGGATCACCGTCGGTCTCGCCGACATTGGTCCAGCGCATCGGCGCCGACGGGTCGATCGGCGCATCGAGGTCGTCGCCGAGGGCTGCGCCGATCGCCTTTTCAAAACCCTTGTCGACGGTGATGCCGTCGATGATCGGCGGCCACAGATTCTTGGTCTCGCCGTTGACGATCTTGGAGATCGTGCGGGCTTCGGTCTCGAGCCGCTGCACGCGCTTGTCGGCTTCGTTCAGCGGCGAGCGCGAGGATTCCAGCGTCTGGCGCGCGGCGACGTGTGCGGCCTCGCTCGCCTGGGCCGCGGCCTCCGAGGCCGCCAGCGTCTGCTCAGCGTTCTCGACCGTCGCGGTCAGCTCGTCGAGATCGCCGAAGCCGCCGGTCTCCGCAGCGAGCTTCTGCTCTTCCGCGGCGACGTTCGAGATCTCCTGGTCGAGCCGGGCGAGCTTGTCGCGGTGGGTACGAACGTTGGCTTCGAGCTGGTTGCGCTTGGCGGTGAGGTCGGCGAGCGCGGTGGTGAGCTCGGCGAATTGCTGCTCGGTTTCGGTCAGCACCGCCTCGGCTTCCGCCACGCGCTCGTCGACGCCGGAGCGCTTCTCGACGCGCGACTTGATCTCTTCCTTCAGCTCGGCGTCTTCGGCGTCGAGCCGCTGGAGCGCGACGTCGGCGTCCATGGTCTGCTGCTGGGCGCGCGAGATATCGCCCTCGAACTGGGCGAGGCGGCGCTCGAGCTCGGCGACGCGCTCCTTGGCGCGCTCTTCCTCGCGGTCGAGCAGCTCGCGGGCATTGGTCAGGCGCTGGAGCCCGGCCGCGGCGCGCGCTTCGGCATCGCGCAGCGCCGGCATCTCGGCGGCGCGGATCGCCTGGATGCGGGCCGCTTCGGCCTGGTGCTGGGTGCGCTCGGCCATCTCGCGGACCGCGAGATCGTGGGTCTGGCCGGATTCGTTGACGTCGGCGTGGGCGCCGACCCAGCGAAGATGGAACAGCGTGGCTTCGGCCTTGCGGACCTTGGCCGCGACCTCGCGATAGCGCACGGCCTGGCGGGCCTGCTTCTTCAGGCCTTCCATTTGCCCGGCGAGCTGGCCGATCACGTCCTCGACGCGGGTAAGGTTGGTTTCGGCGGCCTTGAGCCGCAGCTCGGCCTCGTGGCGACGGGCATGAAGACCTGCAACACCGGCAGCGTCTTCCAGCACGCGGCGCCGCTGTTCGGGCTTGGCCTGAATGATCTCGCCGATCTTGCCCTGGTGGACGAGGGCCGGCGAGCGCGCGCCGGTGGCGGCGTCCGCGAACAGGATCTGCACGTCGCGGGCGCGCACGTCGCGGCCGTTGATGCGGTAGACCGAGCCGGCCTCGCGCTCGATGCGGCGGGAGATTTCCAGAAGCTGGCTGTCGTTCATCGCCGCCGGCGCGGTGCGATCGGCATTGTCGATCGTCATCGTCACTTCGGCGTGGTTGCGCGCCGGACGGTTGCCGGAGCCGGCGAAGATCACCGCGTCCATGTCGGCGGCGCGCAACGACTTGTATGAGGTCTCGCCCATCGCCCAGCGCAGCGCTTCGACGAGATTCGACTTGCCGCAGCCGTTGGGTCCGACCACGCCGGTCAGCCCGGGCTCGATGACGAAGTCCGTGGGCTCAACGAAGGACTTGAAGCCGTGTAGGCGCAGGCGGGTGATTTTCATAAGCACGCATCTCTGTTGGCAGGCACGAATCCCCCTGCCGGGACAATGCCATGGAAGGCAGTGTCACTCTCCGGGTGAGTCGCGCGAGGCGCCTCATGCGGCTGGACAATGGCCGCGGTGCGCCGCGAGGGCAACCGGCGAAAGCCGTTTTTCCCAAGGGATTTATGCCGGGAAAGATACGGCTTTCGAGATGCGAATCAGGATCTTGACGAGCGAATCAGCTCTTCAGGAGCGGATTGATCTTCTTGGCGAACTCCTCGAACGAGGTCTCGCCCTTGATCTTCTCGCCATTGATGAAGAAGGTCGGCGTGGAATCGACCTTGAGAATGTCGCTGGCGTATTTCTGGTCGGCGGCGATCTTGTCGAGCAGCGCCTGGTCCTTCAGGCAGGCCTCGACCTGCTGCTGGGTGAGGCCGGCCTGCTTGCCGATCCGCGTCAAGGTCTCGGTGGTGTTCTTCAACACCCAGTCGCTCTGCTGGCGGAACAGCATGTCGGTGACGGCGAAGTATTTCGGCGCGTCGTCCTTGGCGATGCAGCGCGACAGCATCGAGCCCGCGGCGGCTTTGATGTCGAGCGGGAACTCGCGGAAGATGTAACGCACCTTGCCGGTGTCGATGTATTCCGACTTGATCTTGGGGAACACCTGCTCGTTGAAGGCCGCGCAGTGCGGACAGGTCATCGAGGCATATTCGGTGATGGTGACGGCGGCGTCCTTCGGGCCGAGCGCCATGTCGGGCAGCGACACCGGCTTGGCGACGTCGCCGGCGGCCTGCGCCATAGCTTCGGGGATCATGGCCTCGGAGATGAACCGCAAGGGGGAGAACCCGGCGACCGCGGCAAGCCCGGTCAGCGACAGCATCGTGGTGAAGGCGCGGCGGGTGATGATCAAGGTCGGCTCCCGAATTGGCATGGTCTCGCCCGAGGTTCTTGTCGAAGTTCCCGTTTGGGCGGCCTGTCGCTAGCTTGAAACGTGGTTTGAGGCAATGGCGGGCCGCGGGAACGGGTCCAGATTGGCGGCCAAATGAGGCTCAATTTCGCTTGATGGCGGCCCCGAGCCGCGCCAGCGCCGTCTTCAACTCTTCATCCTGGATGTCGGCGAGGCTCTCCGCCTCCTTGGCCACCGATTTGGGGTCCGGCGGACCGGGCCGCTTCCGGGCCCGGGGTCGCGACAGGGGGGCCTGGCGGAAGGCCAGCTTGCCGACCGCACTCCAGCCGAAGAAGCGGTTGACCCGCTCCAGGATCACATCCGCGGAATGCTGGATTTCCAGCGCCATCGGCCCCTCGACCCGCAGTACCAGCGTCGCCGGCTCCTGCGGCTGGCCCTCCACCGGCCGCGGCCATTGCATCTTGAGCGGCTCGGCATGGGCCGCGATCTCCGGCCCGGCGATCTGCGCCCACCGCGTCACCAGCTCGCGCGCGGCAAAGCCCTGCTTGGCATAGGCCTCGGCAAAGACGTCGTTGAGCAGGATCCCGAGCGGCTTGGCGCTGATGGGGCCGGGCTTGAAGATGGGAGGAGGCTTGGACATGGGCAGTGTCCGTTATGCCGCCGCGCGAGGTCGGATGGCCTTCAGATCGCGGTCGATCTCGCGCCGCCGCTGCATCAGATCGTAGTCCATCTGGAGCCCCAGGAAAAAGCCCTCCGACAGACCAAAATAGCGGGCCAGCCGCAGATCGGTGTCGGCGGTGATGTCGCGTTTGCCCAGGACGATCTCGTTGATCCGCCGCGGCGGCACGCGCACGGCGCGCGCCAGTGCGTTCTGGCTGAGATCCATCGGCTTCAGGAACTCCTCCAGCAGGATTTCGCCGGGATGTGGATTGCGGAGGAGCCCGCTCCTAGCCGTGGTAGTCGACGATTTCGACATCTCTCGGTCCTCCGTCGTCAACAGATACGCCATTGATCGTTGATCCGGATCGAATGCTGGCCTTGGCGGTCGGCCTTGAGAGCTTCGAGCCGATTGCCCGGAGGTACCCTTAGATCAGTCAGCACCCGGGCTTGATTCAACAGACGCAGCTTTCGCAAGGCCACATTCTGAATGTCGGACGGCAATTTTCGACTTCGCCGCCCGGACCAGATCAACTCTGTCTCGGAGTTGGCGGAGCTCTGGATCATGCTTGTGTATAACGCAAGGCGTTATAGCGCGCAACGACCCGGTCGTGCTGGCCACAGGCGTAATCCTGCTCTAGTAAAGGCACATGCCCACCACGACCGCGCTCAAGAAGGAACGGAGCTCGGCGGCAAGCACCTCATCGGCTCGCCCGACACTGCTGCTCGCCTGGTACGACCGCCATCGCCGCCGCCTGCCATGGCGGGCGGCTCCCGGCGAGACGTCGGATCCCTATCGCGTCTGGCTGTCGGAGATCATGCTCCAGCAGACCACGGTGAAGGCGGTCGGGCCCTATTTCGAAAAATTCGTCGCGCGCTGGCCTGACGTCACGGCGCTGGGGCGGGCCTCGCAGGATGACGTGCTGCGGATGTGGGCTGGGCTCGGCTATTATTCGCGTGCGCGCAATCTCTACGCCTGCGCCGTCGCGGTGACGCGCGACCATGGTGGCACCTTTCCCGATACCGAAGAAGGCCTGCGCGCGCTGCCGGGCATCGGCCCCTACACGGCGGCGGCGATCGCCGCGATCGCGTTCGATCGCCGCACCATGCCGGTCGACGGCAATATCGAGCGGGTGGTGTCGCGCCTGTTCGCGGTCGAGGAGGAATTGCCGCAGGCCAAGCCGGTGATCCAGCAACTGGCGGCGACGCTGCTGGCCGATTCCCGTGCCGGTGACAGCGCGCAGGCGTTGATGGATCTGGGCGCCTCGATCTGCACCCCGAAGAAGCCGGCCTGCTCACTGTGCCCGCTGAACGAGGATTGCACCGCGCGTGCGCAAGGCACCCAGGAAACGTTTCCGCGCAAGGCGCCGAAGAAGAGCGGAACGTTGCGCCGCGGCGCTGCCTTCATCATCACACGCGGCAACGAACTTCTCGTGCGCAGCCGGCCTGAAAAGGGCCTGCTCGGCGGCATGACCGAGGTGCCGGGCTCGGACTGGCTCGCCGGACAAGAAGACGCGACCGCGAAACGGCAGGCGCCGGACTTGAAGGGGCTGTCGCGCTGGCAGCGCAAGGTGGGAGTCGTCACCCACGTTTTCACGCATTTTCCGCTGGAGCTGGTGGTCTATACGGCGAAGGCGGAGGCGCGCACACGCGCGCCCGCGGGCATGCGCTGGGTGCCGATCGCGACACTGGCCGGGGAAGCGCTGCCGAATGTCATGCGCAAGGTGATCGCGCACGGATTGGATCTCTAGGACCCGTCCTGCTGACACTATGCTGTCAGCAGCCCTGGGCTATTCACACGGGGCAACAGAGGCTGCCCAATGGTCAAGACCGCGCTCGACAATTTTCAAAGGCCGCCTTGCGCCGAACTGCTGGGCTGGCGCCTGCTCGATGCCCGTCCGGAGGAGGGCTGGATCAAGCTCGGCTTCGAGGGCAAGCCCGAGTTCTGCAATCCGGCGGGCTTCATCCAGGGCGGCATGCTGTCAGCCATGCTCGACGACACCATGGGCCCGGCCGTGCTGGTGATGAGCGAGGGCCGGCTCTACACCACCACCATCAGCATGACCGTGAATTTCCTCAGCCCCGCCAGGCCCGGCCCGATCATCGGCGAAGCCAGGGTGACGCAGCTCGGCAAGACGATTGCCTTCGTCGAGGCCAAGCTGATGACCGAGGACGGCACCGTGCTGGCAACGGCCACCGCGAGCGAGCGGTTGTTGGAGGCGGCGCGGGTGGTGGGGAAATAAGCCAGCCGCGGTTGCTTCTTCCCTTCTCCCCTTGTGGGAGAAGGTGGCGCGAAGCGCCGGATGAGGGGTTGTCTCAGCGAATTCAAATGCGAGTTGGACTCGCGGAGAGACACCCCTCACCCAAGTGAGCCCCGCATCTACAAGCGTCGCTGCCCTCTCCCACAAGGGGCGAGGGCGCATTCATGCGCATCTCGCTTTGGGCGACAGCTCACACCTTCGCCCGCGCATCCCCGCTCACGATCGGCGGCTTGGCATTCAGCGCCTCGACCTGGAACCCCGCGACGCGCTTGTAGTTGGCGGCGACGTCTTCCAGCTCTTTCTGCGACAGCACGTCGGTGACGACCTCATAGCCGTCGGGCGCGCGCTCCTCGACGAGCTGCATGACCTGCTCGGGGCCGTTCTTGCGGTTGAGCAGGACGAGGTCGGTGGTCGCGGGCCGGCGCTCGGCCTCGTAGGCGAGCAGCGCGGCCGTAGTCGGGCCGTGTGCCAGGATCTCGCGTGTGATGGTGCGGGCGTCGAGGATCGCCTGCGAGGCGCCGTTCGAGCCGATCGGGTACATCGGGTGCGCGGCGTCGCCCATCAGCGTGACCTTGCCGAAGGTCCATTGTGACACCGGATCACGGTCGACCAGCGGATATTCATAGGCATGCGGGCAGTTCCGGATCAGGCCGGGCACGTCGAGCCAGTCGAACTGCCAGCTCTCGAACCAGGGCAGAAATTCGTCGAGCCGCGCGGTGCGGTTATAGTCCTCGCGCCGCCACTGATAGGTCGGCGGCATGTGGCGCTCGGCGACCCAGTTGATCAGATGGTTGCCCGCCGCGTCGGGCGCCTTGCTGATCGGATAGCAGACGAATTTCAGGATCTCGTGGCCGGCCATGATCATGGTGCGTCCGGTGAGGAACGCCTTCGATGGCGTGACGCCCCGCCAGAGGATGCGGCCGTTCCAGATCGGCGGGCCTTCGTTCGGATAGAGCTTTTCTCGCGCCGCGGAATGAATGCCGTCGGCGGCGATCAGGATTGCGCCTTCATAGGTGCCGGCGGCCTTGCCGGTCGCCTTGTCGATGAAGTCGGCGCGCACGCCGTTCGCCGTCTCGGTCCAGCCGGTCAGATGATGGCTGGTCAGGATGTTGTCGCGGCCGAGCCGTTCGATCGCGGTATCGAGCAGGAGCTGCTGGAGGGTGCCGCGATGGATCGAGAATTGCGGCCATTTGTAGCCGGCCTCCAGCCCGCGCGGCTCGCTCCAGATCGGCTTGCCGTGCTTGGAGAAATAGGCGAGCTCGCGCGTGCGCACGCCGCTGGCATCGAGCTTGTCCATCAACCCGAGCTCGATCAGCTCGCGCACCGCATGCGGCAGCACGTTGATGCCGACGCCGAGCGGCTTCAGTTCCGCGACGCTTTCGAACACTTTTACGGGAACGCCGATTGCGTGCAGGCTGAGCGCAAGCGTCAGCCCGCCGATGCCGCCACCGGCGATGAGTACCGTCATGACAAACCCCTCCGACTACGGGCGTCTTGGCACAGCCGGGCGGATGTGGGCAACTGCGAAGAGAATGTCGTGCTATAGACCTTAGGGACGACAGCCGTTAGTTTCCAATTTTCCCATGAGGTCCGACATGCTCAAGCTCTACTACGCCACCGGCACCTGCGCGCTCGCCACCTACATCACCCTGGAAGAGGCCGGCGCCGACTACACGGCCGAGCGGCTGAGCTTCAAGGACAACCAGCAGACCAGCCCGGACTATCTCGCCATCAACCCGAAGGGCCGCGTGCCGGCGCTGGTGACCGATCGTGGCGTCCTCACCGAGACGCCGGCGATGCTGGCCTACATCGCCCAAACCTTCCCCAAGGCGAAGCTCGCGCCGCTCGACGATCCCTTCGATTTCGCCCAGGTGCAGTCGTTCAATTCCTATCTCTGCTCGACCGTGCACATCAACCATGCGCACAAGATGCGCGGCGCGCGCTGGGCGACGCAGGAGAGCTCGTTCGCCGACATGAAGGCGATGGTCCCGAAGACCATGGGCGCCTGCTTCTCCCTGATCGAACAGAAGATGTTCAGGGGACCCTGGGTGATGGGCGATCAGTTCACGATCTGCGATCCTTATCTTTACACCCTGTCGACCTGGCTCGAAGGCGACAGCGTCGACATCAACGCCACGCCGAAGATCGCCGATCATTTCAAGCGGATGTCCGATCGCCCCGCCGTGCGCAAGGTGATGGACGCGCAGAAGGCGTGAGAGCGTAGCCACATATTCCCCTGTCGTCCCGGGCAAGCGTCAGCGCAGACCCGGGACCCATACCCACAGGAAGAAGTTGTGGCGCAAGCTGACAACCACGAGTCTTCGCCAAACCAGGCCCTGTGGGTATGGGTCCCGGATCAGCGCTGCGCTTGTCCGGGACGACACCGAGTTTGGTGAAGCCGCCTCCTACGAAGCTTTCTTCTCCAATTCCCGCCCCGTCTCCAGCATCAGCCGCCTGAGCCAGATCGAGCCCGGGTCCATCTGCGCGCGGGTCGGATGGAACATGAACTGCTCGTCGATCCCGGGGTCGAGCGGCGGGGTCACCGTGACGAGGCCGAGCTGTTTCGCCAGCGCCGCGATCAGCCGGCGCGGCACGAAGGCGACGAGGTCGGTGCGGGCGGCCACGTGCAGCGCCTCGAGATAACCTGACACGACGAGGGCAATGTGCCGCTCGATGCCTTTGGTCCGCAACCAGGTGTCGATCAGATCCTCATTGCTCCCGCGGATGATCACGCCGACATGGCGTGCGGCCAGGAAGGTCTCGCGCCGCTTCAATTTCGCAGCCATGGGATGGCCGCGCCGCACCGCCAGCGCGTCGCTGTCGGTATAGAGCAATTGCCGGTGAAACCCCTTGAAGGCGTTGCCGATCGAGATCACGAGATCGATGGTGCGGGCGAACTCGGCATGGAAGATCGCGGACCCCCGCCACGGCACGACGTCGATGCGGACATTGGGCGCGGCCCGCGTCACCTTCTCCATCAGGGGCGGCATCAACAGCTCGACCGCGAGATCCGGCATCATCAAGCGAAATTGCCGCTCGCTGCGCGCAGCGTCGAAATCGTCGGGTATGAACAGCCCGCGCACCTGGTCGAGCGCCTGTGCCAGCGGCGCGCGCAGGGCTTGTGCCCGCGGCGTCAGCTCCATGCGCGCGCCGGTCCGCACCAGCAGCGGATCGCCCAGGATGTCGCGCAGGCGCTGGAGCGCGTGGCTCGCGGCCGGTTGCGACAGGCCGATCCTCAAGGCGGCGCGGCTGACGCTGGCCTCGCGCAGCAGCGCGTCGAGGGCGGTCAGCAGATTGAGGTCAAGCGAACTCAAATTCATGAAGTGAATAGATATCATATTCTCTATCGATTTGAAGAATGTTGATCGGCAGGCGATGATCTCCGTGTTGCCACCACACGGAGATGCCGCCATGAGCGCGAGCGCCAACAAGAAACTGATGCAGGATATTTTCGCCGCCGCCGCCAACCCGGACCCGGCCGTGCGCGACCGCGCGCTGTTCGCCGCAAGCCTTGCCGACGATGCCAGATGGGTCGTGACCGGCCAGTATTCCTGGTCGCGCACGTTCATGGGCAAGGAAGCGATCCTTGGCGATCTGCACGGCTATGTGCGCACCCGCCTGCGCGACCGCACGCGCACCGTCGCCCACCGCTTCATCGCCGACGGCGACATCGTCGTGGTCGAAGCCAAGGGCGACAACGTCACGCCGGAGGGCGTGCGCTACGACAACGACTATTGCCTGGTGTTTCGCCTGGAGGACGACAAGATCAAGGAGATCCGGGAATATTGCGACTCGATCCTGACCGAGAAGGCGCTGGGTGCTTTTCCGCAAACACCCGCGAGCTGATCGGGTTGAACGATGTCGCGTCCACCGACCGACCCCGTCGGTCAAAGTCGTCGATTGTCGCGCAGGCGTGGCGGACGCTGGTGAGGATCATCCGTGTCAGGCGGGAGCGATCCCGGGCGCGATATCATCTCGCTGCCATGACCGAACGGGAGCTTCAGGACTGCGGGATCACCCGGTCGGAGATTGCGTACGAGCTTTATAAGCCTCGCCGGCGAAAATAGAGAACGGAGGGGGCGGGCACATTGCCTCGCCTCCGCTGAACGTGGTCGAGAGCGCGCTTGGCAAAATGACGCAGGCGAGCGCCTGACGAGCGTCCACCGGGACGGCCCATGCAGTGATCTGCATACGCCTGCGGGCGTCGCGCCAAAACCTTGCGCAACTGCCGATAAAATCAGCAGCTCCCGCGCGATCCTTCGCGCGCACGCGCGAAGAATTTGAAGGTTCAATTAACGAGTGTCCCGCATTGTGCCGCAGTGCAGCGGGAGTCGCCGAGAGACGACTCGCGGCTGCCAGGGTGGCCGATGACGATCGCCGGACGTTCGGCCGCTCGAATTCACATGCATCTGGGTGGACAGTGGGAATGCCGAAGTTTCGTTTGCGGATCAGGGGGCGCCTGTACGCAGGCTTCATGGCCCTGGTGGCGGTTGGTCTCGTGATGGCGGTGGTCGCCGTCTGGAATTTACGGACCGTGCAGGATCAGGTCGCAAAGGCCTCGGCGTTTTCCGACAGCACGGCGCGGGTGCTGGAGATCTCGACCCATCTCCAGGCGATCCAGCGGGCCAATCTGCGCTACATCTACGACGCCAGCGAACCCGCTATGAAGGAGGCTTCGGAGCGGGAGACTGCTGCGACCGAGCTGTTGAAGGTCGGCGCGAATGGCACGGCCTCGGAGGAGCGAAAAAAGCTCTATAACGATCTCATCGCCGACATCGCCAAGATGAAAAGCCTGCGTGACAATCTCGGCGACGCCGTCAACGAGGCGAGAACGGGCAAGGCGACGCTGCTGCCGAGTGGCGACGAGCTGACCGTCAAGATGGGCAAGCTGGTCGACGTGGCGCGCGCAGCCGTCGATGAAGATACCGCATCCCTCGTCGCGGACCTCGAATCCCGGCTGCTTCTCGTTCAAATCGCAAATTGGCGCTTCCTGGCCCTGCGCGACGTCAAGGGTCCTGCCAACTTCAGGACGAATGTCGACAGGGCCATGCAGCGGCTCACGGCGCTGGAAAAGAGTCCGCAGGCGACGGAACTTCGAGCCACCCTTGCGCCGGTGAAGTCCTCGCTCGGGATCTACAAGTCCGCGTTCGAGACGACGTCGGCCGCGATGCTCCAGGCCGACGAGATCTACCACAAGAACCTCGCGCCGCTGATCGTCGAGAGCATCGGCAAGCTCAAGGTCGCGGAAACCACCCTGAAGAAGGATTACAAGGATTCGCGCAGCACCGCCGAAGCCGTGATCGAGGGCACGACGTCCGTGCAGGCGATCGCGGGCGGCCTCGCCGTCCTGTTCGGATTGATCGTTGCCTTCCTGATCGCCCGCAGCATCGTGGGACCTTTGAACTCGATGACGCGCGCGATGGGGCTGCTCGCCGGCGGCAATCTCGAAGTCGAGATTCCCGGCCGCGGCAAGACCGACGAGATTGGCGACATGGCCAAGGCGATCGAGGTGTTCAAGGACAACATGATCGACACCGAGCGCCTGCGCGCGGAGCAGGCGGAGGTCGAGGCGCGGCAGGCCGAGACCCGCAAGAAAGACATGGTCCGGCTCGCCGATCAGTTCGAGCAGGCGGTCGGCGAGATCGTCGACACCGTGTCGTCGGCATCGGGTGAGCTCGAAGCGTCCGCCGGCACGCTGACGGCGACCGCCACGCGCGCCCAGGATCTGTCGACCGAAGTGGCGTCCGCCTCGCAGGAAGCCACGGCGAACGTGCAGGCCGTTGCCTCCGCGACCGAGGAACTGTCCTCCTCGGTCAGCGAGATCGCCCGCCAGGTGCAGGAATCCGCCCGCATCGCCAGCGAGGCCGTCGGTCAGGCGAGCAGGACCAACGACCGGGTCGGCGAGCTCTCCAAGGCCGCTGCCCGCATCGGCGATGTGGTCGAGCTGATCAGCACCATCGCCGGCCAGACCAATCTGCTGGCGTTGAACGCCACCATCGAGGCGGCGCGCGCGGGCGAGGCCGGCCGCGGCTTTGCCGTGGTCGCCTCCGAGGTCAAGGCGCTGGCCGAACAGACCGCAAAAGCCACGGGCGAGATCGCGCAGCAGGTTTCCGGCATTCAGGCCGCGACGGAGGAGTCGGTCGGCTCGATCAGGGAAATCAGCACCACCATCGAGCGGCTGTCCGAGATTTCCTCGACGGTCGCGGCGGCGGTGGAGCAGCAGGGTGCGGCGACGCAGGAGATTTCCCGCAACGTCCAGCAGGCGGCCCACGGCACGCAGCGCGTCTCGACCAATATCGGCGACGTGCAGCGCGGCGCTTCCGAGACCGGCTCGGCGTCCTCGCAGGTGCTCTCGGCGGCGCGCTCGCTGTCGTCGGACAGCAACCGGTTGAAGCAGGAAGTCGCCAAATTCCTGAGCTCGGTCCACGCCGCCTGATCGGCCAGACATTTCAAAAGCGAACGTCTCAAACGCAAAGGTCCACGCGTATGCGCGTGGACCTGCGATGGCAGCGCGGGCCGGACAAGTTCGATTGCCGCATTCCTGTTCAGATGACTGCAGAATGAGCGCTGCAGGCCGTGCTCACGGCATGTTTGACGCGACCCTCCGTAGTCGGCGCGAGGCAATTGCAGCATTGAATTAAGAAGTATTCTTCATGGTGTCGCGGTGCAGCGCGAATCTCCGAAAGGCGATTGCGGCTGGGCGGGTGGCCGCTGCGACCTCGGCGAGGCGTTCGGTTGCTCCATCTCTCTTGCTATGGATGGACGGTGAAGATGCCGAGCTTGCGTTTGAGAATCCGAGGGCGTCTTTACGCTGGATTTTCGCTTCTTGTGGTCGTTGGTTTGATCATGGCCGGGGTCGCGATCTGGAATTTGTGGGCAGTCCAGGGCCAGATGGCGCGGCTGTCCGCACTCTCGGACAACACGGCCCGCGTTCAGGAAATCTCGATCAACCTCCAGGCGTTACGGCGCGCCAATCTCCGCTACATCTATGACGCCAACGAGCCGGCCTTCAAGGAGGCCGCGGAGCGCGAGGCGGCGACGGTGGAGCTGTTGAAGGCCGCGGCCAGGTCGACGATCTCGGACGAGCGGCTCAAGATCTACAACGGCCTGCTCGCCGACCTCGAGAAGATGAAGTCCCTGCGCGAACGCATGGGCGTTGCCGTTGGCGAGACGACCAAGGGCAAATCCGTTCTGCTCGCCGGCGGCGACGAGCTCACCGCCAACACCGGCAAGCTGGTCGAGGCCGCGCGTGCAACCGAAGATACCAGCGTGACCGCCCCCGTCGCCGATCTCGAATCCAGGATCCTGCTGGTTCGCGTCGCAAACTGGCGCTTCCTCGCGGTGCGGGACGCAAAGGGGCCGGCGGCCTTCAGGGCCAATGTCGATCGGGCGCAGCAAGCGCTGAAGTCACTGGAGGGGGCCGGTCTGCCGGACGAGGTCAAGGCCGCGTTCGGGCCGATCAAGAGCTCGCTTGCGACCTACAAGGGGGCCTTCGAGACGACCTCCGCCGCAATCCTCCAGGCCGATGAAATCTATCGCAACGATATCGCCCCCCTGATCGGCGAAAGCGTCGACAAGCTCAAGGTGGCGGAGACCGGATTGAAGGCCGACTATCAGAAATCGCGCGCGGCCGCCGATGGCGTCATTGCCAGCACGACCTGGATTCAGGAAGTCGCCGGCGGCGTTGCGGTCCTGTTCGGTGTCCTCGTCGCCTTCCTGATCGGCCGCAGCATTGCCGGACCGCTGACCACGATGACCCGCGCGATGGGAGCCCTCGCGGGCGGCGATCTCAAGGTCGAGATTCCCGGCCGCGGCAATCGCGACGAGATCGGCGACATGGCCAAGGCGATCCAGGTGTTCAAGGAGAGCATGGTCGAGACCGAGCGCCTGCGCGCGGAGCAGGCGGAGGTCGAGGCGCGGCAGGCCGAGACCCGCAAGAAAGACATGGTCCGGCTCGCGGATCAGTTCGAGCAGGCGGTCGGCGAGATCGTGGACACCGTGTCGTCGGCATCGGGTGAGCTCGAAGCGTCTGCCGGCACGCTGACGGCGACCGCCACGCGCGCCCAGGATCTGTCGACCGAAGTGGCCTCCGCATCCCAGGAGGCCTCGTCCAACGTGCAGGCCGTTGCCTCCGCGACGGAGGAGCTGTCGTCCTCGGTCAGCGAGATCGCGCGCCAGGTGCAGGAATCGGCCCGCATCGCCAGCGAGGCCGTGGGTCAGGCGAGCAGGACCAACGACCGGGTCGGCGAGCTCTCCAAGGCGGCTGCCCGCATCGGCGACGTGGTCGAGCTGATCAGCACCATCGCCGGCCAGACCAATCTGCTGGCGTTGAACGCCACCATCGAGGCGGCGCGCGCGGGCGAGGCCGGCCGCGGCTTTGCCGTGGTCGCCTCCGAGGTCAAGGCGCTCGCCGAGCAGACCGCGAAAGCCACCGGCGAGATCGCCCAGCAGGTCTCCGGCATCCAGGCCGCGACGGAGGAGTCGGTCGGCTCGATCAGGGAGATCAGCGGCACCATCGAGCGGCTGTCCGAGATTTCCTCGACGGTCGCGGCGGCGGTGGAGCAGCAGGGTGCGGCGACGCAGGAGATTTCCCGCAACGTCCAGCAGGCGGCCCACGGCACGCAGCGCGTCTCGACCAATATCGGCGACGTGCAGCGCGGCGCTTCCGAGACCGGCTCGGCGTCCTCGCAGGTGCTCTCGGCGGCGCGCTCGCTGTCGTCGGACAGCAACCGGTTGAAGCAGGAAGTCGCCAAATTCCTGAGCTCGGTCCACGCCGCCTAAAAGCAAAAGGCCACGCGTATGCGCGTGGCCTTTAATCGCGTCGAGATGTGATCAGGCGACCTTGGTCGTCATGTGCTTGAACATGTTGGCGCGCGCCTCGTCGTCCATCTCGGCCTTGAAGGTGAACTTGTCCTTCAGCGCGATCGCGCGCGCGGCCGCAGGGCGCGCCGAAATCTCGTCCACCAGCCGTTTCACGTTCGGGTAGCGCGCAAAGGCATCGTCGCCGAGCTTGAACGGCACCATCCGCGCCCAGCCCCACAGTGCCATGTCGACGATTGAATAGCTGTCGCCGACCATATAACGGCGGCCGGCGAGGTGGCCGTTCAGAATCTGGTAGTGGCGATCGGTCTCGTACTGGTAGCGGTTATGGGCGTAGTCGTGGTTCTGGTCTTTCGGCGCAAAATGCTTGAAGTGCACGGCTTGGCCCGAATACGGGCCGACGCCTGTGGCGATGAACATCAGCCATGACAGCGTCTCGCCGCGCAACGAGGCGGCGGGCAGGAACTTGCCGGTCTTCTCCGCGAGATAGAGCAGGATGGCGTTCGAGTCGAACACGATCGTGCCGTCATCGTCGATCGCCGGCACTTTGGCGTTCGGATTGATCTTGAGGAATTCCGGCGTGAACTGCTCGCCCTTGCGGGTGTCGATCTTCACCGGCTCGAAGGGCAGGGCGGACTCTTCGAGATAAAGCGCGACCTTGGTCGGATTCGGCGAACCGTTGAAATAGAATTTGAGCATCGGTCTGTCTCCCCAATTCCTCTTGCCAGTTCTCTTGTCGAGAGCGAGCGCAGCGTCATTGCTGCCAGGGCTTTGTCTTGCCCGAACTCCGGCTGGAAGCGCAAGCCGGGAAAGCGCAAGTGATGTGTTCGTAAAGCGCATTCCGGCAGCGTTCGCGGCCGGCCGTCGGCGGTCGCTTCATCTCGACAGGCGACTTTCGCGCTGCGGCGCGGATCAACCGTGCGGTCGGTCCCCCCGGCGCTCGATCCTGGTCGGCGATACATCGATTTCAGAAGCCCGGTCGATAAGTCCATGCGGATTCAGCCATCTAATCGCATGGTCTGCCGCCGCCTATAATGAACCGAGTTGAGGGCGGGGATGCCCAAGACCTTGGATGTCCGAGACCTTGGACGCCCAAGACGAAGTGGATACCCAGGACGAAGCTGCGGCGCACGGAGATGCTTCATGAAACGGCAAGCTGCGGTCATCGTATTGCTTTCGCTGATGGCCATGCCATCGGCCCGCACGGAGGAGACTACCGCCATGACTGGATCGAAGCCCGCGCTAACGGATGGGGACGTTCGGAAGGTCTCGCCGGCGCTGGAGGCCTACACGCAGAACCGTCTCCTCGGCGACGTCTGGAAACGGCCCGGCCTTGCGCCGCGCGACCGCAGCATCGTGACATTGGCAGCGCTTATCGCGCGCAATCAGACGATCGAGATGCCGTATCATTTCAATCTTGCGCTCGACAACGGTGTCAAGCCGCGGGAGATTTCGGAGATCATCACGCATCTCGCCTTCTACGCCGGCTGGGCCAATGCGATGTCGGCCGTTGCTGTCGCCAAGGACGTTTTTGGTGCCCGTAACATCGGCGCCGAGCAGCTTCCGGCCGTCTCGGTGACGCTGTTGCCGCTCGACGAGGCCGCCGAGGCGCAGCGTGCCACGTTCGTCCAGGACCAGTTCGGCGCGTCCTTTCCGGGCGTCGTGCAGTACACCACCGACGTGCTGTTTCGTGACCTGTGGCTGCGTCCGGACCTTGCGCCCAGGGATCGCAGTCTCGTCACCGTCAGCGCGCTGATTGCCAACGGGCAGATAGCGCAGCTCACGCCGCACCTCAACAGGGCGATGGATAACGGCCTGACCCAGACGGAAGCGTCGGAAGCGATCACGCAACTGGCGTTCTATGTCGGCTGGCCCAACGTGTTTTCGGCGATGCCCGTCGCCAAGGATGTGTTCGCAAAGCGGCCACGTTAGCCGCGTTCGCGCGGCCATTCACGAGGAGGCTGACTTGAATATCTCGCAACTTCTTCTGATCGGCGCGTCCGTGCTGCCAGCAGCCATTTCCGGAGCCGCTGCGGGCGCCGATCTGCGGCCGCTCTACGTGCAGGAAGCGGAGATCGAGGTCGACCCAGCGGAGCTTGAGTCCTACAAGGCCGCGGTGGCCGAACACATCGAGACTGCCACGCGCGTTGAGCCCGGTGTCATCGCGCTCTATGCCGTCTCAGAAAACGACAATCCCGCACGGGTCAGGGTGTTCGAGATCTACCGGGATCAGGATGCCTACCGGTCTCACCTGGAGACCACCCACTTCAAGACATACAAGGCGACCGTGGAGAAGATGGTCCGGTCGCTCAAGCTGATCCGGACCACGCCCATCGCCTTTGGCGCTTTGCCGAAGTGACGGCTCAGTCCCGGTGGCGGAGCGCCTCGACAAGGAGTGCAAAGGCCGCGGAGGGCTGCCGCCGGCTTGGGTAGTAGAGGTGGTAGCCGGGATAGGGAGGGCACCAGTCCTCGAGCACCCGCTTGAGGCGGCCCTTGTTGATGTGGGGTTGCACCAGGCCCTCCGGCAGATAAGCCAGCCCGAGGCCTGCAAGCGCGGCCTGGAGCATCTGGGTCGTGGTGTTGAAGAACAATTGGCCGTCGACCCGAACCTTGAGCTCCCGCGAGCCCTTTTCGAATTCCCAGGAGTACAATCCGCCATGGGTCGGCAGGCGCAGATTGATGCAATTGTGCTCGACCAGTTGCGACGGCTTCTTCGGCTCTGACCGGCTGCGGAAATAAGAGGGAGCGCCGACGACGGCCATACGCGCGTCGGGGCCGATCCGCACCGCAATCATGTCCTTCGCGACCTGCTCGCCATCCCGCACGCCGGCATCGAAACGCTGCGCGACGATGTCCGTCAGTCCGTAGTCGCTGACGATCTCGAGCTTGATGTCGGGATATTCGCGCAACAGCTTCGCAAGCTTCGGCAGAAGCACGGCGTCGGTGGCATATTCGGTTGCGGTGATGCGGATGGTGCCGGAGGGCTTTTCCCGAAGCTCGGTCAAGGCGGCGAGTTCGGTCTCGATCTCCGAGATCCGTGGACCCACGTTGCGCAACAGACGCTCGCCCGCGGCCGTCGGCGACACGCTGCGGGTGGTGCGCGTCAGCAGACGCAGCTTCAGCCGGGCTTCGAGCTCCTTGATGGTGTAGCTGAGCGCGGATTGTGAAATGCCGAGCTTCGCCGCGGCTCTGGTAAAACTGCCTTCGCGGGCGACGATCAGGAAGGCCGAGAGGTCGTCGAGATTTCCGCGTTGCATTTATCGATCCTGTTTATAAGCCCATGCCGATTATAGTGGCTAGTCCGCATAGCCGCACGCATTAGATTTGCCGCAGTCCCGCGAGGCAAGGCGAGCTCGGCATATGGATCGATCGGACGTTCGCTTCCGGCAATGCCGGGGCAGCGGTGTGGATGCCCAGAGCGTGCTGACGCGACGGCGCATGCTTTCAAGCGCTGCCGGATTGGCCATGCTGGCATCGTCGCCTGCGGGCTTCGCGAGCGCTTCGCAACACACTGGCCCGACAACAGCAAGGCATGGAACGATGGACATCAAACGCAACGGCTCACGCCCCTCTGGCAAGGGCCCCGAAGCATGGTTCTCCGGCACGGTCCGTGTCGATCCACTCTTTCAGGTCGGTGACCCCGCGCACCTGAGCGGCGGTCAAGTGACTTTCGAACCCGGTGCCCGGACCATGTGGCACACCCATCCGCTCGGCCAGACCCTGATCGTCACGTCGGGTCTCGGCTGGGTGCAAAGCGAGGGTGGACCGATCGAGGAAGTCCGCCCCGGCGATGTCGTCTGGTTTCCGCCCGGCGAGAAGCACTGGCACGGAGCCACCGCGACGACCGCGATGACGCATATCGCCATTACGGAATCGCTCCACGGCAAGAATGTCGACTGGATGGAAAAGGTCAGCGACGCACAGTACCGCAAGTGATGTCGCGCCCTGGCGTGGTGAAACGACCGGGAGATTGAACATGCAGATGCGCAAGCTTGGCGACAGCGGCCTCGCGGTCTCGGCGATCGGCCTCGGCTGCATGGGCCTGAACTATCATCGTGGCCCGGCGCCGGAGCGGCACGAGATGATCGCGCTGGTTCGCGCTGCGGTGGAGCGGGGTGTTACCTTCTTCGACACCGCCGAGGTCTACGGTCCGTTCACCAACGAGGAGTTGGTGGGCGAGGCCCTGGAGCCGTTCCGGAAAGACGTCGTCATCGCCACCAAGTTCGGCCACGATCTCGGGCCGGCCGACGCGCGGCGTTCCGGCGGGCTCGACAGCCGCCCCGAACGCATCCGGCAGGCGGCCGAAGGCTCGTTGAAGCGGTTGCGGGTCGAGACGATCGACCTGTTCTACCAGCACCGCGTCGATCCTGACGTTCCGATCGAGGAGGTCGCCGGCGCGGTAAAGGATCTGATCGTCGCGGGCAAGGTCAGGCATTTCGGTCTCAGCGAGGCTGGCGCTTCCACCATCCGCCGTGCCCATGCGGTCCAGCCGGTCACGGCGATCCAGAGCGAATATTCGCTCTGGTGGCGTCAACCCGAGACGGAGGTGTTACCGGCTTGCGAGGAGCTGGGGATCGGCTTCGTCCCCTTCAGTCCCCTCGGCAGGGGCTTCCTTACCGGCAAGATCGACGAGACCACCAGCTTCGGCGGCAATGACAACCGCGCCGGCCTGCCGCGCTTTACGCCCGAGGCGCGCAAGGCGAACCGGCCGGTCGTGGACCTGCTGGCTCGGATCGGCGCCGAGAAGCGTGCCACGCCGGCGCAGATCGCATTGGCCTGGCTGCTGGCGCAGAAGCGGTGGATCGTCCCGATCCCCGGCACGACCAAGCTCGGCCGCCTCGACGAAAACATCGCTGCGGCCGCGGTCGCGCTGACACCCGACGAACTCAGGCACATCGACGCGTTGGCCTCGCAGATCACCATCACAGGCGACCGCTACCCGCAAGCGGAAGCCGCGCGTACGCAGCGCTGACGGCGCGGACGACCACCCGACACATCGACAGGAGAGATACCCATGAACATTTCATTCGAGGGACAGGTCGCGCTGGTGACCGGCGCGGCCTCGGGGCTCGGCCTTGCCACGGCAAAGGCTTTCGCGGAATCCGGGGCGTCCGTCGCGCTGGCGGACTGGAACGAGGACGCGGTGCGGGCCGCGGCAGGCGAACTGACCGCCCGAGGTCACAAGGCCGTCGCCATCCGCTGCGACGTCTCCAACGACGCGCAGGTCGAGGCGATGGTCACGAAGACGGTCGCCGCCTTCGGCAGGCTCGATGTCGCCTATAACAACGCGGGCGTCCAGAATGTTCTCGCAGAGACCGCCGACACGACCCGCGAGGATTACGATCGCGTCATGGGCATCAATCTCCGCGGCGAGTGGAGCTGCATGAAATTCGAACTGCAACACATGCGCAGCCAGGGACGCGGAGCAATCGTCAATTGCTCGTCTCTCGGGGGACTTGTGGGAGGCGCCGAGCGCGGCATCTATCACGCCGCCAAGCACGGCGTCCTTGGCTTCACCAAGAGTGCGGCGCTCGAATATGCGGCGCGCGGCATCCGCATCAATGCGATATGTCCCGGGCTCATCTGGACGCCGATGGCAGACCAGATGGTTGCCGGCGGCCAGGGCGATGCGCTCAAGGCCATGGAGAAGAGCGTGCCCATGGGACGCGTCGGCCGCCCCGAGGAGATCGCGAGTGCGGTACTCTGGCTCTGTAGCGACGCAGCCAGCTATGTGACCGGCCAATCCATCTCGGTGGACGGCGGCTTCATCATGCGCTGAGCGCCGGCGCGACCCGGGCCTGCAGGGCCCGGCTCGTCTCATGGCGTCTCCCGATCAGCCGAATTGGAGAAAGCCGAGGATGGAGACGATGATCATCGCCGCGCCGACGGCCTCCAGCCGCAGCCCGAGCCGCGCAGCGAGATGCATGTCGGAGGCCCGCGCTGCGCGCTCCGATCCCCGCGAATAGCCATGAACGATGACGTCGTGATTGAAATTGTCATGCGCCTCGTTGCTGCTGGCGAGCCCGACACAGACCACGAGCACGCCGAACAGAGCGAGGCCGAAAAATCCGAGCAGCGCGATCAGGAACATCGGGAACATGCCGACCAGGAAGATCGGCAGCAGCGGCACCAGCAGCAAGGTCTCGGACTGTCGTCGCATGGAAGCCAACCGGTCAGGACGGGGCTGATCGGATCAATGTAGTCCTGGCTGTTGCGGCGTTCAAGGCGCCGCGGGGTCGGCAAAGGCGAGAAGCGCCGTGCCCACCGGCGCGGCTTCGATCCGGATCGACGGGGATGGTGGGCACGCTGCGCTCTGCCCACCCTTGAGATCGCGGGACGTAGCTACTCCGCCGCCATGCCCGCGCGGATCTCGGCGCGGAGCTCGTCAATCAGCTTGAGACCTTTCTTGGTCTCGACGTGCCAGAAGGTCCAGCCGTTGCAGGCCTGCGCGCCCTGTGCCACCGCGCCGATGCGGTGGATCGAGCCGACCTTGTCACCGAACATGATGGCGCCGTCGGCGCGGACCAGCGCGCCAAGCTTCTTCTTGGCATCGAACAGTTTCGTGCCGGGCATGATCATGCCGCGCTCGATCAGTTCGGAGAACGCGACGCGCGGTGCTTCGCGCGCGGTCATGAACGGGGCAAGGCTTACTTCCGGCAGCGGCTCGACCGCGGCAATGCGCGCTTCCGCCGCCTTGGCATAGGTCTTGTCGCGCTCGAAGCCGATATAGGAGCGGCCGAGGCGTTTTGCGACGGCGCCGGTGGTGCCGGTGCCATTGAAGGGATCGATCACGAGATCGCCGGGCTTGGACGACGACAGCAGCACGCGCGCGAGCAGGCCTTCCGGCTTCTGCGTCGGATGCACTTTCTTGCCGTCGGCGCCCTTGAGGCGTTCTTCGCCGGTGCAGAGCGGGATCAGCCAGTCGGACCGTGCCTGCACATCCTCGTTGGCGGCCTTCAGCGCTTCGTAGTTGAAGGTGTAGCCCTTGGCCTTCTCGTCGCGCGCGGCCCAGATCATGGTCTCGTGCGCGTTGGTGAAGCGGCGGCCGCGGAAGTTCGGCATCGGGTTGGTCTTGCGCCAGACGATGTCGTTCAGGAGCCAGAAGCCGAGGTCCTGCATGATCGCGCCGACGCGGAAGATGTTGTGGTAGGAGCCGATCACCCAGATCGTCGCCGACGGCTTCATCGCGCGGCGGGCGGCAAGCAGCCAGGCGCGGGTGAAATCGTCATAGGCGGAGAATGAATCGAACTTGTCCCAGTCGTCGTTGACGGCATCGACATGGGATTCGTCGGGGCGCTTGAGATCGCCCTTGAGCTGGAGGTTGTAGGGCGGATCTGCGAACACCAGATCGACGCTACCGGCCTGAAGCTTCGACATCTCGGCGACGCAATCACCGAGAATGATACGATGCGACGAAGACTCAAAATTTGTGCGGGGCGCCCTTGCAGACGCCCCGCGACGCGACTCTACCATGACTCAAGAACTCTGACTCAGGCGACGCTGTCGGCGACGCGGGACCAAACAACCGACTGACCGTTACATTGAAGCGGCAAAGTAAAAATCGACTTAACCCGCCGCTTTCCTGTGCAGGCCTCGCAGCGCGCGTTGCGTGTGGTTCGCTATTCGCATTCGCCGAGTTTTACAGCGTATTTCGCGTTTCTTCGCGTTGCGGGAGCGGCTGGCGCCGCAAAACGACTCCAAATTTCTCTCGGAAAAAATTGCACGACCCCGGAAAAAATTGCTGGCATCGGCATGCTGTCGCACTAGGCAATTTTTGCCGGGCACGATATTGATAAAGGCAACGGAAATTTTACGTATGTGGCGCGTTGAGCTTTTGCGCATCTGCGTGCTCAGTTGACGCCATCAAGGACTCGAAGGAAGCCCGCCATGCGCTACGATGATTTCCGCCGCAGCGACGACATCGAGGATCGTCGCGACGAGGGCGGCGGCGGGTTTGGCGGCGGCGGAGGCGGCGGGTTCGGCCTGCCCATGGGCGGCGGCGGGCTCGGCATCGGCACCATCATCGTGCTCGGCCTGATCGGCTATGCCTTCGGCATCGATCCGCGCATCCTGATCGGCGGCGCCGAGATCCTCACCGGCGGCGGCCAGGCGCCGAGCTATCAGAGCGATCGCCAGTCGTCACAGGCCAAGCGCGGCGCGCCGACCGACGAGATGGGCAGCATGATCTCCGGCATCCTCGGCGAGATCGACGATCGCTGGACCGAGATCTTCCAGGCCAGCGGCCAGTCCTACACCGGTCCGAAGATCGTGCTGTTCCGCAACGCCACCAATGGCGGCCGCTGCGGCATGGCGCAGTCGGCGATGGGCCCGTTCTATTGTCCGCCCGACAGGACCATCTTCCTCGACACCGGCTTCTTCCGCGAGGTCGAGACGCGCTTCCGCGGCTGCTCCGGCAAGTCCGCGTGTGACTTCACCACCGCCTACATCATCGCGCATGAAGCCGGCCATCACATCCAGAACCTGCTCGGCATCATTCCGCGCGTGACCCGGCTGCAGCAGCAGGCCGGCAGCAAGGCCGAGGCCAATGCGCTCCAGGTGAAGGTGGAGTTGCAGGCCGATTGCCTGTCCGGCGTCTGGGTCAACCGCGAGGCGAAGAAGCGTCCGAATTTCCTGGAAGCAGGCGACATCGACGCCGCACTGACCACGGCGAGCGCGATCGGCGACGACACGCTGCAACGCCAGGCCACCGGACGCGTCGTCCCCGATTCCTTTACCCACGGCTCGGCCGCGCAGCGCAAGCAATGGTTCATGACCGGCTACCAGCAGGGCACGGTCCAGGCCTGCAACACGTTCGGCGGCGGGTCGTAGTAACGACGATCTCGTGCCCCGGACGCAGCGCAGCGCTTCTCTAGCGGTGCGCTGCAGAGCCGGGGCCCACAATGCCGGTCTCCCAAGCCTCTGGCATGGGTCCCGGCTCTGCGGCGCGGCGCACATGCGCCGCACCGCGTCCGGGACACGAGAGGAAAGAGCCGTGGCCTCCATCGACGAAACAAAACAGTTCATCCCGCTCAACATCGCGGTGCTCACCGTCTCCGACACGCGTGCGCTCGCGGACGACAAGTCCGGCCAGACGCTGGCCGACCGCCTCCTTGCTGCCGGCCATCATCTCGCCGCGCGCGAGATCGTCACCGACGACGTCGAGGCGATCCGCGCCGTCATCCGCCGCTGGATTGCGGATAGCAGCATCGACGTCGTCATCACCACCGGCGGTACCGGCTTCACCGGGCGCGACGTCACGCCGGAGGCGATCGAGCCGCTGTTCGAGAAGCGCATGGACGGTTTCTCGATCGCATTCCATATGCTCAGCCACGCCAAGATCGGCACCTCCACGATCCAGAGCCGCGCCACCGCGGGCGTCGCCGGGGCGACCTACATCTTCTGCCTGCCCGGTTCGCCCGGCGCCTGCCGCGACGGCTGGGATGGCATTTTGGCGGCCCAGCTCGACTACCGCACGCGCCCCTGCAATTTCGTCGAGATCATGCCGCGGCTCGATGAGCATCTGCGCCGGCCGAAGGCGCAGGGCGCGACGGTGTGATGACTCGCGCGGATGATGTCTAGCTGATCGAGGCACGGACCACCCTCCCCTGGAGGGGGAGGGTCGATCGCGCGCAGCGCGAGCGGGGGGATCTCTCCACACGGGCACTGTTGGATGTGGTGAGACCGTCACCCCACCCCGTCTCACATTACGCTGCGCTCCATGTGCGCCGACCCTCCCCCTCCAGGGGAGGGTATGGTCACGGCGCGCGTTTCTAAATTAGGACAGTCAGAGATCCCGCTCCCATGTCTCGCCGAGCAGATCGTGCCCGAAGCTGTGGTGCGGCTTCGTCGCGACCAGCTTGAAGCCTGCATTTTGATAAATGCCGCGTGCGGCGATCAGGATGCTCTGCGTCCACAGCGTCATCTTGCTGTAGCCCCGCTCGCGTGCGCCCTGGATGCATTGCTCGACCAGCGCGCGGCCGACACCGAGCCCGCGTGCTCGCTTCTCCACCTGCAACAGGCGGAGCTTTGCGATCTCGTTCGTGGCCTTGACCAGAAAGATCGAGCCGATCGGCTCGCCACCGGCCTCCGCGATCCAGCAGTGCTCGCGCGCGGCGTCATAGCTCTTGATGAACTGCGCGCAGATCTCGGCGACCAGCGCCTCGTAGCTGATGTCCCAGTTGTAGTCCGCGGCATAGGCGGCCGCTTGCTTGGAGATGACCCAGCCCATGTCGCCGACGCGATGGCTGCGCAGCATGAAAGCCGCAGGCTGGCTTCGACGTTGATCCAGCACGGCCTCGATGGTCGCCATGGCCTGCGTGAGCCGCGTGGCATCGCTGGCCGAAAGCTCAGCCAGCATCGCGGCGACCTCATTCTGCGAGCTCAGGTTCAGCTTGGCGAAGGCCTGACGGCCTTTGGCGGTGAGGCTGAGCTGGTATTGCCTGCGATCTGCGGGCAGGGGCCTTCGCGTGATCAGCCCCTTTTCGTCGAAGCTTTGGACGATGCGGCTGAGATAGCCGGGATCGAGACCAAGCTCGATTCCGATCTCTTTTGCCGCGAGATCGTCGCGGTGCGCGAGTTCATAGAGCACCCGGGCCTCGCTGAGCGAAAACGGGCTTTTTCCAAGGTGCTGGTCGAGCACACCAAGCTTGCGGGTATAGAAGCGGTTGAAGGCGCGGACCGCCGCGATGTGGTCGTCTGTACCGTCAAATGGCATGGGTCACCTCGATACTTGCCATTGTCAAACAATTGTTTGACCCTGGCAAATATTGGGCGCCTTAGCCGACCATGACGATCCGGCTGCGCAACAGGGTCCGGGACGAGCGGCCGAGCCGCCGCAGCAGCCGCGCCTCGGAGCGGCGGGCCTGGGGCGGGTAGCCGCCGATCCGGTCGTAGTGGTCACGCGCGATCAGAAGTCCCTGGTCGCCCAGTGGGCCGACCAGCTTCCGCGCCACGGCGCGGAGCAGGTCGCGGAATCCGGTATCGGCGTAAGGCGTGCGTGCGTAGCGGAACACCGCCGCACGATCCCTTCCGCTGGTCGCAACGGCCTGGATGAACTGGGTGGTCTCCTCGATCCACCCGGTTTCCAGCACGGCGCCGGCGGGGAGGAACATCAGCCAGGGCGAACGGGCCTGAAGCGCGCCGGCGGCGAGCGCGGCTCCTTGCGACGACCCCTCGAAACCGATGAAACGGCAGCCGGCGACGTCGGCGACGTGCTCGATGACGCCGTTGCGGGTGCCGTCGACCAGCAGCACTTCCTTGATGATGCCCGCGGCGGCACCGGGCACCAGCGCGGCCAGAGTCGCGACTGCCGTCTGCTCGACGCCTTCGGTTGGAATGATGACGCTCAGCATGATTGAGGCTTCGGTGTCTGCACTTCGGGAGAAGCGTAATTCGTCATGATGTTGTCATAAACACGTGGCGGTGCCGAGAGCAACTTTTCGGCTAGGCTTCGATGTTCGATGGTAAACTGCCAAAGCCATCGCATCCGAATATGTCCCGCGCGGGGTTACAATATTGCCGAATATTTCGGCGCGACTTCGCCGTGCCGGTATTAATCCGGGGTTCGTCCCGATATTGCGCGCCGCGCAGGCGGATCGCAATCCTGCAAGTGGAGGATGCGAGCGGAACGAAGCCCGGAAACGGGAAAAGCATGCAATCCACGATGCTCACGAAAGCTTCGCATGAACGCCGATCAACTTGCTGTTAGTTCGCCGTCAACATCGGCGAAGCCGGATACCAGGCCGGACGCCGCGCCGACCTTGCGGATCCGCGCGCTGATGCTGGGCGACCGCATCAACGCCTCGGGCCTGGAGCTCGGCGCGCTGGTGTCGTCGACGCCGGCCGCATTCCGCGTCCATGCCGGCCTTGCCGTGATCTTCCGCTACGGCGTTGTGGTGCTGATCGGCCTGCTTCCCTCGGAGGAGAAGGTGCTGATCGACAGCCTGAAGCCGCGCGTGATCGGCGAGCTCAGCCCCTATGAGGAGGAGATCGCGCAGGCGCAGCTTTGCAAGGACGAAAGCTCCGAGGCGATCCAGCCGGGCGGGCCGATCTGCCTCGCCAAATTCTCCGACGACCGGCTGCTGCTGGTCGCCGACGCGCTTGCCAAGAGCACGTCGCTGGCCCGCGACGAGCGGCGCGTCGCCGCCGTGTTCGACGTCATCGAGCCCTTCGCGCGCGAGCTCGCCGAGCACGGCCGCACCCCGCGCCGGCGCAAGGGCATCCTGCGCCTGATCGGCAATGCGCTTCTGGTCCAGCAACGCGTCGCCGGCCGCGTTGCGGTGGCCGAGAAACCCGACGTGCTCTGGGAGAAGCCCGAGCTCGACCGGCTCTATGGCCGCCTCGAAGACGAGTACGAATTGAAGGAACGTCTCGACACGCTCGAGCGCAAGCTCACCGCCGTGTCGGAGACCGCCAATGCGCTGACCGACATCATCGATACCCAGCGCTCGCTCCGTCTCGAGATTGCGGTGGTGGTGCTGATCGTGATCGAGGTCGCGATCGGCTGTTTCCAGATTTGGTCGGGCATTCACTAGCTCGGTCGGTCGCGTCCCCAGGCGAGCCGCGCGTTACTGTGCCCTCTCCCCTTGCGGGAGAGGGCTGCACCGCTAGAAGACGCAAACTCACTTGGGTGAGGGGTATTTTTCCGCGTACTCATTTGCTTATGTGAACGCTGATAGAACCCCTCATCCGGCGCTTCGCGCCACCTTCTCCCGCAAGGGGAGAAGGGAAGTGGGGGCTGTCGATAGTACTTCAATTCATCAGCACTGCCTTACAATGCCGCGCGATCGTCAGTTCCTCATTCGTCGGGATGACGAACACTTCGATAGCACCGTCGCCGCCGCTGATCCGCTCGCGCGTCTCACCATTCGCGGTCGCATCAATGCGCACACCGAGCCACCACAGCCGCTCGCCGATCGCGCTGCGGATCTCCCCGGCATGCTCGCCGATGCCGCCGGTGAAGACGAGACAGTCGAGCCCGCCAAGCGTGGTCGCCATCACCGCGATCTGCTGCGCCGCGCGGAAGACGAACAGGTCCACGGCCTCCCGCGCCGCTGGCTCGGGGCTCGCGAGCAGCGTCCGCATGTCCGCGGAGATACCGGAGACGCCGAGCAGGCCCGATTGGTGATAGAGCAGGTGCTGCACCTCCTCCACCGACATCCCCTCATGCTGTTGCAGATAGAGCAGCAAGCCGGGATCGATGGTGCCGCTGCGCGTGCCCATCACGAGGCCGTCGAGCGGGGTGAGCCCCATCGTGGTGTCCACGCTGCGGCCGTCGCGCAGCGCGCACAGGCTCGCGCCATTGCCGAGATGGGCGATGACAGTGCGTTTCGCTGCGAACTCCGGCGCGATCGCGGCAAGGCGCCCTGCGACATATTCGAAGGAGAGGCCGTGAAAGCCGTAGCGCCGGATGCCGCGCTCCTCAAAGCGCCGTGGAATGGCGAAGCGGCTCGCAGGCGGCGCGAGGCCGTGATGGAAGGCCGTGTCGAAGCAGGCGATCTGCGCGAGCTCCGGCCGGATCGCGGAGATGGTACGGACCGGCGCCAGGCAGCGCGGCTGGTGCAGTGGCGCCAGCGGCGTCAACGCCTCCAGCTTCGCGGTGACGTCATCAGTCAACCCGACCGGACCTGAATAATCCGGGCCACCATGAACGATGCGATGGCCGACCGCGCGCAGGCAGCCTTGGCCGAACCGGTCGTCGATGAAGGCGAGCATGGCGGCGAACAGATGACCGCCACCGGCATCCGTTTCGTCCCGCCGCTGCTCGAACAGGTCTGCGCCCGCGAGGTCCTTCACGACGAGCCGGGGCTTGGCCTCGTGCTCGTCGAGCAGGCCTTTGCAGAGCAGCACAGGCTCGGCCGCCGAGATATCGAACAGGCCGAACTTGATGCTCGACGAGCCCGCGTTGAGGACGAGAACCGCCTCTGGCGCCGGCATGGCGCTAACCCGGCTTGCCGGGCCAGACCCAGTCGCGGATCTCAGGCATGTCCTCGCCATGCTCGCGCACATAACGAGAGTGTTCGAGCAGCTTGTCGCGGAATTGCTGTTTCGCCTGCGCGGCCTTGGTGGCGAGACCCGGTACGCGTTCGATCGCCTCGATCGCGAGGTGATAGCGGTCGAGCTCGTTGAGCACGACCATATCGAACGGCGTGGTCGTGGTGCCTTCTTCGATGAAGCCGCGGACGTGCAGGCCGGCATGGTTGGTGCGGTTATAGGTCAGCCGGTGGATCAGATGAGGATAGCCGTGATAGGCGAAGATCACGGGCTTGTCTGATGTGAACAGGCTGTCGAAGTCGCGATCGGACAGGCCGTGCGGGTGCTGGTCCTGCGGCTGCAGCGTCATCAGGTCGACGACGTTGACGACGCGGATCTTCAGGTCCGGCAGCGCCTTGCGCAGCAGGTCCACGGCGGCGAGCGTCTCCAGCGTCGGCACGTCGCCGGCGCAGGCCATCACCAAATCGGGCTCGCTGTTCGCGTCCTCTGTGCCGGCCCAGGTCCAGATGCCGATGCCGGCATCGCAATGCGTGGCGGCGTCTTGCATCGACAGCCATTGCGGCGCCGGCTGCTTGCCGGCGACGATCACGTTGACGCGGTTGTACGTCCGCAGGCAGTGATCGGCGATCCACAGCAGCGTGTTGGCGTCCGGCGGGAAGTAGATGCGGACGATATCGGCCTTCTTGTTGGCGACGAAGTCGACGAAACCGGGATCCTGGTGGCTGAAGCCGTTATGGTCCTGGCGCCAGACATGCGAGGTCAGGAGATAATTGAGCGAGGCGATCGGGCGCCGCCAGGGCAGGTGCCGCGTCACCTTCAGCCATTTGGCGTGCTGGTTGAACATGGAATCCACGATGTGGATGAAGGCCTCGTAGCAGGAGAAGAAGCCGTGGCGCCCGGTGAGCAGGTAGCCCTCTAACCAGCCCTGGCAGAGATGCTCGCTCAGCACCTCCATGACGCGGCCGTCCTGGGCGAGATGCACGTCGTAAGGCTCGATCGGCTCCATCCAGACCCGCTCGGTCTCCTCGAATACGGCGTCGAGCCGGTTTGACGCCGTCTCGTCCGGCCCCATGATGCGGAAATTGCGCTCTTGCGCGTTGAGGCGAATGACGTCGCGCAAGAATTTGCCGAGTTCGCGCGTCGCTTCTCCCGTGACAGCGCCGGGCTGCGGCACCTCGACGGAAAAGCTGCGAAAGTCGGGGAGCTTCAGCTCCTTCTTCAGGAGACCCCCATTGGCGTGCGGATTGGCGCCCATGCGCCTGTTACCTGCTGGCGCCAGCGCCTGAAGCTCGGGAATGAGTGCGCCGCTGGCGTCGAACAGTTTGTCCGGCTCGTAGCTGCGCATCCAGTCCTCGAGCACCTTCAGATGCGCTGGATTTTCGCGGCAGCCTGCGACCGGCACCTGATGCGCGCGCCAAAACCCTTCGACCCTCTTGCCGTCGACTTCCTTCGGACCGGTCCAGCCCTTGGGGCTGCGCAGCACGATCATCGGCCAGCGTGGCCGCTCGACCGCCTTGCGCCCGTCGCGGGCGTGCTGCTGGATCGAGCGGATGCTGGCGAACGCGACGTCGAGCGCGTCCGCCATGATCCGGTGCATCAATTGGGGATCGTCGCCCTCGACGAACAGCGGCTCGTGGCCGAAGCCGCGGAACAGGTCGCGGATCTCGCTGTCAGGCATCCGCCCGAGCACGGTCGGGCCCGCGATCTTGTAGCCATTGAGATGCAGGATCGGCAGTACCGCGCCGTCATGGGCGGGGTTCAGGAACTTGTTGGAGTGCCAGGACGCCGCGAGCGGGCCGGTCTCGGCCTCGCCGTCGCCGACGACGCAGGCGACGATCAAATCGGGATTGTCGAACGCTGCGCCATAGGCGTGCACCAGCGCGTAACCGAGCTCGCCGCCCTCGTGGATCGAGCCCGGTGTCTCCGGCGCCGCGTGGCTCGGAATGCCGCCGGGGAACGAGAACTGCCGGAACAGCTTGCGCAATCCGTCCTTGTCGCGCGCGATATCAGGATAGATCTCGCTGTAGCTGCCCTCCAGATAGGTATTGGCGACCATGCCCGGGCCGCCATGGCCGGGGCCGCAGACATAGAGCACGCTGAGATCCTGCGCGCGGATCACGCGGTTGAGATGGGCATAGACGAAGTTCAAACCGGGCGTCGTGCCCCAATGTCCCAGCAAACGCGGCTTGACGTGCTCGGGCCGCAACGGCTCGCGCAGCAGCGGATTGTCGAGCAGGTAGATCTGCCCGACGGAAAGGTAGTTGGCGGCGCGCCAGTAGCGATCGAGGAGATCGAGCTCGCTGCTCGCGGCGGCCGATTTTTGTTGATTTGTCATGTTCCTGCCGACCTTCACCTGGGATCGTCACCAACGGAGTTCCGACACGATCGATCCTTGGCGGCATCAAACGAGATCGTGGTGACAGCGGTGTTGCGTGAGGTCAAAGGCGGGCGCGCGAAGTTTGGGCAGCTCTACTGTGCATGGGGTTGTTTTCATGTTTTTTGTTTGTGTTCTTGATTTGTTCCTGCGGCGTGCTATCTTGGCTTCATGAGTCCAGCATCCTCTCATGCTCTCAAGCACCCGCCGGTCACGGCGCCCTCCGAGCCGGCGGGTGCGCCTTCTGATTTCCCCGAGCTCGCTGTCGCCATCGACAAGCAGCGCAGGCGTGGGCGGGGCGCCCAATCCAACGCCAGCGGCCGCTATGAGGCCGAGGCGCGCGTCGCGTTCGACGACGGCTGGCAGAGCCTGGAAGAGCTGCCGCCATTCAAGACCACGGTCGCGGTCGACACCTCGCGCAAGGTGATCACCCGCAACGATTCCCCCGACATCGGCTTCGACCGCTCGATCAATCCCTATCGCGGCTGCGAGCACGGCTGCGTCTATTGCTTCGCACGGCCGACCCACGCCTATCTCGGCCTGTCACCGGGGCTCGACTTCGAGTCGAAACTGTTCGCAAAGCCCGAGGCCCCTTCGCTGCTCGAGAAGGAGCTGGCTGCGCCCGGCTACGAGCCGCGCATGATCGCGATCGGCACCAACACCGATCCCTATCAGCCGATCGAGCGCGAGCGCAAAATCATGCGCGGCATTCTGGAGGTGCTGGAGCGCGCCGGTCATCCCGTCGGCATCGTCACCAAATCGGCGCTGGTCACCCGCGATATCGACATTCTCGCGCGGATGGCCAAGCGCAACCTCGCCAAGGTCGGGATCTCCGTCACCTCGCTCGATCCGAAGCTGGCGCGCACCATGGAGCCGCGCGCCTCCACGCCGCCGAAGCGGCTGGAAGCGCTGAAGCTGCTCTCGGAGGCCGGCATTCCGACCACCGTGATGGTCGCGCCCGTCATCCCCGCGCTGAACGATTCGGAGATCGAGCGCATCCTCGACGCGGCTGCCCATGCCGGCGTCAAGGAAGCCTCCTACGTGCTGCTTCGTCTGCCGCTGGAGGTCCGCGATCTCTTTCGCGAATGGCTGATGGCGAACTATCCGGACCGCTATCGCCACGTCTTCACGCTGATCCGCGACATGCGCGGCGGGCGCGACTACGACGCCAAATGGGGCGAACGGATGAAAGGCACGGGACCGATGGCCTGGACCATCGGCCGCCGCTTCGAAATCGCCTGCGACAGGCTCGGGCTCAACAGGCGGCGCTCCAAGCTGACGACGGATCACTTTGCGCGGCCGAAGCGGAACGGCGATCAGCTCAGCCTGTTCTGATCGAGGAAGCGGAGGAGGCGTAGCATGAGTAAGGAACTAGCACCCCCGGTGCCGCGGCTCACCGTCATCACGCTGGGCGTCAGCGACATTCGTGCCAGCATCGCGTTCTATGATGCGCTCGGCTTTTCGCGCCGGCTCAAGGCGACCGGCGAGGCCGTCGCGTTCTACGAGACCGGCGGTCCCGTGCTTGCCCTGTTTCACTGGGATCAGCTCGCGGCCGACGCGACCTTGCCGGATCAACCGAGACCGACCACCTTCCGCGGCATCACGCTCGCCTGGAATTGCGCCACGCGCGAGGAGGTCGATGCGGTGCTGGCGTTCGCGCTCGGCAAGGGCGCAAAGCTGCTGAAGGCCGCGCACGAGACCGACTATGGCGGCTATTCCGGTTATTTCGCCGATCCCGACGGCCATCCCTGGGAGGTCGTCGTCGCCCCCGGCATCGAGGTCGGCGAGGACCGGCGGGTGCATCTGGCGGAGTAAGGCAGGGCCGCCTGAATAACGGGAATTGCGATTGGTTCCCGGTTGCGCAGACGAGGCCGCTTGCGCACGATCCCGGCCATGATTCGGGACAAGTCCGCCAAGAAGCCGGCCAAAGACGCGCGCAAGCAGGTCGATGCGAAGAAGATCGCGCCCGCGAAGGCCAGCTTTCGCCGCGAGCGCGCGCTGATCAAGCGTGGCATCTGGCCGATCGCAGGCTGCGACGAGGCCGGCCGCGGGCCGCTCGCGGGTCCCGTGGTGGCGGCCGCGGTGATTCTCGATCCGGACCGCATCCCGCGCGGCATCGACGATTCCAAGCGCCTGACCGCCGAGGAGCGCGAAAAACTGTTCGACAGGATCTGCGCCACCGCGCAGGTCTCGGTCGCCGTCGCATCGCCCGCGCGGATCGACCGCGACAACATCCTGCGGGCGTCGCTGTGGGCCTTGAAGCGCGCCGTGGTGGCACTGCCCGAGCAGCCCCGCCACGTCTTCGTCGATGGCCGCGACCGGCTCGACACGGCATGCGACTGCGAGGCCGTGATCGGCGGTGACGGCATCGTGCTGTCGATCGCCGCAGCCTCGATCGTCGCCAAGGTGACGCGCGACCGGCTGATGTGCGCGCTGGCGCAGGACTGCCCCGGCTACGGTTTCGAGCAGCACAAGGGCTACGGCGTCCCCGAGCATCTCGACGCGCTGAACCGCCTCGGCCCCACTATTCATCACCGCAGCTTCTTCGCCCCGGTCGCGGCGGCGCGCGCCAAGCACATGCCCTGGACCGTCGAGCCGGTGCGGGACCTGTTCGAGGTCAGCGAGGTCGAGGTGCAGGTGGAAGCGGCCGTCGAAATCGATGCTTCCGCGAACCTCTAGGGCAGACGGTCGTTGCCACGACGCGCGACGCCCTTTATCAAAATACGTGTGAGCGTATAGGGCCGGCTGGACGGGTTGGCTGCATCTTTCGGGCGTTGTATGCGGTTTACCTCCCTGGTCATCGAGCTCATTCGCGCCCGGCCGCGGCTGATCGTGTGGATCGCCGTGCTGCTTCAGGCCGCGATGTGGCTGTTCGTGGCGCTGGTGTTCTATCGCAGCCCGCCCGGCACCCTTGCGACCCTGCTGGCCTTCGGCAGGGAATACCAGGTCGGCACCGATCTCGGCCCACCGCTGCCGGTGTGGCTCGCCGACATCGCCTATCGCGCCGCGGGCGGCCACATGTTCGGCGTCTATGTGCTGGCCGAGCTCTGCGAGATCGCGACCTTCGTCACGCTCTATCATCTCTCCCGCGCCGTGGTCGGCTCGCAGCAGGCCGTGCTGGCCGTGCTGCTGACCATGACGGTGCTGGCCTTCTCCTCGCCCGCGCTCGATTTCGGACCGCTGGTGCTGGCGCGGCCGCTCTGGGCGCTGCTGCTGCTGCATTCCTGGCAGATCATCGGCCAGCGGCGCGGCAACGCCTGGTTCGCCTGGTCGATCGAGGCGGGCCTCTTGCTGCTGACGACGCCCGCGGCAATCTTTCTTCTGCTGCTGATCGTCGTCTTCGCGGTCGCGACCGCCGGCGGCCGCCGCACGCTGCGCGCGCTCGATCCGCTGTTCGCGCTGATCGTCGTCGCCGTGCTGGCGCTGCCCTATGCGGTCTGGCTGATGCGCGCCGAGACGCTGGTCCTGCCGGCCTTGCCTGAGGTCGCGGAGCTGAACGCCCGCGCGATCCACGCGGCCTGGCTGCTCGGCGGGCTCGTGCTCGGGGCTGCCGCGATCCCGGCGCTGACCTTCCTCAACACCGGCCTGTTCGTCGCCAAGGGCGAGGACGCGCCGATCATCTACCGCCCGCCGGTTGCGCCGCTGGCGCGCAACTTCGTCTATTTCTTCGCGCTCGCCCCGGCGCTCGGCGCGGTGCTGATCTCAGGCCTGTTCGGACTCGAGTCCGTCGTCGGCGGCGCCGGCGTCGTTCTGGTGATGTCCGGCCTTGCCGTGGTGGTGGCCGCCGGCGATCTCATCGCGATGCGCCGCGCGCGGATGCTGCGGATGGTGTGGGCCGCCGCCGTCGTGGCGCCCGCCGCTGGCGTCGTGCTCGCCGTCCTGGTCCTGCCCTGGACCGGCGCCAACGAGATCGCGACCTCGATGCCGGCGCGTGCGATCTCGGACTTCTTCGACGAGAGCTTTGCCCGCCGCACCAACCATCGCCTGCGCGCGGTGGCCGGCGAGACCCAGCTTGCGAGCCTGATCGCGCTGCATTCCGGCCGCCCGCATCTGTTCATCGATGCCGAGCCCGCGCGCACGCCGTGGATCAATCAGGCCAAATTCAGCGAGACCGGCGGCGTCGTGGTCTGGCGCGCCTCCGATACCGCCGGCACGCCACCGCCTGAAATCCTCAAACGCTTTCCCGGCATCGTGCCGGAAGTGCCGCGCGCCTTCGAATGGCTGGTGACCGGACGCCAGCAACTGCTGCGCATCGGCTGGGCCATCGTGCGGCCGAAGGGGATGTGAGGTTCTCGCGCGCGCTCTCCGTTCGTCATTGCGAGCGCAGCGAAGCAATCCAGACTGTCACCGCGGAGAGACTCTGGATTGCTTCGCTGCGCTCGCAATGACGGGGATAGAGCGTTCTGCCCCTCACGCGCCCGCCAGCGCCTTCGCGATCGCCCGCAGATCCTGCCAGGCCAGCCGCTTGTACGACGGCGAGCGCAGCAGATACGCCGGGTGGAATGTCGGCAACGCACGGATCGTGCGTCCACCCGTCTCGTAGTCGAACCAGCGCCCGCGGGTGCGCATGATGCCTTCGCGCGTTCCGAGCAGCGTCTGCGTCGAGGGATTGCCGAGCGTCACCAGCACGTCGGGATTCACCAGTTCGATCTGGCGCTGAATGAAGGGCAGGCAGATTTGCGTCTCCTGCGGCGTCGGCGTGCGGTTGCCGGGCGGCCGCCACGGAATCACGTTGGCGATGTAGGCGGTGCTGCGGTTGAGGCCGATGGCTCCGATCATCAGGTCGAGCAGCTTGCCGCTGCGCCCGACGAAGGGCAGGCCCTCGATGTCCTCGTCGCGGCCCGGCGCCTCGCCGACGAACATGATGCGCGCCTGCGGATTGCCGTCGGCAAACACCAGCCTTGTTGCGGTGTGCTTCAGCGCGCAGCCCTCGAAGTTCTGCATCAGCTCGCGCAGCGCCTCCAGCGTCGGCGCGGTGCGCGCAGCCTCGCGTGCCGAGGCGATCGCGACGTCGGGCGCGGGTGCGGCCTCGCCGCGGATGACCGCCGGCGCGGCGGCTGGTCGCGGCGCCTCGACCGGCGCTGTAGCGCGCGGGACCGGAGGCGGGGCGTCCAATTCCGCCAGGCGGTCGATCGGTTCCTCCGCAAGCGCGCAGTCGACTCCGGCCTCCAGATAGAAGGCGAGAAGCTCTCGGACGGTGGGTGCGGGCTCGGGGATCATTTGGAAAGTCAGACTTTTATATCACTTTGGACGGCCTTGCATCCCACCGGAACGCATTTCCATGGTTGTCCTACCCGGAAAAATCGGAAACAAGAGGGCGCAATCGACCAAGGACCGTCTCAAGGGCTGAGATCAGATGAGCACCGAAGAACTTCCCCCGCGCGAATCCATGGAATTCGACGTCGTCATCGTCGGCGCCGGCCCGTCGGGCCTGTCGGCCGCGATCCGGCTGAAGCAGCTCAACGCCGATCTCAATGTCGTCGTGGTGGAGAAGGGCTCCGAAGTAGGCGCGCACATTCTCTCCGGCGCCGTGATCGACCCGGCCGGGCTCGACAAGCTCATTCCGGACTGGCGCGAGGATTCCGATTGCCCGCTGAAGACGCAGGTGAAGGACGACCGCTTCTACTGGATGACGGCCGGCGGCGCGATCAAGCTGCCGGGCTTCATGATGCCGCCGCTGATGGACAATCATCACTGCTACATCGGTTCGCTCGGCAACGTCTGCCGCTGGCTGGCGCGCAAGGCCGAGGCGCTCGGCGTCGAGATCTATCCGGGCTTTGCCGCTGCCGAGGTGCTCTATGACGAGCAGGGCGCGGTGAAGGGTATCGCCACCGGCGACATGGGCATCGGCCGCGACGGCAAGCCGAAGGACTCCTTCACCCGCGGCATGGAATTGCTCGGCAAGTACACGCTGTTCGCCGAAGGCGCACGCGGCAGCCTGACCAAGCAGTTGATTGCGAAGTTCGCGCTGGATTCCAAGAGCGAGCCGGCGAAGTTCGGCATCGGCCTGAAGGAAGTCTGGCAGATCGATCCCGCCAAGCACCAGAAGGGCATGATCCAGCATTCGTTCGGCTGGCCGCTCGACCTGAAGACCGGCGGCGGCTCGTTCCTCTATCACTACGACGACAATCTCGTCGCCGTCGGCTTCGTCGTGCATCTGAACTACGACGATCCGTATCTGTCGCCGTTCGACGAATTCCAGCGTTTCAAGACCCATCCCTCGATCCGTGGCACCTTCGAAGGGGCCAAGCGGCTCGCCTATGGTGCGCGCGCCATCACCGAGGGCGGCTATCAGTCGGTGCCGAAGCTGACCTTCCCCGGCGGCGCGCTGGTCGGCTGCGCGGCCGGGTTCGTCAACGTTCCGCGCATCAAGGGCGTGCACAATGCGATGGGCACGGGGATGCTCGCGGCCGAGCATGTTGTTGCCGCGCTCGCCGCCGATCGGGCCAATGACGAGATCGTCGAGTACGAGAACGCCTGGCGCTCCTCGTCGGTCGGCAAGGACCTGTTCCTGGTCCGCAACGTCAAGCCGCTGTGGTCGAAGTTCGGCACCGTGCTCGGCGTCGCGCTCGGCGGTTTCGATATGTGGTGCAACACGCTGTTCGGCGGCTCGCTGTTCGGTACCCAGTCGCATGCCAAGCCCGACCGTTCGACGCTCGATCCGGCCAAGAGCCACGCGCCGAAGAATTACCCCAAGCCGGACGGCAAGATCTCGTTCGACAAGCTGTCGTCGGTATTCCTGTCCAACACCAATCATGAGGAGGACCAGCCGGTCCATCTCAAGGTTGCCGACATGAACCTGCAGAAGACCTCCGAGCACGACGTGTTCGCTGGTCCCTCGAATCGGTATTGCCCGGCCGGCGTCTATGAGTGGGTCGAGGAGGGCGCGAGCCCGCGCTTCCAGATCAACGCCCAGAACTGCGTCCACTGCAAAACCTGCGACGTGAAGGACCCCAACGGCAACATCACCTGGGTTCCCCCGGAGGGGGGCGGCGGCCCGAACTACGAGGCGATGTAGGAGCAGGTAAGAGCGACCAAGTCAGCGCGACCCGGTCACAAAGCGTGATCTGACGCACGTTCGCGTGAGAACCGGGGCGCGGCCACCTGTCGCGGCCACGATAAGGCCATAGTGGCGGCGTCTTGGGGCGCTCTTGTCCGATTTGGGGCGTTCGGAGGCGATCGCCCGGTCCGAATCCTTGCGGTAAACCGCCAAAAGCGGCATTGTTCGGCCCTGACGGTTCCGGGTCCCGATGTCGCCGGCCGCGTTCGCATGCGATACGGCCTTCTGCAAACCCAGGCACTACCAACTCAAGGCGAGCCCTGATGTTTTCAAATCGTTTCAACCGCTGGACTGTTGCCGCCATCGCCCTCATGGGCACAGCGATCGCGACGGTCCCCGGCAGGGTCCTGGCGCAGACGCCGGATCATCCGTCCGATACGGCGGCGCAGTTTCCGACCCGGAACGATCTGAAGTCGCTCACGACCTCCGGCAGCTATCTCGCCGCCCGCCATGCCAGCGTCGAGCGCGATGCCTCCTCGGCCGCCGCCTTCTACCGCTCGGCGCTCCGGACCGATCCGAAGAACAACGAGCTGCTCGACCGCGCCTTCATCTCGTCGGTCGCCGACGGCGACATCGACGAGGCGGTCAAGCTCGCCGAGCGCATCCTCACCATCGACAAGACCAACCGCGTCGCGCGTCTCGTCGTCGGCGTGCATGACCTCAAGATGAAGAAGTATGCGACGGCGCAGACCAACATCAACCAGTCGATCCGCGGTCCGATCACCGATCTCGTTGCGACGCTGCTGTCGGGCTGGGCCGCCTATGGCGCCGGCGATGCCAAGGGTGGTGTCGCCACCATCGACAAGCTGGCAGGCCCTGAATGGTATCCGCTGTTCAAGGATCTCCACGCCGGCATGATCCTCGAGCTCGCCGGCAAGGAGAAGGACGCCGGCACCCGCTTCGAGCGCGCCTACAAGCTCGACGATTCCATGCTGCGCGTGACCGAGGCCTATGCGCGCTGGCTGTCGCGCAACAAGGATGCGGCCGCGGCGACCACCGTCTACCAGGCCTTCGACAAAAAGCTTGCCCGCCATCCGCTGATCGTGGAAGGCCTGCGCGATACCAAGGCCGGCAAGAAGATGCCGCCGCTGGTCGATTCCGCGCAGGCTGGTGCTGCCGAAGCCCTCTACGGCATCGGCGCCACGCTGACCCGCCGCGGCGGCGAGGATCTGGCGCTGGTCTACCTCCAGCTCTCGCTCTACCTCCAGCCGACCCATCCGCTGGCGCTGCTCTCGCTCGCCGATCTCTATGAATCGGTGAAGCGGCCGCAAATGGCGATCAAGGTCTATGAGCGCGTGCCTGCGACGTCGCCGCTGAAGCGCAATGCGCAGATCCAGCTCGCCATTGATCTCGACTCCGCCGACCGCACTGAAGACGCGATCAAGATCCTCAAGGGTGTCACCACGGACGATGCCAAGGATCTCGAAGCCATCATGGCGCTCGGCAATATCGAGCGTGGCCGCAAGAAGTTCGGCGATTGCGGCGCGACCTATTCGCGGGGTATCGATGTGCTGCCGGCCGGCAACGACAAGGCCAACAGCGTCTGGTACTATTATCGCGGTATCTGCGAGGAACGCTCCAAGGAGTGGAGCAAGGCCGAAGCGGACATGAAGAAGGCGCTCGAGCTGCAGCCCGACCAGCCGCATGTCCTCAACTATCTCGGCTATTCCTGGATCGACCAGGGCGTGAATCTCGATGAAGGCATGAAGATGATCAAGCGTGCCGTCGAGCAGCGTCCCGACGACGGCTACATCGTCGACTCCCTCGGCTGGGCCTACTACCGCATCGGCAACTACGAAGAGGCGGTGAAGAACCTCGAGCGCGCGATCGACCTCAAGCCTGAGGATCCCACCATCAACGATCACCTCGGCGATGCCTATTGGCGCGTCGGCCGCACGCTGGAAGCCAAATTCCAGTGGGCACACGCCCGCGATCTCAAGCCAGAGCCGGATGACCTTCCGAAGATCGAGGCCAAGATCGCCAACGGTATGGCGGACGATTCGAACTCTTCGGCCGCGCAGGCGGACAAGAAGAAGGATGACGGCAAGGGCGGTTGATCTGAGCAAGTTCTGGGGGCTGATCGCCAATGCCGGCGTTGATTGAAGAAGGACGGGCGAAGGTCAATTTGAGCCTTCGCGTCGTCGGCCGTCGTACTGACGGCTATCATGATCTCCAAAGCGTGGTCGCGTTTGCCGACTGCGCCGATCGGCTCACGCTGGAGCCCGGCGGCGAGCTGAAGCTCACCGCGACAGGTCCTCTCGCTGCGGCGTGCGGCGATACCGCAGACAACCTCGTGTTCAAGGCGGCCAAGCTGTTGGCCGAAGCCGTGCCGAACCTGAAGCTGGGGGCTTTCGCTCTCGACAAGGTGCTCCCGGTTGCCGCCGGCATCGGCGGCGGCTCGGCCGATGCCGCGGCGGCGCTGCGGCTGCTGGCGCGCCTCAACAATCTCTCGCTCGACGATCCCCGCCTGCAGAAGGTCGCGCTCGCGACCGGCGCCGACGTGCCGGTGTGCCTGTTGTCGCGCGCCTGCGACATGACCGGCGTCGGCGAGATGTTGCTGCCGCTGGCGCTGCCGAGCATGCCCTGCGTGATGGTCAATCCGCGCGTGCCTGTCGCGACCAAGGACGTGTTCCAGGCGCTGGGCCTGCGCAATGGCGAACTGCTGGTCGGCGCCGCCGACGTGCTCGAAGCGCCGGCCTGGCCGGAAGAGGACGGGTCGGTTGCCGATTGGGTCGACGTTCTCGAAACCGTTGCCAACGACCTCGAAGCCCCCGCAATGCGCATCGAGCCTGTCATCGGCGAGGTGCTGGAGGCCTTGCGCGACTCCGCCGGCGTCAAGCTCGCCCGCATGTCCGGCTCGGGTGCGACCTGCTTTGCGATCTACGGCGCGCCGACCGAGGCCCATGCCGCCGCCGAAAAGATCCGGCGCGATCACCCCGGATGGTGGGTGCATGCGGGGACGCTGAGCTAGGTATTTCCGCGGCGACGGTCCTGTAGGGTGGGCAAAGCGAAGCGTGCCCACCAACTTATTCGTGCAATCGGATGCATGGTGGGCACGGCGCTATCGCGCCTTTGCCCACCTTACGGCAGTGAAGCTAGCCGCTGCCGTCCTCAGCAAGCCCGAGAAACCGCCGGATCTCACCGAGCACCTCTTGCGGCTTGTCATGCTGCAGCCAGTGCCCCGCGCCGGCGATGGTTTCGACGCGCGCCTGCGGGAAGTAGCGCTCCAGGCCTGCCGCCCTGGACCCGCCGAGAAAGCTTTCGCCGGCATTGAGCAGCAGCGTCGGACAGGCGATGCGCGACCAGAGTGCGACATGATCGTCCGGCCAGAGCCGGTGCGGCGCAGAGGCGCGTTGGTAGGGATCGAACTTCCAGCTATAGGTGCCGTCCTCGTTCTGCCGCGCGCCGTGCGTTGCCAGATGCAGCGCGAGCTCGCGGGACAGCCGCTTGTTGTGAAGCACCATCTGCGCCGCCGCGTCCGCGAGGGTCGAATAGCGGCGCGGCGTGCGGTCGTGCAGCTTATCGAGCTGGCCGACCCATTTGCTGATGCGCTCATGCGCCGGCGGCTTGGGCGTGTCCGGCAGCATGGTCACGCCGTCCAGCACGACCAGCTTCGTGACCTGTTCGGGGAATGACCCCGAAAAGATCAGGCTCACCATGCCGCCCATGGAATGGCCGATGAGAGTCACTTGAGGCGCTGCGACGCTGCGGACGAGCTGGGCGAGATCGTAAACATATTCCGTCAGCGCGTAGCTGCCGCCCTTGGTCCAGTCGGAATCGCCGTGACCGCGCAGGTCGGGCGCGATCACGTGGAAGTGCGGTTGCAGCGATCTGGCGATGACGTCCCAGCTGCGGCAATGATCGCGGCCGCCATGGACCAGGAGGAGGGGCGGTGCGCCCGCGTTGCCCCAATCGGCATAATGCAGCCGCAGGCCGTGCGATTCATAGAAGCGGCTTTGCGGGGCGCTAGCCATTGGCCGGCCGCCGTGCCAGCGCGAGCGAGAGACCGAGGCCCGCGATGAAGACGCCGGAGCCCTGGGTGAGACGCCGCATCAGATGCGGCCGCCCGATCAGTTGCGTGCGCGTCGCGGAGGCCATCAGCACCATGACGACATCGGCGAGCGTGTTCAGCGTCACCGAGATCGCGCCGAGCATGATGAATTGCAGCGTCGGGTTCGATCCCGCGGAATCGAGGAATTGCGGAATGAAGGCGAGGAAAAACGCGGCGGTCTTCGGGTTCAGCGCCTCGACCAGCACGCCGTCGTGGAATGCCCGCTTGTCGCCGATCGGCTCGCTTTCCAGCGACAGCGTCCGGCTGGCGCTACGGAAGGTCTTGATGCCGAGCCAGACCAGATAGAGCGCGCCGACGAATTTGACGGCGGCAAACAGCTCGGCGCTGGCGAGAATGATGGCGGAGATACCGAGACTGCCCGCCACCACATGAACCAGCCCACCCAGCGCGGTGCCCGCGGTCGAGGCAAAGCCGCTGCCGCGTCCCTCGGACAAGGTCCGCGCCGCGACGTAGAAGATGCCGGGCCCGGGAATGGCGGCAATGAGACATGCCGCGGCAAGGAACAGCCAGAAATTCGTGTCGGTCATCCTGCTTTGGTAGCGATGCCCGGCGCGATTGCAAGGCCTGTCGTTTAGTCCATCCGGCGGAAGATCACGCTGGCATTCACCCCGCCGAAGCCAAATCCGTTGGAGATGGCGTGCCGCATCTGCATCGGCCGCGCGCGGCCCGAGACGAGGTCGATGCCGTCCGCGCCGGGATCAGGGTTTTCGAGATTGAGCGTCGGCGGCGCGACCTGGTCGCGCAAAGCGAGGATGGTGAAGATCGCCTCCAGCCCGCCGGCGGCGCCGAGCAGATGGCCGGTGGCCGACTTTGTCGCGCTGACCGCGATGCCGTGGTTGCGGCCGAACAGCGCGCCGATGGCGCCAAGCTCGCTCTCGTCACCGGCCGGTGTCGAGGTCGCATGCGCGTTCAGGTGCTGCAAATCCGCCGGCGCGAGGTTGGCCTGCCGTAGCGCGATCTCCATGGCACGGCGCGCACCATCGCCATCGGGCGGGCCTGATGTCATGTGGTAGGCATCCGCCGTCGTGCCGTATCCGACGATCTCCGCGATCGGCGCAGCGCCGCGTGCCAGTGCATGCTCGAGCTCTTCGATCACCAGAATACCCGCGCCTTCGCCCATGACGAAACCGTCGCGGTCGCGATCGAACGGGCGCGAGGCGCGCCTCGGCTCATCGTTGAATCCGCTCGACAGCGCGCGTGCCGCCGCAAAGCCGCCGAGGCTGACGATGTCGATGCAGGCCTCCGCACCGCCGCAGATCGCAACCTCGGCTTCGCCGGCGCGGATCATGCGCGCCGCATCGCCGATCGCTTGGACGCTGGCGGCGCAGGCGGTGACCGGCGTTCCCAGCGGCCCCTTGTAGCCGTGCTGGATCGAGACGTGGCCGGCGGCGAGATTGGCGAGGAAGGAGGGGATCGTGAACGGCGAGAGCCGGCGCACGCCGCGTTGCGCGGTGATGCGCACCGCCTCTGCCATCGCCGGAAAGCCGCCGACGCCGGAGGCGATGATCGTCGCGGTCCGTTCCAGCGCGCTCGCGTCCTGCGGTGTCCATCTGGCCTGCGCGACCGCCTCTGCGGTGGCGAGCAGCGCGAACAGGATGAAGCGGTCCATCTTACGCTGGTCCTTTGGCGCGGCGGCCTGCGCAGGGTCGAAGCCGCCGTCTGCATCATCGGCCTTGTCGGGCACGAGGCCGGCAATGCGCGCGGGAAGCGCCTGTGCCCATTCGGGCAGGGGACGCAGCCCGCTTTGGCCGGCGAGCAGCCGGCGCCAGGACAGTTCGACACCGCAGGCGAGCGGCGATACCGCGCCCATTCCCGTCACGACGATACGACGCATGTCAGTCTCCAGCCGGCGCAACGGCCGGGTTCATGGCCTTGAGCGAAGCGATGCGCCGGCGCATTCCGCGGCTCGCGCGCGGCCCGGCAATTGCGACCGTATTGGCGAGCGTGATGGGCTGCTTGCTGGTGGCGTCGACGACCACGGGATCGAGCGGCCGGACGCCGTCGCGGCTCGCCAGCAGAATGGCTTCGCCCTTCGGCGCGAGATGCTTGTTGCCCCAGGCCAGCAGCGTCGCGATCACGGGGAAGAAATCCCGCGCCTTCTGGGTCAACACATATTCGTAACGCGGCGGCCGCTCGCTGTAGCGCCGGCGCACGAACATGCCCGACGCGGTGAGATGGGCGAGCCGCCGCGACAGGATGTTCGGCGCGATCCCGAGACTTTGCGAGAACTCGTCGAAGCGCGTCGCGCCCTGAAACGCATCCCGCAGGATCAAGATGCTCCACCATTCGCCGACCGTCTCCACGGCGCGGCCGACCGGGCATTCGAGGATGGAGGGGGATTTGGGCTGCATGGCGGGAAGGTAGGAGAGTAACTTGCAAAATGCAAGTCACTGGGCGAGCTGCTCCAGGACGTGGCTGGTGGCGTGCTACGTGATGGCGAGAATCGTGACTACGGGCCTGAATGCGAGTTGGAGGACGGCACTCGCGCACCTTGCTCAGTCATTGCGAGCCCAGCGGAACAATCCAGGTTGTTTCCGCGGAGGGATTCTGGATTGCTTCGCTGCGCTCGCAATGACGATGTGATGCAGCGAGCACCTATCCATCGCCTCAGGCGACAACGGCTTCGCCGTTGCGTGGGGATGACGGGGCCAACAGTGGTGCGGAAGCGACAGGAGCGTCGGATCGCAGCGCCTAATGCGACCGTGCCAGGCAGAACGCGACGACCTGCTCCAGCGCGCTCTTCATCGGCGAGGACGGGAACAGCGCCAGCGCGTCGACGGCCATGGCGCCGTAGTGGTGGGCGCGGCTGATCGTGTCCTCGAGCGCACGGTGCTTGTTCATCAGGCCGATGGCGTGGTCGAGATCGGTGTCGCCGATCTCGCCGCGCTCCAGCGCCCGGATCCAGAAGGCGCGTTCGGTGTCGTTGCCGCGGCGGAAGGCGAGCACGACGGGAAGGGTGATCTTGCCCTCGCGGAAATCGTCGCCGGTGTTCTTGCCGAGCTTTGCGCTCTTGCCGCCGTAGTCGAGCACGTCGTCGACGAGCTGGAAGGCGATGCCGAGATTCATGCCGACCGAGCGGCAGGCGGTCTGCTCCGCCTTCGGGCGGTTGGCGATCACGGGGCCGACCTCGCAGGCGGCGGCGAACAATTCGGCGGTCTTGCCGCGGATCACGGCGAGGTATTCGTCCTCGGTGGTCGCGGTGTTCTTGGCGGCGGCGAGCTGCATCACCTCGCCCTCGGCGATGGTGGCGGCGGCTGCGGAGAGGATGTCCAGTGCGCGGAGCGAGCCGACCTCGACCATCATGCGGAACGCCTGTCCGAGCAGGAAGTCACCGACCAGCACGCTCGCCTCGTTGCCCCAGAGCATGCGCGCCGACAGCTTGCCGCGGCGCATCTCGCTCTCGTCCACGACGTCGTCATGGAGCAGGGTGGCGGTGTGCATGAACTCGACGGAGGCGGCGAGCTTGATGTGGCCGTCGCCGGTGTAGCCGGCAAGGTTCGCCATGGCGAGCGTCAGCATCGGCCGCAGGCGCTTGCCCCCGGAGGAGATCAGGTGGTTGGCGACCTCCGGGATCATGGTCACGTCAGAACCGGTCCGCGACAGGATCGTGGCATTGACGCGCTCCATGTCGCCAGCGACAAGGGCAACCAGCTCTTCGATCGACGCGCCCGGAGTTTCGAAAGGTACGATGACGGCCACGCCGGTCTCCAATATTTGCCCCGGAAGGGCTATTCTGATGGAAATACAATAGAAACTGGAGGCGGATGCGGCAAGGGCCGCGGAACCATTGACATTTGCCGCTTTAGCCCCTTCAGGCAGGAGACCTGCGTTTTGCGTGAACTGGTTCGGACCAACGATATGGTGCTGGTGTCGGCAATCGGCGCGCTGCTCGACGGCGCCAATATCCATCATCTGGTGCTGGACCAGAACATGAGCATCATCGAAGGCTCGCTGGGCATTTTGCCGCGGCGGATCCTGGTCCATGAGGACGACGCCCAGGAGGCCCGGCAGCTGCTGACCGAGGCGGGGCTCAGCCACGAACTGCGCGGCGATGATTGAGGCCGACCTCACCGAGGACGCCTTTCTCGGCGGCCAGTTGCGCCTGAAGCAGAAGCGGTCCGGCCATCGCGCCGGGCATGACGCCATCCTGCTCGCGGCGGCGACGGAGGCGAGAGCGGGCGACCGCGTGGTCGATCTCGGTGCCGGCGTCGGCACGGCCGGGCTGGCGCTGGCGCAGCGCGTGGTGGGGATCAGGCTCGGCCTGGTCGAGATCGATCCGGAACTGGCGGAGCTTGCGCGCGCCAATGCGGCGGCGAACGCGATTGCCGCCGAGACGATCGTGCTCGACGTCACGGCCGATGCGCAGGCCTTCGTGGCACATGGGCTTGTGCCCGACAGCGTCGACATCGTGCTGATGAACCCGCCCTTCAACGATCCCGCGCGGCATCGCGGCTCGCCGGATCAGGCGCGCCACACCGCGCATGTGGCGAGCGAGGAGACGCTGCATGCGTGGGTGCATGCAGCGCGGCGTATCCTCCGATCGAATGGCGCGCTGACATTGATCTGGCGCGCAGATGGGATCACGGAAGTCTTGGCAGCGCTGTCACGCGGCTTCGGCAGCCTGTCGATCCTGCCGGTTCATGGCGAAGCGGGACGGCCCGCGATCCGCGTGCTGGTGCGCGCGATCAAAGGCGGCAGAGCGCCGGCGCGATTGCTGCCGGGCCTCATGCTTAACGACGAGTCACGCGTGCCTAAAAAAGAGGTGAGGGATATTCTGGAAGGGAGGGCGGTCTTGCCGCTCGCGGAGTCGTGACGGCCTACTGCGGCAGCGATTCCGACTGCTGTTCTTGCGGGGACGTAAAGCGAATCGCCGTGAAAAGCGCACCGATCAGCATCAACAGCAGATAGATCTTCATGGCGTTTCCTCCGCTGCTTCATTGCAGCTTCCCAACGGGCAAACTGCAAAACACGTTCCAGGCACTTTCAATGACACTCGCGTGATAAGAAATGGTTAACCAGAGGTAGCGGCATGGCCGAACAATTGAACGATCGTGAGAGTTCCGGCCTGGCCGACAAGCTCATGCAATATCTGCCGGCGCGCTTTCGCCCGGGCATGGCGGTGGTGCCGGTGGTGCGGCTGTCCGGCGTGATCGGTGCGGTGACGCCGCTGCGCCCGGGCATGTCGCTCGCGGGCGTCGCGCGCGTGCTGGAGCGGGCGTTCTCGATGCGGAATGCCAAGGCGGTGGCGCTGGTGATCAACTCGCCCGGCGGCTCGCCGGTGCAGTCGCGCCAGATCTATCTGCGCATCAAGCAGCTCGCGGCCGAGAAGAAGCTGAAGGTTCTGGTGTTCGTCGAGGACGTCGCGGCCTCCGGCGGCTATATGATCGCCTGCGCCGGTGACGAGATCTTCTGCGATCCGTCCTCGATCCTGGGCTCGATCGGCGTGGTCGGCGGCAGCTTCGGTTTCCAGGAGGCGATCAAGCGGCTCGGCATCGAGCGGCGGCTCTACACGGCCGGCGCGCACAAGGCGATGCTCGATCCGTTCCTGCCCGAAAACCCCGATGACGTCGCCAAGCTGAAAGCGATCCAGCGCGAGATCCATCAGATCTTCATTGCGCTGGTGAAGGAGAGCCGCGGCGCGCGCCTGAAGGGCGACGACGACACCCTGTTCACGGGAGAATACTGGGCCGGCGAGAGTTCGATCGCGCTGGGACTTGCGGACGGCATCGGCGATCTCCGCTCAACTCTTCGTGCCCGCTATGGCGAGAAGGTTCTCACCCCCGTGATTGCCCAGCCGACTGGTTTGCTGTCCGGGCTTTTGGGGCGGAAATCGCCCGGCGCGGGGCAGCTTTCGGCCCTGGAATCAATGTCCGGACTGCCGGACGAGCTGATCTCGGCGGTCGAAACCCGCGCGATCTGGGCAAAATTCGGGTTCTAGGGCTCGGCCTCCCGCGCCATTTGGTCCCAAGGAGACTTGAAGCCGAGCCAATTGCGGCGCGGCCCGGTCTGCGCAAGAATGTGTGTGGGGGTTGAGCATTGTGAACAAGGATCGACAGATGCCGCCGTTCGTCGCTTTCGCGGGCGTCCTGGGCGGGCTTGCCGTGGTCCGCTGGGCCTACAAGACCGCCGTCCGGATCAACCAGGAGCTGGAGGAGATGCGCCTCTCACGCGTCGCCGAAGCCACCCATATGGGGGATGTCCAGACGCTGAAGCGTGACCCCGTGACCGGGGCTTACCGGCCAGGTTAGCTCTCTCCGCACGCACGGTGCGCCCCCTCTCCCGCTTGCGGGGGAGGGTTGGGGAGGGGGTCTCTCCGCTAGCGAGACCGCCCAAGAGGACAGAGCCCTCACCCGCGCCTTCGGCGCGACCTCTCCCGCAAGCGGGAGAGGTAAGAAGCGCCCCCTTTGCCTTGATTCCCATCCCCGCCGTCGATACGGTCCCGCGCGATTCAAACCCCCCGCGAGAGCCCGATCTGACGATGGACGCCTCATTGCCCGCCCATATGCGCCCGGAACGCTCGTTCCAGGGCTTCATCCTCGCGCTCCAGCGGTTCTGGGCCGAGCAGGGCTGCGTGATCCTGCAGCCCTACGACATGGAGATGGGCGCGGGGACCTTCCATCCGGCCACCACCTTGCGCGCGCTCGGTCCGAAGCCCTGGAACGCGGCCTATGTGCAGCCCTCGCGCCGGCCCAAGGACGGCCGCTATGGCGAGAATCCGAACCGGATGCAGCACTACTACCAGTTCCAGGTGATCATGAAGCCGTCGCCGCCGAACCTTCAGGAGCTGTACCTGAAGTCGCTCGCCGCGATCGGCATCGATTCCGCCGTGCACGACATCCGCTTCGTCGAGGACGACTGGGAAAGCCCGACGCTGGGCGCCTGGGGCTTGGGCTGGGAGTGCTGGTGCGACGGCATGGAAGTCAGCCAGTTCACCTATTTCCAGCAGGTCGCGGGCTTCGAATGCGCGCCGGTCGCGGGTGAGCTGACCTATGGGCTCGAGCGCCTCGCGATGTATGTGCAGGGCGTCGATCGCGTCTACGACCTCAACTTCAACGGCCGCGACGGTGACGCCAAGGTCACCTATGGCGATGTCTTCCTGCAGGCCGAGCGGGAATATTCGAAGCACAACTTTGAAGTTGCCGACACCGCGATGCTGTTCGAGCAGTTCAAGATGGCGGAAGCCGCGTGCAGAAAGTACCTGGAGGCAGGCTGGAAGGATGGCAAGCGCGAGGCGCATCTGATGGCGCTGCCGGCCTATGACCAGTGCATCAAGGCGAGCCATGTCTTCAATTTGCTCGACGCGCGCGGCGTGATCTCCGTGACGGAGCGGCAGAGCTACATTCTTCGCGTGCGTGAATTGGCAAAAGCCTGCGGCGAGGCCTGGATCCATACTGAAGCGGGCGGAGCGGCCTGATGCCCGATCTTTTGCTTGAACTGTTCTCGGAAGAGATCCCCGCGCGCATGCAGGCCAAGGCGGCCGACGATCTGCGCCGCATGGTCACCGACAAGCTCGTCGCCGAAGGCCTGGTCTATGAGGGTGCGAAAGCCTTTGCGACGCCGCGCCGTCTCGCGCTGACCGTGCACGGCATTCCCGCGCGCCAGCCTGATCTGAAGACCGAACGCCGCGGACCGAAAATGGGTGCGCCCGATGCGGCCGTGCAAGGCTTCCTGAAGGCGACAGGTCTGAAGTCGCTGGATGAGGCCAAGATCCAGCGCGACCCCAAGGGCGACTTCTACATCGCGCTGATCGAAAAACCCGGCCGCGACGCGATCGAAGTGCTTGCGGAGATTCTGCCCGTCATCATCCGCACTTTCCCGTGGCCGAAGTCGATGCGCTGGGGCGCGCGTTCCGGAAAACCGGGTTCGCTGAGCTGGGTGCGTCCGCTGCACGCGATCACCGCGACGTTCGGGCTCGAGACCGAAGAGCCCGATGTCGTGAAGTTCGAGGTCGACGGCATCGCGACCGGCCAGACCACCTACGGCCACCGCTTCATGGCGCCGGCCGCGATCAACGTGCGCCGCTTCGAGGACTATGAAGCGAAGCTCAAGGCCGCAAAAGTCATCCTCGATCCGCAGGCGCGCAAGGACATCATCTTTGCCGACGCCAAGGAATTGACGTTTGCGCAAGGCTTCGAGCTGGTCGAGGATCAGGTGCTGCTGGACGAGGTCTCGGGTCTCGTCGAATGGCCCGTCGTCATGATGGGATCGTTCGAAGCGGAATATCTCGCGATCCCGGACGAGGTGATCCGCGCCACCATCCGCAACAACCAGAAGTGTTTCGTCGTCAAGGACCCGAAGACGGGCAAGCTGACCAACAAGTTTGTCCTCACCGCCAATATCGAGGCGACCGACGGCGGCAAGGTCATCGTCGCGGGCAACGAGCGCGTGATCCGTCCGCGCCTGTCGGATGCGAAGTTCTTCTACGAGACGGACCTGAAGACGAAGCTCGAGGATCGTCTGCCGAAGTTCGCGCAGATCGTGTTTCATGAGAAGCTCGGGACGCAGGCCGCGCGCATCAAGCGCATCGAGCGGCTTGCCGCCGAGATCGCGCCGTTGGTTGGTGCCGATGTCGCCAAGGCAACGCGCGCCGCGCATCTGGTGAAAGCGGATTTGCTGACGGAAGTCGTCGGTGAATTCCCCGAGGTGCAGGGCCTGATGGGCAAGTACTACGCACTGGCCCAGGGCGAAGACGCGTCCGTCGCCGCGGCCTGCGAAGAGCACTACAAGCCGCAAGGCCCCGCCGATCGCGTGCCGACCGATCCGGTCAGTATTGCCGTCGCGCTCGCCGACAAGATCGATACGCTCGTCGGCTTCTGGGCCATCGACGAGAAGCCGACGGGCAGCAAGGACCCCTACGCGTTGCGTCGTGCGGCACTCGGTGTGATCAGGCTGATTGTCGAGAACTCACTTAGGGTTCCTCTCATCGGAACGATGATTCCAGCGTCGTCTGAGTTTCTGAAATTGAAACTCGCATCTGAGACCGAGAGAAAGACTGCCGTGGCGCAAAGTCTGGAGGGCAGTCCGCACTTCCAGGCGAACCTCAAGAAGCTCTTGCAGCGTGAAGAAAAGGCGAGAGAGGTCGATTCACATCACGATGTCATGAGATACCTGCAGAGCTTGTATGACTTGAGTTTCTTCTTCGCCGATCGCCTCAAGGTCCAACTTCGCGAGCAGGGCGCGCGTCACGATCTCGTCGATGCCGTGTTCGCGCTTGGCGGGCAGGACGATCTCCTGATGATCGTCCGACGCGTCGAGGCGCTTGGCAAGTTCCTCGAATCCGACGACGGCAAGAACCTGCTCGCCGGCATCAAGCGCGCGAGCAATATCCTTGGCATCGAGGAGAAAAAGGACAAGCGCACCTTCGACGGCGCGCCGGATGCGGCGCTCTACAGCCTCGGTGAGGAGAAGGCGCTGGCCAAGTCGATCGGCGAGGTGCAAGCGGAAGCAAGTGCTGCGGTCGCCAAGGAAGACTTTGCCGCCGCGATGAGTGCGATGGCGAAGCTGCGTCCGCCGGTCGATGCGTTCTTCGAAAAAGTCCGCGTCAATGACGACGATCCGAAGGTGCGCGAGAACCGGTTGAAGCTGCTGAACGAGATCCGCAGCGCCACGCGCGCGGTCGCGGATTTCTCGAAGATCCAGGATTGAGTGTGCCCCGGACGCTGCGCAGCGCGCCGCGTCTTCGCGGCGTGATGCGCTGCAGAGCCGGGGCCCATGCCGCGGCGTGCTCGGAGCTTCTGGGTCCCGGCTCTGCGCTTCGCTTGACACGCAAGAAAAAAGCCCCGCCCGGCGGGGGGAGACCGGGCGGGGCCTGATGTCCGACTACGCGATGCGCGTCAGCCTGATTTGACGCGCCGGACATCGAGTCGAACGATGCGTTTTCGAGCGACGTGGAGACCAGTTCGCGCAAGGAAAACGCGTCCGAACCAGAGGCTAATCCAGCACCTCGACGATGCGGCGCGAGCGCGGCTCGACCAGCACGGTCTCGCCGTTCACGACGGTGTAGCGATAGGTGGTGGCGCCGAAACGTTGCGGCACGTCATAATAGGTGACGCCGCTCTCGGGTAAGGTGGCTCCAACCACCACGCGGTCCGGAATGCGGAAGGCCGGCACACGTTGTTCGACGACATAGTCACGAAAGGCGGGTCGTTGTTCGACCTCAATGGTCGGGCCGCCGTCGACCACGACGGGTGCGCGTCCCACCGTATTTTGTGCCTGTGCCGAGATCGGCGCACCGTGCGCGACGCCAAGCGCGGCGAGAGCGAGAATCCTGTTCCGCATGGGCAACTCCTTCGACATGATTTCAGCCGGCGCCAGTGGCGCGACCGGTTGCCAATGCTGCGACGCGCCCGATGTTCCGGAAAATGCCTTGCCGTATCAGCGGCATTTTCGGGCAGTTTTCGCGAAGCCGGGAACTCCCACGACCCCCAGTGCGTCTCTACCCGCGGAACCGGGTCCGCTATGATCCGCCCGCGATTCGCCTCACCTCCACGGAAAGATAATTCATGCACATCACCGTCGCCCACATTTCGCCGATCCTGTCGTTGATTGCGGGCGTGCTCATTCTGATCATGCCACGGCTCCTCAACCTCATCGTCGCGATCTTTCTCATCGTAAATGGTGCGATTGGGCTCGGATTGTTGAAGTGGCTCCATCTCTAGGCCTTCATTTTCCGGAACTCTTCGACTTGCGCGGGCCTGCCCAAAGTGGTGTAAGGCGCGCGATTTCCCTTTCCTCTCGCAGGTTGTGTGCAAGCTATGGCCAAAGCCGCCTCGAAGCCCAATAAAACTCCAGCGAAATCAAAGTCCTCCGCCAAGGCGAAAGCCGCACCGGCGGCCCGCAAGGCGCTTCCCAAGAGCGCCTCGAAGCCGGTTGCCAAGGCTGTTGCCAAGTCGGCTGTGAAGCCCGCCGCCAAGGCTGTCGCAAAGGCTGTGACCAAGCCGGTCGCGCCAAAGGCCGTGAAACCGGCACCGGGCAAGGCTGCACCAGCCAAGACTGCACCAACCAAGACGGCGGCGGCTGCGGCCAAGGCCGGCAAATGGGTGTTCACATTCGGTGACGGCAAGGCCGAGGGCCGGACGGAGATGCGCGACCTGCTCGGCGGCAAGGGCGCCAACCTCGCCGAGATGGCCAATCTCGGCCTTCCCGTGCCTCCCGGCTTCACCATCCCGACCTCGGTCTGCACCTATTTCTACGCGCACGACAAGTCCTACCCGAAGGAATTGCAGTCGCAGGTTGAGAAGGCGCTCGACCATGTCGGCAAGTTGACCGGCAAGGTGTTCGGCGACACCAAGAACCCGCTGCTCGTCTCCGTGCGCTCCGGTGCGCGCGCCTCGATGCCGGGCATGATGGACACCGTGCTCAATCTCGGCCTCAACGACGAGACTGTGGAAGCGCTCTCGGAATTGTCGGGCGACCGCCGCTTCGCCTATGACAGCTACCGCCGTTTCATCACCATGTATTCCGACGTGGTGCTCGGCTTCGAGCATCATCACTTCGAGGAAATCCTCGACAGCTTCAAGGACAGCCAGGGCTACACGCTCGATACGGATCTCTCCGCCGAGGATTGGGTCGATCTGGTCGGCAAGTACAAGGACGCCGTCGCGCGCGAGACGGGCAAGGACTTCCCGCAGGATCCGCACGACCAGCTCTGGGGCGCGATTGGTGCCGTGTTCTCATCCTGGATGAACGCGCGCGCGGTGACCTACCGCAAGCTGCACGACATTCCGGAATCCTGGGGCACTGCGGTCAACGTGCAGGCCATGGTGTTCGGCAACATGGGCGAGACGTCGGCGACCGGCGTTGCCTTCACCCGCAATCCCTCGACCGGCGAGAGCAAGCTCTACGGCGAGTTCCTGATCAACGCGCAAGGTGAGGACGTGGTGGCGGGCATCCGCACGCCGCAGGACATCACCGAGGAGGCGCGGAAGGAATCCGGCTCCGACAAGGCGTCGATGGAAGCGGCGATGCCGGAGGCCTTCAAGGAGCTGACGCGCATCTACACGCTGCTCGAGAAGCACTACCGCGACATGCAGGACATGGAGTTCACGGTCGAGCAGGGCAAGCTGTGGATGCTCCAGACCCGCGGCGGCAAGCGCACCGCGAAGGCCGCGCTGCGCATCGCGGTTGAACTGGCCAATGAGGGCCTGATCACCAAGAAGGAAGCGGTGACGCGGATCGATCCGGCCTCGCTGGATCAACTGCTGCATCCGACCATCGATCCCAACGCCAAGCGCGACGTGATCGCGACCGGCCTGCCGGCTTCGCCTGGTGCTGCCTCCGGCGAGATCGTGTTCTCCTCGGACGAAGCGGCCAAGCTTCAGGCCGACGGACGCAAGGTGATCCTGGTCCGCATCGAGACCAGCCCGGAAGACATCCACGGCATGCACGCCGCCGAAGGCATCTTGACCACGCGCGGCGGCATGACCTCGCACGCGGCGGTCGTCGCCCGCGGCATGGGCAAGCCCTGCGTCTCCGGCTGCGGCACCATCCGCGTCGATTACGGTCGCGGCACCATGAGCATCGGCTCGCGCACCTTCAAGACCGGCGACGTCATCACCATCGACGGCTCGCTCGGCCAGGTGCTCGCCGGCCGCATGCCGATGATCGAGCCGGAACTGTCCGGCGAGTTCGGCACGCTGATGAAGTGGGCCGACCAGGTCCGCAAGATCGGCGTCCGCGTCAATGGCGATACGCCGGATGACGCCCGCACCGCGATCAAGTTCGGCGCGGAAGGCATCGGCCTCTGCCGCACCGAGCACATGTTCTTCGAAGAGACCCGCATCCGCACCGTGCGCGAGATGATCCTCTCCGAGGACGAGCAGTCGCGCCGCGCCGCGCTCGCCAAGCTCTTGCCGATGCAGCGCGCCGACTTCGTCGAGCTGTTCGAGATCATGAAGGGCCTGCCCGTCACGATCCGCCTGCTGGATCCGCCGTTGCACGAGTTCCTGCCGCACACCCATGCCGAGGTCGAGGAAGTGGCGCGCGCCATGAACACCGATCCGCGGCGCCTGGCCGACCGTGCGCGCGAGCTCTCGGAGTTCAATCCGATGCTCGGCTTCCGCGGCTGCCGTATCGCGATCGCCTATCCTGAGATCGCCGAGATGCAGGCGCGCGCGATCTTCGAGGCGGCGGTCGAGGCCGAGAAGCGCACCGGCAAGGCCGTCGGCCTCGAGGTGATGGTGCCGCTGATCGCGACCAAGATGGAGCTCGATCTCGTCAAGGCGCGCATCGACACCACCGCGAAGGCGGTGATGCGCGACAGCAATACCAAGATCGCCTATCAGGTCGGTACCATGATCGAGCTGCCGCGCGCCTGCCTGCTGGCCGCCGAGATCGCCGAGAGCGCGGAGTTCTTCTCGTTCGGCACCAACGATCTGACGCAGACCACCTACGGCATCAGCCGCGACGATGCGGCGAGCTTCCTCGGCACCTACGTGTCCAAGGGGATCCTCCCGATCGATCCCTTCGTCGCGCTGGACCAGGAAGGCGTCGGCGAGCTCGTGAAGATCGGCGTCGCGCGCGGCCGCAAGACGCGCCCCTCGCTCAAGGTCGGCATCTGCGGCGAGCACGGCGGCGATCCCGCTTCCGTCGCCTTCTGCCACAATATCGGCCTCGACTACGTGTCGTGCTCGCCCTACCGCGTGCCGATCGCGCGTCTCGCCGCGGCGCAAGCCGCGCTCGGCAAGGCGGTGGCGAGCCAGGCGTAAGACGATTTGAAATGCTGATGCGAAGAGGCGGGGCCAAACCCCGCCTCTTTCATTTTGTACGACGCTGCATCCTGCCGTCATTGCGAGCTGCGCTCGCAATGACGAGGTTGTTGCACGCGCATGCCGCCACACTCTCGGTGTCATCGCCCGCGAAGGCGGGCGATCCACTACGCCGGGACGTCAGTGATTGAGCCGAGAAGCCGCAGCGTACTGGATGCCCCGCTTTCGCGGAGCATGACAGCAGTTGTTGTCGAAGCACTTCCTGCAACACCGGGAACCCATCGCGCGTCCCGTAATGATACGTGGGCGCAAGAGTTCCTTCACCATTCGCGTTGACCAGATGTTTACCGCTTCACGTCAGGCGGCATTTACCAATGCGCATCATTCCCCCGTGAAAACACCTGCGATCGCTTGAGTGTGCCGCGCGCGCAACGCCGATTAACGCCCCGGCAACCTAAATTAGATACTTACGAGAAAGATCGAATTGCACGGATGTACTGCCGTTCGATTTTTCTGGCGTAAGCGTAGCGTGAGCGTATCGATGTCAGTGTTGCGTAACCATCCGAAGGGCGCGCGGTTCGCGTCCTTCGGCATCGGTCTCTGCATCTTCGCATTGATGCCGAGAGAGACCGGCTATCAGGACATTGCCTCTTTGCTGGCACGCCAACCCGGCGTCGCCGAGCGTTGGCAGAAGCAGGTGTATTCCGCGGCGTCCTCGATCCAGCTCGCCACCTACAGTTTCTCCCGTCCCATCGGCACCTCGGTTCCGCAGAGCGCAATGGTTCGCCTCGCGAGCCTCGATGGCCGCGACGTCACCGGCGCGATCAGCCGCAATCCGGCGCTCCAGGCGCCGCCGCGCTACCAGGCAGCGGATTTTCCCAAGGTCGATCGCTCCATGAAGGGTGATCGCCTCTCTGTCGTTGTGCCGGCGACGTCTCCCGACGCTGCCGCACCGGCCGCAGCTCCTGCGCAGGAAGATCCCGCGACGTCGAACAGCTCGGTGTTCGGCGCCAAGACCGCCGCGTTGCCGCAGGCGATGTCGCAAGCAATGTCGCCGGAGTCCGCGGCCGCGCTCGACCCCGAGCTCCAGGAAGCGCTGCGTGCGCCGCCGCTGCCGCAATATGCCAATCCGCCGAAGGCGAGCGATCTTGCGCGCTCGTTCGCGGTTCAGCCGCTCGAGGCGCTGAAGCGGGCCACCGCGCCGGCCGCGCCTGCGCGCGATCCCTTCAGCGTCAAGACCTCGAACCTGTTCTTCGGCAGCTCCTCGCTCGGCGGCGGTCTCGAAAGCATCGAGAGCTGGCAACCCGGCGCCGAGCCGTTGATCGTGATGCCCGACCCCGACATGAAGGTGACGGCCTCACTGATGCCGCCGACGGAAGAGATCGCCAAAGATATCGAAAGCGGCGAGAGCGTCGCGCCGAAGGGCGAGGTCAATGCCGACAATCAGCGCACGAGGTCACCGGCGGAGCGGCTCGCACTCGACGACAAGTCGCGCGCCAAGTCCGAGAAGTGCCTGGCCGAAGCCGTCTACTTCGAGGCCCGCGGCGAGGCCGTGCGCGGCCAGATCGCGGTCGCGCAAGTCGTGATGAACCGCGTGTTCTCCGGCAAATACCCCGACACCGTGTGCGGCGCGGTCTATCAGAACAAGCACCGCCACCTCGCCTGCCAGTTCACCTTCGCCTGCGACAACAATGCCGACGTGATCCGCGAGCCCGAAATGTGGGAACGCGCCAAGAAAATTTCGAAGGCAATGCTCGACGGCCAGATCTGGCTGCCGGAAGTCGGCAAGTCCACGCACTACCACGCCTATTGGGTGCGCCCGTCCTGGGTCGCCGAGATGAAGAAAATGTACAAGACCGGCGTGCACACCTTCTACCGTCCGCGCGCCTGGGGCGACGGCCGCGAGGAACCGAGCTGGGGCTCTCCGGCCCAGACCGCCGCGCTCTCCGCTGAACTCGCACAGGAAGCCAAGAGCTCCGCCGAGATGGGCGCGAGCGAGCGGCGGTAGTCAGCCACAGGAGTTCGTCATGCCCGGGCTTGTCCCGGGCATCCACGTTCCCTGTGCTGCGGGGCGAGGCGTGGATGGCCGGGACGAGCCCGGCCATGACGTTGTGGAGGCATCAGCGCTCCAATCACGCCTCGATATCCAGTGCACAATCAAAATTCGGCGCGGAATGCGTCAGTGCGCCGGATGAGGCGTAATCCACACCGGTCGCGGCGATTGCCGCAATCGAGTCGAGCGTGACGCCGCCTGACGCCTCCAGCGTGACGCGGCCTTCGCTCATCCGCACAGCCTCGCGCAACGTCGCGAGGTCCATGTTGTCGAGCAGCACGGCGTCAGCCATCCTCGTGTCCAGCACTTCGCGCAGCTGGATCAGCGTATCGACCTCGATCTCGATCTTGACGAGATGGCCGGCGTGCGCGCGCGCTCGCTCCAGCACGGGGCGGATGCCGCCGGCGACCGCGATGTGGTTGTCCTTGATCAGGATCGCATCGTCGAGCCCGAAGCGGTGGTTGAAGCCGCCGCCGCAGCGCACGGCGTACTTTTCCAGTGCGCGCAAACCCGGCGTGGTTTTTCGCGTGCAGCAGATCCGCATTCTCGTGCCCTCGGTGCGCGCGACGTAGTCGGCCGTCAGCGTCGCGACGCCCGACAGCCGGCCGACGAAATTCAGCGCGGTCCGCTCCGCCGTGAGGATGGCGCGCGCGGGACCGGAGATCGTCAGCACATGCTGCCCGCGGGCAACGCGTGCGGCGTCGCGGACATGCGCCCGCACCTCGATGTCGGGCGAGAGCTTTTGCAGCGTCGCCAGCGCCGGCGGCAACCCCGCGATTACGCCGGACTGGCGCGCGACGAGGACGGCTTGTGCCTTTGTTGCTTCGGGGATCGTCGCGAGCGAGGTGATGTCGCCGGCGCGGCCGAGATCCTCGTCGAGCGCGCGATGCACGGCCTCGTCGATCGCGAGTGGTGAGAGGAAAGCATCTGGATAGAGCAGAGAGGTCGGGGTGATCATAAAAGACTCCGTCAAGCGATCATGGGTTGCGCAATGCGCGGCGACGTACGGTCGTTCAAGCTGTCTGCCACCTCGCGCACCGCGGCGAGCGTGGTCATCGTTCTCTGCGCCAGCGCGGGGACATCGGCCGGATGATCGATGCGGAAATGCGCGCCGCGGCTCTCGCGCCGCATCCACGCCGCAGCAGCGACGAGCAGGGCGGAAATCGCCATGTTGCGAACAGCAACGCTGCTGGCCTCGCGTTCGAGCGCGGCAAAGCTGCGCGCCGCTTCTGCAAGCCCGTCGTCGTCGCGGATGACGCCGACATGTGCACTCATCGTCGCGCGCAGCAGCTTCACGGCCGCGGCATCCGGTGAGTTGCCGCGCGACGTCACCAACGCATCGGGGAGGCGGGCAGGTGAAGGGATCGCGCGGCCGGCGATGTCGTCGGCGATCCGCGCGGCGTAGACCACGGCCTCCAGCAGCGAATTCGAGGCGAGGCGGTTGGCACCATGCGCGCCGGTGGACGACACTTCGCCGCCGGCCCAGAGCCCGTCGATCGAGCTGCGGCCGCGCGCGTCCACCGCAATGCCGCCCATGTGGTAGTGCGCGGCCGGCGCGATCGGGATCGCCTGCGTGGCGGGATCGATGCCGGCGGCGATGCAGCTCGCATGCACCGTCGGGAATTTCTCGGCGAAGCGCGCGCCGAGCGCTTGCCGCGCGTCGAGGAAGGCGTCGCGCCCGGCCGCGATCTCGGCGAACACGCCGCGGGCCACGATGTCGCGCGGCGCGAGCTCGGCGAGCGGATGGCGCGCCAGCATGAAGCGCTCATTATTGCCGTTGATCAGCGTGGCCCCTTCACCACGCAGCGCCTCCGTTGCGAGCGGCGCCGGATCGCGGCCGACCATGATGGCGGTTGGATGGAACTGCACGAATTCAGGATCGGCGATCACGGCGCCTGCGCGCGCGGCGATCGCAAGGCCAGATCCGCTCGCTTCAAACGGATTGGTGGTGACGGCATAGAGATGGCCGAGGCCGCCGGTCGCGAGCACCACCGCGCGAGAGGCGAGCAGGACCGGTCGTGCCGCGGGATTGCCGACCTCGCGCAATTGAAGGCCGGCAACAGTGCCGTCCTCCGTCAACAGGGCTTCGGCGACAAAGCCTTCGATCAGCCGGATCGACGGCGTGCGGCGCACGGCCTCGCTCAGGGCGGCGATGATCGCAGCGCCCGCGCCGTCGCCGCGCACATGCACGATGCGGCGCGCCGAGTGTGCGGCTTCCCGCCCGACGGCGAGCCTGCCCTCGAGATCGCGGTCGAACGGCACGCCATAGACGAGCAGGTCGTGGATGCGCGGCGCAGCCTCGCGGGCGATGCCGAGCGCGACCGCCTCGTCGACGAGGCCGCCGCCGACGGCGATGGTATCGGCGGCGTGCGCCTCCGGCGTATCGCCTTCGGCCACCGCCGCGGCGATGCCGCCTTGCGCCCAGGCGGACGAGGCGCCCTGTCCGAGCGGTGCCGCGGAGATCAGCGTCACCGGCCGCGGTGCCAGCTTCAGCGCGCAGAACAGTCCGGCGAGGCCGCCGCCGACGATGACGACGTCATCGGTCGTGCGGGTGAGGTTGGGGATGTTTGTCATGGCTATCTCCTCATCGTCGTCCCGGCCTTCGCCGGGACGACACTGTGTGTGTTGCGATTTGTGTTGCTAGTTCTTCAGATTGATCATTCGCTCGACCGATCGTCTCGCGCGCATCGCAAGCGCCGGATCGATCGTGACCTCCTCGCGCAGCGTCAGCAGGCTCTCCAGAATGTTGGCGAGCGTGATGCGCTTCATGTGCGGGCAGAGATTGCACGGACGCAGCATCTCCACGTCGGGCAGCTCGGCCCGCACATTGTCGGCCATCGAGCATTCCGTGATCATCACCAGCCGCCGCGGTCGCTTTTCGCGCACCCAGTTGATCATGTGCGCGGTCGAGCCGGTGAAATCGGCCTCCGCCAGCACGTCAGGCGGGCATTCGGGATGCGCGATGATCTGAACGGACGGATCGGCCTCGCGAAGCTCGCGCAGCTCCGCAGCCTTGAAGCGCTCGTGCACCTCGCAGGCGCCCTTCCAGGCGATGATCTTCACGTCGGTCTTCGAGGCCACGTAGGTCGCGAGATAGCGGTCGGGCAGGAAGATCACGCTTGGCGCATTCAGGCTTTCGACCACCTGCACCGCGTTCGACGAGGTGCAGCAGATGTCGACCTCGGCCTTAACCTCCGCGGAGGTGTTGACATAGGCGACCACGGGCACACCGGGAAATTTTTCGCGGAGCAGGCGGACGTCGGCGCCGGTGATGCTGGCGGCGAGCGAGCAGCCGGCGCGCGAGTCCGGAATCAGCACCGTCTTGTCCGGATTGAGCAGTTTCGAGGTCTCCGCCATGAAATGCACGCCGCACTGGACGATGATGTCGGCCTTCACCTTGGTCGCTTCGACCGCGAGCTGGAGCGAGTCGCCGCCGATGTCGGCGACGCAGTGGAAGATCTCCGGAGCCTGGTAGTTGTGCGCGAGGATCACCGCGCCGCGCGCCTGCTTCAATTCGTTGATCGCCTTGATCGTCGGCGCCATCAGTGGCCACTCGATCGGTGGGATCACATGCTTCACCCGCTCGTAGAGCGGCGCCGTGGCGCGCTCGACCTCATCAGTCCATTCCAGCGAGGGTATCGGCAGCGTGGGTCCCCGTCGCGCCGGCGCGGCGCGTGGAGATGTGTTGTTCGTGACTTGGCCCTGCGGCCGGTTGGCAAAGTCGTCGGGGCCGTAAAGTCCAGTGATCGGCATTGAAGCCTCCCGCGCATGTTGTTGTACTCAATTTGAGTATATATGGAGCCTAAGAAATCCGGCCGAGAAGCCGGGTCACACGTGGTCACTGGCCTAATATGCTCAATCTGAGTAAATCAAAGATATCACGCATGGCCGGGTGTTGCTAGATCTCCTCGCACACATTCCCGTCAAGACGCCCTCCGCTGCGCCGGTCTGGTTGAAACGCAATGCTCCGGCAGCAGCCCTTCATGGAATGCAGTCATTTTTGACTTGGGATTTTCATGCATTTGCATTAAACGAGCTGGCCTGCGGCACCTGTTTGGGATCCGCCAACGACAGATGAGGAACCCCATGTCGACACAAGCAAGCGAGCTCGGTCGTTCCTCCACCTGGCGCACACCGGCCATCATCATTCTCTGCGGCTGCGCCATCGGCATGCTCGGCTTCGGCCCGCGCTCGGCGCTCGGCTTCTTCGTGCAGCCGATGAGTCAAGAGTTCGCCTGGGGCCGCGACGTGTTTGGCCTTGCGATTGCCTTCCAGAATCTGTTGTGGGGATTGGGCCAGCCGGTCGCGGGCGCAGTCGCCGATCGCTTCGGCCTGTTCCGGGTGATGTGCGTCGGCGCTCTGCTCTATGCCGGCGGCCTGCTCCTGATGCGTTACTCTTCCACGCCGCTGTCGCTGAATCTGGGGGCGGGTGTGATGGTCGGCTTTGGCCTCGCCGGCTGCTCGTTCAACCTGGTGCTGTCGGCGTTCAGCAAGCTGCTGCCGGCCGAGAAGCGCGGCCTGGCGCTGGGTGCCGGCACCGCGGCAGGCTCGTTCGGACAGTTCCTGTTCGCGCCGATCGGTGTCGCACTGATCGACAATTTCGGCTGGCAGCAGGCGCTCACCGTGTTCGGCTTCCTGATGCTGCTGATCATTCCGTTGTCGCTGGCGCTCTCGACGCCGCCGGTCGACGGCTCTGCGAGCAAGGCGCCGGCGGACGAGCAGTCCTTCACCAAGGCGCTCGCGGAAGCCTTTGGCCATCGCTCCTACGTGCTGCTGGTGCTCGGCTTCTTCACCTGCGGTTTCCAGCTTGCTTTCATTACGGTGCATCTGCCGGCGTTCCTGGTCGATCGCGGCATCTCGACGCAAACCGGCGGCTGGGTCATCGCGGCCATTGGCCTGTTCAACATCATGGGATCGCTGAGCGTCGGCTATCTCCAGAACTATCTGCCCAAGCGCTTCATCCTCTCCACGATCTATTTTACGCGCGCGCTCGCGACGCTGGCCTTCATCTCGTTCCCGATCACGCCGTTTTCGGCGATCGCGTTCGGTGCGATCTCCGGCCTGACCTGGTTGTCGACGGTGCCGCCGACCTCGGCGCTGGTGGCGCTGATGTTCGGCACGCGCTGGCTGGCGACGCTCTATGGCTTCGCCTTCGTCAGCCATCAGGTCGGCGGCTTCCTCGGCGTCTGGCTCGGCGGCATCGTGTTCGAACGGTTCGGTTCCTATACGCCGATCTGGTGGCTCTCGATCCTGTTCGGCGTGCTCTCGGCGTTGATCAATCTTCCGATCGTGGAGAAACCGGTCGCGCGAGCGGTTGCGCAGCCTGCCTGATCGGCTAAACATGCCCTGAAACAAAGTCAGGGAGTTCAAGCTGTGGCCACGTTCAAGGCGATCCGGATCGACAAGGCGGACAAGGGCACCACCGCGCAGCTGGCGCAGTTCGACGAAGCCGAGCTGATGGAGGGCGACGTCACCGTCCGCGTCGAGTGGTCGACGCTGAACTACAAGGACGGCCTTGCGCTGACCGGCAAGGCGCCGGTAGTCCGCCGCTTTCCGATGATCGCCGGCATCGACTTCGCAGGCACGGTCGAAGCGTCATCGCATCCGCAATGGAAGGCGGGCGACAAGGTCGTCTGCACCGGCTGGGGCATGGGCGAGACCCATCTCGGTGCCTATGCCGAGAAGGCGCGGGTGAAGGGCGACTGGCTGGTCGCCCTTCCGCAGGGCCTGTCGGCGCGCGACGCCATGGCGATCGGCACGGCCGGTTTCACCGCGATGCTTTCGGTGCTGGCGCTGGAGAAGCACGGCTTGTCGCCGAAGAGCGGTCCTGTCGTGGTGACGGGCGCAGCCGGCGGCGTCGGCTCGGTCGCCACCGCGGTGCTGTCCAAGCTCGGCTATCACGTCATTGCCTCGACCGGCCGCGCCGCGGAGGCCGAGTATCTCAAGCACCTCGGTGCCGCCGAGATCATCGACCGCAACGAATTGTCGGCGCCGGCCAAGCCCATCGCCAAGGAACGCTGGGCGGGTGGTGTCGACAGCGTCGGCTCGACCACGCTCGCCAACCTCCTGTCGATGACGAAGTACGGCGGTGCGATCGCCGCGTGTGGCCTTGCGGCGGGCATGGACCTGCCGTCTTCTGTCGCACCTTTCATTTTGCGCGGAGTGTGCCTTCTCGGCATCGATTCGGTGATGTGCCCGATCGAGCCCAGGAAGGCCGCCTGGCAGCGTCTGGCCGTCGATCTGGATCGGACGAAACTATCTGAAATTACTCATGAAATCCCGCTTTCCGAGGTTTCCGATTGGGGCGCAAAAATCCTCGCCGGCCAGGTCCGGGGCCGGATCGTGGTAAAAATTGTCTAACGGCGTTCAGACTTTACCAACCAAGCTGCTTCAATGTCGCCATGGTTAGTATGGTAAGCAGCGGGTAAAGAGATAAGGCATCGCCCGCGCTGGGGTTGGTTCGGAGTTGAGCATGCTTGCGCGTATTGTGTTGGGGGCTGTCACGGCGGCAGCGACGTTTGCGCCGGCCATTGCTGGAAGCATGAATGCCGACGAGGCGCGCCGCTTCGTCGCCGGCAAGGTGTTCGCTTTCACATGCTTCGACGGTACGCGCGGCGCGGGCCGCATCCTGGACGACCTCGGCGCCGCCGGTGCCGTGCAGTTCTCGGGTGCCGGCCCGGTCAAGCATCTCCGCCTGCCCGGCAACACGCTCCAGATTCGCGGCCAGAACGTCTGCGCCTCGATCAAGGGCATTCCGTTCGAGCCCTGTTTCAACCTTGAAAAGACCGACGATCGTAGCTTCCGCGGCTCGGTGTCGGGCATGGGCTTCGCCTATTGCGACTTCCACCACCAGGGCGGCAACCAGATGCTGATGGCGCGCGCCGTGGCGCGTCCGCGTTCGCTGCGCTCCTCGGAGCACACCGGGTCGGTCGCTGCGCCGAATACCGAGGTTGCCGCGCGCGTCGAGACCCCGCGTGTCGAGAGCAGCCGGCTCGAGCCGGTGAAATCGGAAGTCAAGTCGGAGCCCGTGAAGAACGAGGGCCCGCTGGAGCTGCGCCGCTCCACCCAGTAGGTCGGCTGCACGGGGCCATCCGCGCTCTTTCTCGTTGAAGACGATCATCGTGCACGAAGCCGCCGCGCCGTAGTCATACGGACGGCGTCTTTCATGCGTTGGTAGCGACTCGCGCCCCAGTTTGCGTACGGCCGGGGGGCGCGGCCCTACGCAAGGGTTCAACGATGTCGCTGTACTTTTTCCGCATCAGTACCGGCCGCTATTCCGGCGCCGCCGATCAGCCGTACGAGTTCGAGGATCGTGCCGCTGCCTGGGCCGAGATGACCGAGGTTTGCGCCAATCTGCTCGGCAGCATCTCGCGCAGCCTGAAGCCGAACGCCGAGTGGTGCATGGAGCTGCTCGACGAGAACAAGAAGCCGGTCTTTCGCATCAGCCTCGTCGGAGAGGCGATGGGCTGACACCGCCGCGGCGGCGCGGGCGTTAACGACCGCGAAGCATGCAAATCCGCGAAGCTTGATTCTGCTGCGCGCAAAAAGTGTAGAAGCCTGCCGAATTGCGCTGCGTCGTCCGTACTTCTACCTAAGACGTGGGGGCCGCACTTAACGTTAATGAGTAACCTGCCGGTTAGCTTTCCCCGGATGTTCACGCGCTTCGTCGCGGCAATATATATCCCGGGGATAGTTCGATGTCGTTCATCCAGAATCTGCGAATCGGCACCAAGCTCGCCATCACCTCCGCGCTGACCATCGCACTGGTCGCGCTGATGATCTTTCTCCAGATGAGCGGCGGCACCGAAGTCCAGAGACTCGGCAATGGAGCATCGGGACAGCAGGCGATCGCGCAAAACGCGGCGGAAGCGAAGGGCTCGGTGCGAGGGATGCAAATCGGCATTCGCGACATCCTGACCTCGTCCTCGCCTGCCGAGATGCAGAAGGCGGTCACCTATTTCAACGACCGCCAGAAGTCAGCGCAGCAGTTCGCCGCCGAAATGGCCAAGCTCTCGCGCTCGGCCGAAAATCGCAAGCGGATCGATCGCCTGACCGTGCTGATCGGCGAATTCGGCAAGGGCGAGTTGCAGATCGAGGCCATCCGCAAGCAGGAGCTCGCGCTCGATGCCAAGAAGGATGGTGAAGCGGCGGCGCAACTCGCAAAGCTCGTTGCCGAGGTCGATCGTATCCGCAAGGGCACGCTGGCGCCGATCAACGAGGAGATCTCCGAGCTCGCCAATCAGATCACCGACTTCGCCAAGCAGAGGAGCGTCGAGGCGCGCACCGAGGCGGAAGCCGAAGCTGCGTCGGTTGCGCGGACGTCGCTCGTCACCGGCGTGCTGGTCGCGCTGGTTCTGATTGGTGCCTGCATCTTCTCCGTCTTCAGCATCGCGCGGCCGATGCGTGCCCTCACGGCAGCGATGGAGAAGCTCGCCGGCGGCGACTTCTCGGTGGTGCTGCCGGGCCTCGGCCGCAAGGACGAGGTCGGCGAGGTTGCCGGCGCCGTCGAAAAATTCAAGATCGTGTCCGAGCAGAAGGCGCGCGAGGAAGCGGAGGCCAAGATGCGGCAGGATCAGATTGCGGCCGAGCAGCGCAAGGCCGAGATGCGCAGGCTGGCCGACGGCTTCGAAGCCGCGGTCGGCGAGATCGTCGGGACGGTGTCATCGGCATCGACCGAGCTCGAGGCGTCCGCCACTACGTTGACCTCGACCGCCGAGCGCACGCAACGGCTCACCACCGTGGTCGCAGCAGCCTCCGAGGAGGCCTCCACCAACGTGCAGTCGGTGGCGTCGGCGACCGAAGAATTGTCGTCCTCGATCACGGAGATCAGCCGGCAGGTGCAGGAATCCGCGCGCGTGGCGAGCGAGGCCGTCGGTCAGGCCCGCACCACTACCGAGCGCGTCAGCGAGCTGTCCAAGGCGGCGACGCGCATCGGCGACGTCGTCGAGCTGATCAACACCATCGCGGGCCAGACCAACTTGCTGGCGCTGAACGCCACGATCGAGGCGGCGCGGGCCGGCGAAGCCGGCAAGGGCTTTGCGGTCGTCGCAACCGAGGTCAAGGCGCTCGCCGAGCAGACGGCGAAGGCGACCGGCGAGATCGGGCAGCAGATCTCGGGCATCCAGGCCGCGACGCAGGAATCGGTCGGCGCCATCAAGGACATCAGCGACACGATCGAAAAGCTGTCCGAGATCTCCTCGACGATCGCGGCTGCGGTGGAAGAGCAGGGTGCGGCAACGCAGGAAATCTCCCGCAACGTGGCACAGGCTTCGCAGGGCACGCAGCAAGTCTCGTCCAACATCAGCGATGTGCAGCGCGGTGCCAGCGAGACCGGGTCAGCCTCCTCGCAGGTGCTGTCCGCCGCGCAGATGCTGTCCGGCGACAGCAGCCGCCTCAAGCTCGAGGTCGGCAAGTTTCTCGACACCGTACGCGCGGCGTAAGAGTCGCGCACGATTCCCAAGGCAGCTCGTGAGATCATCTGCCACTTCACGCATGCTGCTCTCGCGTCTTGTTTTATCCCCACGCGCAGAACCGGGGGCGGCTGGCTGCAGAGGCGAGCAGTGGCTACCTCAAGCTGAAATCTACAACCTGCTCGTGAAATGAGTGCTTGAGCTTCAATTATTTGGCTCAAAATCTCGGTATTACTCCGAGGGGCGCGTTAATCAGAATAGGGAACTCTGCGGCTAGTTTCTCTGGCAAGGGCGATCAACGTCCAAGCGGCCGGCAAGGACTTGGCTGCGTGTTTCCTATGGGGGAAACGGACCATGTTGAGTCTCGCCCAGAGTCAGCAAACCCGAACCAAGGTCGCCGGCGCGCCGAGCCGACTTGGATACATTCGGATCGGCACGATTTTGCCAAGCATCATCATAGCACTGGTGCTGCTGGGGTTGTCTTCGACTGGATTCATTGCCTATCAGGCGATCGTCAAGCGGCAGGAGTCGGAAGCATTCCTGAGGGTCAATCGAGTCGCGCAGCTGCTGTTGCGCAGCGCGGGACACTGGGCGATTGAGCGCGGCATGACCAACGCGGCGCTGAAGTCTCCCGATGCGGTGACCTCAGAGCGTCGCGCCGAGATCGAGAAGGCACGCGCGACGGCGGACGAGGCCTTTCGCGAGGCCGTGCTGGATATTCGTTCGATTCCCGAAATGGCGGCGGAGCAAAGGCAGGTTGCAGACGCCGCGGCGAAGTTCGAGGAATTGCGCGTGTTGCGCGAGAAGGTCGATGCAGGCCTCTCGCGTCCGCGCGCCGAACGCGCGCCCGATGTAGTGGACGGCTTCGTTCCGACGATTACCGACGTGATCGACGTTGCGAGCAACCGTTTGCGGCTAACGCTTGAAACCCTCACCAGTCCACCTGTGGCAAGGCTGGCGCAACTGGTCGGCTTGCGGCATCTTGCAGCTCAGATGGCCGAGAACGCCGGAAGGGAGCGCGCCTTGCTGGCTGGGGCCGTCGGGGCGCGAGCGAAGCTCGGCACCGAAGGCTTTCTACGTCTTTCCGCGCTGCGCGCGAAGGTGGAGCTCGCGTGGGATACGATATTGCCGGTGCGGCTGCGCCAGGATCTGCCGGCGCAGATCGGGGACGCGATTGTCGAGGTCGAGAAGGTCTATTTTGGGGTCTATGGCGAAACGCGTGTGATCACGCTCGCCTCGGGCGAAAGCGGAGACTACAAGATCACCGGCTCCGAGTACTTCGCGCGGGCCACTGCCGGCATTAATGCGGTGCTGAAGCTCGGCGAGGCCATTGGCGCCGCTGCCGGCCGTGAATCTGCCATGCAGGCGGAAGCCAGCGCGCGTGATTTCATTCTCACGGTTCTGTTGCTTTGTACCTCTCTGGTGCTCGCCGGCCTCAGCTTCTGGATCACCTTCTCGCGGATTCTCAATCCGCTTTCAGCCATTTCGGGCGCGATGGGGCAGCTCGCCAACGGCGACTTTGGTACCGCGGTGCCCGGCACCAGCCGAGCTGATGAGGTCGGTGAGATGGCGCGTACGGTCGAAGTCTTCAAGCAGCACGGTCTCGAGGTCGAACGCATGCGCAGCGGGCAAGCGGAGGCCGAGAAGCACGCTGCCGCGCAACGCAAGGCCGAGATGCACAAGCTTGCGAACGGCTTCGAAGCCGCCGTCGGCGAGATCGTCGACACCGTCTCCTCGGCTGCGACAGAGCTCGAGGCATCGGCCTCGACGCTGACCTCGACGGCGGAGCGTGCGCAGGAGCTGACGACCATCGTGGCAGCAGCCTCCGAGGAGGCCTCCACCAACGTGCAGTCGGTGGCGTCGGCGACCGAAGAATTGTCGTCCTCGATCACGGAGATCAGCCGGCAGGTGCAGGAATCCGCGCGCGTGGCGAGCGAGGCCGTCGGTCAGGCCCGCACCACTACCGAGCGCGTCAGCGAGCTGTCCAAGGCGGCGACGCGCATCGGCGACGTCGTCGAGCTGATCAACACCATCGCGGGCCAGACCAACTTGCTGGCGCTGAACGCCACGATCGAGGCGGCGCGCGCCGGCGAAGCCGGCAAGGGCTTTGCGGTCGTCGCAACCGAGGTCAAGGCGCTCGCCGAACAGACGGCGAAGGCGACCGGCGAGATCGGGCAGCAGATCTCGGGCATCCAGGCCGCGACGCAGGAATCGGTCGGCGC